>JBFLVP010000009.1:0-249008 GCA_040758395.1 Pseudomonadota bacterium
CGAGGAAGGGACTGAAAATGTTCGAGCGGGTGGACGTGCCAGTGCTCGGCATCATCGAGAACATGAGCCTGCACGTGTGCTCGCAGTGCGGCCATGTGGAGCCGATTTTCGGCGAGGGCGGCGGCGCGCGCATGGCGGAGGAATACGGGGTGGAATTGCTGGGTCAGTTGCCGCTGGAGAAGGGGATTCGCGAGCAGGCGGATTCAGGCAATCCGACCGTGGCGGCCGATCCCGAGAGTCCGACCGCGCGGATCTACCGGGACATCGCCCGCAAGCTGGCCGCCAGGCTGGCGCAGCGGGCGAAGGATTACAGCACGAAGTTTCCCACCATCGTGATCAAGCACGATTGAGACAAAAAACCCGGCGCAAGGCCGGGTCGCTCATGGGTACGCCGTGTGATGGTCACTGGCGCTTGATCTGCGAACGCTTGAACAGCTCGAGCCAGCTGTCGTTCATGGCGGCTTCGTGCACCACCTTGACCGAGGCCTGCTTGCCGTCCTTGAAGCTGACGTTGTGGACCAGGCCCTTGCCTTTTTCCTTGTCGACGGTCAGGGCGTAGACGTTGTCCTTGCCCGCCAGGTACTTGGCGATGGCGGCATCCTCGGCGGCGGCCATTTCGGCCATCTTGCCCGCCCACACGGCCAGGTGCAGGAAGACCGGGCCCTGATAGTCGGCCTTGGCCATTTCGCCCAGCAGGGCCTTGACCAGCGCGGCGTTTTCTTCCGGCGGGGTCTGGCCACCGAACATCAGGCCGATAGCCTGCTTGCCCTTGAGTTGGGCGAAGGCGGCAGCGGCCTCCTCAGGCTTGCCGAAGGCGCCGATCATCATGGCGCCGGTGTTGCGGTTGTGGGCAACGACCTCGCCCGCGGCGGCGCCGGTCAGGGTCGAGCAGATGGAGCTGGTGTTGACCGCGAAGCCCGCGCTTTCAACCTTGAGCACGTTGGTGAAGACGCTGCCGATGGCCTGGCCGGTGTAGCTGCGCAGGGCAAGGTGTTCGCCAAGGTTCAGGGGCTTTTGCATGTCGCCAGCCATGACCGGAAGGGTGGACAGGGCCAGGGCGGCGGCAATCAGGGTACGTTTCATCATGACGATCTCCAGTGTGTAAGCCGTGAAGGGATATGGCTTATGCCGGTATCAATCGTACGCATGAAAGATGAAGGCCGGCTTAAAACCACCTGTTCTGACGGGACATGGCTGCTTACGCGGTGCCTGTATGTGCGGCAATCTGGCGATCGATCATCCGGTGCGACCACAGGCCGCCGAACGGGATCAGTGCGGCGAGGAACACGCCCAGGCCCTTGAGAATGGGCAGTTGGGCGCGAAGCACGACGAGGGCGAGGACGCCCATCGTCCACAGGAACAGCGCACCGTGGATCGGGCCGATGATCTTCACACCGATGGGCAGGCCGGCCAGGTGCTTGAGCGGCACGGCGATCAGGACAAGAGCGATGAGGGAGGCACCCTCGATCAGGGTCATGATGCTGAGATGGCGCAGGGGCCAGGGAGCCATGGGTAATCTCCTTGAATGCACAAAGCCCCGCACGGGGCGGGGCTTGAAGGACGGTGGGAATCAGACGGACTTCTTGCAGAAGTACCAGTCGACGCATTCGTATTCACCGCTGTTGAAGCGACGCTCGGCTTCCTCGGCGGTGGCCGGCGGCGGTACGATGACCTTGTCGCCCGGCTGCCAGCCTTCGGGGGTGGCTACATTGTGCTCGGTGGAGGTCTGCAGGGCCTTGACCAGACGCAGGATCTCCGGGATGGAGCGGCCGTTGCTCATCGGGTAGTAGAGCATGCCGCGCAGCACGCCCTGCGGATCGATGATGAAGGTCGCACGGACGGCCTGGGTGTCGGAGGCGCCCGGGTGGACCATGCCGTAGGCCTTGGCCACGTTCATGGACAGGTCGGCGATGATCGGGAAGGTGATCTTGACGCCGAATTTCTCTTCGATGTTGCGATCCCAGGCGATGTGCGAGTAGTGGCTGTCGATGGACAGGCCGAGCAGTTCGCAGTTGATGGCCTGGAAGTCCTTGTGCGCCTTGGCGAAGGCGGTGAACTCGGTGGTGCAGACCGGGGTGAAGTCGGCCGGATGGGAGAACAGGACCAGCCACTTGCCTTCGTAGTCGCTCAGGGTCTTGCGGCCATAGGTGGTCGGCGCGTCGAACTCGGGGGCGCGCTCGTTGAGACGGGGCAGGGATACGATCGTATCGGACATGACATCTCTCCTCGATGAAGTGTTGCGGACATCGCCCACTGCGTGGTGCGTGGATGAACTATAAGAATTACTTCTCTATGGATAAAATTGTATTTTGTCATGGGCTCCATAGAAAATACCTATGGCAAGGCCTGATTGTTTATTTTGCGTTCGATCCCACGCGGATCTCCTGGCGCCGTTCCCACTTGTCCGGTCTCTGATCCAGCATGCTCGACATTCACCAGCTTCATGGCCCGCACTTCGGGCCCGTTGACCTGCATCTTTCTGCGGGTGAACTGCTGTGCCTGTACGGGCCATCCGGTGCCGGGAAGTCGCAGCTCCTGCGCGCCATCGCCGACCTTGACCCGCATGAAGGCGAGGTGTTGCTGGCGGGTGTTGCCCAGCGGACAGTCAGCCCGACCGCGTGGCGTCGCCAGGTCGCCTACCTGCCGGCCGAGAGCGGTTGGTGGGCTGCGCGGGTCGGGGAACACTTCAGCGCCATGCCCACACCGGAGATGCTCGCCCGGCTGGGTCTTGGCATCGCCATCCTGGACCGCGAAATCGAAGACATCTCTTCCGGTGAGCGCCAGCGCCTCGGCCTGCTGCGCCTGCTTGGCCAGCAACCACGGGTGGTGCTGCTGGACGAACCCAGCGCCAATCTCGACCCGGACAGCGCGCGCCTGATGGAGGATTGCGTGCGCGGCTACCTGGAGCAGCACCAGGCGGCCGCGATCTGGGTCAGCCATGATCCCGCCCAGCGCGCGCGCATCGCGAACCGGACCATGGAACTGCATCCCAAGGAACTCGCATGCAACTGATCGAACTGAGTGCCCATGACCTGGGCGTGGCCGCCGGACTGGTGCTGCTGCTGGGTGTGCTTCTCGGCCTGAATGGACTTGGCCTGACCCGTTCGCTGTACGTCGCGACCGCGCGCATGGTCGCCCAGCTCCTTCTGGTGGGACTGGTGCTGGAGACCCTGTTCAGCGCGGATCATCCGCTCTGGGTCGGGATGATGGGGCTGGTGATGCTTCTGATGGCGGGCTGGGAGGTTGTGGCGCGCCAGCAGCGCCGCCTGCGCGGGGCCTCGGGGTATCTGATCGGGGTGGCGGCCATGGCCCTGCCGGCCTTTACCCTCACGCTCATGGCGCTGGTGGTTCTGGTCGATGTCGCGCCCTGGTATACGCCGCAGTACGCCATTCCCCTGCTGGGCATGATCCTCGGCAACACCATGACCGGCATCGGGCTCGGCCTGAACAGTCTGAACCGGGGCGCCGCTGCCAGCCGGCGGGCGATCGAGGCGCAATTGTTGCTCGGTCATGCGGCCAAGCAGGCTTCGCGCAGTCTCCGGCGCGAAAGTCTGCACACCGCGCTGGTGCCCACCATCAACATGCTTGCCGTCGCGGGGGTCGTGAGCCTGCCGGGCATGATGACGGGCCAGATCCTGTCCGGCACGCCGCCCCTGCAGGCGGTCAAGTACCAGATCATGATCCTGATGCTGATCGCGGCCGCGACCGGGATGGGGGCCATGCTGGCGATCGAGCTGGGTGCCCGTCGATTGTTCGACGAGCGCCAGAGGCTGCGTCTGGACCGTCTCACTACGCCCTGAGCCCAGCCATCGACAGAGGCCTATCACGGGGAGGGGGCAGGAGCGGTTCACGGCCCTCTCATTGATGATGGTCGTCGGCGGGGTGATAGCCTTGTTAATCAAGGGCCTGGCAAGGAAACCTTGAGCGCTGGATGAGTCATGTGGAGATTTTTCCTCCACCGATGCTCGACTTGGCCCATGCGGTGCGGCCCTTAGGCTGCCGGGGAGATTGGCGGAAGAGAGCAGGAGTCGAACCTACCAGGGACCGCTTGACAGCCCCTCCCGGTTTTGAAGACCGGACGTCCCACCGGGGAACGATCTCTTCCATCTTCATTGCGCGGTCCACGGTTGGACGGCACCTTCGTCACGCAACACATGATCGTCGCGGACGCGTCGAGTGTACCCAATGCGGTCGAAGAACTCGAGAATCCGGATGGCTACCTTGCGGCCTCCGCCGCCATCGGGATAGAGGATGTCGCGAAACGGCGCGGCGCATGCCGCGCCATGCTCATCATTGAGCCGGCGGACAATGTCGGCCAGTTCCGCGACGGCGCTGGCGGTGAAGTAGTGATCGTGGGCCACGGGGTAGAGCTCGCCGGCCCGGGCAAGGCGCTTGAACAGCTGGCGCACGAGGTGCTCCGGCGTGCCGGTCGCATTGGCCACGTCGCGGACCCGTGGCGGGTTGTAGGGGCTGGCATCCAGCAGCGGCTTCAACTCGGCAAACTGCTCGTGGTCGGAGGGGCTGACAATGGCGCGATGCTCCGGCAGGTGCAGCCAGGTCCGTGTCTGCATGATCGCGCCTGATTCCAGCAGTTCCGCGACGAGCGCGTTGAAGGCCGAGCGCGGCAGGCTCACGGAGGTCATGCGGCGCAGCCGGCCGGGCTCGATGCCGATCATGTCCGGGGCGTTTTCATGGTCACGGGCCAGGGCCTCGAGCAGCCTGGTCTTGAGCGTCTCCCAGGCTGCCCGCGACAGGCCGGTCGCGGTCTCGCCATCCCGAATCACGCGCAGCCCGGCACGCTGCCACAGCGCTTCGGCCTCCTCCTCGCGGAGGTTCCAACTCAGGGCGAAGCGGTTGAGGTCGATGCCGGCCTCGGCCTGGGGGGCGAGATGCCCGAGGATGATGGCCGGGTCGTCCGCGCGCATCACGTCGAGCAGGGCCAGCCGCTCTGGCGTGCGCTTGTGGCGGGTGGGCGGGAAGATGTCGAGCACCCGGCCGCCCGCCACGGTGCGCTGCGCGCCCGCATCGCGAAGGATGAAGCGGTCGCCGCGCAGGGCCAGGGTCTCGCGCTCCAGCAGGATCTCCACCAGCGCGGTGTCGCCAGGCTCGGCCTTCTTGCAATCCAGCAGCGCCACCCGCCCGAGGATGTCGTCGGTGCCCAGGTGCACGTGCACGGTCTGCAGGTTCGTCAACGGTTTCTGGCCGGCGGCGACGCGCAGCTCGCCGTGGAAGCGGGAGAGGGGAGAGGCGAGCGCCGGATCGACGAGCCACATCCCCCGCGTGACGTCCTTTTTCTCGAAATCGCCTCGCAGCGCCAGCGCGCAGCGCTCTCCCGCCTGGCCATGCTCGGCCGGGCGGTCCTGGACGTGCATGCTTCGCACGCGGGCCTTGAGGCCCGGCGGGGAAATGACGGCGGCGTCGCCGACCGCGATGGCACCGGCATGCGCCGTGCCGGTCACGATGGTCCCGACACCGCTGAGCGTGAAACTGCGGTCGATGGCCAGGCGGAAACGACCGCCTGCCGGGCGGGGGTGCCCGTTGGCTGCCGTGGCCACAAGATGGGTGCGTAGATCGGCCAACCCCTCACCCGTACGGCTCGACAACGGAAAGACCGGGCTGCCCGCGAGCCCTGTGCCCGCCAGGAGCTCGGCCACCTCCCGAAGGGCCGCTTCGAGCTGCTGCGGGGCGACGGCATCGATCTTGGTGAGGGCCACGGCCCCTTGGGCGAGGCCGAGCAGATCGAGCAGTTCCAGATGCTCCCGCGTCTGTGGCATCGGCCCGTCGTCGGCGGCGATGACCAGCAGGACGAAGTCGATGGCGGTAGCACCCGCGAGCATGTTGCGGATCAGCTTTTCATGCCCCGGCACATCGACGAAGCCGAGCACCGAGCCATCGGCGAGTGGCGTGTAGGCGTAGCCGAGGTCGAGGGTGATCCCGCGCGCCTTTTCCTCCGGCAGCCGGTCCGCATCCACCCCGGTGAGCGCCTTCACCAGCGTGGTCTTGCCGTGGTCGATATGTCCTGCGGTGCCGATCAGCATGCTGCCTGCCTCAAGGGGGAATTGCGCTCACTGTGAAAAGCTGAGGTCCGGAAGTTGGGTAGCAAACTCGGACTCCTGGTCGAATGCAAGACAACGCAGATCGAGCAGCAGCGCGCCGTCCTCGATGCGCCCGATGACCGGCTGGGGCAGCTCGCGCAGCGCGGCCTCGATGTGATGGAGCACGCCGCTTTTCTTCCCCTGAGGGCGGACGGCAAGGCCGGCCGAGGGTAGGCGGTCGACCGGTAGCGAGCCGGAGCCGATCTGCGAGCTGAGCGTCACGATGTCCACCGTCACCGGTAGCGGGGCCAACGCAGCCTGCAGCGATGGCAGCAGGCGCTCCGCGGCGGCTCGAATCTCGGATGCGGGGCGGGTCAACTGCTGCAGCGCCGTCAGGCGTTCCCCCAGGCGATCGGGGTCGCGGTAGAGGCGCAGCACCGCCTCGAGCGCGGCCAGGGTGAGCTTGCCGACGCGCAGCGCACGCTTGAGCGGATTCCTCTTGATCTCGGCAATCAGTTCCCTACGCCCGACCAGCACGCCGACCTGCGGCCCACCGAGCAGCTTGTCCCCGGAAAAGGTGACCAGGTCGGCGCCAGCGATGATGCTTTCGCGCGGTGTCGGCTCATGCGGCAGCCCCCAGCGCTCGAGGTCGGTCAGGGTGCCGGAGCCCAGATCCACGACGAAGGGCAGGTCGTGCGCACGCGCAAGCTCGGCCAACTCCTTTTCGGGCACGGCATGGGTGAAGCCCTGGATGGCGTAGTTGCTGGTGTGGATCTTCATCAGCATGGCCGTGCGCGCGTCGATCGAGTCGCGGAAGTCCTTCAGGTGGGTGCGGTTGGTGGTGCCGACCTCGACCAGCTTCGCCCCGGCGCGCTTCATGATGTCGGGCACGCGGAAGGAACCGCCGATCTCGACCAGCTCGCCACGGGAGACGACGACCTTCTTCTTGCGCGCCAGCGTGTTCAGCAGCAGGAACACGGCGGCGGCATTGTTGTTGACGACGGTGGCGGCCTCGGCCCCGGTCAGTTCGCACAGCAGGTCCTCGACGAGGTCGTCACGGTCGCCGCGCCTGCCGCTTTCGAGATCGTATTCCAGCGCGCAGGGATTGCGGGCGGCCGTGATCAGCGCCGCGATGGCCTCTTCGGGCAGCGGCGCGCGGCCGAGGTTCGTGTGCAGGACCGTGCCGGTCAGGTTGAAGACCGGGCGCAGCCTGGGCAGGGCGAGTGCCTGCGCGTCGGCGGTGACTTTCTTGATCAGGCTCGCATCGTCGGGGATGGGCTTGCCTGCCCGAGCTGCCTCGCGTGCCTCGGCCAGCGCATCTCGGATGAGTCGCGTGATTACTGTCTGGCCGTGGATATCGACCAGGGTCGCGACATTCGCGTCGGAAAGGAGGCGACTCACGGAGGGCAGCTTGGATAGTGGATTCATTTTTCTTTCCGAGCGTTGATCAAGGAGGCTCCCCGTCTGCACATGGGTTTATCGTCCTTGCGGGTCAATAAAAAACCCCGTCATCTGGACGGGGTTTCAGATAGCCGGCTATAGAAGCGCGGACTATTCCATGGAAGGTTTCCAGACCTCCCATACCTTCCCGACCAGGTCCGGCCCAGGCTTGAGGACCGTCTTGCCCGGCTCCCAACCCGCGGGACAGACTTCCTTGCCATCGGTGGCACGCACATGCTGGTAGGCCTGGACCTGCCGAATGGTTTCGGCAAGCTTGCGCCCGACCGGCGGGGTGAGCATTTCCATGGCCTGGATCACGCCATCCGGGTCGATGATGAAGCGACCGCGGAGTTCGACCCCCTGGTTCTCTTCCCAGCATCCGTAGGCCCGGCCCACGGCACCGTTCTGGTCCGCAACCATGTGGAATGGCACACCGCCATCCACCATCTTGCTCAGTTCGACGTCATTCCAGATCTTGTGGACAAACTGGCTGTCCACGCTGACCGAGATGACTTCTACACCCATGTCCTGGAGCTTCTGATAATTTGCGGCGACCGCCGACACTTCAGTAGCTCAAACAAAGGTGAAGTCGCCCGGATAGAAACAGAGCAACACCCACTTGCCTGCGAAGTCGGACAGCTTCACGTTGGTGAAGCCACCCTTGTAGTAGGCAGGTGCGGTGAAGTCCGGGGCCTTTTGCCCGACACGTGCACTCATCTTCGGCACCTCTTCTCTGGTGGTTGGCTCAGTGGCGACCGGCTGCTCGCCAGTATCGACCGAACCTGAAACGCGCGTACAAGACGCGGACTGCTGATCTTCCATATTGCCTCCTCTCGTTTGGCTTGAAAGACGCAATTGAAAGGTTTACGTCAGTCATATCATCGAGTCAAGGAGGGCTCGCTTCCGTGCCTGGCTGGATGGGCGAGATAATTACATGAAATGAATAGGTGCCGGTTTACGTCAAGAAGCCAACAGAGCCCTCTTCCCCAGGGGAAGCGTTTCCGCACGGTCAGGACGATCCAGTCGAGCAAGAATTTGCCATCCTGAATTTACCTTGCGATGAGATGGGGTTATGGGTATTACATTCGCTTCATTGAATTTATATTGACTAAATAGGAGATATTTATGCGTATCGGTATTGATCTCGGAGGAACCAAGATCGAGGCCATCGTGCTTGATTTGAGCGGAGCCGAGCATTACCGCGAGCGCGTGGAGACGCCGCAGGGTGACTATGCGGGCATCCTCGCCGCCATCCAGGGCCTCGTGATGCGCGCGGAGCAGGCCGTGGACAGGACATGCACGATTGGCATCGGCACCCCGGGGGCGATTTCCCCAGCCAGCGGGCTGATGAAGAACAGCAATTCGGTCGTGCTCAACGGCAAGCCGCTGAAGGCCGATCTGGAGCGGACCCTGGCGCGCGAGATCCGAATGGCGAACGATGCCAACTGCTTTGCCCTCTCCGAGGCGGTGGATGGCGCGGCGGCGGGTGCCGAGGTGGTGTTTGGGGTCATCGTCGGCACCGGATGTGGCGCGGGCGTGGTGGTGCGCGGCCATGCGCTGACCGGCCCCAACGCCATCGCCGGCGAGTGGGGCCACAACCCGCTGCCCTGGCCCCGCGATGACGAGCGGCCGGGACCGGCCTGCTATTGCGGCAAGCATGGCTGCATTGAGACCTGGCTGTCCGGAACCGGCCTGGCGAATACCTTTGCATCGGAGACGGGGCAGTCGCTGAAGGCGCCGGAGGTCGTGGCCCGTGCAGAGGACGGAGATTTGGTGTGCGAGGCGGCTTTACAGCGATACGAGGACCGCATGGCGCGCTCCCTGGCGCATGTCATCAACATCCTCGACCCGAACGTGATCGTGCTGGGCGGCGGCATGTCGAATGCGCGCCGCCTGTACGACAACGTGCCGCGCCTCTGGGGGCATTACGTGTTCTCAGATCGGGTCGACACCCGCCTGGTCCCCCCTGCCCACGGTGATTCCAGCGGGGTGCGCGGGGCGGCATGGTTGTGGAGCGGGGACGGGATGGGAACGCCGCTGTGATAAAGTTGTCATCGCAATAATACGTACATCAGGGGTTCAACAGCATGTCTTCCAGCTCGTCCCGCCGCCGTTTCCTGACAGGCTTGCCCGCCGTGGGAGCGCTTTTCGGTTTGTCCGCAGCTCAGGCCAGTGAGGCCAATAAACCCGAAGCCAAGACGGTGCGCTTTCCCGGCGATCCGCCCGAGCACAAGATTGTCTATCAGCTCAACCACGCCGAGTGGGAATACATCGAGCACATCCTCAATTCCATCAGTGCCATGCTGACCAAGTACGAAGACAACGTCGCCATCGCGGTGGTCGTCTTCGGGCCGGGCATCCACCTGTTGGCCAAGAATCCCAAGCGCGACATCCCGGCCATTCTCCGCCAGCGCGTGGAGTCCCAGGCCCGAAACTACGGGGTCAAGTACATCGCCTGCGGGAACACCATGAAGACCCTCGGTTGGGATAAGAAGGACATGGTCGAGTATGCCCAGGTCGAGGAAGTGGGCGCCGCCGCCATCATGGAACTGCAGGAAAAGGGTTACGCCTACCTGGCGTGGTAAGCGCCTGAGCCATCATTGCCCAAGCCCGCTCCAGCGGGCTTCTTTTTGTGAGTTTCGACATGCAGATCACCATCACCCGTCCCGATGACTGGCATATCCACCTGCGCGATGGCGCCATGCTCCAGGCTGTACTGCCGGACGTGGCGCGCGAGTTCGCCCGCGCCATCGTCATGCCCAACCTGGTGCCGCCAGTGGTCACCACCGATGACGCGCTGGCCTATCGCGAACGTATCCTGGCCGCGCTGTCCGAGGGCGCCGCTTTCGAGCCGCTGATGACCCTCTACCTCACCGGCCAGACCCGGCCGGAGGAAATCGCCCGCGCCAAGGCCAGCGGCATGGTGCATGCGGTCAAGCTCTATCCGGCCGGCGCGACCACCAACTCCGATCGCGGCGTGACCGACATCCGTGCGGTCTACCCGGTGTTCGAGGCCATGCAACGCGAGGGCATGGTGCTTTGCGTGCATGGCGAGGTGGTGGATGCCGAGATCGACATCTTCGACCGCGAGAAGGTCTTCATTGACCGTGTGCTCTCCCCGCTGCTGAAGGACTTCCCGGAACTGAAGGTGGTGATGGAACACATCACCACACGTGACGCGGCCGATTTCGTGACCGCGGCGCCGGCCAACGTCGGCGCCACCATCACCGTCCATCACCTGCTCTACAACCGCAACGCGATGCTGGTCGGCGGTATCCGCCCGCATTTCTACTGCCTGCCCATCCTCAAGCGTGAGACCCACCGCCAGGCTCTGGTCGCGGCGGCCACCAGCGGCAATCCGAAGTTCTTTCTCGGCACCGACAGCGCGCCGCACCCGAAGGGCGCCAAGGAATCGAGCTGCGGCTGCGCCGGCTGCTACACCGCGCATGCCGCCATCGAACTGTACGCTGAAGGTTTCGAGCTGGCCGGTGCGCTGGACAAGCTGGAAGGCTTCGCCAGCCACTTCGGCGCGGATTTCTACGGCCTGCCGCGCAATGCCTCGACCATCACCCTGGTCAAGGAGGATTGGACCGCGCCCGCGCTGGTTGATGTCGAACCGGGTGTGGAGCTGGTCCCTCTCCGGGCGGGCGAGGCCGTGCGGTGGCGTCTGAAGTGACGGAACCTCACGCCAGGAGCCTGATGGCCAGCCGCTTCCGGGGTTTCCTCCCGGTGGTGGTCGACATGGAAATGGGCGGCTTTGAATCCTCGACCGATGCCGTGCTCGAAATAGGCGCGGTGATCCTCGGTTTTGATCTTGATGGACGCCTAGGCGTCGGAGAGCGCATTGGCGTGCATGTCACGCCCTTCGAGGGGGCGCGCATCCTGGAAGACGCACTCAAGGTCAACAAGATCGACCCCTTCAATCCGCTGCGTCACGCGGTGGAGGAGCGCGAGGCGCTTGATCTCGTCTTCGCGCCCATCCGTCGGGCAATGAAGAGCGAAGGCTGCAAGCGGGCCGTTCTGGTGGGGCATAACGCCCATTTCGACCTGGGTTTCTTGAACGCGATGGTTGCCCGAACCGGCTACAAGCGGAATCCCTTCCATCCCTTTACCGTGTTTGATACCGCCACCCTGGCAGGCTTGGCTTACGGCCAGACCGTGTTGGCCAAGGCTTGTGCCGAGGCGGGGCTTGACTGGGATGGCAAGCAAGCACACGGCGCGCTCTATGATGCGGAGATGACCGCTATGCTGTATTGCGGCATCGTCAATGCGTGGAGCGAACATGTCCGCGACGTCCGTGATTTCATGGAGACGCGGGACTGAGGGCCTGTCATGGCGGCATCCAGCATCTCTTCCGCCGCCGTGCTCGAGGTTTTCCTGGCCTTTTTCCGTCTGGGGCTCACCGCCTTTGGCGGCCCCATCGCCCACATTGCCTGTTTCCGCCGCGAATTCGTTGAGCGCCGCGCCTGGCTGAGTGAGGCGCGCTTCGCCGAGTTTCTGGCTCTCAGCCAGTTCCTGCCCGGTCCGGCCAGCAGCCAACTCGGGTTTGCGCTTGGCCTGATGCGTGCGGGCTGGGCCGGTGCGCTGGCTGCCTTTGTCGCCTTCACCCTGCCTTCGGCGGCGATGCTGATCGCCTTTGCCGGGTTCGCGCACAGCCTGGACAGTCCGCTGGGGCAAGCGCTCCTGCATGGGCTCAAATTGGCTGCGCTGGCCGTGGTGGCCCATGCGGTCATGGTGATGGCACGGCAGTTCTGTACGGATATTCCTCGCATCCTGCTGGCGGTGGCGGCGGCCGGCATCGTACTTGATTCGGGGCAGGCATGGTCACAGCCCGCCGTGATCGTCCTCGGCGGGCTGATGGGGTGGCTGCTGCTGGCCGTTCCGACGGGGGACAGACAGCGGACAGGCCGATCATCCAGCCAGGCTGTTCGTGCAAGTGCCCTTTTTCTTCTGCTCTTTTCCCTGGGACTGCCCTGTCTGGTCTGGCTGGGGCAGGAGGGCGGCGGCTTGTGGGCCGTCGGTGCGGCGTTCTACCAGGCGGGGGCACTGGTCTTCGGTGGCGGACATGTCGTGCTGCCCTTGCTCAACGAGGCCGTGGTTGATACCGGTTGGGTCAGTCAGGAAACCTTCCTTGCCGGCTACGGTGCTGCGCAGATGATCCCCGGGCCCTTGTTCGCCTTTGCGGCCTATCTGGGCGCGAGCCTGCCCGGTGAGATGGGCGGTATGACCGGCGCGTCCGTGGCGCTGCTCGCCATCTTCCTGCCTGGCTTATTGCTGGTCGCGGGCGTGGTGCCCTTCTGGTCCGTCCTGAGTGCGAGTGGTTGGGCGATGCGGGCGCTGGCGGGAGTCAATGCCGCGGTGGTAGGCATCCTCGCCGCTGCACTGTATCAGCCGCTATGGACAGGGACGGTGACGGGTTGGGAGGACGCTGTCATTGCCCTTGTGGGCTGGCTGATGCTGGCGCGCTGGCGCATCGCGCCGCTCGGGGTGGTGGCGTGGTGCGCGGTGGCCGCCTGCGGCATGCTTTACCCGGAGTGGCTCTGACGCTCGATGCTGCTCAACATCTCTTCCCGTGGCCGGGTGTTGTAACATCCGCGACCAGAGTTGATACCACCGCAACCTTTTCAGCGATCCTCTTGTGTTCCTGTCTCCTCTGCTTCACGCGGGCTTTCTTGTTTTCATCCGCCGCTCGCTCCTCTGCCTGTTGCTGGCTGGAGGGCTGGTGAGCGGGGTAGGCGCAGCCCCGCTATCCCTCACCGAGGAGGAGCGCGCATGGCTGCGTGACCATCCGGTCCTGAAACTGGCGCCGGACCCCTCGTTCCCACCGATCGAGTTTTTCGATGAAGCGGGCCAATACCAGGGCTTGATGGCGGATTATTACCGCCTCATCGGGGATCGTCTTGGTGTGCGTTTCGAGATCGTCCGAGCCAAGGACTGGAACCATGTGCTCCAGATGGCCATGCAACGGCAGGTGGACATCGTCGGAGAAGCCCAGAAAACTGCGGAGCGCAAGCAATACCTGCAATTCAGCCAGCCGATCATCGATATTCCCAACGTCATCATTGCCCACAGGGATTCGAAACGAAGCCACCGCTCCCTGTTCGATCTTCATGGGCATACGGTGAGCATCACCAGCGGGAACGCCCTGCATGAGTATTTGTGCCAGCACTTCCCTGGCGTGGACCTTGTGCCGGTTGAAGATGACCTGAACGCCCTTCTCGAGGTGTCTTTCCAGAGGGTTGATGCAACCGTCGTCAATCTGGCGATCGCTTCCTACCTCATCGACAAGGCGGGCATTGCGAACCTTCGTGTGGTGGGGGACTCAGGGCGAAGCAATCCGCTCCATATCGCGAGCCGGAACGACTGGCCGATGCTGGGTCAGATTCTCGAGAAAGCGCTGGCCAGCATCACCGAAGAGGAGCGCAAGGGGATTTCGGAACGATGGATCCATCTGCATGGCGCGCAGGCGCTCATGGCGGGACGCGTGTTGAAGTACGTGCTGATCGCGACGCTGATCATCCTGGTCGTGGCGAGTCTGGTGCTGGCCTGGAATTACAGTCTGCGCCGCCGCGTCGCCATTCAGACTCGCGCCCTGGCCGAGGAGCTGGGCGAGCGCGAAAAGGTTGAACAAGCACTCCGCCTCAGTGAGGAAAATTACCGCGAGGTGTTCGATGCAAGCAACGACGCCATTTTCGTGCATGACGCGGAGACGGGGTTGGTGCTGGATGTCAATCGGCGGGCACTCGAGATGTATGGCGCCACCCGCAGGGAACTGCTTCATATCGACGTCGGCCTGCTCTCGGAAGGCGTGCCGCCGTATACCGTTGCCGAGTCTTCACAAAGGCTGCACCGTGCGGTTGTCGAAGGTCCCCAGGTGTTCGACTGGCGGGCCCGGCGGTTGGACGGGTCAGTATTTTGGGTCGAGGTGGCGCTACGCAGCAGCCTGATCTCCGGTGAGCCGAGGGTACTCGCGGTGGTGCGGGATATCACCGAGCGCAAGCAATCGGAAGAGCGCCTGGCGCGCTATGCCATGCATGACTCCCTGACGGGGCTTCCGAATCGCCGCTTGCTGGCTGACCGGGTCGCACAGACGATTGCCGTGGCCCGGCGGCATGCCAGCATGATGGCCCTGCTTTTTGTCGATCTGGATCGCTTCAAGGCCATCAACGACACTTATGGCCACGGTGTGGGGGACGAAGTTCTGATCCAGGTCGCCGAGCGGCTGAAGCTCTGCGTGCGGAATTCCGACACCGTGGGGCGCCTCGGTGGTGACGAGTTCATCATTGTTCTTGGCGGCTTGAGCGAGAAACGGCATGTTTCCAAGGTGGCGCAGACGATCCTCGATGCCATCGGCAGACCCTACCATGTGGCGGAAAACGAGCTGACCCTGTCGGTCAGCATCGGCATCGCGCTTTATCCCGAGGATGCCGAAACGGTCGAGGAGCTGATTCGTAACTCCGATATGGCGATGTTGGCGGCCAAGGCCTCCGGGCGACGCAGCTTCCGCTACTACGATGCCCGGCTCGATGCCGAGGCGGCCGAGCGCATGGTGCTCCAGACACGATTGCAAAAGGCCTTTGAAACAGGCGCGCTCTCACTGCATTACCAACCCCAGGTGCACTTGGGCAGCGGTCACATCTGCATGGTGGAGGCCTTGCTCCGTTGGCAGGATGGCGAACAGGGCTTCATCCCGCCCGATCGGTTCATCCCCGTTGCCGAAGAGACAGGCCTCATCCAGCCGATTGGTGCGTGGGTATTGCAGGAGGCCTGTCGTCAGGCCATGCAGTGGCAGCAATTCCATGGACAGAGGGTCGGTGTGGCCGTCAACATCTCCGCGCTCCAGTTTCGTCAGGCCCTGGTGGATGAGGTACGCCAGGCCCTGGAGACCAGCGGTCTTTCTCCTGAACTGCTTGAGCTGGAGTTGACTGAAAGCGTGGTCATGCGCCGGGACGAGGATGTCGGCCGCCTGATGGATAATTTGCGCCAGCTAGGGGTGAAGCTGTCCATCGATGACTTCGGCACGGGTTACTCCAGTCTTTCGTATCTCAAGACTTTCCCGCTCAACAAGCTCAAGATCGATCGCTCCTTCATCCGTGATATTCCCGTCGACGGCAATGATGTACAGATCGTGCAGGCCATGCTGGCGATCGCCAACACCCTGAACCTGAGCGTGGTGGCCGAGGGTGTGGAGAGCAAGGAGCAGTTCGAAACCCTGCATGCCATGGGCTGCGATGCCATCCAGGGGTATTACTGTTTCCGCCCCATGACCGCCGAGGCGGTGGGCGAGATTTTGCGCCAGGGAGGCCGCTGGGTTGCGGGCGACGACGCTCATTGCGCGGAGGCCTGAGCTTGAAGAAGGGCACCGTGTGACTTTGCCGCAAGTCGGAGACGGAGAGCAAGCGCGCTTGCACACGCCCCAGGCTTGCTGGTCATCCTTGGCGTAGTCCTCGAACGATCGGGGCTCGCTCTCCAGCAGTGCGGATAGGGTGTGTTGACAGGATGGTGAAAAAGGGCTGTTTCGCCCTTTTTCACCTCGGCTCATCGCGGCAGATTTGCGCGACGGACTCCGAAGAGCAGGCGCTTGGGGCGCCTCGCCTTCGAGCAAGCCATGAATGGCTTGCCTTGGCGTGATACGCCGAAGGACTATCAACCTTCCTTTTTCACCGCCGCTTCCAGCATCGGCTTCAGTTCGCCTCGCTGAAACAGCTCCACAGTGATGTCCGAACCGCCGATCAGTTCGCCGTTGACGTAGATCTGCGGGAAGGTCGGCCAGTCCTGGTAACGGGGCAGGTTGTTGAAGATTTCCATGTCGGAGAGCACGTTCACGTAGGCGAACTCCACGCCGCAGGCCTTGATCGCCTCGGCCGCGCGGCTGGAGTAGCCGCACATCGGGAACTGCGGGGTGCCCTTCATGAAGATCACGATGGGGTTGTTCTTAACGATCTCGTCGATCTGCTGGAGGATGGGGTCCATGATGCGTCTCGTATGGTTGAGTTTTACTGTCAAGTATGGGGATGGCGGCAGCTCATGACAAGGCTGTAGGAGCGGCGTCCTCGCCGCGATGACCACGCCATCGCTCGGCCCGGGATCGGGCCTCCTGCATGCGCTCCTAGCGGTCTACGTTGCGTTGTAGCCAGAATTCCAGCAGGGCCAGGTGCCACAGCTTGCTGCCCAGCAGGCGGGTGAAATGCCGGTCGGGCTCGGCCAGCAGCTTGTCCACGTAGGCGCGTTCGTAGATGCCGCGCTCTCGGCAGGCCTGGCTGGTGAGGATGTCGCGCATGAAATCCAGGAATTCGCCGCGCACGAACTTGAGCGCGGGCACGGGGAAGTACCCTTTGGGGCGGTCGATCACACCGTCCGGGATCATGCCGCGCGCGACCTTCTTGAGGATACCCTTGCCGCCGTCGGCCATCTTCAGCGCGGGCGGGATCTGCATGGCCAGTTCGACCAGTTCGTGGTCGAGGAAGGGGACGCGCGCCTCCAGCCCCCAGGCCATGGTCATGTTGTCCACCCGCTTGACCGGGTCGTCCACGATCAGGGTGGTGACGTCGAAGGCCAGCACGCGGTCGATGTATTCGTCGCCCTTGATGGCCGCCAGTCGTTCGGCGACCAGCTTGCCGGTATGGTCGTCGCCACGATAGGGTGGCGTGACCATGCCCTGGAGCTCGGCGTCATCGCGGTCGAAATAGCGCGGCGCAAAGCATTCCAGATCGGTGCCTTGCGCTTCATTCATCTGCGGATACCAGAAGTATCCCGCGAACACCTCGTCCGCGCCCTGGCCGCTCTGCACCACCTTGACGTGCTGGCTGACCTGCTCGGACAGCAGGTAGAAGGCGACCGCATCCTGGCCGACCATCGGTTCGTTCATCGCGTCGACGGCCTCGGGCAGTCGGGTAAGGACCTGCTCGTTCGGGATCTGGATCTTGGTGTGCTCGGTGCCAAAGCGTTCAACCACGAGGTCGGAGTATTCGAACTCGCTGCCTTTCTCCTCCGGCTGATCCTCGAAGCCGATGGAGAAGGTGCGCGGCAGCGTTCCATGGGCAGCCAGCAGGCCGACCAGCAGGCTGGAGTCCAGCCCGCCGGAGAGCAACACGCCGACCGGCACGTCGGAGATCGCCTGGTGGCGGGCGGTGGTCTCCATCAGCTTGCCGCGCAGGGCCTCGACCCATGCGTCCTCGGTGAGTGCGTCGGCCGGGCGATGGGCGGTCAGCTCCCAGTAGCGGTGCAGGCTCTCCGTGCCATCGAGGTCGATGCGCAGGACGTGCGCTGGCGGCAGCTTGCGGATGCCGTTGAGCACCGTGCGCGGCGCGGGCACCACGGCGTGCAGGGTGAACTGGTGGTGCAGGGCGACGGGGTCGATGGAGGTGTCCACCCCGCCCGCCGCGAGCAGGGCCTGGCAGGAGGAGGCGAAGCGGATGCGTGCCGTGTCCTTGCTGTAGTACAACGGCTTGATGCCGAAGCGGTCGCGCGCGAGCCAGAGGCGCTTGGCCTCCATCTCCCAGATCGCGAAGGCGAACATGCCGCGGAAGTGGCGCACGCAGTCCGGGCCCCATTCGGTCCAGGCGCGCAGGATGACCTCGGTGTCGCCGCTGGAGCTGAAGCGATGGCCGCGATGGCGCAGTTCATCCCGCAGTTCCGGGTGGTTGTAGATGGTGCCGTTGAAGATCAGGGCGAGGCCTGCCTCGCGGTCCACCATCGGCTGGTGGCCGTGGATGGACAGGTCGAGGATGGACAGGCGCTGGTGCCCGAGCGCGAGCGGGCCATCGCTGAAGCTGCCCGCGTGGTCGGGTCCGCGCCGCTCGACCGCGCACATCATGCGCGCCACAGCGGCCAGGTTCGCCCGCGTTCCGTCGAATCTCAACTCACCCGCTATACCGCACATTCATTCATCACCTATCGATATGTTGGTGACATCTTAGCGCAGGGCAGGGCGCAGTCAGTCCGGTGGATCGGCCGACGGATGCGCATTCCCACGGCTTGTCCGATGCTGGGGGCGGTCGCTCGACGCCTGACGGCAGTGCATGTGTCCTTCGCGAATGCGTAGACTTCGCAGGAAACATGTCGCGACGGAACCCCGATGGACAAGAGATCCTCCCTCATTCGCAGCCTGCCCTGGCTTGGCCTGTTGGTGTTCGTCATGTGGCTGGCCTGGCCGCTCCTCGAATCCCTGTTCGTGCCGGGCGAAGCCGTGATACGCACCGTAACCCCACGGGGCGACCTCGCGGAAGACGAGAAGAGCACCATCGCCCTGTTCGAGAACGCGCGTGGCTCCGTGGTGTTCATCTCCACCCGCGAACAGGTGGTGGACCTGTGGACGCGCAACGTTTTTTCCGTGCCGCGCGGGACAGGCTCCGGCTTTGTCTGGGACGATGCCGGTCATGTGGTCACAAACTACCATGTCATCGAGGGTGCGAGCGAGGCATTCGTGAAGCTCGCGGACAGCCGCAGTTACCGGGCCGCGCTGGTCGGGGCATCTCCAGCCCACGACATCGCGGTGTTGCGCATCGGGGTAGGCTTCAGGCGTCCGCCGCCGGTGCCCCTGGGGACCAGTCACGACCTCAAGGTTGGTCAGAAGGTGTTCGCCATCGGAAACCCCTTCGGTCTGGACTGGACGCTGACCATGGGCATCATTTCCGCCCTCGACCGCTCGCTGGACGCCGATGGCGGGCGCACCATCGAGCACCTGATTCAGACCGACGCGGCCATCAATCCCGGCAATTCCGGCGGCCCGCTCCTGGACTCCTCCGGGCGTCTGATCGGCATCAATACCGCCATCTACAGTCCAAGCGGGGCCTCGGCGGGGATCGGCTTCGCGGTGCCGGTGGACACGGTCAACCGGGTCGTGCCTCAGATCATTCGGCAGGGCCATTACGTAGGTCCGGTCCTGGGCATCCAGGTGGACGAAGACATCAACCGGCAGGTGTTCCAGGACGATGAGCGCGGTGTGCTGATCCTGCGGGTCCAGCCTGGCTCGACAGCAGAGCGGGCCGGACTTCGTGGTGCCGTGATCGGGGGTGATGGCAGCATGCGGATCGGAGACATCCTCGTGGCGATCGACGGCAAGCCGGTCAAATCTGTAACCCGCATGCGTGACCTCCTCGATGACTACCGCGTGGGCGACACTGTGGATGTCACCGTCCTGCGGGGAGCGCAGAAGCTGACGCTGTCGGTCGAACTGCAGCCGGGGACATGAGCCACGACTGACTCAGCTCGTGCGCATCCTGCGCGCGGCTTCGACCATGTTCCGCAGCCCGGCCTCGGACTCCGCCCAGCCGCGCGTCTTGAGGCCGCAGTCCGGGTTGACCCAGAGGTTCTCCGGGGGGATGACCTCGGCGGCCTTGCGCAGCAGGCGTTCCATTTCGGCCACGGTCGGCACGCGCGGGGAGTGGATGTCCCACACACCTGGGCCGATCTCGTTGGGGTAGGCGAAATCCCCGAAGCCCTTGAGCAGCTCCATATCCGAACGCGAGGTTTCGATGGTGATGACATCGGCGTCCAGCGCGGCGATGGCGGGCAGGATGTCGTTGAACTCCGAGTAGCACATGTGGGTGTGGATCTGGGTGCTGTTGGCGACCGGCGAGGCGCTGATGCGGAAGCAGCGTCCGGCCCAGTCGAGATAGGCCGGCCATTCGGACTTGCGCAGCGGCAGGCCTTCGCGGAAGGCCGGCTCGTCGATCTGGATGACGCGGATGCCGGCACGCTCAAGGTCGGCCACCTCGTCGCGGATGGCGAGCGCGATCTGCTCGCAGGTTCTTCGGCGAGGTTGGTCGTCGCGCACGAAGGACCACTGCAGGATGGTGACCGGGCCGGTCAGCATGCCTTTCATCGGCTTATCGGTCAGGGATTGCGCGTGGGCGGTCCAGGCGACGGTCATGGGCTCCGGGCGACTGACGTCACCATGGATGACCGGCGGTTTCACGCAGCGCGAGCCGTAGGACTGGACCCAGCCATGGCGGGTGAAGGCGAAGCCGGCGAGCTTTTCGCCGAAATATTCGACCATGTCGTTGCGTTCCGGCTCGCCGTGGACGAGCACGTCGAGGCCGAGGTCTTCCTGCTTGCGCACCACGCGGGCGATCTCCTCGCGGATCACGCCTTCGTAGCTCGCCAGGCTGATGTCGCCGCGGCGGTAAGAGGCGCGCGCGGCGCGCAGTTCGGTGGTCTGCGGGAAGGAGCCGATGGTGGTGGTGGGGAAGGGCGGCAGGTCGAGTGCCTCTCGCTGGATGCGCTGGCGCTCGGTGAAGGTGGCGGCACGCTGGTCGGCATCGGCGGGCAGGGCTTTCAGGCAGGCATCGACTCTTGGATTGTGCACGCGGGGGCTGGCTCTGCGTGAGGCAAGGGCAGCGCGCGCTGCGGCGAGCATGTCATTTACGCCATGTTCGCCTTCGGTGAGGGCATGACGCAGCACGTTCAGTTCGACCAGTTTCTGGCGGGCGAAGGCGAGCCAGGACTTGAGCTCGGTATCCAGCACGTTTTCCTGCTCCAGGTCGATGGGCACGTGCAGCAGCGAGCAACTCGGGGCCAGCCACAGCGTGCCGCCGCGCTGCTCGGCCAGCGGCTTGAGCCTGGCGAGCGCGGCATCCAGGTCGGCGCGCCAGATATTGCGGCCATCGACAATCCCGGCTGACAGCACTTTGTGCGCGGGCAGCCAGTCGGCCACGCGCGCAAGCTCCTCCGCTGCGCGTACCGCGTCAACGTGCAGGCCGTCCACCGGCAGTTGGCAGGCCAGGCGAAGATTGTCGGCCAGCGCGCTGAAATACGTGGCGAGCAGCAGTTTGGGGCGGTTGCCGGTGAGTCGCGCATAGGCCGTTTCGAAGGCGTTGCGCCACGGGCCGGGCAGGTCGAGACCAAGGATGGGTTCGTCGATCTGCACCCATTCCACGCCCTGTGCTTTCAGGCGCGCCAGGATCTCGCCGTAAATCGGCAGCAGGCGGTCGAGCAGGCTCAGGCGATCGAACCCCTCCGACTTCTCCTTGCCCAGCCACAGGAAGGTCAGCGGGCCGACCAGTACGGCCTTGGGCGTGTGGCCGAGGGCAAGCGCCTCCTCGGTTTCGTCGAACAGACGGCTGGACGACAGCTTGAACACGGTATCCGCGGTGAATTCGGGGACCAGGTAGTGGTAGTTGGTGTCGAACCACTTGGTCATTTCCAGCGCGCGCTGGTCGCTGGCATCGGCGGAGGCTCCGCAGCATGTGGGCGCCTGGCCTCGCACGCCGCGCGCCATGGTGAAGTGGCGGGTCAGCGCATCCTCATTGGTGAAGCCGAAGCGCGCCGGTTCGCAGCCGAAGAGCTGGATGTGGTTCAGGACGTGGTCATAGAGCGCGAAGTCGCCGACGGTCACGCAGGACAGGCCGGCATCGCGCTGGTGTTGCCAATGGCGAGCACGCAGTTCGCGGGCGGTGTTTTCCAGCGCATGGGCATCGGTCTCGCCGCGCCAGAAGGCCTCCAGTGCGAACTTGAGTTCGCGTTGCGCGCCGATGCGTGGAAAGCCGAGGGTGTGGGTTTGAATATGTGCTTTGTTCATGATGTTTTCCAGTCAATGCATTCCATGAATGAAGTGCTGGCATGATCCTGTGGGCAGGACTATGATTCAAACGAATGTTTTTCATTGTTTGATGATGGTGATTCATGATCGAGTTGCGGCATCTGCGCATGATCCAGGCACTGGCGGAGACGGGCTCCGTGTCGGCGGCGGCCGGGCGGGTGCATCTCACCCAGTCGGCGCTGTCGCATCAGATCGGCGCGCTGGAGCGATATTTCGGTGTCGATCTGCTGGATCGTTCGCGCCGTCCGTTGCGCCTGACGGCGGCCGGGGAGCGGCTGTTGGTGGCGGCCCGCCGCGCCTTGCCGGAGATGGACGCGGCGCGTGCCGACCTTCTGAGGATGGCCTCCGCGCGTGCTCCGGAGAGCCTGCGCATCGCGGTCGAGTGCCATTCCTGTTTTGACTGGCTGATGCCGGCGATGGATGCCTATCGCCTTGAGCGGCCGGAATCCGAACTGGACCTGGTCAGCGGTTTCCTGCCGGAGCCGATCGATCTGCTCGCGGAGGATCGCGCGGATCTGGCAGTGGTGTCCGAGGCGCACGAGGCGCCCGGCGTGAGCTGCCTGCCGCTGTTCCGCTACGAGATTGTCGCCCTGCTGGCCCCGGGGCATCGGTTCGCGGACAAGGCTTGGCTTGAGGCCGGTGATTTCGCGGAAGAGACGCTCATCACCTATCCCGTGCCCGATCAGGCCCTCGATCTGGTCCAGCGCGTGCTCAAACCGGCCGGTGTCGCGCCGGCGCGGCGCACCGCCGAGCTGACCGTTGCCATCCTCCAGCTTGTCGCGTCGCGTCGCGGCGTGGCCGCCTTGCCGCGCTGGGCGGCGCAGGCGCAGATCGAGCGCGGTTATGTGTTGGCCCGTTCGATCGGCCAGGACGGCTTGTGGAGTTCGCTCTACGCGGCGGTACGAAGCGGCGAGAAGGAGGCTCGCGCTGGTTTCGTCGAAACCCTGCGTGCCACGGCCTTCGGCACCTTGAGCGGGATCGGTGAGGCGTGATTCGTCCTCGTGTCGGGCTTTTTGTCGGGTTTGATGCATCTTTCCGATACCTTCGGCGTGGATCATCCGTCAACGCCCGGCAAGATAGGCTTTCAATTCAATCGCTTGCTCATGTCCGGTCGGGCCGTGCGGCGTTGGTTCGAGATTTGCTGGGAGATGGTGATTCCCTCATCCATGCGGTGCTCATGATTGACATCCCCAGTCTTGCTCCGACGCGTCTTCACCGCAGCCTATCCGCGCTGACATGGGGCATGCGATGATGGAAGTAAGCACGGCCATCCAGGCGGTTCGGGCCTATCACCGTCTGACCAAGCATCATTTCCACGCCTACGCGCCGGGCCCCGCCTTTCTGGACTGGGATACTCAGCCCAATCCGTACCGTCGTTTTGTCGGCGCGCCAACGGTAGCGCTGCCGCTTGCGCATGAGACCGGGCCGGTCATGCCTTATGACGCACTTTACGCGAGCGCCGCCCGCGTGCCCGAACCGTTCACGTTGGAAAGCCTCGGGTTGTTCATGGAACTGGCCCTTGGTCTGAGCGCCTGGAAATCGTTCGGCCCGGATCGCTGGGCGCTGCGCAACAATCCATCCAGTGGCAATCTGCATCCCACCGAGGGATATCTGTTGCTGTGGCGGGCTGTCTCGCCCGATCTGGGGCCGGGGCTATACCACTACGCGCCTTACGAGCATGCCCTGGAGCGGCGAGCCGTGTTGCCGGAGGGCGAGGCCGCCCGTTTGTGCGCGGCGCATCTCGGCAGCTTTGGCGCGTTGGGGCTGTCTTCCGTGGTGTGGCGGGAGGCCTGGAAATACGGCGCGCGGGCCTACCGCTATGTTCAGCTTGATGTCGGTCACGCCCTGGCCTCCAGCCGCTTCGCCGCCAGCGTGATGGGCTGGGCGCTGAGCTGCGATGTCACGCCGGGCGACGATATGGTCGCCGCGTGTCTCGGGATCGATCGGGAAGCGGATTTCGAACTGGCTGAGCGCGAGCATCCCGATCTGCTGGCGGTGCTCGGCACGTCGGATGGAGCCGTCGGCGGCGTGGACTGGGGGAGGATCGCCCATTCGCTGGCGGAGTGGCGCGGCACGGCCAATCGTCTCGGCGCGGAATACGTCGAGTGGCCGCAGATCGAACAGGTCCTGCCGGCCGTGCACAAGTCGGACGAGATTTCCCGCCCGTTTCGTGCCGCGCCGCGCAGGACCTCTTCCGCCTTGCGTTCGACCGATGCCCCCGATGCCTGCGCCATCATTCGCCAGCGCCGCAGCGCGCAACGCATGGACGGCCGCACCGGCCTCCCGCGCGCGGTCTTCGAGCGCATGCTGAAGCGTACCCTGACGCTGGCGCAGGCGCCTTTCGATGCCTTGCCGTTTCCGCCCGCCATCCAGCTCCTGCTGTTCGTGCATGCGGTCGAAGGACTGGAACCAGGGCTCTATCTTCTGGCGCGCACCGAGGATGGCGGCGAAGCGTTCCACCGTGCCTGCGCCGGCGAGGGTGTGGGCTGGGATGCCGTCGCCGGATCACAGCTACCGCTTTATCGCCTGAACGCCCCGCTGGACCTGCGCCGCGCGGCCTCGCAATTGTGTTGCCGACAGGCCATCGCCGGGCATGGGGCGTTCAGCCTGGGCATGCTCGCCAATCTGGATCGGGCTTTCGAGAATGAAGGGGCGTGGGCCTATCGCCGGCTGTACTGGGAGGCGGGCACGATCGGCCAGACGCTTTACCTGGAGGCCGAAGCGGCCGGTCTGAGCGGCACCGGCATCGGCTGCTTTTTCGACGACGAGGTGCATCGTCTGCTCGGCTTGGCGGAGGAGGGGGCGTGGCAGAGCCTGTACCACTTCACCGTCGGCAAGGCGCTGATCGATACGCGCCTGGTCAGCGAACCGCCCTATGCCCATCTTGAATCGGGCCGGGCTCCTGAATGAGCGAGGCGGCGATGAATCCCAACGATCCCGGCCTGGCCGATTACGTCAATCTGTTTCTGCGCTATGGCGAAAGCCTGGGGGCGATTTACCAGGAGCCGGATGGCGAGCGTTACGCCTTGCTGTTCGCCCAGGTTGTGCGGATGCTGGTCAAGCCGTCGCCATTCAATCTTTCCCTGCCCGAGCCGTTCCGCATCTCCGCTCATCGCTATCTTCGCGGTGACCCGGCCACGGTGGAACATCTGAGCGATCCGGCCAATCGTCATTTCATGCTTTGTGATCTGCATGACATCGTCATGCTCAAGGGCGGGCTCGCCCTCAAGCGCCAGGAGCGCCGGTCATGAACGAATACGCGCCTTCCGACCCTGCGGAAACTCGCTCCTGGCGATGACGCGTCAGTGGCACGCCCGGCATGGCAATCGGACACAAGAACAGGCGCGGTGGAAATAGATGAGCCCTATGCTAAAGTTTTTGCGTTCACATACTCAGGTGGCGCATTTCTCGCGGTGCGGCTCCATCAGCCTTGCCGCAGCGGATGCCGTCTCTCCCGTCGTGGAGGCGCCTCCGCCCACACCTCACGGACCCCATCAGGAGAACTCTCATGGCTTTTGTCCTTCCCGAACTGACCTATGCCTATGACGCGCTGGAGAAGTCCTTCGATGCGCGCACCATGGAAATTCACCACACCAAGCACCACGGTGCGTATGTCACCAACTGCAACAACGCGATCGCGGGTTCCGAGTGGGATGACAAGTCCGTCGAAGAGCTGATGGCCAACGTCTCCAAGCTGCCGGTCGCTGTTCGCAACAACGGTGGCGGCCACTTCAACCACAGCCTGTTCTGGCAGGTGCTGTCTCCGAATGGCGGCGGTACTCCGAACGGTGACCTGCTGACCGACATCGAAGCCACCTTCGGCGATTTCGCCCAGTTCCGCGAGAAGTTCTCCACCGCGGGCGCCACCCGTTTCGGTTCCGGCTGGGCCTGGCTGATCGTGGATGGCGAAGGCAAGTTGCAGATCTGCTCCACGCCGAACCAGGACAATCCGATCATGGACATTGCCGAGGTCAAGGGCACTCCGATCCTGGGTCTGGATGTGTGGGAGCATGCCTACTACCTGCGCTACCAGAACCGTCGCCCCGACTACATCAACGCCTTCTGGGACGTGGTGAACTGGGACGAGGTTTCCAAGCGCCACGCAGCCGCCAAGGGCTGATCCGACGGCCCTCGGGGTCTTCGCGTTGCCCTTCACATCCCCGTGGTTCACAACTTGGGGCGGCGCGGGTAAACTGCTGAAAACAGGCCCGTTACGCCGGGCCTTTTTCTGTTTCTGGGATCAACTGATTTATTCGCTGAGGCGACCCGGGTTCGCTTGATCAAATCGATCAGACACTTTCATGGAGCTGGATCGCATGTCCACCCCCCATCTGATGAATACCTACAATCGCCTGCCGGTCACCTTTGTGAAGGGGCAGGGCGCCACCCTCTGGGACACCGAAGGCAAGGCCTATCTTGATGCCATCACGGGTGTCGCTGTCTGCGGTCTGGGACATGCCCAGCCCGACATTGCGCAGGCCATCTGCGAGCAGGCTCAAACCCTGATCCACACCTCGAACATCTACGGCATCGCCTGGCAGGAAAAGCTGGCCGACCAGCTGTGTGAAGTGTCCGGCATGGAGAAGGTGTTCTTTTGTAACTCCGGCGCCGAGGCCAACGAGGCATCCATCAAGCTGGCGCGCCTTTATGCCCATCGCAAGGGCATTGCCGACCCGCATGTGGTGGTGATGGAGTCCAGCTTCCACGGACGTACGCTTGCGACCCTCTCCGCCACCGGCAATCGCAAGGTCCAGGCCGGCTTCGAGCCGCTGGTCGGCGGTTTCGTGCGCCTGCCCTATGGCGATCTGGAGACCCTGCGTCAGGTTGGCGGCCATGACCGCAACATCGTCGCCGTGCTGGTCGAGCCCGTTCAGGGGGAGGGTGGTGTGCGTGTTGCGCCCGAGGGCTATCTGCAAGGCATCCGCGATATCTGCGACCAGCACGGCTGGCTGATGATGGTGGACGAGGTACAGACCGGCATCGGCCGTACCGGCCAGTGGTTCGGCTTCCAGCACGCAGGCATCCGGCCCGATGTCATGAGCCTTGCCAAGGGGCTGGGCAACGGCGTGCCGATTGGCGCCTGCGTGGCGGCGGGCGCCGCCGCCGAGCTGTTCGCTCCCGGCAATCATGGGTCCACCTTCGGTGGTAACCCGCTGGTCTGCCGCGTGGCCCACACCGTGCTGGAGGTGATCCAGCGCGACGGTCTGGTGGCGCGCGCCGCCGAACTCGGCCTGCGCATTCGCGAGGGTCTGGCAGCCCGTCTCTCCGGGCTGGCGGGCGTGGTCGAGGTACGTGGTCTGGGCCTGATGATCGGTGTGCAGCTCGATCGTCCCTGCGGCGACCTGGTCAAGCGCGCACTGGCCGAAGGCCTGCTGATCAACGTGACCGCCGATTCCGTAATCCGTCTGCTGCCCGCGCTGGTGATGAGCAATGCGCAGGCCGACGAGCTGGTGGATCGCCTTGCCCGCCTCGTCGCCGACTTCCTTGCCGCCGAGGTCAAGGCATGACTGTGCGACATTTTCTCGTCCTTGACGATCTGTCGTCTTCCGAAGTCCGCCTGGTCCTGGATCGCGCGCGCCATCTCAAGGCCGCCAACGCTCGCGGCGAGCGTGTCCTGACCCTGCAGAACCGTGTGCTGGGGATGATCTTCGAGAAGGCATCCACCCGCACCCGGGTGTCCTTCGAGGCTGGCATGGCCCAGCTCGGCGGCCACGCGATCTTCCTTTCGCCGCGCGACACCCAGCTCGGGCGGGGCGAGCCTATTGCCGACAGTGCGCGTGTGTTGTCGCGTATGGTCGACATCATCATGATCCGCGCCCATAACCACGAGGATCTGGTCGAGTTCGCCGCCCATTCGCGCGTGCCGGTCATCAACGCCCTGACCAACCTCAACCATCCCTGCCAGCTTCTGGCCGATATGCTGACCTACGAGGAGCATCGCGGCAGCATCGTCGGCAAGACGGTGGCCTGGGTGGGCGATGGCTTCAATATGTGCCACAGCTACATCAATGCCGCGCGGGTGTTCGGCTTCAAGCTCAAGGTGGCGACCCCGGAAGGCTATGCGCCGAACCCTGCGATCGTGGCCCAGGCGGATGGCATCATCGAATTGACGCATGACCCGCGCGAGGCCTGCCGCGACGCAGATATGGTGGTCACTGACGTGTGGACCAGCATGGGGCAGGAAGAGGAGTCCGAGCGACGCCGGCGCGATTTCGCGGACTTCTGCGTCAACGAGGCCTTGATGAAGCTGGCGCGGCCAGATGCCCTCTTCATGCACTGCCTGCCCGCCCACCGTGGCGAAGAGGTGGATGCGGCTGTCATCGACGGCCCCTGGAGCGTGGTCTGGGACGAGGCGGAGAATCGTCTGCACACCCAGAAGGCGCTGCTGGAGTTCCTGCTCGGGGCGCTGGACTAAACGAGTCCGATCATGAGTGCGCTCGAGCATCCCACCATCCAGCAGCTGCTCCGGGATGCTGCACCCTACATCCATCAGCATCGCGGCAAGACGGTCGTCCTGGCCTTCGCGGGCGAGGCGCTGCTGGAGGAGGGGATGGAGACCCTGGCTTCGGACGTGGCTCTTCTCAGTGGGCTCGGGGTGCGTCTGGTGCTGGTGCCGGGTTCACGGCCTCAGATCGAGGCGGCGCTCAGGCAGGCGGGCATTGAATCACGTCTGCACGCCGGTCTGCGTATCACCGGCGAGCATGAATTGCAGCATGTCAAGTCGGCGGTGGCGGTACAGAGCGTCGACATGATTGCGCGTCTTTCGCAGGGCATGCCGAACACCCCGCTCGAAGGAGCGCGCCTGTCCGTGGTGACCACGAATGCCGTGATTGCGCGACCGTCAGGCGTGCGTGATGGCGTGGACCTGGGGTGGACGGGGGAGGTGCGCAAGGTCGATCGGGTGCGCATGGCATCCCTCCTCGATGCGGGGCATGTACTTCTCCAGTCTTGCTTGGGAACTTCGCCGACCGGCGAGGTCTTCAACCTGCGATCAGAGGATGTCGCCGTTGAAATCGCGGTCAGCCTTCAGGCCGACAAGCTGATCTTCCTGACTGAAACAGCCAATCGGCTCCCGCCGACCATGACCCTGGCCGAGGCCTCCGCCTGGGAAGGTGCCGAAGCCCTCAATTCGGAGTTCCAGAAACATCTGGCCAGCACAGTGAAGGCTGTGCGTCGGGGGGTCGAGCGTGTGCATCTGGTCGATCGTGGCGAGGAGGGTTCACTGCTGCGCGAGCTGTTCACCCGCGAGGGCAAGGGTACGCTGGTCACCTCTGAGCCGCTGGAGCGACTGCGCCGTGCGACGATTGATGATGTCGGCGGGATTCTCGACCTCATCCGGCCGCTCGAGGAGGAAGGGGTGCTGGTGCGCAGGCCCCGCGAGTTACTCGAACTGGAGATCGAGCGCTATTGGGTGGTCGAGCTGGATGGGCGAATCGTGGCCACCGCCGCGCTGCATCCGTTCGAGGAGGCGCGCACGGTCGAGCTGGCCTGCCTGGTGGTGCACCCTGACTATCAGCGTGGCGGACGCGCGTCTCGGTTGCTCCTGCAACTCGAGCGGGAAGCCAGGCAAGCGGGCATGACCGAGATGTTCGCGCTCACGACACATACCACGCACTGGTTTCGTGAGCATGGTTTCCGCCTGGAAAGTGTCGAGGCCCTGCCGGTGGCTCGCCGGGCGATCTACAACGCCCAGCGTAATTCGAAGGTCCTCATCAAACCTCTCGTCCCCGGCGGTCGATGACTCCTTTGGTCACGGTTGTGGCGGGGGACGAGGCCTCACGTCATGCTGCCCTCGACCTCGCGCAGCATCTCCATCTCCCTTGTTCCGAGCCTTCCCCCGCGCAAGGGCTGATTCTTCTCGTGAGTCCTGAGGGGCTCGCGCTCAGGGATGCCGCTGCCCCACGTGAACAGCCGCTGCGTGTTGATTTCCTTGAGGGCGCCATGGGCTATCGCCGCAGGCAGGGTGTAAGCAGGAATGAATTGCTGGCGCGTGCTGTGGGTATCAAGAGCGGTTACAAGCCGCGGGTTCTGGATGCTACGGCGGGGCTTGGACGTGATGCCTTTCTGTTGGCGAGTCTGGGGTGCGAGGTCACCCTGCTGGAGCGCAATCCCATAGTGCACGCCTTGCTGAGTGATGGGTTGCAGAGGGCGGGGCACACCCCGGATGCCAGCGCGGTGATTCAGCGTATGCACTTGCTGGCCGTCGATGCTCATGTGCTGAGTGAGGAAGAAGGGATGCGGGATCAGTTTGACGTGCTACTGCTTGACCCCATGTTTCCCGAACGCATCAAGTCGGCGCTTGTCAAGAAGCCAATGAGGTTGTTTCACGCCCTTGTCGGGCAGGATGCGGATGCGGATGTGTTGCTGGAGAAAGTTCTGCCGCTCGCGCTCAAGCGTGTTGTGGTCAAGCGTCCACTGCATGCGCCCTGTCTCGCAAACAAGACGGCTGACGTGATTTTCAAGGGCAAGGCGATTCGCTTTGATGTCTATCTGAGGCATGGTTAACGTGAAACAACGCGAAGCGTTCCCTCGCCCCCCTCTCCCGCTTGCGGGAGAGGGGGGCGAGGGAAACGGACATGGCGAGGAGCCGCTTCATGTCCTGGGGCGGCGAGTCGCCATGTCTGTTAGCCCCCTCTGATCACCTGATCGCAAAAGCCAAGCAAAAAAAAGGGCGCCTTTCGGCGCCCCCGGTCAAGTATCAGGAGACTGATTACTTGGTGGAACCGTTGACGGTAACTTCTACGCGACGGTTCTTGGCACGGCCGGCCTTGGTCTTGTTGTCGGCAACCGGCTTGGTCTCGCCCATGCCAGAGGCCTTGATCTTGGCTGCCGGGACGCCCTTGCTGACCAGATAGTCGGCGACGGTCTTGGCGCGGCGCTCGGACAGCTTCTGGTTGTAGGCGTCGGTGCCGATGCTGTCGGTGTGACCAACAACGATGACTTCGTCAACCTGCTCGATCTTCATTTCAGAGATCAGAGCATCCAGGGCATTCTTGCCTTCCGGCTTCAGGTTGTACTTGTCGAAGTCGAAGTAGGTGTCGGCATTGAGGGTGAATACCTTGGCAACGGCGACCGGAGCCTTCGGAGCTTCAATGACCGGCTTAGCTTCAACTTTCTTGAAGTATTCCGGGTGACAGGCTTCGATGGCGGTGTCGGCGCTCAGGGTGGTGTGGCCGTTGAACAGGCACTTACCCACGCCATCCTTGACGACTTTCTTCTGGCTGTCGTAGACATAGGCGGTCGGCTTATCGGCGGCCAGGGCCGGAGCGGCGAACATTGCAGTGACCAGCAGGCCTGCGCTGAGAGCGGCGAAGTTCTTCATGTTGTCCATCCCTTATGTATGGAGTTGGGTCTCAAAATGGGCAAGCCATCACGACGCCGTACGGCTTGTTAGTTTTATGATACGTACTCGATTCCGAAAAATCTAAAGGTCGTTGTTTTTTTACATCGCTTGTGTTGCGATGCTGCACACGACCTGTTCTGACAGTTCGGCACTCGGGTTTTGTATAGCCGCTTAGCGGCTCGAACTCAAGCAGGCATTTATCCGGACCATGGTTGAGACATGATTGAATTTGATGGTGTGCGCGCCCTGAGTTGGTCAGGGAATGCGTTGGAATTGCTGGATCAGCGAGCTTTGCCCGTCCAGTGTCTGAAAGTTCGCTGCGAGCGTGCTGCCGAGGTGTCGAATGCGATTCACGATATGGTGGTACGCGGCGCGCCGGCCATCGGCATTGCCGCCGCCTATGGCGTGGTGCTGGCCGGGTTAGAGCATGGCGTCGACGATCAGATGGCTCGGGAGGCAGTTCATAAGGAGATCGAGCGTCTGGCCCGTTCACGTCCGACGGCGGTCAACCTGTTCTGGGCGCTGGAGCGCATGCGTCGAGTGCTTGATAGCGGAGCTGATCTTGCTGCCATCGAGCGCGAGGCTATTGCCATCCACGAGGAAGACTTGGCTGCCAACCGGCGCATGGGGGCGCTCGGTGCTGAGTTGATCGAGCCTGGTCGCGCAGTGTTGACACATTGTAATACTGGGTCGCTCGCCACCGCTGGCCTGGGAACGGCTCTCGGCGTCATTCGAACCGCCTATGCCCAACAGCGCATTACTCATGTGTTTGCCGACGAAACCCGGCCCTGGCTTCAGGGGGCGCGTCTCACCGCCTGGGAACTGAAGGAGGATGGCATTCCTGCCACCCTGATCTGCGAGGGGGCGGCGGCCAGTCTGATGCGCATGGGGCAGGTCGGCTGGGTGATTGTCGGCGCGGACCGTATCACCGCGAATGGTGACACGGCGAACAAGATCGGCACCTATGGGTTGGCGATCATGGCCCGCCATCATGGTCTTCGTTTCATGGTGGTGGCGCCGTCCACGACCTTTGATCTGAGTCTGTCCTGTGGCACCGAGATTCCGATCGAGACCCGCCCGATGGAGGAGGTGACCACCTTGGCGGGGCGACGGATCGCTCCTGAAGGCATGGAGGCGTGGAACCCTTCGTTCGACGTGACGCCGGCCGAGTTGATCGATGCCATCGTGACCGAGCGCGGCGTCATTCTGCAGCCGAACGCTGAACGCGTCCGTGCGGTGCTCGGCGGAGAGTGATCTGCCCCTGATCCAACGTCATGGGGCTGTGGTATAGTTTCGCGCTTTGATATGCCCTAAACCGAGTGTCATCGTACATGGCCGATTTCGCCAAGGAGATCTTCCCGGTCAACCTCGAAGACGAGATGCGCCAGTCCTACATGGACTACGCAATGAGCGTCATCGTTGGCCGTGCCCTTCCTGATGTCCGCGATGGTCTGAAACCCGTTCACCGCCGCGTCCTGTACGCGATGAGCGAACTGGGCAACGACTGGAACAAGGCCTACAAGAAATCCGCCCGCGTGGTCGGTGACGTCATCGGTAAATACCACCCGCATGGCGACACGGCGGTGTACGACACCATCGTGCGCATGGCCCAGCCGTTTTCCCTGCGCTACATGCTGGTCGATGGCCAGGGCAACTTCGGCTCGATCGACGGTGATGCCCCGGCGGCCATGCGTTACACAGAAGTGCGCATGGCCCGCATCGCGCACGAACTGCAGGCCGACATCGACAAGGACACCGTCGACTTCGTGCCCAACTACGACGGCTCCGAGCGCGAGCCGGCCGTGTTCCCGACCCGTTTCCCCAACCTGCTGGTCAACGGTTCCGCCGGTATCGCGGTGGGCATGGCGACCAACATCCCGCCGCACAACCTGGGCGAGATCATCGACGCCTGCGTGGCGCTGGTGGATGACGCCAACATCGAAGGCGAGCGCCTGCTTGAACTCGTGCCGGGCCCGGACTTCCCGACCGCCGGCATCATCTTCGGCGCCGAGGGCATCCGCGAGGCCTACCTGACCGGTCGCGGGCGCATCCAGGTCCGCGCCCGCGCGCATATCGAGGAAGACGAACGCACCGGCCGGCAGACCATCATCGTCACCGAGCTGCCCTACCAGGTGAACAAGGCGCGCCTGATCGAGCGCATTGCCGAGCTGGTCAAGGAGAAGAAGATCGAGGGCATCTCCGAGCTGCGCGACGAGTCCGACAAGGACGGCCTGCGCGTGGTGATCGAGGTCAAGCGCGGCGAGATGGCCGAGGTGCTGCTCAACAACCTCTATCAGCAGACCCAGCTGCAGACCGTGTTCGGCATCAACATGGTGGCCCTGGTCGACGGCCAGCCGCGCACCCTGCCGCTGCGCGATATGCTGGAGGCCTTCCTGCGCCACCGCCGCGACGTGGTGACCCGCCGCACCCTGTTCGAACTGCGCAAGGCCCGTGACCGCGCCCACATTTTGGAAGGCCTGGCCGTCGCGCTGGCCAACATCGACGAGATCATCGCCCTGATCAAGGCCGCGCCGAGCCCGGCCGAGGCCAAGGAGCAGCTGCTCGCGCGCGCCTGGGCCTCCGGCGTGGTGCGCGAGATGCTGGCCCGCACCGGCGCCGCGGCTTCCCGGCCGGAAGGTCTGGATGCCAGCTTCGGCATGGCCGAGGATGGCATGTATCGCCTGTCGCCCGCCCAGGCCCAGGCCATTCTCGAATTGCGCCTGCACCGCCTGACCGGCCTGGAGCAGGACAAGATCGTCAACGAGTTCGCCGAGATTCTCAACACGATCGGCGAACTGCTTGAAATCCTTGGTAATCCCGATCGGCTGATGGCGGTGATTCGTGAGGAGCTGGTGGCCATTCGCACCCAGTATGCCGATGCGCGCCGCACCGAAATCCAGGCCGCCCGCGCCGATCTGTCCGAGGAGGACCTGATCGCCGAGGAACAGCGCGTGGTGACCCTCTCGCACGCCGGCTACATCAAGACCCAGTCGCTGTCCGACTACGCCGCCCAGCATCGCGGCGGGCGCGGCCGCAGCGCGGCCAAGGTCAAGGGCGAGGACGCCATCCAGAAGCTGCTGGTCGCAAGTTCGCATGACATGGTGATGATCTTCACCAGCCGCGGTCGGGTGTACTGGAAGAAGGTCTGGGAGTTGCCGCTGGGCAGCGGCCAGGCGCGCGGACGCCCGATCGTCAACATCCTGCCGCTGGAGGAGGACGAGCGCATCGAGGCCCTGCTGCCGCTGCGCGACTTCTCCGGCGAGTCCTACGTCGTGTTCGCGACCCGCAACGGCATCATCAAGAAGACCCCGCTGGCCGAGTATTCCCGCCCGCGTCCGAGCGGCATCATCGCCATCGACATCCGCGAGGGCGACAGCCTGATCGGCGCCGCCCTGACCGATGGCGCGCAGGAGATCATGCTGTTCACCAATGCCGGCAAGGTCATCCGCTTCCCGGAAACGGACGTGCGCGCCATGGGTCGCGGCGCGTCCGGGGTGATTGGCGTGCGCATGACCGAGGGCCAGACCGTGGTGTCCATGATCGTCGCCCGCGAGGGTGAGCCGGTGTCCATCCTGACGGCTTCCCAGAACGGTTACGGCAAGCGCACCCCGCTGGACGACTTCCCGCGTCATGGCCGCGGCGGTCAGGGCGTGATCGCCCTGCAGACCACCGAGCGCAACGGTATGCTGGTCGGTGCGGTGCGCGTGGCGGAAGACGACGAACTGATGCTCATCAGCGACCAGGGCACCCTGGTGCGCACACCGGTGGCGGAGGTCTCTCTGGTGGGGCGCAATACCCAGGGCGTGACCCTGATCCGCCTGGGCAAGGATGAGCACCTGGTCCAGATCGAACGCATCCAGAGCGTGGGCGAAGCCGGCGATGAGTCCGCCGACGACGCCGGCGTCGACACCGAATCCACAGATCAATAATTGAAGAGGGGAATCACCATGGCCCGTGCCCAGAATAATCGAGTGTTCAACTTCAGTGCTGGTCCGGCGATGCTGCCGGCCGAGGTCCTCGAGCGCGCGCGAGAGGAGATGCTCGACTGGAACGGTTCCGGGATGTCCGTGATGGAAATGAGCCATCGCGGCAAGGAATACGTCTCCATCGCCGAGAAGGCCGAGGCCGACCTGCGCAAGCTGATGGCCATCCCCGACAACTACAAGGTGCTGTTCCTGCAGGGCGGAGCCTCGGCGCAGTTCAGCATGGTTCCGATGAACCTGCTGCGTGGCAAGACCAGCGCCGATTACCTGAACACCGGCCACTGGTCCGAGAAGGCCGTCGCCGAGGGCAAGCGTTACTGCAACGTCAACATCGTAGCCGACACCAAGGGCAGCAAGTACACCACCCTGCCGGATGCCTCCGAGTTGTCCTTCAGCAAGGATGCCGCCTACGTGCACTACACCCCGAACGAAACCATCGCGGGCGTCGAGTTCGGCTACATCCCGGAGACCGGCGACATTCCGCTGGTCGCCGACATGTCCTCCACCATCCTGTCCCGTCCGGTGGACGTGTCCAAGTTCGGCGTCATCTATGCCGGCGCCCAGAAGAATGTCGGCCCGGCTGGCCTGACCATCGTCATCGTGCGCGACGACCTGATCGGCGAGACCCTGCCGGGCACCCCGGTCATGTTCGACTACAAGATCCAGGCCGACAACGGCTCCATGTACAACACCCCGCCGACCTACGCCTGGTACATCGCGGGCCTCGTGTTCGAGCACCTGCTGGCCAAGGGCGGCCTGGCAGCGATGGGCGAAATCAACAAGCGCAAGGCGCAGAAGCTTTACGACACGATCGACAATTCGCCGTTCTACTCCAACCCGGTCGATCCCAAGTGCCGTTCCTGGATGAACGTGCCGTTCATCCTTGCCAACAGCGAGCTGGACAAGGCCTTCCTCAAGGAGGCCGAAGCGGCCGATCTGACCACCCTGGCCGGTCACCGCTCCGTGGGCGGCATGCGCGCCAGCATCTACAACGCGATGCCGGAGGCTGGTGTGGATTCGCTGGTCGACTTCATGAACGATTTCGCTCGTCGCAACGGCTAACAGATCAACAAAATCAAAGGCATACAAGATGTACAAGATCCTTACGCTGAACAATATCTCCGCCAAGGGCCTGGATCGCCTGCCGCATGACAAGTACGAAGTCGCCTCCGAGTTCCAGAGCCCGGATGCCATTCTGGTCCGCTCCGCCAAGATGCACGGAATGGACGTACCGGCCAGCCTCAAGGCTATCGGCCGCGCGGGCGCCGGTGTGAACAACATTCCGGTCGCCGAGATGAGCGACAAGGGCATCGTGGTGTTCAATGCCCCGGGCGCCAACGCCAACGCGGTGAAGGAGCTGGTCGTCGCCGGCATGCTGATGGCCGCCCGCAACATTGGTCAGGCCTGGAAGTTCGCCACCGAGCTGGAGGGGGACGATGCCTTCCTGCACAAGGCGGTCGAGGACGGCAAGAAGAACTATGTCGGCTTCGAGCTGCCGGGCCGCACCCTTGGCGTGATCGGCCTCGGCGCCATCGGTGTGCGCGTGGCCAATGCCGCGCGTGCGCTGGGCATGAAGGTCATCGGCTACGATCCGGGCATCACTGTCGAGCGTGCATGGGAACTGTCCGCTGACGTGCAACAGGCTTCCAGTGTTGACGAGCTGCTGGTCAAGGCCGATTTCGTCACCTTCCACGTCCCGCTGATCGACGCTACCCGCAATCTGGTCAATGCCGATCGCCTGAAGTTCATGAAGGACAACGTCGTGGTCCTGAACTTCGCCCGCGAAGGCGTAGTGGACGAGGCTGCGATGGTCGAGGCGTTGAACTCCGGCAAGGCGCATGCCTACGTGTCCGACTTCCCGACCAATGCCACCAAGAACCACCCGCGCTGCATCACCTTGCCGCACCTGGGCGCGTCCACCGGCGAAGCCGAGGACAACTGCGCGATCATGGTCGCCGACCAGGTCCGCGACTTCCTCGAGAACGGCAACATCAGCAACTCCGTGAACTTCCCGGAAGTGAAGCTGCCGCGCAAGGGTACTCACCGCCTGGCCATCGCCAACAAGAACCTTCCGGACATGGTCGGCCAGATGTCGCACATTCTCGGTAGCCACAAGGTCAACATCGCCCACATGGTCAACGAGTCACGCGGCAACATCGCCTACACCCTGATCGATGTTGAGGGCGAGGTCCCGTCCGCCGCGGCCGATGCCATTCGTGGCATCGATGGCGTGCTGAATGTCCGCGTGATCTGATCCCTATGGCGGAGGGGGATAAGCTGCTGATGCGGCTTGAAGACGTGCGTGAACGCATCGATGCGGTCGACCGCCGTCTTCTCGAACTGATCTCCGAACGCGCGCAGCTGGCCCATGCCGTGGGCGAGATCAAGCGTGCCGAAGGCGGAGATACCCAGTTCTACCGCCCTGAGCGGGAGGCGCAAGTGCTGCGCCGCGTCCAAGGCCTTAACCCGGGCCCCCTGGATGATGCCAGCATTGCCTGGCTGTTCCGCGAAGTCATGTCGGCCTGTCTGGCCCTGGAGGAACCGACCCGCGTGGCCTATCTCGGTCCCGCCGGCACCTTCAGTCAGATGGCCGCCCTGCGCCAGTTCGGCCATGCCGCCGAACTGGTGCCCTGTCTTTCCATCCCCGAGGTCTTCCGCACGGTGGCCTCGGGGAATGCATCGTACGGCGTGGCCCCGGTGGAGAACTCCACAGAGGGCGGCGTTTCCCAGGCCCAGGACGCCCTGCTCGCGCACGATCTTTCGATCTGCGGCGAGGTTGCCCTGCGCATCCATCACCAACTGCTTTCCAATGCCGGGGGATTTGCCGGTGTCCGCCGTGTCTACGCCCACGCCCAGTCGCTGGGCCAGTGCCGCCGCTGGCTCGATGAGCACCTGCCGCTGGCCGAGCGTGTGCCGGTCAGCAGCAACGGCGAGGGGGCACGCCTGGCCGCGGAAGAGGAGGGTGCGGCCGCGATCGCCCCCGAGGTTGCGGCGGAGCTTTACCAGCTGCGCATCCTGGCCTCCAACATCGAGGACGAGACGCACAACACCACCCGCTTCGTAGTGCTTGGCGCCAAGGGTGCCGGGCCGAGCGGGGATGACAAGACCTCGCTCGCCGTCTCCACCGCCAACAAGCCGGGGGCTCTGTATGAGCTGCTCAAGCCGCTGGCCGAGAGGGGAATCAGCCTGACCCGGATCGAGTCGCGCCCAGCCCGATCGCAGGCCTGGGAATACCTGTTCTTCATCGATCTCGATGGCCATCGCGAAGATGCCAAGGTGGCCGAGGCCCTGCGCGAACTCGAAACCAAAGCGGCCTGGCTGCGGGTGTTCGGCTCCTACCCCAAGGCGGTATTCAAGGCATGAGCCAAGGCACAAGCTCGAATCCATGGCTCGATCTGGCCTTTTCCCCGGTGCGCGGCCTGTCGCCCTATGTGCCGGGCAAGCCGATTGAGGAACTCGAGCGCGAGCTCGGTATCCAGGGCGCGGTCAAGCTCGCTTCCAACGAGAATCCGCTGGGTCCGTCCCCGTCCGCGCTGGAAGCAATGCGCGCGCACGCAGGTGCTGTCCATCTCTACCCGGACGGCAACGGGTTCAAACTGAAGCAGGCGCTGGCCCAGCATCTGAGCGTGGCGGTTGAGGCCATCACCTTGGGCAACGGTTCCAATGATGTGCTGGATCTGATCGCCCGAGCTTTTCTGGGGGAAGGGCGTGGCGCGGTATTTTCGGAGCACGCCTTCGCGGTATATCCGATCAGCACCCAGGCGGTGGGTGGCATCGCCCAGCTGGCCAAGGCCCTGCCGGCCGATGATCCCGAGCAGCCGCGTGGCCATGACCTCGCCGCCATGCGCCGGGCGGTGGATGAGCGTACCCGGGTGGTGTTTCTCGCCAACCCGAACAACCCGACCGGCACCTGGGTCGAGAAGGGCGCGCTACATGGATTCATCGCCTCGCTGCCGCAGGATGTTCTGGTGGTGGTCGATGAGGCTTATATCGAATTCGTCGACGAGGAGTCCGACTTTCCGAACGCGATCTCTTGGCTGGCCGAATTCCCCAACCTGATCGTCACGCGTACCTTCTCCAAGATCCATGGCCTGGCCGGGCTGCGGGTTGGCTATGCGGTGTCGCATCCGCAGGTGGCGGACGTCCTCAACCGTGTGCGCCAGCCGTTCAACGTGAATCTGCTGGCGCTGGAGGCGGCCTGCGCCGCGCTGGCCGATCCGGAGCATGTGCGCCGCACCCGAGAACTCAATCGTGCCGGGCTGCGCCAGGTGCGCGAGGGGATCGAGACCCTCGGCCTCTCCGCGCTGCCCAGCCTGGGCAATTTCCTCTGCATCGACATGAAGCGTCCGGCCCAGCCGATCTACGACGGCCTGCTGAGACAGGGCGTGATCGTGCGGCCGGTCGCGAATTACGGCTTGCCTGATTTCCTGCGCGTGAGCATCGGCACGGAGGAGGAAAACGCGCGTTTCCTGTCCGCGCTCCGGGTTGTGCTGGAGTCCTCGCGGTGAGCTTCTACTGCCCGCGCCTCTGTATCGTCGGCAGCGGTCTGATCGGCGGGTCGCTGGCGCTCGCGCTCAAGCGGGCGGGCCGAGTGGGCGAGGTGGTCGGCGCGGGTCGACACGAGGCCACCCTGGAACACGCCCGGGAGCTAGGCATCATCGATCGTTACGACACAGATATTGCTCGTGCCGCGCAGGGCGCCGATATCGTCGTCCTGTCGGTGCCCATGCTGGCCATGCGTTCGGTCCTCGAGCAGCTTGAGCCGGTGTTGCGCCCGGGCATGATATTGACCGACGTCGGCAGCGCCAAGCAGTCGGTCATCGAGGATGCGCGCGCCGTGCTGGGGCAGAAGGCTGCCCAATTTGTACCGGGGCATCCCATCGCCGGGACCGAGAAGAGTGGGCCGGAGGCGGCCTTCGCCGAGTTGTTCGAGCAACGCCGCGTCATCATCACTCCGCTGTCAGACAATGAAGACTCCGATGTGGACCGGGTGAGCGCGATGTGGCGGATCGCGGGTGCTGAAGTGGAGCGGATGACCGCGCTGCATCACGACCATGTCCTGGCCGCCACTAGCCATCTGCCGCATCTGCTCGCCTTCGTCCTGGTCGAGAGTCTGGCCCGCATGGAGGAGCGCCATGAGGTGTTCCGTTATGCCGCAGGCGGCTTCCGCGACTTCACCCGGATCGCCGCCAGCGATCCGACCATGTGGCGTGACATCGCGCTCGCCAATGCTGCTGAAATCAAGGGTATGCTCAAGCGCTACCAGAAAGACCTTGAGCACCTCTATCAGCTGCTCGATCAGGCGGATGGCGAAGCCCTGTATGCCCTGTTCGAGCGCGCCAGGCAGGCGCGCGAGGGCCTGAAGCTCTAGTTTCCGCCCCCACCCCGACCGAATTCCGTTTCCAGAGTCAGACCATGAGCCTTCGTTTCATCGTTCAACCCGGCGGCGCGCTGAGCGGCCGTGTGCGTGTTCCCGGCGACAAGTCCATTTCCCATCGTTCCATCATGTTCGGTTCGCTGGCCGAGGGCGTGACCGAGGTCTCCGGCTTCCTGGAGGGCGAGGACAGCCTCAACACACTGCGCTGCTTCCGCCGCATGGGTGTCGAGATCGAAGGGCCGGAGACCCTGGGCACGGGCCGTGTTCGTATACACGGTGTTGGTCTGAGTGGCCTGAAGAATCCAGACAGCCCACTATGGCTGGGCAATTCCGGCACCTCCATGCGCCTGATGTCGGGCATCATCGCCGGGCAGGACTTCGATGTGGTGATGGAGGGCGACGAATCGCTATCCCGCCGCCCGATGCGCCGTGTGACCGAGCCGCTGGCCCTGATGGGCGCGCGCATCGACACCAACGAGGGCGGCCGTCCGCCATTGCGCGTGCATGGAGGCAGCGCGTTGAAAGGGATTCGCTACGTGATGCCGATGGCGAGCGCGCAGGTGAAGTCCTGCCTGCTGCTGGCCGGTCTTTATGCCGAAGGCGAGACCTGCGTGACCGAACCCGCGCCGACCCGTGACCATACCGAGCGCATGCTGCAAGGCTTCGGCTATGACGTCCGTCGCGAAAAAGGCGAGGGCGGCGCAAGCACTGTCTGCCTGAGCGGTGGCGGCAAGCTGACCGGGACGGTCATCGACGTGCCCGCGGACATCTCCTCCGCGGCCTTCTTCCTGGTCGGCGCGAGCATTGCCGAGGGCTCCGACCTGATCCTGGAGCATGTCGGCATCAACCCGACCCGCACCGGCGTGATCGACATCCTGCGCCTGATGGGCGCGGACATCGAGGTGCTCAACGAGCGCGAGGTGGGCGGCGAGCCGGTGGCCGACCTGCGCGTGCGCAGCGCCCCGCTCAAGGGCATCCGCATTCCCGAGGAGCTGGTGCCGCTCGCGATCGACGAATTCCCGGCCTTGTTTGTCGCCGCCGCCTGCGCCGAGGGCGAGACCGTATTGACCGGGGCCGAGGAGCTGCGGGTGAAGGAATCCGACCGGATCCAGGTGATGGCCGATGGCCTGGTCGCGCTGGGCGTGGATGCCCGGCCGACCCCGGATGGCATGGTCATTCGTGGTGGCGCGATGCATGGCGGCACCGTGGTCAGCCACGGGGACCACCGCATTGCCATGTCCTTCGCCATGGCGGCCTTGCGTGCGACCGGCACCATCCAGATCGAGGACTGCGAGAACGTCAACACCTCCTTTCCGGGCTTCGAGGGTCTGGCTGCCGGTGCCGGCCTGACGATCCGTTCGGAGGATGGCGCATGAGCAGCATCCCCGTCCTGACCATCGATGGCCCGAGCGGTTCCGGCAAGGGCACCATCGCGCGCCTGCTGGCCAAGCGTCTTGGCTGGCACATGCTGGACTCCGGCGCGCTCTACCGTCTCACCGCCCTGGCCGCCCAGCGTCGGGGCATCGATCTGGCCGATGCCCAGGCCGTGGCCGAGGTGGCGCGCGCGCTGGACGTGCGTTTCGTAGGCGACGAGGAGACCCGTGTCCTGCTCGACGACGATGACGTGACCCTCACCATCCGCACCGAAGAGGCTGGCGCGGCGGCCTCCACCGTGGCCACGCATCCAGAGGTGCGCGAGGCCTTGCTCGAACGGCAGCGTCGTTTTGCCCAGCCCCCGGGGCTGGTGGCGGATGGGCGTGACATGGGCACCGTGGTGTTCCCGGATGCGCCGGTCAAGATCTATCTCGACGCCAGCGCCGAGGTGCGCGGCGAGAGACGCTGTAAACAGTTGAATGACAAGGGACTTGATGCTAATTTAAGTCAAATTATCGAGGACATCCGTCAGCGTGATCAGCGCGACATGCTGCGCCCGGTGGCGCCGCTCAAGCCGGCTGAAGATGCCTACGTGATCGATTCGAGCCATTTGACAGTGGAGCAAGTGCTGGCTGAGTGTCTCGCCCGTCTGGGCAAGTAAGCTCATACCAATACCCATCACACGGCCCCGCGCGCAGGCAAGCTCGCGGGTTTTTTGTTTGACCATGCCGACACGGACGCTTCGTGCATGCGAAACCCTGTAAAACCCCTGACTCAACATGACTGAAAGTTTTGCCCAACTCTTCGAGGAAAGCCTCAAATCCACCCCGATGAAGCCGGGTGCCATCGTGCACGGCACCGTGGTGGAAGTCCGTCCTGATTTCGTCGTCGTCAACGCCGGTCTGAAGACCGAAGGCGTGATTCCGGCCGAGCAGTTCAAGGACGACAACGGCGAGATCACCGTCAAGGTCGGCGACGTCGTTGAAGTGGCCCTGAAGTCCCTCGAAGATGGCTTTGGCGCAACCCAGATGTCCCGCGACGACGCCAAGCGCGCCCAGGCGTGGATCCTGCTGGAGAAGGCGTTCGAGAACAACGACATCATCACCGGCCGTATCTCTGGCAAGGTGAAAGGTGGCTTCACAGTCGACATCGGCGAGATCCGCGCGTTCCTGCCGGGTTCCCTGGTCGACGTTCGCCCGATCCGCGACACTACCTTCCTGGAAGGCAAGGACATCGAGTTCAAGCTGATCAAGCTGGACCAGAAGCGCAACAACGTGGTCGTTTCCCGCCGCGCGGTCGTTGAGCAGGAATACAGCGCCGAGCGTGAAGCCCTGCTGGAAGGCCTTCAGGAAGGCCAGATGATCAAGGGTATCGTCAAGAACCTCACCGACTACGGTGCGTTCATCGACCTCGGCGGTATCGACGGCCTGCTGCACATCACCGACATGGCTTGGAAACGCGTCAAGCATCCGTCCGAGGTGGTCAACATCGGCGACGAGATCGAAGTGCGCGTGCTCAAGTTCGACCGCGAGCGCAACCGTGTATCCCTTGGGCTCAAGCAACTGGGCGCGGATCCGTGGTCTGATCTGGCCCGGCGTCATCCGGTTGGTTCCCGTCTGTTCGGCAAGGTCACCAACATCACCGACTACGGCTGCTTCGTTGAAATCGAAGACGGTATCGAGGGTCTGGTGCACGTCTCCGAAATGGACTGGACCAACAAGAACGTCAACCCCGGCAAGGTTGTTGCCGTCGGCGACGAGACCGAGGTGATGATCCTGGATATCGACGAAGAGCGTCGTCGCATCTCCCTGGGCATGAAGCAGTGCAAGGCCAACCCGTGGGACGAGTACGCCGCGACTCACCAGAAGGGCGAGCGTGTTGTCGGTCAGGTCAAGTCCATCACCGACTTCGGTGTGTTCGTCGGCCTGGAGGGCGGTATCGACGGCCTCATCCACCTGTCCGACATCTCCTGGAACGAGGCCGGCGAGGACGCCGTGCGTCGCTTCAAGAAGGGCGACGAGGTCGAGGCGGTCATCATCGCCATCGATCCGGAGCGCGAGCGCATCTCCCTGGGCCTGAAGCAGCTCGAGCACGATCCGTTCACTACCTATGTGGCGGACCATCCGAAGGGCAGCATCGTCACCGGAACCATCCTCGATGTCGATGCCAAGGGCGCGACCGTGCAATTGGCCGACAGCGTCGAGGGCTACCTGCGTGCCTCCGACATCTCTCGCGATCGCGTTGAAGATGCCCGCACCGTGCTGAAGGCTGGTGAGCAGGTTGAAGCGAAGTTCGTCGGCATTGACCGTAAGAACCGCACCATCTCCCTGTCCATCAAGGCCAAGGATAGCCAGGAAGAAGCCGAAGTGATGAGCGAGTACAACCGTGCCGCTGCAGCTTCGGCGCCGACCCTGGGTGACCTGCTCAAGGAGCAGCTGGGTCGCGGCGAGTAATCCTTGCCGAACCACCGGCATGCATTTCCCTCCCGGAAGTGCATGCCTCCGATCCATGCACAGCCAATCTCAGCGTCCATGACGAAGTCCGAGTTGATCGAACTCCTGGCCCGGCGTCAGGAGCATCTGCCGCCTCGCGATGTCGAGATGGCGGTCAAATGCATACTGGAGCACATGGGCTCGGCGCTTGCCTCCGGCGAGCGCATCGAGGTGCGCGGCTTCGGTAGTTTTACCCTGCATTTCCGACGTCCTCGCCAGGGCCGCAACCCCAAGACGGGCGAGCAGGTGGTGCTGGACGGCAAGTATGTTCCGCACTTCAAGCCGGGTAAGGATCTGCGTCTGCAGGTCAATGGTGAAGTTGTCACCGATGGTGATGATTGATCACATCAGGCTCTGCCTGGCTCATATTTCAAAAAGCCCCTTTTCGGGGCTTTTTTCTTTACTGGCGTATGTGTGCCCGACACCGCTGGTAAACTGCCATGCAAATTTACAGACTCACACGAGGACAGCCTTCGATGGTTATTGCCGATCCGCGCATTCTTGTCGCACTTGATTACGATACGCAGGAAGACGCCCTGAACCTTGCCCGTAGGCTCGATCCTGCGACCTGCCGGGTCAAGGTTGGCAAGGAATTGTTTACCCGATGCGGGCCGGTCATCGTTGAGCAGTTACAGGGTCTTGGTTTCCAGGTCTTCCTCGATCTCAAGTTCCACGATATTCCAAATACCGTGAGTCAGGCGGTGAAGGCCGCGGCCTCACTCGGTGTATGGATGGTCAATGTGCACGCGCTGGGGGGGCGGCGGATGCTGGAGGCTGCTCGTGAGGCACTGGAGGGTTATGACGAGCGACCGCGCCTGATCGCCGTGACGGTGCTGACCAGCATGGACGAGATTGATCTGCATGAGATTGGCCTGCAAGGCAGTCCGGCACACCATGTCGCGCACCTGTCAGGCCTGGTGCAGCAATCAGGCTTGGATGGCGTGGTCTGTTCTGCGCGTGAAGCCAATGATTTGCGTCGCCTGTGGGGGGGCCAAGGCCTGCTGGTCACACCTGGGGTGCGTCCGCGTGGGGCGGATGCCGGTGACCAACGCCGCGTGGTTACGCCTGGCGAAGCGATTGCTTTGGGCTCCAGTTATCTGGTCATCGGGCGTCCGATCACTCGCGCTGATGATCCGCAGTCGGCCTTGCAGGCGATTCGGGCAGAAATCGGCGAGGCCTGAGGTTTTTCCGTCAGCTCAAGCCAGGTACATCTTTCGCTCATCCAGCATTCGCTGATAGAGCGCGAGGTACTGGAGCGCGCTTTTCTTCCAGCTGAAGTCGGTGGCCATGCCGTTGCGCTGGATGGCCTGCCATAGTTTTGGCTGATTGAAATATTCGACGGCGCGGCCGACACCCCACAGGATGGCATGGGCGTCGAGGTGCTGCATGACAAAGCCATTGGCACTGTTGTCAGCAAGGGTGGCGTCATACGTGTCAACAACGGTGTCCTTGAGTCCGCCAACCCCGTGCACGATGGGCGGAGTGCCATAGCGCAGGCTGTACATCTGGTTGAGGCCACAGGGCTCGAAGCGTGAGGGCATGAGGAAGGCGTCGCTCCCCGCCTCGATCCGGTGAGCAAGGCCTTCGCTGTAGCCAATGCGTACACTTACCCGCCCTGGATAGCGGTCCATCCAGTCGAGGAAGCCCGTTTCGAGCGCCTTGTCACCGCTGCCAAGCACGGCGATCTGGATCGGCAGGTCCATCAGGGCATCGGCCACCTTGAGTACCATGTCCAGCCCCTTCTGTTCAGCCATGCGGCCAATAAGACCTACCAGCAGGGCTTGATCGTCCTCTTCCAGGCCCAGTTCATGCTGCAGTGCACGCTTGTTATGCAGCTTGTCCGCGAGGTGATCGGCGTCGAAGCCATGGGGCAGGGTGGGGTCGTGCGCGGGATCCCATTCCTCCACGTCGATGCCGTTGAGGATGCCGACAACATCGTTCTGTCGCTCACGCAGCAGGCCATCAAGACCATTGCCGAACGCGGGTGTCTGGATCTCCCGCGCATATGTCGGGCTCACTGTGGTCACGAATCGTGCCCCATTGATGCCCGCCTTGAGGCAATTCATTTCTCCCCAATGCTCGACGCCGTGTGGCTGCCATAGGTTGGCGGGCAGCTGCATGGCGGTAAAGGAAGCATGGTCGAACACGCCCTGGTAAGCCAGATTGTGGATGGTGATGAGACTGGGGGGCGCGCTGCTCTGCTGCTCCTTGAGCAGGGCGAGCAGGAGTCCGCTCTGCCAGTCGTTGGCGTGGACAAGATCCGGCTGCCATTCGAGTGAGGCCTGATTGAGCGCGATTCGCTCGCAGGCGCGGCTGAACAGCGCGAAGCGTTCGGCGTTGTCCGGCCAGGCATGGCCTGTGCTGGCGTTGTAGGGGTTGCCCGTCCGTTCGCTGAAAAGAGGGTGGTCAACCAGTAACAATGGCACCTCGCTTCTGGGCAGCAGTGCCTCCAGCAGGGTGAAACGCCCGAACGGCGGGATGAACAGCTCACTGCGCGGGCGCCATGTCTGCAGCCTGGCGAGTGTGTCGGCGTAAGCCGGCATGACGATACGGACATCCACCCCCAGGGCACAAAGGGCCTGCGGAAGACTGCTGGAAACATCGCCCAACCCCCCTGTTTTCATCAAGGGATGAACCTCGGAGGTGGCAAACAGGGCACGGATGGGCGTTTTCACGATCGGATGCTTCACAAGTTAGCCAAAAAGAAGCGCAAGAACCTGTGCCCCTGGGGCACAGGACCGAAGTTTTTTTCAGCGGGATTGCAGGACGAGTGCGCCAAGCGGGGGCAAATTGAGTCTGATGGAGCAGGGGAGCCCCATCCACGGGATATCTTCGGCTTCAACCTCGATCAGGCCGACATCACTCCCGCCATAGATGCTGGCATCGGAATTGAGCAGGACGTGATAGCGCCCCGCGTGAGGCACGCCAAGACGGTAGTCCTGGCGCGGCACGGGGGTGAAGTTAAGGGCCACGATCAGCTGCTGATCCCCATCCTGACGGATATAGCTCAGAACGGATTGGGCCGCGTCGCCACAGTCGATCCACCGGAAGCCACTCCAATCAAAGTCGCGTGCATGCAGCGCGGGCTGATCGTGGTAGAGATGGTTAAGATCGGTGATCAGGCGCTGCATGCCGGCATGCAAGGGATATTGGGTGACCCACCACTCGAGCGAATGCGCGAAATTCCATTCCGCGACCTGACCAAACTCGCCCCCCATGAATAGGAGCTTCTTGCCGGGATAGGTCCACATCATGCTGTAGAGCAGGCGCAGGTTGGCAAAACGTTGCCATTCGTCACCTGCCATTTTGCCAACCATCGAGCCCTTGCCGTGCACCACCTCGTCGTGTGAGAAGGGCAGCACGAAGTTCTCGCTGAAGGCGTAGAGCAGGCCGAATGTCAGTTCGTTGTGGTGATGCTGGCGGTGGATGGGGTCATGCTTCATGTAGCTGAGGATGTCGTGCATCCAGCCCATGTTCCATTTCATGGTGAAGCCGAGCCCGCCGACATCGGTCGGCTTGGTGACGCCGGGCCAGGCGGTGGACTCTTCTGCCACCACGAGGGCACCAGGGAACTGGCCATGCACTACGCGATTCAGTTCGCGCAGGAAGTTGATGGCGTCCAGGTTCTCCCGCCCCCCATACTGGTTGGGCAGCCAGTCGTGCGGGTCACGCGAGTAGTCGAGATAGAGCATGGAAGCCACAGCATCCACACGCAGACCGTCAATGTGGAACTCTTCCAGCCAGTGGACGGCGGAGGCGAGCAGGAAGTTACATACCTCGTTGCGGCCATAGTTGAAGATATAGGTACCCCAGTCGCGGTGCTCGCCAAGGCGTGGATCGGCATGCTCGTACAGCGGCGTGCCATCAAAACGGGCTATGGCCCAGTCGTCTTTGGGGAAGTGCCCGGGGGCCCAGTCAAGCAAGACGCCGATGTTGTTCTGGTGGCAGTAGTCGACGAAGTAGCGGAAATCGTCGGGGTTTCCGAACCGACTGGTAGGAGCAAAGTAACCGGTGGTCTGGTAGCCCCAGGAGTCATCCAGCGGATGTTCTGTGACCGGCAGCAGTTCGATATGGGTGAAACCCAGCGGCTTGAGGTAGTCGACCAATTGGTGTGCGAGGGTGCGGTAGTCGAGGAATCCACCATCCTCCCGGCGGCGCCATGAACCGAGATGGACCTCGTAGATCGACATTGGGCGGTTCAGCCAGCCCGGCCCGCCACGGCCTTCCATCCAGCCACGGTCGTTCCACGCGTGCGCGCTGAGTGGTGCGATCTTGGCGGCGGTGCCGGGGCGATGCTCGAACCAGCTGCCGTAGGGGTCGCTCTTGACCATGATCTCCCCGCTGTCGCGATTGCGGATCTCGAACTTGTACAGGTCGCCAGGCATCAGGCCGGGGATGAACAGCTCCCAGACGCCACCGTTGCCGCGCACGCGCATCATATTGCGGCGGCCATCCCACTGGTTGAAGTCGCCCACCACGCTGACTCGCTCGGCATTCGGGGCCCAGACCGCGAACTGTACACCCGGCACGCCATCGACCTCATGCGGGTGCGCGCCGAGCATCCGGTAGGCATGCCAGTGGCGCCCCTCGCCAAAAAGGTGAAGGTCGAGTTCGCCCAATTGGGGCGCGAAGGTGTAGGGGTCGATCAGGCTGAAGGCAAATCCGCCGTGGTCAACGCAGTGCAGGGCGTGATGCAGCGGAAGATTCTGATCCGGGCCTTCCCACTGCCAGAGACCGCGCTCGTCAATCAGTTCCATTTCGGGGCCATCGACCTCGATGCGCACACTGCGAGCTTGCGGCATCAGGGCACGGATGCAGACCCAGCCCTCTTTGAGAGGATGGCGGCCCAGCAGACTGAAGGGGTCATGATGACGACCATCGAGGAGGCGGGCGATCGACTGTTCCATTAGGTCTCCCTGCGGGTAACGCTGGATAAATTTTATGCAGTGGTTCTTTAACAAGCTATAGGCATAGTATAGGTTCATGTCATATTCGAAAAACGGTTTAATCCAGTCGAGGAGTCGTCGATATGCAGATCGAACAGCCGCAGCGTCTTGTCAGCCGAATCACCCGTGACACCCTCGGGCTGGTGCTCGCCGGCGGTAGGGGGTCGCGCCTGAAACAGCTGACAGACTGGCGTGCCAAGCCTGGCGTGCCCTTCGGTGGCAAGTTCCGCATCATCGACTTCCCGCTTTCCAACTGCGTCAATTCCGGGATTCGTCGCATCGGCGTGTTGACCCAATACAAGGCGCATTCATTAATCCGTCATATTCAGCTGGGTTGGGGTAATTCCAATCCCCAAAGAGGAGAATTCATCGAACTGCTGCCGGCCCAGCAGCGTATTGATGAGAATTCATGGTACGCAGGCACTGCTGATGCCGTGTATCAGAACATCGACATCATTCGCTCGCACAATCCCGAATACGTTTTGATCCTGGCCGGCGATCATATCTACAAGATGGACTACGGCTTGATGCTGGCGTATCACGTTGAAAAACAGGCTGATCTCACCATCGGCTGCATCCAGGTGCCGGTGGAGGAGGCCAAGGCCTTCGGCGTCATGGGGGTCGAGGAGGACAGCCGGATCATCCGTTTCCGCGAAAAGCCCAGCGATCCGGATTCCATCCCTGGCCTGCCCGGTACCGCGCTGGCTTCGATGGGGATCTACGTTTTCAACACCAAGTTCCTCTATGAGCAGCTGATTCGCGACGCGGACGATGCGACCTCCCAGCATGATTTCGGCAAGGACATCATTCCGTCGGTCATCGACAAATACCGCGTCTATGCCTATCCGTTCCGCGATGTGCAAAGCGGCAGGCAGAGTTACTGGCGTGATGTAGGGACGGTCGACTCCTATTGGGCGTCCAATCTGGAACTGATCGGCGTGACACCGGACTTGAACCTGTACGACAAGGACTGGCCGATCTGGACCTATCAGGAACAGCTGCCGCCTGCCAAGTTCGTGTTTGACGACGAGGACCGTCGTGGCATGGCAGTCGATTCGATGGTCTCCGGTGGCTGCATCATCTCTGGCTCCACGGTGCGTCACTCGCTGCTGTTCTCCAACGTGGTGGTCAACAGTGGCGCGCTGGTTCAGGACAGTGTGATCCTGCCCAACGTGACCGTGGGTGAGGGTGCGCGAGTGCGCAAGGCGGTGCTCGACAAGGGCTGCATCATTCCGCCCGGCATGGTGATCGGAGAGAATCCGGAGGAAGATCGCAAGCGTTTCGAGGTCAGCCCCGGCGGCGTGGTGCTGGTCACCCCGGAAATGCTCAACCAGCAACTCCACTACGTACGATGAGGCCTGCCTGATGCCAACGCGCCTGAATGTGGTTCTGATGTGGCACATGCATCAGCCTGAGTACCGTGATCCCTTCAGCGGGCAGTACCAGCGTCCGTGGACCTATCTCCACGCACTCAAGGATTATGTCGACATGGCCGCGCACATCGAGGCCCATCCCGATGCCCGGGCCGTGGTCAACTTCGTGCCGGTGCTGCTTGAGCAGATCGATGACTACGCGCAGGCCTTGAAGGGGTATCTGGCGGATGGTGGCGCTTTGCCGGATCCTCTTCTGGCCGCGTTGTCGCTGGGGGAGGCGCCTGCCCTCGAGGCACGTGCCGAGCTCATCAGGACCTGTCTGCGTGCCCACGAGCAGCGCCTGATCCAGCGTTTCGAACCCTATGCGGAGCTGGCGCGCATCGGGCGAGATTTTCTCGACCATCCGAAGCGGCTGAGCTACTTGGGCGATGGCTTCTTCTCCGATCTTCTCGTCTGGTATCACCTCGCATGGCTTGGGGAAACCGTTCGCCGTCATGATGCACGCGCCCTCGCACTGATTCACAAGGCCTGTGGCTTCGATGCGGACGACCGTCGCCAGTTGCTGGAACTGATCGCCGACCTCATGGGGGGGGTCATCGGTCGTTATCGCGAACTCGCCGATTGTGGCCAGATTGAACTGACTATGACCCCCTATGCTCACCCGATCATGCCGCTGCTGCTGGATACCCGGTCGGTTCACGAGGCCTGGCCTCAGGCGCCGCTCGACGGGGTAGACATTTATCCTGGCGGGGCCATGCGGGTACGTTGGCATCTCGAAGAAGGCTTGCGGGTCTTTGAGCGATTCTTTGGTCGACGCCCAAGCGGCTGCTGGCCATCCGAGGGCAGTGTCAGCGAAAAAACCCTGCCCCTGCTGGCTCAGGCCGGTTTTCAGTGGTGTGCAACCGGCAGTCAGGTGCTGAACAACAGCCTGAATCAGGGCGGGCTGATCGACCAGTACCGTCACTGTCTGCATCGCTTCTACCAGTACAGCCCCAATGGCAACGGCAATGGTCTGGGTAATGGTTCAACAGTGCATGCACCGGCGTTGTTCTTTCGCGATGACGGCCTGTCCGACCTGATTGGCTTCCGTTACGCGGATTGGCATGCCGATCATGCCGTCGATGATCTGGTCCGCCATCTGGAAAACATCGCAACGGCCTGTCATGACGGTCAGTACGTCGCCTCCATCATCATGGATGGCGAAAATGCCTGGGAGTTCTACCCGGAAAACGGTTATTACTTCCTCGACGCCCTCTATCGACGTTTGTCCAGTCACCCGCGCCTGCGCCTCACCACCTACCAGGCCCTGCTCGACGAGGTGCCGCCGCGCACGCCCTTGCCGCGCCTGGTGGCTGGCAGCTGGGTATACGGTACCTTTTCCACCTGGATCGGCGAGAAGGACAAGAACCTTGGCTGGAAACTGTTGATCGATGCGAAGAGGGTGTTTGACGAGGTGATGGAAGCGGAGCGCCTGGACGAGGAACAGCGCATCGCCGCCGAGCGCCAACTCGCCATCTGCGAAGGTTCGGACTGGTTCTGGTGGTTCGGGGACTACAACCCGTCGGAGGCGGTACGTGATTTCGAGCATCTTTACCGCCTCCATCTGCGCAGGCTGTACGAAATCCTTGGTGAAAAGCCCCCGGCCATCCTCGACCAGGTGCTGGCCGTGGGTCATGGCGCTCCTTCCATGGGCGGGGTGATGCGCACCGGGCAGGCCGGATAATGCGTGGCGACTTGCCTCATGCCCTTGCCCGTCGTCGTGCGGGAATACTGTTGCATCCAACGTCACTGCCCGGAAAGGGGGGGCACGGAACCCTGGGCAAGGAGGCCCTGTATCTTATCGATCGGTTGGCTGCCTGCGGTATCAGTGTCTGGCAGATGCTCCCGCTCGGGCCGACGCATGATGCACCGAACGGATTGGGCTCGCCTTACCAGTGTCTTTCCTCCCACGCCGGCAATCCGGAGCTGATCTGTCTCGATTCCCTTCGCCAACTCGGTTGGTTGGCGGGCGACGCCAGCAGCCTCAAGGAAGCCTACGAAGGATTCAAACGCCACGCCTCCCCGCATGATCGTGAGGCGTTCTCCACCTTCGTCGCGCGGGAAGCCGATTGGCTGGAGGATTTTGCCCTGTTCATGGCCTTGCGCGAGCAGCAAGGACGCAAGGCCTGGTTCGACTGGCCTGCCCAGCTCCGCGATCGTCATCCCTCCGCCATGCAGCAGATGCGTGCCGCGCTGCGGGAGCGTATTGATGGCGTGCGTTTCGAACAGTTCGTTTTTGCCCTCCAATGGCAGGCACTCAAGGCCTATGCCCATGTTCGTGGCGTGCTGCTGTTTGGCGACATGCCGATCTACGTGGCGCACGACAGCGCCGAGGTTTGGGCTCGGCCAGAGTTGTTCAGCGTAGATGCCGAGGGCCGTGCCGAGGAAGTGGCGGGCGTGCCGCCGGATTATTTTTCAGAAACGGGGCAACGCTGGGGGAACCCGCTCTACCGCTGGGAGCGTCATGTCGAGGAGGGCTTTGCGTGGTGGAAGGCGCGCTTTGCCACGCACCTGAGGCTCTTCGATCTGGTCAGAATCGATCATTTCCGCGGGTTGGAGTCCTACTGGTCCATTCCGGCGGCGTGCGAAACGGCGATTGACGGGCATTGGGTCAAAGCTCCGGGTGATGAATTGCTGTCTGCCTTGTGCGAGGCCTTCGGGCCGCTGCCCGTGGTGGCGGAAGACCTGGGCATCATCACCGAAGAAGTGACCGAACTTCGCCAGAAGCACCATCTTCCCGGGATGCGCATTCTCCAGTTCGCCTTCGATGGCGGGCCAGACAACCCCTATCTTCCGCACAATCACACGCTGGACAGCGTGGTCTATACCGGCACCCATGACAATGACACAACCCTTGGTTGGTGGTCCTCGCTGAATGAAGAGGCGCGCCAGCAGGTGCATGACTATCTTGGGGAATCCAGTGAGCCGATGCCCATGCTCTTGATGCGTGTTGCGCTGGAATCGGTCGCCAATCTCGTCATCTTGCCCTTGCAGGATGTGCTCGGGCTCGGCAGCGATGCGCGCATGAACACGCCGGGTACCCCCGAGGGTAACTGGCATTGGCGTTTCGAATGGTCGCAATGGAGCGAAGAGGCCTCGGCGCGACTGGCGCATGAGGTGGCGCTCTACGGGCGCAAGGCCGAGAGCCGGGCGAGCAGCATGCCCTCTCCTCAGGAGGCCGGGGGCGCCGCTGTCGCGCTCGCCTCCCGGGCATGACAGCCCCTTGGCAGGGTGTTGAAAAACTCTTTTCAACGCCCTGTTGAAGCAAGCCATGGATGGCTTGCGCGAAGATCAAGCGCGCCAAGTGCTTGATCTTAGGAGCTCGTCGGGGGCATGTACCGCGACGAAGCGAGTTGAAAAAGGGCAGGAAAGCCCTTTTTCAACACCCTGTTACAGCCAGAGCATGGCGCCCATTTCGTAGGGGTGGGTCAGATCGGGGTGGTAGGGGAACAAGCGTATCCGATAGACCTGCAAGCCTGCCATCGAAGGTTGCAAACGCAGCGCATAGATCTGACGCCCTTGCGCGTCAACCCCGGTGGGTTCGAGCAAGAAGTGCGAGTGCTGCTGGAAATGCTGAGATCTGTCGAGACGCCCAATCTGGCATTCCACGCGAATATCCTGCGGGGAGAGGCCATTTACATCGACCGCGACACTCAGGTCAATGGTCTGCCCGTGTAGTACATCGTGCACCGGGGTGTCGATGCGCTCCGCACGGATTTTCGGCCACATCAAACGCACGCGGGCCTTCCAGTCAGCCAGTGCGATCGCACGCTGACCGTTGCTCGCGCTGAACTGGCGTCCTTTGTTGAGGGCCGGGGCATAGAAGCCGCGCACGTAATCCAGCACCATGCGCTCGCTGTTGAAGCGGGGCAGGGCGCTGCTCATCGAGGCCTTCGACACCTGCACCCACCGGCTGGCAAAGCTGCCCTTGTCGCGCTCGTAATAGAGTGGGACGACTTCCTTGCGCAACAGGGTCATAAGGTCATGCGCTTCCTGGGTGTTGCGATAGGCGGCGTCATATTCCGGACCGTGCGGGGTGATGGCCCAGCCGTTGTTGCCCTCGTAACCCTCGCCCCACCAGCCATCCAGGACGCTCAGGTTGACGGCGCCGTTGAGCGCGGCCTTCATGCCCGAGGTGCCGCTGGCTTCCTGCGGGTACTCCGGCGTGTTCAGCCAGATGTCCACGCCGGTCACCAGCTTGCGGGCAAGCGCCATGTCATACCCTTCGATCAGCAGGATACGGCCGAGGAACTCCGGCCGGTGGGCGATATCCCAGATCCTCCGGATCAGCGCCTGACCGGGCTCGTCTGCCGGGTGGGCCTTGCCCGCGAAGACAAAGATCACCGGACGATCCGCGTCATTGACCAGTTGAGACAGGTTTTCAAGGTCATCAAACAGCAGAGTCGCTCGTTTGTAGGTGGCAAAGCGCCGGGCGAAGCCGATCACCATCACGTCGCGCTCTGGCTGACAGATGAGACTGAGGGATTTGCGGATCACCGCCTCACTGCTTCCGTTGCGCCGGTGTTGTTCGGCGATGCGATCCGCAATGTCGGCCAGCATTTCCTGCTTGAGCGACTGGCGCATGCTCCAGAATCGGTGATCAGGGATATGGGAGAGCACCGTGTTCCAGAAGTCGCGATCACTCAGGTGCCAGTGCCAGTCCCGTTGCCGTTGGTCGAACAGATTGGCCCATTCGCGCGCCAGGAAGGTGCTGACATGGACCCCGTTGGTCACGTGGCGCATGGGGTTCTCTTCCGGCTCGATCTGTGGCCAGTGATCACGCTCCATGCGTGAGGCGACCTCGCCATGGATGCGGCTGACGCCGTTGTGCTGGCGCGAGCCGTGCAGGGCCAGGGTGGTCATGTTGAACTGGGCTGGATTGCTTTCCAGGCTGCCCAGTCGCATGAAGCTTGCCATGTCCAGCCCCATGCCACGGGCGATGTCGCGGAAGTAACGCTCGATCATGCTCGCATCGAATACGTCGTGCCCTGCGGGAACGGGGGTGTGCGTGGTGAATACGGTGCAACTCGCGGTCTGTTCGAGCGCGGCCTCAAAACTCTTGCCTTTCGCGACAAGCTCGCGACAGCGCTCGATGATCATGAAGGCCGCATGCCCTTCATTGATGTGCCAGGCGCCAGGTTCGAGCCCCAGCGTGCGCAACGCGCGCACGCCACCCATGCCGAGCAGGATCTCTTGCTGAATCCGCGTTTCCCGGTCGCCGCCATACAACTGGTAGGTGATCGCGCGATCCTGCGGGGTGTTCTGCGGCAGGTCGGTATCCAGCAGGATCAGCCGCACCCGGCCCACGCGGGCTAGCCAGACCTTGACCGCGACCTGCCGGCCCGGCATGGGCAGCCAGAACACGAGCTCCTTGCCGGACGCATCCAGCACCGGGCTGACCGGCAGGTCGTCGAAGTTGACCGGCAGGAAGGACTCTATCTGCTGTCCCTGGGCATCGATGGTCTGGGTGAAGTAGCCGACACGGTAGAGCAGGCCCACGGCCACGAACGGCAGGCCGAGATCGCTGGCCGCCTTGCAGTGGTCACCCGCCAGGATGCCGAGCCCGCCCGAATAGATCGGGAAGCTCTCGTGGAAGCCGTATTCCGCGCAGAAGTAGGCGATCAGGTCTTCCGCCGGGTTGAGGTGGTCGACGATCTCGGGATGCGGGGCGTCGCCCAGATAGCGTTCGAACTGGGCGCGGGTCTCCGCCAGGTCGAACATATAGGTCGGGTCGGCCAGCGCCGCATCGACGCGCTCCTGCGCCACCCGCCGCAGGAAGATCTTCGGATTGTGTCCGCAGGCCTCCCACAGCTCCGCGTCCATGCGGTAGAACAGGCCGCGCACTTTGCGGCTCCAGCTGTAATAGAGATTGCCGGCGAAGTCGTGCAGGCATTCGAACTCCTGCGGAATCGTGGGCTGGACTTCCAGAGAATAGAGCGTGCCGGGCATGGGTCTGATCCTGTGCAATACGTCCCTGAAAGGATCATGACGCAAAAACGTGACGATTCAATCATCGCGGCCACAGGCCGCTCCCACACCCGGCGGCCCAGGGTGGTTCGGGCCGTCGTCCGCATCGTGGCTGGGCTCCGAGCTGAATGAGGCCCCCGGGCCGATGGGCTGCCTGGAGCATCGCGCCGAGGGAGGTGCTCTTGCATGTAGGTGGCCCGGGGGAATCGCGGCGGGGGCATTCTTAACAGTCGGCAGCGCGGATGTGGCGAAACTGAATCCAGCCAGGCTTGCGCCGGATTCCGTCCAAGGCCTCCATCGGGCTATAGGGGTCAAGGAAAAATTTCACACATAGCCACTAAAGCCTTCCGCGCAAGGGCCGATAAACATCCTGAAGGCGAGATCCGGACCGAAAAAATTTTCGATTCGGGGCTAAAGCTCTCCGGAGCCCCGCCGATAAGGTTCCTAACCGAATTCAACCGCGCAGCAGCGCAAACACAAGGAGACCTAGCCATGGCTAACGTCGTCAACACCAACATGATGTCCATCAACTCGCAGCGGAGCCTGTACAAGACGGACCTCATGCAGAAAACCGCAATGGAGCGTCTGTCCTCTGGTCTGCGTGTAAACAGCGCCAAGGATGACGCTGCCGGCATGTCCATCGCCGAGCGCATGAACTCCCAGGTTCGCGGCATGACCGTGGCCGTGCGCAATGCCAACGATGGCCTGTCGATGGCCCAGACTGCCGAAGGTGCGATCACCGAGCTGCAAGGCATGATGCAGCGCATGCGTGACCTGACCGTTCAGTCCATGAATGCGACAAATACTGCATCAGACAAGACCGACCTGAACACCGAATTCCAGCAGCTCAAGCAGGAAATCGGCCGCATCATCGGCAACACCGAGTTCAACGGCAAGAAGATCATCAACACCTCGGGAACCAGCTACGAGTTCCAGGTGGGTGCCAACACTGCCGCCAACAACCGTATCAAGGTTTCGATGGCCAACCTGTCCACCGCCGGTGCCACCGGTATCGGCAGTGCCATGGCGGCCGGCATGCACGTCTCTACCGCGACCGGTGCCTCGGGCGTAACCAAGGGCAACTCCGTTATCGGCGTGCTTGATAGCGCGATCGGCAAGCTCAACAACCTGCGTGGTCGCCTGGGTGCCGCTCAGAACCGCTTCAACGCGACCATCTCGAACCTGCAGAGCGCGGTTGAGAACCAGACCGCAGCCCGCTCCCGTATCATGGACGCTGACTTCGCTGCCGAAACCGCGAATCTCAGTCGTGCCCAGATCCTGGCTCAGGCCGGTACCGCGATGCTCTCGCAGGCCAACCAGGCTCCGCAGTCTGTACTGGGACTCCTGCGCTAATCTCGGGTTAGCATAGCTTGGTCCTGAAGGGGGGGGCGGATGAACCGCTCCCCCTCCTCGCAGGAGGGGTTCCCATGCTCATCGATCCCAACAAACTGACGCCGCCTCCAACCGCAACGGTCTCCCAGGCCTCGGTCCAGGGGCGAGTCGCGAATTCGACACGAGTGATGCCTGTTTCGGGTCTGTCCGAGCAGGCTGTCGCTGTTTCTGACACTCTCCCGCAGATTCCGGGCAAGACTGGCGATGCCCTCGAGCAAGGCCTGAAGTCTCCGAGTCCCGAAGCCCTGCAGAGAGCGGTCAGCGAGGTCAAGGACTACATCCAGTCGTTCAGGCGTGACCTCAACCTGAATTACGATGACGAGACCGGGCGCCTGGTGATCAAGGTCATCGATCGCGATACCGAGGAAGTGGTGCGCCAGATCCCGTCGGAAGAAGTTCTTTCCTTCATTCACAACATGCTCAGGCTGGGGGATGATCGCGAAGGCGTGTTGCTGAAGGAAAAGGCCTGATTTTCTGTCCGTTCCCGGCGCGCGGGATGTCGGAAGCATTACCTTGTTGAGGGCGTATCAATGACGATCACATCCACCGGCTTGGCCACGGGCATGGACATCAATGGCATCGTCGCACAACTGGTGCGTGCGGAAGGCCAGCCAGCCAAGAATCTTCTAGATCGCCAGGAAGCAAGGCTGGATGCTCGCCTGTCGGCTTTCGGGAAGCTCAAGGGCACGATGTCGGCTTTCCAGACCGCCCTCAAGAAACTCGACGCCCTTGAAACCTTCAGTGCTCGCAAGGTCACGGCGAGCGACGACTCCGCTTTCAGCACCACGGCCAACAGCAAGGCAGCTGTGGGTTCATACAGCGTGGAAGTAATCAGTCTCGCCCAGGCTGAGAAGCTCGCGTCGGGCAATTTCGCTTCCCAGGACAGTGTCGTCGGTACCGGCAGCCTGACGCTCGATGTGGGTGGAAACAGCTTCACGGTGGCCATCGATGGCACCAACAACACGCTCGCCGGCATCCGGGATGCCATCAACAAGGCGGCCGACAACACCGGAGTGAGCGCAAGCATCATCAATGTCGATGACGGGTTGGGAGGCATGGTCAGCAAGCTCGTGCTGGCCTCCAAGGAAACTGGAACCGCCAACGGCCTTGGTGTCACGTTCACTGATGACGACGGCAACAACACGGACGCTTCCGGTCTGTCCTCGCTGGCCTTCACTCAGCAGAGCGCACCCAAGGATGCCGTCATCAAGGTGGATGGCTATACCATCACCCGCTCGTCCAACACGATCAGCGATGCCGTCGATGGCCTTAGCTTTACCTTGAAGAGCGCAACGACGAGCGCGGTCAAGGTGGACGTGTCTTCCGACAGCGAAGAGATCGTCAAGGCCGTCCAGGGGTTCGTGGATAGCTACAACAGCCTGCGCCAGGTCATGAGTGACCTGGGCAATTACGACGCCACGACCAAGAAGGCGGCGGCACTCGTCGGTGACTCCACACTGCGCAATTTGCAGCAGCAATTGCGCAGGGACCTTGTCGACCCCGTGTCTTCCGGCAGCGGTGGCGTTGACTCGCTGTCTGCCATCGGCGTGGGGGTGGATCGTTACGGCGTCCTGAGTCTGGACTCGACAAAGCTGAAGGATGCCATGGGCGACAATCTCAATGTCCTGGTCGACCTCTTTCAGTCTTCCGATGGCGTAGCCACACGCACGCTTTCCAGGGTGGACGATTATCTAAAGTCTGGGGGCATCCTGGATGAACAGAGTCGCTCCATGAACGATCAGAAAAAGGATATTGCGGATCGTCGCACCAGCCTCGATGCACGTCTGAGTAAGCTCGAGGATCAGTATTACCGGCAATTCAACAAGATGGACCTGATCGTCGCCCAGTATCAATCAACAGGGAATTATCTGGCAGCCCAGCTGTCCTCCCTGCTCAAGTGATCGAGGAATTGACTATGTATATTTCGCCACGCTCCATGGGGGCCAACCTCTACGCCAACGTTGGCCTGCAATCCAGTGTCCAGGACGCCAATCCTCATCGCCTGATCCAGATGTTGATGGAGGGGTTCATCCAGCGCGTCAATGTGGCCAGCCATGCCATGCAGCGTGGGGATTACGCACTCAAGGGCGTGCAGATCTCCAAGGCCATTGCCATCCTTGGCGGGCTCAAGGATGGCTTGGAACTCGAGAAGGGGGGCGAGCTCGCCGCCAATCTGAACGACCTGTATGGCTACATGGAAACTCGCCTGTTCGAGGCTAGCGCAAACAATGAGGTGGCCTACCTTGATGAAGTCAAGGCCCTGATGTCCGAAATCAAAGGCGCGTGGGACCAGATTCCCGAAATCCTGAGCTTGGCCTGACGCATGCAATGGTGCAGGGAGGAGATGGCGGCTCTGCTGGAGATATCCCGCAGCCTGTGTCGGGCTATCGCGGATGATGAACATCCGCTGGAGGATCTTGAGGTTCTTCTACTTGAGCGCGACGCAAGAATCAGGGATCTCTTGTCCCAGCCTCTGGAATCGTCGCTGCGTGCCGTGATACAGGACTGGATTCGAGAGATCCAAGCCTTGGACGCGGATGCCTTGCAGCATCTTCAGGTGCGTCGGCAACGCATTGGCGCATCCTTTTCCGAAATGCGGCATGGCATGCGGATGATGTCGCGCTACGAGGACACTCACAGCTTGGGTGAGGACTGATCAGGCCAGTCAGCACTCGCATGTTTCCGGGTCAGGGCTGCTTTTGCAGGGCCTCTTCTAGCCTTCTTCGCAATCCCTTCACGCGCTCGTCCTCGGCTTGGTCGGCCAGCAGTTCTTCAAGCATGAAGATCGCACCTTCGTAAGCCTGATGGTCGATCAGGTGCCGCGTCAGACGCAGTTTGGCCTGAACATCCTCGGGGAAGCGTGCGATGTGCTCCTGGTAGACCTCCATGGCCCTGAGCGGATCTCCCGCGATTCGGAGCATCTCCGCGTATTGCAGGGTGTAACTGTCCGAGATGGCCGCGAGACATTGCAGGGCTTGGAGGGCGTGTTCGACCTGACCGTGGGCGAGGCTCCAGTCGGTCATTCTCAGGAGGGCGTCCTCGCTGAGGCGCATGTCTCCGTGCTGGATGACCTGACTGTACCTCTCCAGGGCGACATCCATTTCGCCTTTCAGTTCGTGCACATAGCCATCGACCAGGAAGATGTAGGGCGTGCCCTTTTCATCGGCGTGGTGTTTTCTGAGGGCAGACAACAGCGCCTCGAGATCGCCCAGCTTGTCTTGTGCGAACAATTGCCGCGCACGGATGCGGGCAGCACTGAGATCCGCATGCGCTCTGGCGCGGCGCATGTGGCCGGTTTCGGTGGATGCGAGGTCCTCCCGGAATTGTGATTCCAGCCTATCCAGCAGTGCTTGTTCCGCTGATCCGGACTGCGAGGCACGTTCAGGGTGTCGCCTTTTCCAGACCCGCACCCGGCCGGGTTGTTCCTGCCGTCTCCATTCCTCGGCGAGGTGGTCGAGATCGGCAAGGGGGGCCTCTTCGCGGGCACGGAACCGAACGGCCTTCAAGGCATCGTCCACGAGTTCGGTCAGGCGCCTGGCACCGCTGAGATAGGCCTTGTAGTAATCGCGTCCGATGGATCGTGTCTCGTCGGCATCCAGTCGTTCGTAGTCGGCGAACGGACGCATCGCACGGAGCATCTCCCGCAAGCCGTAGCCTTTCACGATGGAGCTCAGGTGGCGGTAGGTTCTGTCGAGCCGCTTCTCGATCCTGTCCAGTTTCAGTTTTTGCGACGGATCCTCGATCAGCCCACGCTCCCCGAACATGCTTTCGTTGACCTGCAGGGCTTCGCAAATCAGCTCCTGCATTTTCTCCAGCTGATGCAGCGTGCTGCTCAATTCCCGCTCCAAGGCCCGATAATGATTCAGGCGGGCATCGGGACCAATTACTGGCAGGGCGCGCGCGAGTAGCGAAGGAACATCGACTGGCGCAGTGCTGATGGGTAGGGCATCGATCGGCACGTGGCGGATGTGTTCGATCCGTGCGGCGCCCGGCGCAGGGTTGAACAGCGTGCAGCCAGAAGCCACGAGATGGCGAGCCTGCTCGCTGAGTGTCTGGATGGCTGTGGCAAAGTCGGGCGTGCTGGCTGCCATGGTGCCCGCGTTCGTCTCCACCTCCAGGCTGGTTAGGTCGAAGCGGGGTCCTGCCGCCCTTTCATTGCTGCCTTGGGCATGGGTGTACCCTTCGGGTGTGAAGCAGAGGTCGACACCGCCGAGGATGATGGTGTTGAAGCCGAGGTCATGGGCGACTTGAAGGGCCGTGTTGGTGACTGTCGGCCCCGGCGGGGAGAGCGGAGAGTTGGGATTCAGCTCGGATTTCCACGGCAGAAGATTGCCCAGGTAAAGGCTGCGGTTTGGCCACTGGGCCAGAAGTCGGGGCGCGACGTGGTACTGGTGGATCAGGGTCGTGCGATCGTCCAGGTCGAGCATCTGCTTGCTGATGTCGTAGCTAAGCTCGGTCGGGTCGACGGAGAAGATGAAGTCAGGCGTGATCCCGGCTTGCTTCAGGCGTGCGGCTATCCGGGAGACCGCCAAGACCGCAAGATGTTCCCGATGCCTGATGACCCACGGGAGAAGATCGTCCAGCGAAGGGCCTCCTGCAAGCAGGGCCGCGGTGTGTCCCTTGAACAGACCCCTGAGGAGATGCGCCGGTTGAATGTTTTCGGGCGCGTTCTGGAGCTGGCATATACCGAAAGTTTCCCCACCCAGTCTGGCGACGGCCTGCCATCTCAGTTTGTCGACTTCTTCCCGCAATTGCCACGCCATGGTGGTGTATTGGGGGTGATGCTGATCCTGCGCGGCCAGAGAGAAAACGACTTGGACCGCGTCGAGATAAAGATAATCATCGATCTGGAATGCGGTGGCGGCATCGATCCAGTTTTCGAAGGGGACGCATCCAATGGATTCGCTGTCATCCGTTAACTGCCCGTCATCAACCAGTATTCTACGGATTTCATCTAGCTCCACGAAAAGGTAGCGGCTTCCCCTTGGGGGATCCATCTTCCGAATATGTTTGTAAAGCAGTCCAGAGTCCGTTCCGGCAATGATGTAGAGAGTTTCTTCCTTGTGCAGAAGAGTGCGAAATGCTCCGTCAAGAGTATTCGCTGCACCGAATCGATCAAAGGCGTGGCGGTTCACGCTGTAAAGGTATCTGTCACCGAATGAATTGCGGACAAAGGATTCACCCTCACGGACAAGATCGTTTGTTTCCTGGCTCGGCTCATGGTGGGCCGCATGGTCCGCTGCGAGGGAATGTGAATTATGTGCGTTCATGTGGCTGAGTGCAGGGTTGTCCGAAGGGTTATCATAGGCAAACACCCCGTGATCGGCTATGATTTTTCGTCGGCCTGGGCCTTGTGGATGGCGGGCCAACATATTTGAATTGATGCAGGTGGAACTCCAGATCATGCCTTCCAGTCACGCTCTTCGCGCCCTCGTCACCGGCGCCGACGGATTCATCGGCTCGCACCTCGTTGAAATGCTGGTCTCCCGCGGCTACAAGGTTCGTGCGCTGGCGCAGTACAACAGCTTCAACCACTGGGGCTGGCTGGAGGATGTGCCGTGCAAGGGCGATATCGAGGTCATCTCCGGCGACATCCGCGACCCGCACTTCTGCCGCCACATGATGAAGGACGTGGACGTGGTGTTCCATCTCGCGGCGCTGATCGCCATTCCCTATTCCTACGTCGCGCCGGACAGCTACGTGGACACCAACGTGCGCGGCACGTTGAATGTTTGCCAGGCGGCGCTGGATGCGGGTGTGAAGCGCGTGATCCACACCTCCACCAGCGAGGTGTACGGCACGGCGCGCTACGTGCCGATCGATGAGCAGCATCCGCTGCAGCCGCAGTCGCCCTACAGCGCCTCCAAGATCGGCGCGGACGCGATCGCGCAGAGCTTCCAGAACAGCTTCGAGCTGCCGCTCACCGTGGCACGCCCGTTCAACACCTACGGGCCGCGCCAGTCGGCGCGCGCGGTGATCCCGACCATCATCAGCCAGATCGCCTCGGGCAAGCGGCGCATCGAACTGGGTGATCTCTCCCCGACGCGTGACTTCAACTACGTTGAGGACACCTGCCGCGGCTTCATCGCCCTGGCCGAGTGCGAGGCGGCGGTGGGCGAGGTGGTCAACATCGGCTCGAACTACGAGATCTCGATCGGCGACACCCTGCACCTGATCCGCGAGCTGATGGGCAGCGACATCGAAGTGGTGCAGGATCAGCAGCGCCTCCGCCCGTCGAACTCCGAGGTGTTCCGCCTCTGGTGCGACAACGCCAGGATCGAGCGCCTGACCGGCTTCAAGCCCCAGGTGGACATCCGCGAGGGCCTGGCGCGCACGATCGAGTGGTTCACCAACCCGGACAACCTGCGCCGCTACAAGGCCGACATCTACAATGTCTGAGGCCTTTGTCCGCTTCGTGCGCGAGCTCTATGCGGAGCCCGAGGCGTTCATCCCGCTGCATGCCCCGGTGATGGGCGCGCTTGAGAAAGCGCGGGTGGGGGAGGCCATCGACTCCAGCTTTGTCTCCAGCGTCGGTGCCTTTGTGACCGCGTTCGAGCAGCGCGTCGCCGATTTCACCGGAGCCCGCTTTGCCGTGGCGACGGTGAACGGCACGGCGGCGCTGCACGCCGCGCTCGTGGTCGCCGGGGTGGAGCCGGGCGACCTGGTGCTCACCCAGTCGCTGAGCTTCATCGCCACCTGCAACGCCATCCATTACTGTGGCGCCGAGCCGGTGTTCGTCGACGTGGACGAGGACACGCTCGGACTTTCTCCCCAGGCGCTGGGCGCCTGGCTCGAGGAACACGCCGAGCGACGCGGCGGGCAGGCATATGAGCGGAGCAGCGGACGGCGCCTCTGCGCCTGCGTGCCGATGCACACCCTTGGTCATCCGGCCCGGATCGAGGCCATCGCGGAGGTCTGCGCGGCATGGGGCATCGAGCTGGTCGAGGACGCGGCCGAGTCCCTGGGTAGCGTCCGGGGCGGGCGCCACACCGGCACCTTCGGGCGCCTGGGGGCCTTCAGCTTCAACGGCAACAAGGTCATCACCACCGGGGGCGGCGGGATGATCGTGACCGACGACGAGGTACTGGCGCGGCGCGCCAAGCACCTCACCACCACGGCCAAGAAGCCGCATCCCTGGGCCTTCGAGCACGACGAGGTGGGGTTCAACTACCGCCTGCCCAACCTCAACGCCGCGTTCGGCGTGGCGCAGATGGAGCGCCTCCCCGGCCTGCTGGAAAGCAAGCGCAAGGTGGCCGAGGCCTATGCGCACTGGTGTGCCGAACACGGCGGGTCGTTTGTGGCGGAGCCCGCCGGGACGCACAGCAACTACTGGCTGAATGCCCTGCGCCTGCGCGATGAGACCGCGCGCGACGCCTTCCTTGCGGCGACAAACCAGGCCGGGGTGATGACGCGGCCGCTGTGGACCCCGATGCACCACCTGCCGATGTACGCGACCTGCCGGTGCGGCCCGCTGCCGGTGACCGAGCACCTGGCGGCGACGATCGTCAACATTCCGAGCTCGGCCCTGCCGGAGGCGGCCTGAGATGGCCCCTCGCCGCGTTGCCGTCGTCACGGGCACCCGGGCGGACTACGGCCTGCTGTACTGGCTGATCCGCGACCTGCACGCGGCGCCCGACCTCGAACTGCAGCTGGTCGTGACCGGCATGCACCTGATGCCGGAGTTCGGCCGCACCATCGAGGTCATCGAGCGCGACGGCTTTCCCATCGCGGCCACGGTCGATCTCGAGCTGACCTCGGACACCCCCGAGGCCGTGGCCCGCGCCATGGGCGTTGGCATGATCGGCTTCGCCTCCTGCTTCGCACGGCTGGCCCCCGAGATCGTGGTCATCCTCGGGGATCGCTTCGAGATGCTGGCCGCGGCGAGCGCCGCCTTCGTCCAGCGCGTGCCGATCGCCCACATCCACGGTGGCGAGGTGACCGAAGGCGCGCTGGATGAGGGTTTCCGGCATGCCATCACCAAGCTTGCCCAACTGCATTTCACCGCCGCCGAGCCCTACCGGCGGCGCGTCATCCAGATGGGTGAGCAGCCCGCGCGGGTGTTCAATGTCGGCGCGCCCGGGCTGGATCACCTCAAGCGAACGGTTTTGCTGTCCCGTGAAGCGCTGGAGCAGGCGCTTGACTTCAAACTCGACGTGCACAATTTCCTGGTGACTTTTCACCCCGCCACGCTCGACACCGAAGATGCCGCTTCCCAATGTCGAGAATTGCTCGCCGCCCTGGATGCCTTCCCCGAGGCACAGATCATCTTCACCCTGCCCAACGCTGATCCTGGCGGGCGCGCCATCATGCCGTTGCTGGAAGATTACGCCGCGCGGCATGCCGGGCGCTGCAAGCTGTTCGCCTCGCTCGGGCAGTTGCGCTATCTCTCGCTGCTCCGCGAGGTGCAGGCGGTCATCGGCAATTCGTCCAGCGGCATCATCGAGGCCCCGAGCTTCGGGGCGCCCACGGTCAACATCGGTGATCGACAGCAGGGACGCCTGCGTGCGCACAGCGTGATCGATTGCGCACCACGCCAGGCCGACATCGTCCTGGCCATCCGTCAGGCGCTCGATCCTGGCTTCCGCGCCACGCTGGCGCGGGTCGAGAACCCCTATGGCCAAGGGGATGCCAGCCGACGCATGCTCGACATCCTGCGCGAAGCGGATCTTGCCGCTTTGCGCCGCAAACCTTTTTACGATCTTCCCGTGGAGTATGCATGAACCATCCCTTGGTCATCGCCGAGGCCGGCGTCAATCATAACGGCAGGGAGGATCTGGCCTTTGCCCTGGTTGCGGCAGCCGCGCAAGCGGGGGCTGATGTGGTCAAGTTTCAGACCTTCAAGGCGGACAAGCTGGTCACGCAGGATGCGCCCAAGGCCGACTACCAGCAGCGTTCTACCGGGGCGGACGAGTCTCAGTATGCGATGCTCAAGCGGCTGGAGCTCTCACCGGAACTTCATCGGGAGCTGAAAGCGGACGCCGAGCGGTGCGGGATGGCCTTCCTGTCCACCGCCTTTGATTCGGATAGCCTGCGCTTCCTGGTTGACGAGATCGGGTTGAGCCTGCTCAAGCTCCCTTCTGGCGAGCTTACCAACGCCCCTTTCATGCTTGAGCATGCGCGCACAACGGCGTCGCTGATCGTCTCGACCGGCATGGCTACCCTCGGTGAAGTCGAGGCTGCACTGGGCGTGATAGCCTTTGGGCGAATCGCTGGTCAATCCGAGAAACCGTCCACCGCGGCCTTCCAGGAGGCCTATGCCTCCGCCGAAGGTCAGGCGGCGCTGCGCGCCGGCGTGACCCTGCTGCACTGCACCAGCGATTACCCGGCAGCGCCCGAAGCGGTGAATCTCAGGGCGATGGATACCCTGGCCGCAGCGTTTGGGCTGCCGGTCGGCTATTCAGACCATACCCTGGGTACGGCGATTTCCGTGGCGGCGGCGGCCCGCGGGGCCAGCGTGATCGAGAAGCACTTCACCCTGGATTGCCGCATGGAGGGGCCGGATCATGCCGCCTCGCTGGAACCGGAGGCGCTGACGGCGATGATCCTCGATATTCGGGCTGTGGCATCCGCGCTCGGGGACGGAGTGAAGCGTCCCCAGCCGGCAGAATGGTCGGCAGCTCGGGTGGCACGCAAGAGTCTGGTGGCACGCACGGCGATCCGCGCCGGTGAGCCTTTCAGCGCAGACAACCTCACCATCATGCGTCCGGGCACTGGCCGTTCCCCCACGCATTACTGGGATGTGCTCGGGCGCCTTTCGTCGCGCGACTACCAGGCGGGAAGCCTGATCGATGACTAAGCCCGTTGTCATCCTGGGGCATGGCGGACACGCCGAGGTGCTGCTGGATGTTCTGCGTCTGACAGGCTGTGAGGTTGCCGGAATCCTGACGCCTGACCTTCCGGCCGGGAGCCTCTGGCAGGGCCTCGAGGTGCTCGGTGGTGACGACTGGCTCGATTGCACGGAGGCCGGGGACCATGCCTTCGCGCTCGGGCTTGGCATGCTGCCGCATCGCGAAAAGCGCAGGCGCGGGCTGTTCTCCATGCTGCTGGCGCGTGGCCTGGAATTGCCTGCGGTGATCCACCCCTCGGCGATCCTGGCCCGGGATGTGCTGGTGGGACGGGGCGTTCAGATCATGGCGGGGGTGGTGGTGCAGCCGGGGGTGCGCATCGGTGACGACGCGTTGCTGAACACGCGCTCGTCCGTGGATCATCACTGCCATCTTGGCGCCCACGCGCATGTGGCGCCCGGTGCGGTGCTGTGCGGGGACGTTCATCTGGGCGAGGGCGCCTTCATCGGGGCCGGGGCAACGGTCATCCAGGGGATTTCGATCGGTGCGCGCGCCCAGGTTGCGGCGGGCGCGACCGTGGTCAGAGATATCGAGGCGGGAGTCCGGATCATTCCCGGGCGCGCGCCGATCAAATTCGAGGAGGCATGACATGAGTGCGGAATGGCGCAATATCCTGCTGGCACCGGATGAAAGCATTCACCGAGCCATTGAGGTCATCGACCAAGGGGCCAAGCGGATTGCGATGGTGGTCGACGGGAGCGGGCAACTGCTGGGTACGGTGACCGACGGGGACATCCGGCGCGGCATCCTGCGCCATCTGGCGCTTGATGCGCCGGTCAGCCAGGTGATGAATGCCCAGCCGCGCACCTTGCCGGTCAATTACAGCCGAAGCGATGCGCTCAAGCTGCTGGGAAGTGCCCAGGTCCTTCAGGTGCCGATCGTCGACGATTCGGGCGTGCTGGTCGGACTTGAAACACTGTCCGACTTGCTCAAGCGGCCGCGCCTGGAAAATCCGGTCTTCCTGATGGCGGGGGGGTTCGGCACTCGCCTGCGTCCGCTCACCGACAACTGTCCCAAGCCCATGCTGCCGGTCGGGGGCAAGCCGATGCTGGAGCATATCCTGCAAGACCTTATCGACTACGGCTTCTATCGCTTTTATATCTCTGTCCACTACCTGCGCGAGCGGGTCATCAATCACTTCCAGGATGGCAGCCCTTGGGGCGTGAGCATTCAGTACATCCATGAAGACACACCGCTTGGAACGGCCGGCTGCCTGGGGTTGTTGCCCAAGGATGCAGTTCAAAGGCCGATGATCGTGATCAACGGCGACATCATGACCCGGGTGAACTACGAAGCCTTGCTGCAGGATCACGACCGGCACACCCCGGCGGCCACCGTTTGCACCCGACAGTATGATTTCCAGGTGCCTTATGGAGTGATCGAGCACGAGGAGCAGCGCATCACCAACATCACCGAGAAACCAATGCATCATTTCTTCGTCAGCGCAGGGATCTATGTGCTCGCCCCGCAGGTGGTGCATTCGGTTCAGGGAAACACCCGGGTGGACATGCCCGACCTGCTCAAGAGCGAAATCGAGGCAGGGCGCGAGGTGCGCATGTTCCCGGTGCATGAGTACTGGCTGGACATTGGGCGTATGAACGATTTCGAAATGGCCCAGAACGATGCGGCGGCCATCCTGAAACATGACTGAGGTATCTGCCGGGAAGGTCCTCGCGCTCATCCCGGCGCGGGGTGGCAGCAAAGGGCTGCCCGGCAAGAACATTCGGCCACTGCAAGGCAGGCCGCTGATCGGTTGGAGCATCGAGGCAGCCAAGTCCTCGAGGCACGTTACACGGGTCGTGGTCTCATCCGAGGATGCCGAGATCCGCGAAGTCGCGCGCACGCAGGGAGCGGATACTCCCTTCGTTCGTCCAGCCGAACTCGCGGGCGACCAGACGCCAAGCATGGATGTGGTTCTGCATGCGCTTGACCAGCTGCCTGAGTTCGAGTGGCTGGTGCTATTGCAGCCGACATCGCCATTGCGTCTGGCAGCGGATATCGATGGCGCGATTGAGCGTTGCCTGGCAACCGGTTCGCCGGCCTGCGTGAGCGTGTGTGAGGCTGCCGCGAATCCCTGGTGGATGTTCAGCCTGGATGAACAGGGGGGGATGCATGCTTTTCTGCCGCCCGAGCAACGTCCGGTACGGCGCCAGGATCTACCGGTGCTGTATGCCCTGAACGGCGCCATTTACGTGGCGCGCACCGGATGGCTGCGCGGGACACGTAGTTTCCTGACGGATGAAACCGTGGCGTATGTGATGCCGCCCGAGCGTTCGGTGGACATCGATACCCTGTTGGATTTCCGCCTGGCCGAGTGCCTGCTGAATCAGGGTCGTTAAGGGATCAACTCGACGCCCCGGCGATCGAGCGCAGCTTCGGAACACGCAAGCCGGCCTCGTCGGCAAGGCTGATGGCACGGGCCAGCCGCGCCGGCGCGCTGCGCCCCATGCACTTGTGCGCCGGGTCGCCATGGAAGCCCTCGAGCATGCCCTGGATCAGGCTTTCGCGCTCGAAGGTCTGGCCGGTCAGCCACTCCTGAAGGTCGATGACTTCGTTGGCGACTTCACGCGTTAGCGCTTCATGATCCCGCCACAGTTCTTCGACCGTCCCTCCCGCGACCAGGCCCGCGATATTGGTGGTCAGGATGAAGACGTTCTTGCGTACCAGTTCCCAGGTCAGGGCATCCATGTCGGCGACTTCGCGCGCGGGCAGACCGACTTCGTGCATGGCCTTGCAGATCAGCCCGGCGTGCGGGCCGTAGACGGGGGAAGGAAGCAGGGGCTTGCTGTCCATGCCTTTTTTCTTTTCGAACCAGACCGACATGATGGTCGGGTTGCGCAGCGCATGCGGTTCCCAGTCGCGTGGCAGCAGTTCGTTCTGGATCAGGATCAGCTTGTCGCGCCAGACATCCGGCATGTCACCGAGGCAGGGCTGGAGCTGGGCTTCGCCGACCGCGAGGATCACCGCCATTGGCTCGGGGTTGATGCGATGAGCATCGGCCAGGCTCACGTCGCGGTTTACCGGGTAGACCGGATGTCCGGCGCGAAGCAGGCCCCGTGCCAGCACGCTGCCGATTTCGCCGATGCCGATGATGATGACGGGGTCGTTCATGGAGAAAGCCTCATAGGTTCGCGTGTTTTGTAGGAGTGAGCTTGCTCGCGATAGAGCAGGACGTCGCGAGCAAGCTAACGCGCAGCTGGCGCAAGCCCGCTCCTACAGAATCAGTATTCTTCGTCTTCCGCAAACATCAGGCACCCCCGCGCGTACATGCGGTGCAGCAGCGGCCAGATGGCTTCACCGCAAGGCTCCAGGGTGTCGAGGTCGAAGTGCTGTTCGCGGCAGAGCGTTTCGACCATGGCGCGGTCGCCGTTCGCCAGTTCGATGCAGTCACCGTCGATGAAGAGCAGCAGCCTGTCCGCTTGTTGGATGAAGGCGATTCGAGCGGCGGGCACGCGCTGCAGCAGCACGCCGTCTTCGACGGACTCGCGCAGTTCGTCCGCATCCATCGGCTCGTTGTCCGGGAATAGCCCGCCGAGGTTGAGGTTCCGTTCCGTCAGCCATTCGCCGAGGATGCGTTGCAGGGCGGCATCGTCCGGGCTGAGCGATTCACGGACCAGGCGTGTAAGCTTGGCCAGCGCGGCCGGGCCGATCTCGCCGGGATTGGTCTGGGCGGTCAGCTCGGGGTCGGTGTAGCGGATCTTCGGGTTGATCTTGTCCACCAGCGATTCGCACACCGCGCCGACGATGTCGGCATGGGCCGGGGCGCGGAAGCCGATCGACCAGGTCATGCAGTCGCTCAGGGCGATGCCGTGATGCGGCACGCCGGGCGGCAGGTAGAGCAGGTCGCCGGGCTCGAGATCCCAGCCCTGGTCCGGGTTGAAGTCCTTGAGGATGCGCAGGTCGAGGCCGTCGATGTAGGCGTTTTCGTCGTCACGCGGGGCGCTCTCGATCTGCCAGCGGCGGGTACCCCAGGCCTGCAGCAGGAACACGTCGTACTGGTCGACGTGCGCGCCGACCGAGCCGCCCGGCGGGGCGTAGCTCATCATCAGGTCGTCGATGCGCCAGTCCGGGATGAAGCGGAAGGGCTCGACCACGGCCATCAGCTCAGGAAGGGCTTTTTCCACGTCGGAAACAAGGATGGACCAGCCTTTGGGGGGCAACTGGGCGAAATCGGCCTCGGTGAACGGGCCGTAGCGCAGCTCCCAAGGCTTGCTGCCGCCTTCCTCCAGTACCATGCGGCTGTGGATGCCCTCCTCGCAGGCCAGACCCGCGAGTTCCTCGGGGGTGACCTGGGCCTCAAAGCCCGGGAAGGCCTGGCGGATCAGCAGCGGTTTCTTTTGCCAGTAGTCGCGCAGGAAGGTCTCGACGGACATGCCGCCAAGGATCTGTTCGCTTGTCCACATGCTCGTCATTCCAGAATTCAGGGGAGGGGCCGATGGTATACTGCCGGTCATGTCCAGCAAACCATCCACCGAGCCCAAGCTGCCGCCACCGTTGCCCGGCACGCCTTATGGCAAGCAAGTTCGCGCCCGTCTGTGGATCAGTGGCCCGCAGGGGGGGTATCTGGGGCTGGGCAAGGTGGCCCTGCTGGAGGCGATTGCCGAAAAGGGATCGATCAGCCAAGCCGCCAAGGCCATCGGCATGTCATATAAACGAGCCTGGCAACTGGTTGAGGAACTGAACGCGCTCGGTGACACACCGATGGTGGTGACCGAGACAGGTGGTGCCCACGGTGGTGGCACCCGCCTGACCGAGCGTGGTGAACGCGCCATACGGCGGTATCGGGAACTCGAAAAAGAGTTTGTATCGTTTCTCGACAAGTCTTCCCAATCATTTGATATCTAAGTATTTCAGGGGTTTTTCTTGTCGACCGTTCACGACGCAGCTTATGCCTGCCTGATGGAATCTGATCCTTTCCGCAAGGCAGAGTGCGTGCGCCGCTTGCAGCAGGTTTTCGCAGCTGGGGGGTTGCGGGTTGACGTTGGAGGCGAGGTCCTGCCAGTCCCTGATCCTGGCCGCCCCGCCGAGCCCGAACTGGTCGAGCGCAAACATTTGGCTCAGCGGCCGGTGAAGGAGCTGGAGGGTCGCCTGGCGCTGGCGCATGCACTGGCGCATATCGAGTTCAATGCCATCAATATCGGCCTGGACGCGGCGTATCGCTTTCGCGGCCTGCCGCCCGAGTTTTATGCCGATTGGACTCGCGTGGCGTTGGAAGAGGCCAGTCACTTCGAGCTGCTGCGCGCCTACCTGAACGACCAGGGCCGGGACTATGGCGACTATCCCGCGCATGACGGACTCTGGGAGATGGTGCGCCGCACCGACGACGACCCGATGATCCGCATGGCCCTGGTGCCGCGCGTGCTGGAGGCGCGTGGGCTCGATGTGACCCCCGGCATGCAGGCTCGCCTGCGCGAGGTTGGCGACGGGCGGCTGGTGGCCATCCTTGATGTGATCTACCGCGAGGAAATCGGCCACGTCGAGATCGGCACGCGCTGGTTCCGCCATCTCTGCGCCGCGCGCGGACTCGACCCACGTGTCGTCTTCCGCGAGCTGCTGGCCGAATACATGAGCGGTCGCATCCGCGGGCCGTATGACGAGCTGGGTCGGATGCACGCCGGCTTCACGGCCGAGGAAATGGAGGACCTGAAGGCGTTGGAGAGGGAAACCCTGGGGCGATTGGCGTGAGCGCTTGCTCCGGATTGCTCCCCCTGCGGCTCGCAATGACGCTGCATATTGATTTGGTTCGGTAACCTATGGCTTCAATATACGATTTATGTAGGAGCGAGCTTGCTCGCGATGGAACGTCAGGTTCGCGAGCATGTTCGCTCCTGCACGGCGTGGCTGCTCATGCCCTTTCCCCGCGAGGCCAAGACCTTGGCTTGAGACTTCCATGACCGCTTTCGTCCACCTGCGCCTGCACACCGAATACTCGCTGGTCGATAGCACCCTGCGGATCAAGCCGCTGATGAAACGGGCTGCGGAGCAGGGCATCCCTGCGCTGGCACTCACCGACCAGTGCAACCTTTTCGCCTTCGTGCGCTTCTACAAGGCCGCCCAGGGCGCGGGCATCAAGCCCATCCTCGGCGTGGACGCCATCCTCCGCGGCGAAGACGGCAAGGAAGGCAGCCGGATGGTGCTGCTGGCGCAGAACAACGACGGTTTCCGTAACCTTACCCGGCTGGTTTCGCGTGGCTACATGGAGGGCCTGAGCGGTGGGGTGGCGATGCTGGAGCGCGACTGGCTCACCCCCGCAGCCTGCGAGGGCATCATCGCGCTCTCCGGCGGCCGCTCCGGCGAGATCGGCCAGGCCTTGCTTGGCAGCCAGCCGGAACAGGTGGACGCGCTGCTTGCACACTGGATGGGCGTGTTTCCCGACCGCTTCTACCTGGAAGTCAGCCGCACAGGCCGCGCCGGCGAGGAGGAGGTGCTCCATCGCAGTGTCGAACTGGCGGCGCGCCATGGCGCGCCGATTGTCGCCACCAACGATGTGCGCTTTCTCAAGCCCGACGATTTCGAGGCCCACGAGGTGCGCGTCTGCATCCACGACGGCCGCATCCTCGACGATCCCAAGCGCCCGCGCCTCTACAGCGAGCAGCAGTACCTGCGCTCGCCGGAGGAGATGGCGGAGTTGTTCGCCGACCTGCCCGAGGCGCTGGAAAACACGGTCGAGATCGCCCGCCGCTGCTCGGTCGATCTCAAGCTCGGCAAACCGGTGTTGCCGCAGTTCCCGATTCCCGAGGGGATGACCGAGGGCGAGTTCATCACCCGCGAGGCAGAAAAGGGGCTGGAAGAGCGCCTGGCGAGCATCATCCAGCCGGGCGATCCCGCGGCCGAGACGATCCGCAAGGAGTACTTCGGGCGCCTCAAGTTCGAGTTGGGCACCATCCTCCAGATGGGGTTCCCCGGCTACTTCCTGATCGTGGCGGACTTCATCCAGTGGGCCAAGCGCAACGGCATCCCGGTCGGGCCGGGGCGCGGTTCCGGGGCCGGTTCGCTGGTGGCTTATGCTCTGAAGATCACGGACTTGGACCCGATTCCTTACGATCTTCTTTTCGAGCGCTTCCTCAACCCCGAGCGCGTTTCCATGCCCGACTTCGACGTCGACTTCTGCATGGAGCGGCGCGACGAGGTGATCGACTACGTGGCCCGTACCTACGGCCGCGAGAGCGTCTCTCAGATCATCACCTACGGCAGCATGGCGGCGAAGGCCGTGGTGCGCGACGTGGGCCGTGTGCTCGGCAACGGCTACGGCTTCGTCGACGGTATCGCCAAGCTGATCCCGAACGAACTGGGTATCGAGCTCAAGGATGCACTGGAGAAGGCCGAGGACCTCAAGCAGCGCTACGACACCGACGAGGAGGTGAAGGCCATCCTCGACATGGGCCTGCAACTGGAAGGTCTGTCGCGTAACGCGGGCAAGCATGCGGGCGGTGTGGTGATCGCGCCGGGGCCGCTGACCGATTTCACCCCGCTGTACCGCGCCGAGGGCGAAGAGGGCATCGTCACCCAGCTCGACAAGGACGACGTCGAATCCATCGGCCTGGTGAAGTTCGACTTCCTCGGTCTGCGCACCCTGACCATCATCGACTGGGCGATGAAGACCATCAACGGTGTTCGCGCCAAGGCCGGCGAGCCGCCGCTGGCGATCGAGGGCATCGATCTTGGCGACCGCAAGGCCTTCGAACTGCTGAAGGCCTGCCAGACCACGGCGGTGTTCCAGCTCGAATCGCGCGGTATGAAGGACCTCATCCGCCGCCTGCAGCCGGACTGCTTCGAGGACGTGATCGCGCTGGTGGCGCTGTTCCGCCCCGGTCCGCTCGAATCCGGCATGGTGGACGACTTCATCGCGCGCAAGCACGGTCGCGCGGCCATCGAGTACCCGCATCCGGACCTCGAGCCCATCCTCAAGCCGACCTACGGCGTCATCATCTACCAGGAACAGGTGATGCAGATCGCCCAGGTGCTGGCCTGCTACACCCTGGGCGGCGCGGACCTGCTGCGCCGCGCGATGGGCAAGAAAAAGCCCGAAGAGATGGCCCAGCAGCGCGAAATCTTCCTGACCGGCGCCAGCGGGCGCGGCGTGGACGCGGGCGTGGCGGGCTACATCTTCGATTTGATGGAAAAGTTCGCGGGCTACGGCTTCAACAAGTCGCACTCCGCCGCCTACGCCCTGGTCTCCATCCAGACCGCCTGGCTCAAGGCGCATTACCCCGCCGCCTTCATGGCCGCCGTGCTGTCCGCCGACATGGACAACACCGACAAGGTGGTGGTGCTGATCGACGAGTGCCGGGCGATGGGGTTGAAGGTGGAGCCACCGCGCGTCAACGATTCCGACTACCGCTTCACCATCCGCGACGATGCCACCGTGATCTATGGTCTGGGCGCGATCAAGGGCGTGGGGCAGGGTGCCATCGAGTCCGTGCTGGAAGCCCGCGCGCATGGCGGCCCGTTCAAGGACCTGCATGATTTCGTCCGCCGTGTGGATCGCGGCCGCCTCAATCGCCGCGTGCTCGAGGCCATGATCCGCGCCGGCGCGCTGGACGGACTTGGACCGAATCGCGCCTCGCTGATGGCCGCGCTGCCGGATGCCCTGCGCATGGCCGAGCATGCCGCCGAGCAGGAGGCTGCGGGGCAGGGCGACCTGTTCGGCATGTTCGCGGATGAGAGTGCGGAGGAAGAGCCGCCTGTCCCCGTCGTCGAATTGCCGGAATGGGACGATTTCGACCGCCTGTCGCAGGAAAAGGACGTGCTCGGCCTTTATCTCACCGGCCATCCCATCCAGGGCGTGATGGATGAGATCAAGCAATTCTGTGAGATGCGCTTCGGCGCGCTTAGCGAACAGCTCGAGGAGTTGAGCCCGAAAGCCAATGGCCGTCCGCAGGAGCGCAGTGTGGTGGTCGCCGGCCTGATGATCGGGGTGCGCCCACGCATCACCCAGCAGGGGGAGAAGGAGGCCTTCCTGACTCTGGATGACGGCACCGGGCGGATCGAGGCACGGCTGTTCCCGGAGGACTTCAAGCGCTGGGGCGAACAACTTGGCAAGGATCAGGTGCTCGTGCTGGAAGGCAGTGCCAGCCACGACAGCTTTTCCGGCGGCGTTCGCGTGCGGGTCAAGAGCCTGATGACCCTGGATCAGGCCCGTGAGGCCTATGCGCGCGAGCTTCGCATGCGCCTGAATGAAGATTTCGACCCCCAGTCGGCGGGGGCCCTGGCCGAGGCGTTGGCACCATTCCGTCCAGGACGCTGCCCGGTGCAGATCGACCTCCGTAATGATCAGGCGCGTGGCCGCGTGGTGCTCGGTGATGGCTGGCGTGTCAGTCCGTCCGGTGAGCTGCTGCGCCGACTGCGCCTGATTCCGGGGGTCGAGCGGGCTGACCTGCTCCACGCCCGCGTCGTCTCCGAGCAGCCTAGGAGCGGCGACTGAGGGCATCCCGCGAGCAGTCTGTTAAGATCACACTATCGATTTTCGAGCTTTGACGCCCATGAACCCGAACTATCTGGATTTTGAGCAGCCTATCGCCGATCTTGAGGCGAAGATCAATGAATTGCGCATGATGGGCAATGAAAGTGATCTCAATCTTGGCGATGAGGTCGAGCGCCTGCGGGCCAAGGCCGATCAGCTCACCCGCTCGATCTTCAGCAAGCTGGCGCCCTGGCAGGTGTCGCAGATGGCGCGTCATCCTCAGCGCCCCTATACCCTGGACTACGTCCAGCATCTGTTCACCGACTTCGTCGAACTGCACGGCGACCGCGCCTTCGCCGACGATGCCGCCATTGTCGGCGGCCTGGCGCGGCTGGAGGGTCGGCCGGTCATGATCATCGGTCACCAGAAAGGCCGCGATACGCGCGAACGCTCGCGCCGCAACTTCGGCATGCCGCGTCCGGAAGGCTACCGCAAGGCCAAACGCCTGATGGAAACCGCCGCGCGCTTCAAGCTGCCGGTGCTCACCTTCATCGACACCCCGGGGGCCTATCCCGGCATCGACGCCGAGGAGCGTGGCCAGAGCGAGGCCATCGCCCGTAACCTGTTCGTCATGGCCGACCTGCCGACCCCCATCGTCTGTACCGTGATCGGCGAGGGCGGTTCCGGCGGCGCACTGGCCATTGGCGTCGGCGACCATCTGATGATGCTGCAATACAGCACCTACTCGGTCATCTCCCCGGAGGGCTGCGCCGCCATCCTGTGGAAGGACGCCGCCAGGGCTCCGGAAGCGGCCGAAGCGCTGGGCATCACCGCGCCGCGCCTGATGGAACTGGGTCTGATCGACGAGATCATCGACGAACCGGCCGGTGGTGCCCACCGTGACCTGCCTCTACACATGGCCAACGTCAAGAAGGCCCTGCTGAGCGCCCTGGACAAGGTCGCGGCCATGCCGATGGACAAGCTGCTGGATCGCCGTTACCAGCGCATCATGAGCCACGGTCACTACGCCGAGAAGGCCTGAGGTCCGCAGGCCGAGGCTGCGTCCATGGCAGCCGCTTCAGGCCTGAAGTGGAAAGCACGGCCCTGGGCCGCCCCCACATCGCATGAGCTCTTCTGATCAGCGGCTGATCGATGCCGTTCTTTCCGAAATCCCTCCCCATCTGCGTCAACGCCCGATGGTGCTCGGCTTTAGTGGTGGACTGGACTCTACCGTTCTCCTGCATCTCTTGGTTCGTGCGCGCGATGCAGGGCTGCTGGCCGACTTCAAGGCCCTTCACGTAAATCATCAGTTGCAGCCTCAAGCGGATGCCTGGGCGCGTCAAGCTCAGCGGCTTGCAGACAATTGGCGTGTTCCTTTCATCGGGGTGAGCGTCGATATCGACCGCTCGCGGCCGGTCGGACTTGAAGCCGCGGCTCGAGAAGCCCGTTACGCGGCGCTGGCCGGGCGCATGGAGGAGGGCGGGGTGCTGCTGACGGCGCATCACCTTGATGATCAGGCTGAAACGTTCCTGCTCCAGCTCATGCGCGGGGCAGGGGTGCGCGGGCTTTCGGCCATGCCCGTGCTGATGCCATTCGACAAGGGGTGGCATGTGCGCCCCATGCTGCGCGTACGGCGCAACCAGTTGATGGAGTACGCCGAAACAAACGGTTTGCTTTGGGTGGATGATCCCAGCAATGCAGACGTGCGCTATGCGCGCAATCATGTTCGCCATCACATCTTGCCATCCATGCGCTCTCATTGGCCCCAGGCCGAAGAAACCCTGGCACGCGCCTCAAGACGGATGGCCAGCACGGAGTCGCTCCTCCATGATCTGGCACGTCTTGATCTCGACAAGGCACGCACCGATGAGCTTCACGTCCTTGAAGCTCATGCCTTGCTTCAGCTTTCATCTGAAAGGCTTCACAACGCCTTACGTTTCTGGCTGATCGAGATGGACTTTCCAGTCCCGCCAGAACAGCGACTGGCGGAAATCGGCAACATGCTGCGCGTGCGTCCTGATGCCGTGCCCATGGTGGAATGGGCAGGTGTGGCGGTTTATCGCTGGCGAGAATGCTTGTACTTCAAACGCAAGTCACAAACCCTGGTTGATCCTGGAATGCGCGTGCATTGGGATGGACGCGCTGAACTCGTGCTTCCTGCGTTGGGGCTCCGGCTGGTGCCAAGCCTGGAACTTGGCATGGGGCTGCGCCTGGATCTTGTGAAGGCTGCGGGACTGGAGATTCGTCTGCGTTCGGGTGGCGAAGTGATTCGCTTGCCACGTCAACAGCATCACAAAGAAGTGAAGCACTTGCTGCAAGAAGCTGGAATTCCACCCTGGGAGCGTGAAACGCTGCCGTTCATTTACATCGACAACAAGCTCGCTCAGGTTGGGGATCGTTGGACGAGCGCCGATTTCCAGCCCGACAACCATCATGAGGGGCTGGTTGTCCGGATGCTTCCTCTTTGAAGTCTGTTACCATCATTGCGCATAATGCATAGTTAGGTCGAATCTCACGTGCATCATGCGTCGATCGAGCCTGATCGTGCTTGTTGGCAGTGGTCGCGCCTCGCTTACTCGTACCTCGCTCGCTCGTTGCTCCCTTGCCTTCGATCGGGGTGGTTGCTGGTGTCGGGGTTTGCCCCCGTGGGCCCACAGCCGCCTCCCTGCGGTCGGCCCCTGTCCTCCCTCCCAGCTCGACGGAGCGAGCGGAGGGGGACAGGGCTTGCGGGCTGTGGACTACGGGGACAAACGCGCCCTTGGTGACGTTGCTCATTGCCTTCGATTCCTCCTGAGAGCCATCAGGAGGCGATTGAGCCACGCCGGACGAGCTGGCGGCGATCTTGGGAGGATTGGGACCGCCAGCACCCCCAGAAGCGGTTGTCAGGCTTGGAGCCTGGCCGGGAGCGTCAGGAAGGGCTGCACCGCGCCCCGTGTGTACCAGAGCGCCTTGACCGGGCGGAGGTAGAAGAACTCGGTCAGCGCCGTCTTGAACCATCGAGGAAGCCGGGAGGCAGTCACCCTCGGGACGATCCACGCCACCACATGCCACAGGGCCTTGGGTTTCGGTTCCTGCGTGTCCATGGGTTACGCCTTCAGGTAATGAATATCCGGTTCCAGATGGCGCCAAGGCAGGATGCCGAGATGCCAACACTGCTTGAGCGGCCAAACATAGATGCTCAGAAGGATGTTCTGGAACCAGTTGGGAAAGATCTTCGGATGCCACACCAAGGGAAGCCAGACCTTGTCGAGTACCCAATACACCGGATGAAACGGCTTCCTGATGATGATCTCGTCCTTTTGCGTTTCGTGCATGGATGACACCTCGAATGCTTGCGGGAAGGGATTGCAGGGCAGGGGATGCGCCCGCCCCACCAGCCCCGCGCCCCGGCAGGGGCTTACCGTGGCTGTCGGTGCGGGCTGGCGCTTCGGTACCGGAAGCCACCGCGTCCGGTGCGTTGCAAATCAGGGGCACATTGACCGGCAGATCGGCCAGGCGAACACGGCGGGAACCGATGCCCTCGGCGCTCAAATTCCGAGCGGTTGAGGGTGGATTTTTTCTCATCTTGAGAAAATCGGGACAGGGTCAAGAAGACATCATTTAGTGCCATCTTGGCACTAGCGGGACGTGTAACTAGCACGTCCCGTCTAAAGGCCCTGTTCAGGAGTCGGGTATTGAGCTCGCTGATTCGAGTCGCGTGAGCCTGATTTTCAGCCTGCAAATCGTCCATGGCCTGACGAAGCTTCCTGACCTGGACACGCAATTCGTCACGCTCGCCGATGATCCAGTTCATCGCGCGAATGTCGCCAGCGGCGAGGCCGTTGGGGGCTTGGTCGTGATAGAGCTTTCCACGGGCGATGTGGAAGCCCTTGAACTGCGGATCCATGTGCACCAGGTCACCTGAGAGCAAAGTCAGGAGCTTTTGGACGGCCAGTGGAGCGCGATTTTCCTTTTCCCAACGGAAGAAGGTCCGCTCGTCGACGCCGCACAGCTCGGAAGCATCTTCGATGGTCAAACCTGCACCGACGAACCGCAGATCGCGGAGCGTGGCGCCAGTCACACTGACAGATAATGCACCGCGCCATGTGCTGACGCGAGGGGAGTCCTGTTTTTTATCAATCCCTTGCGTGTGATCCGGCCCATCCTTGATTGCGCATAATGCATATTATGTAAAATAAAAAACCGAGGTGCCGAACCTAACTCAGCGCAAATGATGTCTCATTGCGCAATGGTGTCTCCCTCTCCACTCCGCATTAGCGTGAAAGCTTTATTTTTCAATTGCTTATCACTTGCGTGCGGCTTCATTGGGCTTCTGGCTCGGTGTCCGGACGCGGCGTGGCGGCGTTTTGCCAATTTCTGCACGATGAGCCCCAATCTCCGAGCGATTGCGCCCAATGCGCTCCTCCTGGTGGGACTGACGCTTCACAGGTGGTTGCATGCGCTCGGCCATTTGATCTTGACGTTGCCGTTCCCTATCGCGGCCAAGGCGGTCACTTTCCAGAACCCGTGAAACGGATTGAAGCTCCTGAGTCATGCGTTGAGCCTGTTCTGCGCCATCTGTTGCGGGATTCACAACATTCGGACGCACGAGAGACGCCTGGGGGCCACAAGGCTTGTCACTGAACGTGGTCGAGCCGTTGATGGAACATTTGTAGATTTCTGCCTGGGCAGGAAGGGAGGCAAGCAAGACGAGCAGAATCCACTTCGGCACGATGAGTATCCTTCTCAAGTTTCCGACGGGGATTGTAGTCCAGCACACGTCTCAAGTCTGTCATTGTCCCCGCCCCCCTGTCATGATCTAAAGGCGATCAGTATTCGATTCTTGCGCCCAGTGCCTTGGCCTGATCAATCCAGTCCTGGACGTTGGCTTCGGTTGGGAGCCGGCCAGCCAGTTTCAGTTGCTCATTCACTTCGGCGATCTTGGCGTGCAGGTTGTCGGCACGACGGGTGGCGAGCTCCTTGACGGTATCCACGCCAGCGGCCTCCAGCAGATCGCCGAAGACACCGGCAACACCCTTGATCCGTGCCAGGTCGGCCCGGTTGGCCAGTTCCAGAATCACGCTGGTCTCTACCCCGGCAAGGCTCGCCAATTCCTTGCGGTCGGCTGGCTTGGCAGCGGCCTCAAGCAACTGTTCCGAATGATTGATGCCCTTCTCGGCCAGCTTGGAAGCCAGATCGTCGGTGATTCCCTTCAATTCCTTTACGCTGATGGTCATTGGCTTGCTCCTCTCGTCTTGAAAATGGATAGCACCTGGTCGGGTGCTCTTCCCAGTAAAGCAGCGGAACGTGAAATCGTCATAAAAAAAGCGGCCGCCAGGACCGCTTTGAGTTTTTATTTATTGCCTTGCGGCGATCAGGCATCAAGTCCTTTCATGGAAAGGCGCATCTTGCCCTGCTTGTCGACTTCCAGGACCTTGACCTTGACCATCTGGCCTTCGTCAAGGAAGTCGCTGACATTCTCCACGCGTTGTTCGGCGATCTGGGAGATGTGCAGGAGACCGTCCTTGCCAGGCAGGATGTTTACAAAGGCACCGAATTCGACAATTTTGACGACCTTTCCTTCATAGACGCGCCCTACTTCGACATCCGCGGTGATCAGCTCGATGCGGCGACGGGCTTCGTCGCCGCCTTCCTTGCTGGTGCAGGCGATGGTGATGGTGCCGTCGTCGCTGATGTCGATGCTGGTGCCGGTTTCCTTGGTCAGTGCCTGGATGGTCGCCCCGCCCTTGCCGATCACCTCGCGGATCTTGTCGGTCGGGATACGGAAGGTGATGAAGCGTGGCGCGTGTTCGGAGACGTCCTCACGCGGTTTGGACAGGCCCGCGTTCATGATGCCGAGGATGTGCATGCGCCCTTCTTTCGCTTGCCTGAGCGCTACATCCATGATTTCGCGGGTGATGCCGTTGATCTTGATGTCCATCTGCAGCGCGGTGACGCCCTGCTCCGTGCCCGCAACCTTGAAGTCCATGTCGCCGAGGTGGTCCTCGTCGCCGAGAATGTCGGACAGCACGGCGAACTTGTCACCCTCCTTGATCAGGCCCATGGCGATGCCCGCGACCGGTGCCTTGAGCGGTACGCCCGCGTCCATCATGGCGAGCGAGGAGCCGCAGACCGTCGCCATGGAACTGGAGCCGTTGGATTCGGTGATCTCGGACACCACGCGCATGACGTACGGGAAGTGTGTCTGCTCCGGCAAGACTGCGCCGACACCGCGCTTGGCCAGGTTGCCATGGCCGATCTCGCGGCGCTTGGGTGCACCGAAGCGGCCGGTTTCACCGACGCTGAACGGCGGGAAGTTGTAGTGCAGCATGAAGGGATCCTTGCGCTCCCCTTCAATGGCGTCGATCAGCTGCGCATCGCGCGCGGTACCCAGGGTGGCGACGACCAGGGCCTGGGTTTCGCCGCGGGTGAACAGCGCGGAGCCGTGCACGCGGGGCAGGATGCCGGTCTTCACGCTGATCGGGCGGATGCCCTTGGTGTCGCGGCCGTCGATACGTGCCTCACCGTTGATGATACGGGTGCGGACGATCTCGGATTCCAGCGCAAAAACAATGTCGGCGATGGTGTGCGCATCACTGCGCGGGGTCTCGCCTCCGGTGAAATGGGCGATGGCCGCGGCGCGAATTTCACCGGTGCGTGCGTAGCGCTGCTGCTTGACGGTGATGCGGTAGGCCTCGGCCAGGTCGGCCTCGGCATAGGCGCGCACCTCGGCGATCAGGTCCTCATCCTTGGCGGGCGCCTGCCAGTCCCAGGGCTTTGCACCGGCCTCCTTGGCGAATTCGGTGATGGCATCAATGGCGATCTGCATCTGATCATGCCCGAAGACCACCGCGCCAAGCATGACCTCTTCGCTCAGTTGCTGGGCCTCGGACTCGACCATCAGCACGGCTTCGCGGGTGCCCGCGACCACCAGGTCAAGCTGGGACCCCTGCAGCGCCGCACGGCCCGGGTTGATGGTGTAGTCGCCATCGACATAGCCCACGCGCACCGCGCCAATCGGGCCCTGGAACGGCACGCCGGCCAGCGCCAGCGCGGCGGAGGCGCCGAGCATGGAGGGAATGTCGGCGGGCATGTCCGGGTCGTTGGCGTGGACCACGGCGATGATCTGGACTTCGTTGTAGAAGCCTTCCGGAAACAGCGGGCGAAGCGGACGGTCGATCAGGCGCGCGGTCAGGATTTCATGTTCCTGGGCCTGGCCTTCGCGCTTCTTGAAGCCACCGGGAATGCGGCCAGTAGCGTAGTAGCGCTCCTGGTAATCGACGGTCAGAGGGAAGAAATCCTGGCCGGGACGCGGTTCCTTTTCCGCCACCACCGTGACCAGCGCCACGGTGTCACCCATGCGCACCATGACGGCGCCGCTGGCCTGGCGGGCGATTTCGCCGGTTTCGAGGGTGACGGCATGGCCGCCGTACTGGAAGGTCTTGGTGGTGGGCTTGATCACGGTGGTTTTTCCCTTGCGTACGAAGTCTGCTGAGCTGAAGAAGCCAATCCTCTCCAGCCCGTAAATGTCATGAAGGCGCTGAGCCTGCGCTCAACGCCTTCATAGGGGGGAGGTCTACCCTCCCCTGGCGTTCATGACCCCTGTCAGTGAACGCATGGCCGATGTGCCATTAAATGCGCAATTACTTGCGCAGGCCCAGCTTGCCGATCAGCGCCTGGTAACGGCCGACGTCCTTGCGCTTCAGGTAATCCAGCAGGCTGCGGCGCTGGTTGACCAGGCGGATCAGGCCACGGCGGGAGTGGTTGTCCTGCTTGTGGGTGCCGAAGTGCTCGGTCAGCTGAACGATGCGGTGGGTGATCAGGGCAACCTGGACTTCGGTGGAACCGGTGTCCTTGCCGTCACGGCCGAACTCGGCAACGATCTTGGCTTTGTCTTCTACGGTCATGGTCATGGTGTTTTCTCCAGGGTCGAGGTTGTTGGAAACGCCCGGATCGCAGCATGGTGCCGCCATCGGGTTGAAACGCCGTCACAAGGCTGCAAGCAGCTTGCGCGGCGCCACCCGCCCGTCGTCTAGGACTTCCCCGAGACCCAGGAAGAGGCCGTCCGCCCCGTAGATGCGTAGCCAGCCCGATGTGGGTGCCTTGGCAACGAACACGGGGTGACCGTGGCGGATGTGAAACGTGCTGTCGGCGTCCAGCGTGATCGCGGGATAGCCGGGCAGCGCGGAATCGGTCGGCATGATAACACGGTCGAGCGCGTCCTGCCCCTCTTCCGCGAGCTTTTGCAACGACTCGAAGGTGTACATGACAGGCGCCTCGCCGTCCGAGGGCATCCATGGGCCCACACCGGTACGGCGCAACATGGTGACATGTGCGCCACAGCCGAGGGCCTCACCGATGTCCTCGACCAGAGTGCGCACATAAGCACCCTTGGTGCAGCGGAGGCTCAGGCAGAGTTCATTGCCCTCGAAGCGATCGATGGTGATCCAGTGGAAGCGCACGCGGCGGGCCTGGCGTTCAACCTCGATGCCCTTGCGTGCAAGCTCGTACAGGCGCTGGCCCTGGTGCTTGAGCGCGCTGTACATCGGCGGGATCTGCTCGACCTCGCCGACAAAACTCGCCACCACGGCCTCCACCGCCGCGTGGTCAAGCGCAGGGATGGGGCGTTCCTCGATCACCTCGCCGTCGGCATCGCCGGTATCCGTGCGCTGACCGAGCCGGGCGCAGACCGAGTAGGCCTTGTCGGCGTCCAGCAACAGGCCGGAGACACGCGTCGCCTTGCCGAAGCAGACCGGCAGCAGGCCGGTCGCGAGCGGATCAAGACTGCCGGTGTGGCCAGCCTTTTCCGCCTGGAACAGACGACGAACCTGCTGCAAGGCATGGTTCGAACTGATGCCCTTGCCCTTGTCCAGAAGCACGATGCCGTGTAGAGGACGCCAGGTTTTCTTGCGGGGTGCGGTCAAGCACGATCCTCGCTGGCGTCGTCCTGCTGCACGTCTTCATCCCTGGCAGCGCTGGCCTGGCCTTCGCCACGCAGCTCGGCGTCACGTGCGAGCGCGGCGTTGATCACGGCGCTCATGTGGGCGCCACGCTCGATCGACTCGTCGTAGACAAAGTGCAGCTGGGGCGTGATTCGCAGCCGCATCAGACGGCCGAGCAGGCTGCGCAGCATCGGCGCGGCGCCGTTGAGCACCTCCAGGGCCACGGCCTGCTGGGCCGGGTCCAGGGTGGTGAAGAAGACCTTGGCGTGCGACAGGTCGGGTGAGACCCGCACGGCGGTCAGCGTCAGCATGCCGAGGCGCGTGTCGCGAACCTCCTCACGGATCAGCTGCGCCAGCTCACGCTGGATCTGGTCGGCCACCCGCTGGTGGCGCGGTACTTGGCGTGCCATGAAAAGAATCCCTACTTCGTATCGAAGTCATCAAAGGGTGAATGAGGGCGCTTTGGGGCATGGATGCCCCAACGTAAACAGCGACATGAGTCGCTGTTTACGGAGCCGGGGACGGGCATGTACCAGCCCCGGGCGAACAGAAGGCTTCCAGGGAGGGAATCCTTCGGTCTCACATTACAGCGTCCGGGCCACCTCGACACGCTCGTAGCACTCGATCTGGTCGCCGGCGCGCACGTCGTTGTAGTTCTTCACCGCGATACCGCATTCGAAGCCGTCACGCACTTCCTGGACATCGTCCTTGAAGCGGCGCAGGGATTCCAGTTCGCCGGTGTAGATCACCACGTTGTCGCGCAGGACGCGGATCGGGTTGCCGCGCTTGACCACACCCTCGACCACCTTGCAGCCCGCCACCGCGCCGAATTTCGGCGAGCGGAAGACATCGCGGACCTCGGCGGTACCGATGATGCGTTCGTGCATCTCGGTGCCGAGCAAGCCGGTCATGGCCTGGCGTACGTCGTCCAGCATCTCGTAGATGATGCTGTAGTAACGGATCTGCACCCCCTGCCCTTCGGCCAGGCGGCGCGCACCGCCGTCGGCGCGGACGTTGAAGCCGATGACCACGGCGCTGGAGGCCACCGCCAGGTTGATGTCGGATTCGGTGATCCCGCCGACGCCGGTGGCGACCACGTTGACCTTCACATCCGCGGTCGACAGCTTGACCAGCGCATCGCGGATCGCCTCGGAGGAACCCTGCACGTCGGCCTTGACCAGCACGTTGAGGGTGGCGGTCTCGCCTTCCTTCATCTGGTCGAACAGGTTCTCCAGCTTGGCGGCCTGCTGGGTCGCCAGCTTGCCCTCGCGCGCCTTGGTCTGGCGATGCATGGCCATGTCGCGGGCCTTGCGCTCCTCGTCCAGGACCAGGAAGTCGTCACCCGCGTTCGGAGTGCCGGACAGACCCAGGATGACCGCCGGGATGGACGGCCCGGCCGCATCGATCGGCTTGCCGTTCTCATCCAGCAGGGCGCGCACGCGGCCGTACTCGCTGCCGGCCAGGACGATATCGCCCTTGCGCAGGGTGCCGCTGCGTACCAGCAGCGTGGCGACCGGACCGCGGCCCTTGTCGAGTGTAGACTCGATCACGGTGCCACGTGCCGGACCTTCCTGGCTGGCCTTCAGCTCCATGACCTCGGCCTGGATCAGGATCGCATCCAGCAAGTCGTCGATGCCTTGGCCGGTCTTGGCCGAGACGTTGACGAACTGGGTGTCACCGCCCCAATCCTCGGAAATGACCTCCAGCTGGGACAGTTCGCTGCGCACGCGGTCCGGATCGGCCTGTGGCTTGTCGATCTTGTTCACCGCCACGACCAGCGGGGTTTTGGCCGCGCGGGCGTGGGTGATGGCTTCCTTGGTCGTCGGCATCACGCCATCGTCCGCCGCCACCACCAGCACGACAATGTCGGTCAGCTTGGCGCCGCGTGCACGCATGGCAGTGAACGCCTCGTGGCCCGGGGTGTCGAGGAAGGTGATCACGCCCTTGTCGGTTTCGACATGGTAGGCGCCAATGTGCTGGGTAATCCCGCCCGCCTCACCGGCGGCGACCTTGGCGCGGCGGATGTAATCCAGCAGGGAGGTCTTGCCGTGGTCGACGTGGCCCATCACGGTAATGATCGGTGCACGTGTAGCCAACGCGCCTTCCGGGATGGAGGCCATCAGCTCGGCTTCAAGGTCGGACTCCGTTTGCGGCTTGGCGACGTGGCCCATTTCCTCGACCACCAGGGTCGCGGTGTCCTGGTCGATGGACTGGTTGATGGTCGCCATCACGCCCATGCCGAACAGCACCTTGACCACGTCCACGGCCTTGACCGCCATCTTGGCGGCCAGGTCGGCGACGGTGATGGTTTCCGGGATGCTGACTTCGTGAACAACCGGCGCGGTTGGCATTTCGAACCCATGCCGCTGTTGTGGCTTGCCCTGTGGCTTGCCGCGGCGACCACCACCGCCCGGGCGGCGACTGCCTTCCATTTCCAGACCCAGACGGCCACTACCCTTGCGAGCTCGGTCGGCAGCAGCCTTGGCACCCGGGCCACGAGGCTTTTCTTCGGCCACTGCACGGCGCGGCTTGGCCTCTTCGGCGGGCCGGCGCGGTTTGATCTCCTCGCTCGGGCGAGTCGGAGCCTCAACTGCCGGGGCTGCCACGGGGGTCTCAGGCGCGGCAGCCACGCTACGGGCCTCCTCCTCAGCCTGACGGCGGGCCTCTTCCTCGGCGGCCTTGCGGCGGGCGGCATCTTCTTCCTGAGTGCGGCGAGCCTCTTCTTCAGCCTTGCGACGGGCCTCCTCTTCGGCGCTCAGCCGCGCAGCCAGTTGTTCAGCCTGAGACTCAAGGACCTTGGTGGCACCTTCATCGGCTGTGGGGCGTTGCACATAGGTGCGCTTCTTGCGGTACTCAACATTTACTGTCGAGGACTTGCCCGGCGCGCCGGCGGGAACCTTCAGTTCCTCCTGGCTGCGACGCTTGAGCGTGATGCGGGAGGGTTGAGCGGCTCCGGCGTCCTTGCCGTGGCTTGCACGCAGGTAGGTCAGCAGCTTGAGCTTGTCCTCGTCACTGATGATGGCTTCGGGGCCACTGGCGCTGACACCAGCGTCCTTGAGCTGTTCAAGCAGGCGATCGACTGGAGTCCGCACCTGCTCAGCGAGTTGTTTGACGGTTTGGGACATGGGTCCTCCCGTAATTAAACCTGAAAAATCAGGTGATTAAGCAATACTTTCGATCCGCAAAGCGAACTTACTTGAACCAAGGCGCGCGGGCTTCGACGATCAGGCGGCCAGCGGTTTCTTCATCAATGCCCGCCATTTCGGCCAGTTCGTCTGTGGCCATCTCGGCGACGTCCTCGGAGTTCTTGATACCCTGGGCCTCAAGCTTCGCGGCAATCTCCTCGGTCATGCTGGCCAGCTCGCGCAGGGCCAGGACTTCGGTGGACTCCTCCTCGCTCTCCTCGGTGGCGATGGCACGGGTCAACAGTGCATCACGGGCGCGGTTGCGCAGGGCCTCGACGGTTTCCTCGTCGAAGGCCTCGATCTCGAGGAACTCGGCGATCGGCACGTAGGCGATCTCTTCAAGGCTGGAGAAGCCCTCCTCGACCAGCAGCGTGGCGACCTCCTCGTCCACGTCCAGCGCGTCCATGAAGGTCTTGACGATGCGCTGTGCCTCGGCCTCGCTCTTCGCGGTCGCCTCTTCCTGGGTCATCACGTTGAGGCGCCAACCGGTGAGCTGGCTCGCCAGGCGCACGTTCTGGCCGCCACGGCCGATGGCCTGGGAGAGCTTCTCTTCAGTCACCGCGATGTCCATGGTGTGGGTGTCCTCATCGACCACCACGGACACGACTTCCGCCGGGGACATGGCGTTGATGACGAACTGCACCGGGTTTTCATCCCAGACGATGATGTCCACGCGCTCGCCGGCGATCTCGTTGGTCACCGACTGGACGCGGGAGCCGCGCATGCCGACGCAGGCGCCGACCGGGTCGAGGCGCTGGTCCAGAGCCTTGACCGCGATCTTGGCGCGGGAACCAGGATCGCGGGCAGCACCCATGATCTGGATCATGCCCTGTCCGACTTCCGGCACTTCCAGCTTGAACAGCTCGATCAGGAATTCCGGCGCAGTCCGGCTACCGAACAGCAGCGGACCGCGCGGCTCCATGCGCACGTCGCGCAGCCAGCAGCGCAGGCGGTCTCCACCACGCACCATCTCGCGGGGAATCATTTCGTCGCGGCCGATGAAGACCTCGATGTTGTTGCCCATGTCGAGGATCACGTTGCCGCGCTCGACACGTTTGACGGTGCCGAGGATCAGGTTGCCCTTGCGGTCGATATAGGCATCGACCACCTGCTGGCGCTCGGCCTCGCGCACCTTCTGCACGATCACCTGCTTGGCGGCCTGCGCGGCGATGCGGCCGAATTCGATGGACTCGATCTCCTCCTCGACGAAGTCGCCTGGCTGGACGGTCGGATCATCAAGGCGGGCCGCCTCGAGGATCATCTCGCGCTCGGGGTTCTCGCTGGTTTCGCCTTCGACCACCAGCCAGCGGCGATAGGTCTGGTAGTCGCCGCTGTTGCGGTCGATCTGCACGCGTACATCGATGTCACCGCCATGACGCTTGCGGGTGGCCGAGGCCAGTGCCGCCTCGATGGCTTCGAAGATCACGTTCTTGGCCACGCCTTTTTCGTTGGACACGGCGTCGACGACGTAGAGGATTTCTTTGTTCATCTGGATCAGCCTCTTCGGGCTCCGGAATGGGCAAAAAATGGGGACTTAAAACACGGGATCAAGGTTGGCCTTGTCGATGTCCGCGTACGGCAGGCGCACCTGCCCGGTTTCGGTGTCGAGCAGGACGTCATCGCCGTCGACGCCCGCGAGCACACCGATGAAATTGCGTTGCGGCTTGCCGCCTGGGACCGCCGGTGCGCTCCCAGGCAAGGGGTGCGAGAGGCGGATGCGTGCCCGTTCGCCGGTGAAGCGACTGAAGTCCTCCAGTCGGAACAGCGGACGATCCAGACCCGGCGAGGAGACCTCGAGGGTGTACTTGCCGGGAATGGGGTCCTCCACGTCGAGAAGAGCACTGACCGCATGGCTCATGTCCGCGCAATCGTCGATGGTGACGCCGCCAAGCTCGGGGGCGGTCTCGGCGCCGATCCGGTCGATGTAAAGTCGCACGCGGGCCCGCGAGCCCGGCTGGTATTCCACGCCGAGCAGCACCAGACCCAGACCTTCGGCCACTGGGGCGAGCATCTCGGTCAGGTTGTAGGGGTCCTGACGCATCGGACCGGTCATGTTTGCGAGGCTCATGCCTGGCTCCAACCTTGGGCGAAACCAATAAAAAAGGCCCTCAAAGGGCCCGGACGAGCGCGGCTTGAAGTGCCGCATCGACAAGCGCCTTGTTTGGCTAGGTGCTTGAAGGTGCGCGCATTTTAAGTGGATGAGGGGCGCAGGTCAATGCCGCCGCGGTTCGCTTGGGCTGTCCGCGCCGACGGTCGCGCCGGCAGCCGACCGGCTCTCCGACTGAGATGGAGACCCAAAGGCGGCACGAAGATAACCTGCCATCGACCAGAGGGTCATGATGGCGGCTGCATAAAGCAGCACCATGCCGATCTCGAAGGTGGGCAGACCAAGGATGGGATGGAAGTACAGCAGGGCGAAGATGGCCATCATCTGCAGGATGGTCTTGAGCTTGCCAAGGCTGGAGACAGCCACCTTGCGGCGCTCGCCAATCTCCGCCATCCATTCTCGCAGGGCCGAGATGGCGATCTCGCGGCCGATGATGATGATGGCCGGCAGAGCCAGGCTGAAGCCTCCGTGCTCTGCCACCAGCATGACCAGCGCCGCGGCCACCATCAGCTTGTCCGCCACCGGATCTAGGAAGGCGCCGAAGCGCGACTGCTGGTTCAGCTTGCGCGCGAGATATCCATCCACCGCGTCGGTGACGCCCGCGAGGGCGAAGATGATGGCGGAGAGCGGGAAGGCCCAGGGATAGGGCAGGTAGAACACCGCGATGAACAGCGGGATCATGCCGATGCGCAGCCAGGTCAGGAGATTGGGCAGGTTCAGCGGCATGCTTTTCATTCAGGGCGTTCAGCTGTGGAAATGGTCGTAGATCCGTTGTGCCAGCGCCGCGCTGATGCCCGGCACGCTGGCAATGTCCTCCACCCCGGCGCGGCTGAGGGCCTGCAGGCCGCCGAAGTGCTTGAGCAATTGTTGCCGTCGTTTGCCTCCCACGCCAGCAATATTTTCCAGCGAGGAGGTGTCGCGGCTCTTCGCGCGCCGGGCTCGATGGCCGGTAATGGCGAAGCGGTGCGCCTCGTCCCGCACCTGCTGGATCAGATGCAATGCCGGTGAATGGGGCGGCAGATCGAGCTCGCGCCGGCTGCCCGCCAGCAGCAGGGTTTCCTCGCCGGGGCGCCTTTCTGGTCCCTTGGCCACGCCGACAACCATGATCTTGCCACTCAATCCGAGGCCTGCAAGAACCTCCTCCGCCTGGGTCACCTGCCCTGCCCCGCCGTCGATCAGCAGCAGGTCCGGCAATGCGCCGTCTTCCTGTACTGCACGTCCAAAGCGGCGCTCCAGCGCCTGCTTCATCGCCGCGTAGTCGTCGCCAGGCGTGATGTCCTGGATATTGTAGCGACGGTAGGCGGCCTTGAGCGGGCCTTCGGGGCCGAAGACGACACAGGATGCGACGGTCGATTCACCCATGGTGTGGCTGATGTCGAAGCATTCGATCCGTTGCGGCGCGTCGGTCATGTCGAGTGCCGCGCGCAGGGCCTCCAGACGGGCCTGCTGGCTGCCCCGTGAGGCCAGCCGCTGTCCCAGGGCCAACTGGGCGTTGTGGCGTGCCATCTCGACCCAACGCGCACGCTCTCCGCGCGGTGCGGCCTGGATGCGTACGGCGTGGCCGCTTGACTCACTAAGCGCCTGCTCAAGCAGCGGACGCTCCGGCAGGGCATGGCTGACCAACAGTTCGCGTGGGGGATTGCGCTCAAGGTACATCTGGCCGATGAAGGCAGTGAGGATCTCACCCTGATCCAACTCCTCGGCATTTTTAGGGAAATAGGCGCGCCCGCCCAGGTTGCGGCCGTCGCGGATGGTCAGTACTTCGACACAGGCGATGCCGCCCGCCTGCTCGCAGGCCAGCACATCGACGCTGCCCCCCTGGGTGCTGACGTACTGCTTCTCGCTGACCGCGCGAAGTTGGCTGATCCGGTCGCGCAGCAGCGCGGCCTCCTCGAAGGCCAGCCTATCAGCCGCCTGTTCCATGCGCTCGACCAGGGTATGGATGACCTGCTGGCTGCGTCCTTCGAGAAAGCCTGCGGCATCCTGTACGTCGCGCGCATAGTCCTCGCGGCTGATGAAGCCGACGCAGGGCGCGGTGCAGCGCTTGATCTGATACTGCATGCAGGGGCGCGAGCGGTTGGCGAACTCGTGGTCGGCACAGTCACGGAGGCGGAATACCTTCTGCAGCAGGTTGAGGGTTTCCTTGACCGCCAGCGCACTCGGATAGGGACCGAAATAGCGACCGGGTTGACGGTGGGGGCCGCGGTGATAACCGAGGCGAGGATAGATGTGACCGGTGCCCAGGAAGATTTCCGGGTAGCTCTTGTCATCCCGCATCAGCACGTTGTAACGCGGGCGATGCTGCTTGATCAGATGGTTTTCGAGCAGCAGCGCCTCGGTTTCGGTGTGCGTCGCGGTGAGCTGGATGTCGGCGATCTGGCGGACCAGCGCGGCGGTCTTGGGCGCAAGCCCGCTGCTGCGGAAGTAGCTGGCCAGGCGCTTCTTGAGATTCTTGGCCTTGCCGACGTAGAGGATGCTGCCCGCTGCATCCAGCATGCGGTAAACACCGGGTGTTTCCGGGGCGCGCGCCAGGAAGGCGCGGGAATCAAAGCCGCATGCCTCAGTAGTTGCGCTCATCCCACTCCGCCTGACCGCTGACGTGCGGCCAGGACTTGAACGGCGTCTTGGCGAGGGAGACGTTGTAGTAGCGGGGTTCGTCGGACACATCGGCACCGGCCCAGTCGGGCATCTCGAAGACCTCGTCGACACTCTCGAGTTCGATCTCCGCAACGATCAGGCCATCGTTGTCACCGTGGAACACGTCGACTTCCCAGACATGCCCCCCGTGCTGGACCAGGTGGCGGGTCTTGTCGATGATCGGGCCGCTGCTGAGGGTATCCAGCATCTCGTTGGCCTCGTCGAGCGGAATCACGTACTCGAATTCGTGGCGGTGGATGCCGAGTCTGACACTCTTGATGTTGATATAGCCCTGTGTGCCATCAACACGTACGCGAACGGAGGCCTTGCACCCATCCAGCGAGGGGGTCAGATAACCCTGGCGCATATGTGTGGATTGAGTGACGTGGCTGCGCCAGTCGTCGTTCTTGACCAGGAACTTGCGTTCGATTTCGAGAGCCATAAGGGACGTTGTCCGCGAAGGTGATCAGAATCGCACCAGGGCCGAGCCCCAGGTGAAGCCGCCGCCAAAGGCCTCGAGCAGCAACATGTCGCCGCGCTGGATGCGACCGTCGCGCACCGCCACGTCAAGTGCCAGGGGCACCGAGGCGGCCGAGGTATTGCCGTGGGTGGCGACTGTCAGCACGACCCGCTCCATCGGCAGGCTCAGCTTCTTGGCGGTGGCGGCGATGATGCGGGTATTGGCCTGGTGAGGCACCAGCCAGTCGATGTCACTCTTTTCCAGTCCGGCGGCTTCCAGCGTCTCATCGACGATACGGCCAAGGGTATTGACCGCGACCTTGAACACTTCGTTCCCCTTCATCTGGATGAAGGCCTGCCCCGAACGGCACAGCGCGGTGTTCTGCGAGACGCCGCCGGGCACGGTCAGCAGGGCTTCGTACTGGCCGTCGGCGTGCAGATGGGTGGAGAGGATGCCGGCCTCCTCGGAGGCCTCGAGCACCACCGCGCCGGCGCCGTCGCCGAACAGTACGCAGGTGGCGCGGTCGTTCCAGTCGACGATGCGCGACAGGGTTTCGGCCCCGATCACCAGCGCGCGCTTGGTGCCGCCCGCGCGGATGAATTTGTCCGCCACACCCAGGGCGTAGACAAAGCCGGTACAGACGGCTTGAACATCGAACGCGGCGCAGCCGTTGGCACCGATGCGATCCTGCAACAGGCAAGCGGTGCTCGGAAAAATGCGGTCCGGCGTGGTGGTGGCGACGATGATCAGGTCGAGGTCCTTGCCCTCGATGCCGGCCGCTTCCATGGCACGGCGCGCGGCGCGCTCGGCCAGGTCGACGGTGGACTCGTTCTCCGCGGCGATGTGGCGCCTTTCGATGCCAGTCCGCTCGCGGATCCATTCATCCGTTGTTTCCACCATGCGCTCAAGGTCGGCGTTGGTGAGTATCTTTTCTGGCAGATAGCCGCCGGTTCCGGTAATACGGGCGTGAATCACGTGGCGGACCTCTTCATGGAGCCTTGATCAAGAAGGGTGCCCAACTGGCTGTCGATCCGGCTGGGTACGGCCTGTTCTACCTCGTGGAGGGCCGTGTCGATGGCGTGGCCGAAGGCATAGGCATCTGCCCCACCATGGCTCTTGATCACGATACCCTGCAGGCCGAGCAGGCTGGCTCCATTGTAGCGGCGCGGATCGAAACGCTTCTTGAGTGACTTGAGCACGGGCAAGGAGATGAGCGCGGCCAGCTTGGTGAACAGATTGCGCGCAAAGGTCTCACGCAGGTGACCACTGATCATCTTGGCCACGCCTTCGCTGGCCTTGAGCGCGACATTGCCGACGAAGCCGTCACAGACCACGACATCGGCCGTTCCTTTGTAGATGTCATCGCCCTCGACATAGCCGATGTAGTTGATCGGCGAGGATTCGAGCAGACGGGCGGCGGCCTTGACCGTATCGTTGCCCTTGATCGCCTCGGCGCCGACGTTCAGCAGGCCGACGCGAGGGTGGGGATTGCCATCCACCGCCGAGGCCAGCACCGAGCCCATGACCGCGAACTGGAACAGATGTTCGGCGCTGCATTCCACGTTGGCGCCCAGGTCAAGCATGTGGGTGTGGCCTGTGGTGGTCGGGATCATGGTGCAGATCGCCGGCCTGTCGATGCCCGGCAGGGTCTTGAGCACGAACTTGGCGGTCGCCATCAGGGCGCCGGTATTCCCCGCGCTGACGCAGGCCTGGGCCTTGCCATCACGCACGAGATCGATCGCCACGCGCATCGACGAGTCCTTCTTGCCGCGCAGCGCAAGAGCGGGCGACTCGTCCATCGCCACGACCTCACTGGCATGGTGGACGTGCAGACGCTCGTTCGAGGCCGCGCCACGCCGCGCCAGTTCTTCGCGCAGCAGGCTTTCCTGGCCCACCAGGATCAGGCGCAGTTGCGGATGTCGGCTCAAGGCCTTGACGGCGGCGTCAAGGACAATACCTGGGGCGTGGTCGCCGCCCATGGCGTCAAGGGCTAGGGTGATGGTCATGGTCCGTTTCGCGAGCAGAAAAGAAGACGGGCGGCCCGATGTATGGCCGCCCGTCAGCATCGGGTGGGATCAACCGCCGTGCTTCAGCGCACGGTCAGCCAGCCTCATTCCTGCTCGGTGGCGGTCTCGATGACCTTGCGGCCACGGTAGAAGCCGTCCGCGCTCACGTGGTGACGCAGGTGGGTTTCACCGGTTGCGCGCTCGACCGAGAAGGCCGGCTTGGCGAGACCGTCGTGGGCGCGGCGCATGTCACGCTTGGAACGGCTCTTGCGGGTCTGTTGTACGGCCATGGTTAAAAACTCCAGAACTCAAAAGTGAATCAATATCGGCTCAGTGCGTCGATGGCTTGACCATGTCGCGCAGCGCCGCGAACGGGTTATCCGTTTTCTCCATGCCCTCGTGCTCGCGGTGTTCGGCAACGCACTGATGTGCATGGCGCGGCACTGCGGGCAGGGCCAGTAAAATCTCATCTTCGATCAGGTCGGCGACACTCACCGGCTCGTCGCTGAGGACCAAAGGCTCCAGATGATCCGGAAGCTGCCTGGCCTCGGCCTCGGTTGCCACCACACCAAGACCGATTTCCGGTTTCAACTCGATCGAAACCGGCTTGAGGCAGCGCTGGCAGATCATCTCGACCGCGGTTTTTAGCACGCCCTCCACAACCGCCCTTCCCTCCTCGTCCTTGCCAAAGACAAGGCTGAATTGAACAGGGGCATCGTTGAGAATGATCCCGTTCAGACGCGGCATTTCAGAGGTGCTCAACTCCCCTTCGAGGCTCACGCCTTGGCGAACCAGACCGCGAACATCCAGAGGCTGTTGCCATTGATCGAACATAATCTTTAAATTTTATTAACTTAACTCAATGGCTGTCAAAGGATTTCCATGACACAACCCAACTCCGGTTACGATTCCACACTTATTCTGGCCTCGACCTCACGCTATCGGCGTGCTTTGCTGGAGCGCCTTGGTCTCCCCTTTGAAACGATCAAGCCCGGGGTCGATGAAACCCGATTTCCTGACGAACCGCCGCAGGCGATGGTTTGTCGGCTCGCGCGCGAGAAGGCGCAGGCCGTGGCGCGCGAGCGACCAGATGCCTGGGTCATTGGTTCCGATCAGTGCGCCGTGTTGGGCAAGGCAGTGCTCGGCAAGCCGGGCACCCACGAACGCGCCGTCGAGCAGTTGAGCGCGGCCTCGGATCAATCCGTGGTGTTCCATACCGGACTTTGCCTGATCAACCTCTCAAAAGACTTCGAACAGTGCGTCGAGGTTCCGTTCACCGTGCATTTCCGCGCGTTGACCCCCCGCGAGATCCAGCATTACCTGGAACGCGAGCAGCCCTACGACTGCGCGGGTAGCTTCAAGTCCGAAGGTCTGGGGGTGACCCTTTTCAGTGCCATGGAGGGTGGCGATCCGAGCGCCCTGATCGGGCTGCCCCTGATCGCCCTGTGCGGGATGCTGCGCGACGCGGGTATCGATCCCCTCGCTTGATTAGCACCGTCCATGCCGGTGCATGGACAGACCTATCAGCAATGCCCCCGCGAGGGCCATCCCGGCGCTGATGGCAAAGCTCGGCATGGCCCCAAGCCACTGCCAGCTCGCCCCCGCCAGCCAGAAGCCGAGCACACCGCCGGCGCCGTAGCATAGCGAGGACAGCAGCGCCTGCCCCCTGCCCTGCGTGCCGCCGGTGAAGTGGCGGCGGATGAACTCCACACTGGCGGCATGAGCGACCCCGAAACTGAAGGCGTGCAACAACTGCGCGAGCAGCATGGCAGGCACGCTCTCAGCCAGGCCGCCGATCATCAGCCAGCGCACCGAGGTCAGCAGCAACGTCAGCAGCATGAGGGCTGCCGCACCGAAGCGAGGCAGCCAGTGGTGCACCACCATGAAGATGATCACTTCCGCCAGCACCCCCAGCGACCACATCGCCCCGGTCAGGGTCTTGCTGTGACCATGCTGCTCGAGGTGCACGCTGTAGAAGGCGTAGTAGCTTCCGTGACTGGCCTGGAGAAGGAAGCTGGCAGCCAGGAACAGGGCGATCTCGGGGCGGCGAAGAATGGGCCAGACCGATGGGCGCGCCGTATCGGGCGGGCAATGCATGTCTGGCGGCTCTGGAACCAGCATGGCCAGCGCGAGCATGGCGGCGAACATGACCACCAACACCCAGGGCAGCACTCCGGCACCCCAGCCATCGAGCAAGGGGCCGATGCCGAACGCCATGACCACGAATCCGACCGAGCCCCACAGGCGTACCCTGGCATAGCGATGTGTCTGCTCTCCGAGCGCCTGTAGTGTGACAGCCTCGAACTGCGGCATGGCAGCATTCCAGGCCAGGGTGAACAACACCATCACCAGCGCCATCCCCCACAGCCCCTGCACCGCGAAGACCCCGCAGAACGCCAACAGGCTCAGCAGGGTCGCCCAGCGCACCCAACGCATGGGACGGCCGAGGTGATCGGACAGCCAGCCGACCACCGGCGGCCCGACGAGCTTGGTCAGACCGAACAGTCCCATCAGGAAGCCGATGGCGGCAGGGTCGAAGCCCCCATCCTTCAGATAAAGGGGCCAGAAAGGCAGGAAAATGCCGAGCGCGGCGAAATAGGCGAAGTAATAGCCGGGGATCCGCCAGACCAGGGGAGATCGTGGATCACGAGTAAGGTTGGGTGTCGTCATTGCGAGCGTAGGGAAGCAATCCAGCCGGAAGGGGGGATCCGCGCCCATTGGATCGTCATGTCGATGCGCTCATCCTGTTCTGACGCGTAGCTGACGTAAGCCCGCACCCTTCGGCCCTCCATGGCCGAAGTCCCGCGGGTTCGGCTCTAGAAGCCTCGCGATGATGAGGCTGATGGCGTGAATCAGGAAGCAGAAGCAGGGATGACCGGTGTGTCGCTGACTACATCCGCGTTCTGGCCGCGATGCCGCAGGGCGTGATCCATCAGCACCAGGGCCAGCATGGCCTCGGCGATTGGGGTGGCGCGGATGCCGACACAGGGGTCGTGGCGGCCCTTGGTGACGACCTCGGTGGTCTCGCCGTGGATGTCCACGCTCTGGCCCGGCAGGCGGATACTGGACGTGGGCTTGAGCGCAATATGCGCGATCACGGCCTGGCCACTCGATATGCCGCCCAGAATGCCGCCCGCATGGTTGGAGAGAAAGCCCTGCGGGGTGATTTCGTCGCGGAACTCGGTACCGCGCGCTTCGATGCAGCCGAAGCCGTCGCCAATCTCCACACCCTTGACTGCGTTGATGCTCATCATGGCGTGGGCGATGTCGGCGTCGAGCCGGTCGAATACCGGCTCGCCCCACCCCGGCGGTACGCCTTCGGCGACCACGGTGATCCTGGCGCCGATGGAGTCGCCTGACTTGCGCAGGGCGTCCATGAACGCTTCCATCTCCGCCACCTTGCCGGCATCGGGACTGAAGAACGGATTGCGTTCGACCTCGTCCCAATCAAGCCTCTCGGTGCGAATCGGACCGAGTTGGCTCAAGTAGCCGTGCACGGTCACGCCGTAGCGCTCCTTCAGCCATTTCTTGGCAATGGCCCCGGCCGCCACCCGCGCGGCGGTCTCGCGGGCACTGGAGCGGCCGCCGCCACGATAATCACGGATACCGTATTTCTGCTGGTAGGTGTAGTCGGCATGACCCGGACGGAAGGTCTGGGCGATTTCGGAATAATCCTTGGAGCGCTGGTCGGTGTTCTCGATCAGCAAGGCGATGGGCGTGCCAGTTGTCCTGCCCTCGAACACGCCAGACAGAATGCGCACCCGGTCGTCCTCGCGACGCTGGGTGGTGTGGCGCGACTGGCCAGGCTTGCGGCGATCCAGGTCGGGTTGGATATCGTCTTCGCTCAGCACCATCCCCGGCGGGCAACCGTCGACGATGCAGCCAAGCGCCAGGCCGTGGCTTTCGCCGAAAGTTGTGACGGTAAACAGAGTGCCGAAGGTGTTGCCGGACATGGATTTCGCAGTCGTATCGGTTAAGCAGGTCGAGGATTCTATATCATTGCGTCATTGCTTCGACCTTTTACCGCCTTCGCAATGATCCATCTCCTCCACCATTTACCCGAAATGCAGGCCCGTCGTCAGCCGCAGGCGCCTGCGCTACTGCAAGGCGAGACGTGCTGGAGCTATGAGGCGCTGGTTAGGCGTGTCGATGTGATCGCTCGAGGCCTGCGCGGCCTCGGGCTGAAGCCTGGCGAACGCGTGGCCTTCTGGTTGCCCAAGAGTCTCGACGGCGTTGCCTTGCTGTTAGCCGCCAGCAAGGCGAGCCTGGTGAGCGTACCCATCAACCCCCTTTTGAAGCCCGCTCAAGCGGCACACATCCTGCGTGACAGCGGCGCGCGCCTTCTGGTGAGCCTGGGGATGCGGCTGGCTGGCATGGCTGATGTTTTGGGCGAAGCGCACGACCTTCGCTGGGCCGTCAGCGCGGACCAGGAGATCGATCTATCCGGTGTTCCGACTTGTTCACTGGAGGAGCTTGTCCGTCAGGGGGATGAAGCTCCCTGGAACGAGCAAGGACGTACCGAGCACAATCTGGCCACCCTGCTGTATACCTCGGGGAGCACGGGCAAGCCCAAGGGCGTGGCGCTCTCGCATCGCAACCTGCTGGCCGGGGCGGCGAGTGTGGCGCACTACCTCGAGATCCAGCCCGAGGACCGCCTCCTGGCCGTGCTGCCGTTCAGCTTCGATTACGGACTTTCCCAGCTCACCGTTGCCTTCCATGCCGGAGCCTGTGCAGTCCCGTTGGACTACCTGCTGCCACGTGATCTGTACAAGACCATTACCCAACACCACATCACCGTGCTGGCGGGTGTACCGACCCTCTGGCATCAACTGGCCGGGCAGGACTGGCTGAATGCGCTGACATCCCTGCGCGTGCTGACCAATTCCGGCGGGCGCCTTCCCCGCCCCGTCATCGAGCGTCTGCGCACTGCCCTGCCGGAGTCCCGCCTGTACCTGATGTACGGCCTGACCGAGGCCTTCCGCTCCACCTACCTGCCGCCGGGGGAGATCGACCGCCGCCCCGACTCCATCGGCAAGGCCATCCCCAATGCTGATGTCCTGGTACTGCGCCCGGATGGCACCCCGTGCGCGCCGCACGAGCCCGGCGAACTCGTCCATCGCGGCCCTACCGTCGCGCTCGGCTACTGGAACGACCCTGAGCGCAGTGCCGAGCGTTTTCGCCCCATCCCGCATGCGGAGGAGGGGCTGCCTCATCCCGAGATGGCCGTCTGGTCCGGGGACCGTGTGCGTATGGACGATGACGGCTACCTCTACTTCATCGGCCGCGAGGACGACATGCTTAAGTCTTCCGGTTACCGTGTCAGCCCCACCGAGCTGGAAGACGTGCTTTACAGTTCCGGCCTGGTCCGTGAAGCTGCTGCCATCGGTATCGATGACGCCACGCTCGGGCAGCGCATCGTCGCCGTGGTCGCGCCAGAGCACGGAGAACTGGATCGGGCGGCCCTGCTCAATCACTGCCGCGCGCAGCTCCCCTTGTACATGAACCCGCATCAGATCGAAGTTCGAGCTGCCCTACCCATCACCCCGAATGGCAAGGTGGATCGTCGTCTCCTGCGCGATGAATTGGCGGCTTCGGGCAATTCCCATGGTGTGGAGCCCACATGAGCCTAAGCCACGCCCCGCTCCTGTTCGAAGTGCGCCAAGGCGAATTGCACATCGGTGGTCAGGCCGTGTCCCTGCTGGCCGGACGACTCGGCACACCTTTTTATGCCTACGATGCCCGCCTGATCGAGGCGCGCGTGGCCGCCTTGCGCGCCGTGTTGCCATCCCGCGTGCAGCTGCATTACGCCATCAAGGCCAATCCATTCCAGCCCTTGATACAGCGCATGGCGCAGCTTGTAGAGGGTGGCGACGTCGCCTCCGCGGGCGAACTTGAGAAGGCACTTGAAGCCGGCTTCAGGCCTGAGAGCATCAGCTTCGCCGGACCCGGCAAGCGGGATATGGAACTGGAGGCCGCCCTGCGCGCGGGCGTCACCCTCAATGTGGAGTCACGCGGAGAGCTCGAACGCCTGGCGCGCCTTGGGGAACGGCTCGGCATCCAGCCGCGTATCGCCCTGCGCATCAACCCGGATTTCGAACTCAAGGGTTCCGGCATGCGCATGGGTGGCGGCGCCAAGCCCTTCGGCATCGATGCAGAGCAGACACCGGATCTGCTACGTGAAATCAAGCAGATGGATGTCCTTTTTCAAGGGCTGCATATCTTTACTGGCTCGCAGAGCCTGAACACCGAGGCCATCATGCTGGCCCAGACGGGCGCGATGAAGCTTGCCCGGCAACTGCTTGAGGATATGGGCCTGGCGTTCCACCACATCAATATCGGCGGTGGTTTCGGTATCCCCTACTTCCCCGGTGAACAGCGCATCGATCCCGCGCCCATCGGCGCGCATCTTCACGTTTTGCTTGAAGAGCACGCGGGTTGGCTGGGGCATGCCGGCCTGATTCTCGAACTGGGACGATACCTGGTGGGTGAGGCCGGCGTTTACGTCACCCGTGTTGTCGACCGCAAAACTTCGCGTGGCGAGGACTTTCTCATCTGCGACGGCGGCATGCACCATCACCTGGCCCTTTCCGGCAACCTTGGCCAAGTCATCCGCAAGAACTACCCGGTCGTTCTGGTCCGGCGCGCCGATGCGCCCGCCGAGGAAAGCGTCAACATCCACGGTCCCCTCTGCACCCCGCTGGACGTGCTGGGTCACAAGATCGCCCTGCCCCGCGCAAATGTGGGCGACCTGATCGCGGTTACACAGTCCGGCGCCTATGGCTTGACCGCCAGTCCGATACGTTTCCTTGGACACCCCGAAGCCAAGGAAATCCTGCTGGGCTGAAGTCCTGCTTGGGCTAGACTCAAACAAAGGATCAGAAACTTTGTTGATAGTCTCGAAGGTGTGATCACGTGCGCCTCAATTCAGGTCCCTGGGTCTGGCTGGTTTTGGCCTCGCTGGCTTACTTCGCGACGGCCAAGCTTGGCATGGCGCTGTTTGCCGTGTCCCCGAGCAACATCACCCTGCTCTGGCTACCGTCCGGGATCGGGCTGGTCATGGCTCTGCATGGTGGGGTGCGCGCACTCCCGCTGATCTTCACGGCCAGCTTCGCCGCCAATTTTTCCGGCATGGCCCTTCCCGAACTTGGCCAGCACTTTCTTCATGTCGGCATCGCTGCCGGCGCTGACACCCTCGCCCCCTCGCTGGGGGCCTTGATGCTGCAGCGTTGGCTTCCGCATGGCCTGCAGAGGCTGACCGACCTCTTCAACTTTGTGCTCTTCGTGTGCGTCATCCCGACGCTTGTTTCCTCGCTCATCCTCACCTTCAACCTTGTCCTTGGGGGATACATCGAATCGGCGGCCTTCCTCGATTTCGTCACCATGCTTCTGCTGGCGGACGGACTCGGCATTCTGGTGGTCTATCCGCTGTACATGGCGTGGATGGGTGAGAAGAGCTTTTCAGTGCATGAGGGCTGGTCGTTCCTTGGTGCCCAGGCATTGATCGTTCTGATGATCTATCTCTCATTCACACATGCGCCTTACCTGATCTTCTTCATCCTGCCGGGCCTGCTTTACCTGGTGTTCACCTGTTCAACCCTGATCGTCGGGGTCGCCCTGGCCATCACGGTCATGACCCTGGCTGCCTTTTCGTCTCTGGGGCCGGGAGCGTTCAGCGGAGAACTGGATGCCAACTGGCACAGGATGCTGATCGCCTTCCTGTTCGCCACCACCCTGAGCGTGCTGGGTGTCCTGCTTCAGCACCGTGAACTGATGAGTGAAAAGGGCCAGGTGATCGAATGGCAGAACAGGGCGATGCGTGATCCGCTGACCGGTCTCGTGAACCGGTTGCTGCTCTATCCCTTGATCGAGAACGAATTCGAGCGGGTGAGGAGGAATGAAGCGCATTACGAGTTTGCACTCGCCATGCTGGATATCGATCATTTCAAGGAGGTCAATGACTGCTATGGCCATGTAGTGGGTGATGAAGTCCTGCGCGTCATCACGTCCCGCATCAACCACAACCTGCGCGGCATGGACGTGGCGTCGCGCTACGGTGGCGAGGAGTTCGCCATCCTGTTCCCGAACTCATCCCTCGACGATGCCTGGCAAGCCCTGGAGCGCCTGCGTATCGAGATGGAGACCACGCCTGTCATGGTCAGCGGGCGGGCCATTCCCGTCACGATCAGCGGTGGCGTAGCGGCGTTCTGCGCGGAGGATACACCCTGCACGCCCGATGCCCTGATCGCGCGGGCGGACAAGCTGCTTTACCTCTCCAAGCGCAACGGAAGAAACCGGATCACGGCCTGACAGGCTTGGCCTTCCGCCATGCCCGGATCATCAGATTGCGCGGCGTGAGCGTCTTGTCGCAGAACTCGCCGACTTCGACCGCAAAGCCGGACTCTTCCAGCCCCAGCGCCATGTCCAGTACCAGCCAGCTCTCGAGCGGTCTACGCATGGCGGCGCGGATCAGTTCGAAGGCACGCACCTCAGCGGCCCGCGTCCTGCCCGTGCTAATGGCGGCCTCAAGCTCGCCAGCGTCGGGCGCAGGCCAGCCAAGCCGCTCGCAGGAGCGAATCATGGCGGTGACGTCATCGTGTCGTCCGATGTCCTTGAGCGGCGCATAATCCGCCACGATCAAACCGTTTTGCCCCCCCCAATACCGCAATGCCAGCAGGCGGGTCTTGCGGCGCTTGTCCGACTCACGTTGGGCATGGCCCGCCGTGCAGGTTTCCAGTACGGCAAGACGCAGGTCCTCGCGTGAAAGCTTCAGACCACATGCCCGCCCCATGGACGAGCGCGGCAGGTAATACTCATGCGTGGTGCGGTGATAGCAGCACGGGGCGACCAGCAATCCTGAGGGCGCCTGCCCTGCGACCTGATCGAGCAAGGCCAGATGCAGGTCGCCGCACGCGTGAAGCGCACAGGCCAGTGTGCCGGGCGTAAGCACCTTGCGATGTCGATCGTTGTCGCCGATGCTGAGCACATCGCACGCCTCCGCCGCCAGTGCGACTCGATCGCGGGCGGCCAGCCGCTCCGCCTCCGCGCACAATGCAGGGTCACGCTCCAGCGCACGCACCCGCAGGCCGGAATGCAAGCCGATCAGTCGTCCCAGATGCGATTTTCCCGCGCACCAGTCCAGGACCTCGTTCGCGTTGTCAGACTCTGCCAGCGCCAGATGGGCAAACGCCTCGATCTGCGCCCACTTTCGCCCTGGCACATCGCGGTTCGGTGCATGGCAGGCCACCTTTGAGGAACGACGAGAGGCCGTGGACGGATTGAAACGTTCGCAGGCCATCCACTGAACAAGCTCGGATATGCCTGGTATGAACGGCGCAAGCCAGGCACGCAGGGCCTGTTCGTCGGCGTGCAGTCTGTCGACCTCGGCAGGATCAAGCCCTGCGATGGCCGCATGCAGGGCCGGATGGGTTGTCGCCCATGGCTGAACGACATGATGAAAAGGTGCTGGTCGCCAAAGCATGCTGGTCTGTTCCAGCCATGCGGCAAGGCGAGCCATGCGATCCGCGAATGACATCAATCCAAAAGCCCTGTCTGTGAATGCCTGGGTGAATGCCCGGCAGGCGAGATACGCATCATGCACCTGCCCGCGCCAAACGCCATCACCTCGTTCTATTCGCTCGCCTTGGTGAGTAAAAAGCCTTATGGCCGCCCACCTTCCCCCCGCCTATCCTCGGAGGTACCCGCATCCTCCATAAGCACGGGGTGAATCATGAGTGAAATCGGACAGACCGGGGCCACGACCTTCACGACGCCGACGGACAAGGAAATCGTCATGACCCATGTCGTCGAAGCCCCGCAACAACTCGTCTTTGATACCTGGACCAGGCCCGAACACATCCCGCACTGGATGCTCGGCCCCGAGGGCTGGAGCATGCCGGTCTGCGAGATCGACTTCCGCCCGGGAGGCCCATGGCGCATGGCCTGGAAGCATGCCGACGGCTCCGAGATGGAGATGACGGGGGTCTACAAGGAGATCGAACCACCCAGCCGTGTCGTCAACACCGAATCCTGGGGCGGCGACTGGGCCGAGACGCTCAACACCCTGGAGATTACCGAGGACAACGGCAAGACCACCATGGTCAGTCGCATGCTGTACCCGAGCAAGGAGGCGCGCGACAGGGCGCTGGAAACCGACATGCAGGCGGGTGTGAACGTCACCTTCGAACGGCTGGATGCCTACCTGAAAACCCTCGCGTGAGCCTGGCTCGCGCGCATCCAGCCGATGGAGCGTCCCATGAAGCGCTCCCCTGTCCCGCGCAATCAGTGCTCTTCCCACCGCCGTCCACCGGGTCCATGTCTACACTCCTTCTGCCAGCTCCATGGCAATCAATACACCGAGGACCCTCCAATGATCGAAGTCATACCCAACATGCCTGACAACATCGTCGGCTTCGTCGCGACCGGCGAAGTCTCTGCGCAGGACTATGAAACCGTCTTCATCCCGGCCATCGAATCCACCCTCAAGGAAAACGAAAAGGTTCGAATCCTGTATCACATCGCCCCTGAATTCACCGGCTTCACTGCCGGCGCCCTGTGGGACGACGTGAAAATCGGCGTCGCCCACCTGAGGGCATGGGAGAAAATCGCCGTCGTCACCGACAGCGACTGGATTCGCCGCACCGGCGGCTTCCTCAACTTCGTCCTCCCCTGCCCGGTCAAGGTTTTCCCCAACGCCGAGCTTGATGAAGCGACCCAGTGGATCGCCGACTGAGGACACATCCCTTGCCGATGGTCGAGTTGCAGCCATGACCGCGCACGATGACACTTGGCCAAGCCTGCCACTGCAGGATTGGGCCGAGGCCTGCGCGACCTTGCACCTGTGGCTCCAGATCGTCGGCAAGATTCGCCTGATGCAAAGCCCCTGGGTCAATCACTCCTGGCACGTCACCCTCTACCTCACCGCCCAGGGGCTAACCACCTCGCCGATTCCCCACGGCAGCCGGCTGTTCCAGATCGACTTTGATTTCATCCGGCACCAGCTCACCATCACGACCAGCGACTGGGGTGTGGGCGGTTTTGCGCTCGAACCCATGCCGGTGGCGAGGTTCTACACGCGACTCATGGGCGAAATGAACCGTCTTCGGCTCCCCGTGAGCATCAGGACCATGCCCAGCGAACTGGATTCACCCATCCCCTTCGAGCAGGACGACGTTCATCAGACCTACGCTCGCGAGGATGTCCATCGTTACTGGCGCATCCTCGCTCAGACCCACCGGGTCATGCATGAATTTCGCGCGCGATTCATTGGTAAGTGCAGCCCGGTGCAGCTTTTCTGGGGCGCCATGGACCTGGCTGTGACCCGGTTCTCGGGGCAGAGGGCCCCCGAACACCCCGGGGGGATACCTCACCTTCCCGACTGGGTCGTTCGCGAGGCCTATTCGCACGAAGTCAGCAGCTGCGGCTTCTGGCCTGGCAGCGGCCCCATCCCCTACCCCGCCTTCTATGCCTATGCCTACCCGGAGCCGCCGGGCTTTGCCAAGGCGCCCATCCAACCCGCCGCGGCCTTCTACAGCCCCGAGCTGCGGGAATTCATCCTGCCCTACGAGGCTGTGCGGCAGTCCGGCAATCCTGAGGAGACGCTCCTCGAGTTCTTCCAGGCCAGCTATGAGGTCGCGGCCGATTTGGGGAGATGGGACCGTGCTTCGGTGGAACCTGAGCAAGCCTGCTTTCAGGGCACAAGAGACGATAAATGACGGAAAACGCGACTGAGAGATCAGCACAGTTGTACGCGCGGGGGGCCGGACTTCTCTACCTCTTGATCATCGTCTGTGGGGTGCTCGGGGAGATGATCGTTCGCTCAAGCCTTGTCGTGGCGGGAGATGCCGAAGCCACGGCGAGCAGAATCATGGCCGCTCCGGGGCTGTTCCGCCTGGGATTCCTGGCCGATTCCATCATGATCATGTGCGATGTTGCCCTGGCCGTCCTGCTCTACATCCTGCTCAAGCCTGTAAGCAAGGTGGTCGCTCTTGCCGCCATGTGTTTCAGGTTGGCCCAGGCCGCGGTGCTTGCCCTCAACCTTCTCCACTACCATGCGGCCATGCTCCTGCTGATCGGCTCCGGGTATTCGGCGGTGTTCGGGGCGGATCAACTCAATGCGTTGGCAGCCCTTTTCCTCGACCTGCATGGCCACGGCTACGATCTCGGCTTGCTGCTCTTCGGAATTCACTGCCTCCTTCTCGGCTACCTGGTCTTCAAATCGGGCTACCTTCCCAAGGTCCTCGGGCTGCTCCTGGTGGCCGCCGGCCTCACTTACCTGATCGGGAGCTACACCCGCTTCCTCTTCCCCGACCATGTCGGCGCGGTGGCCCCGATATACATCGTCGCCATCATCTCCGAGCTTTCGATGTGCCTGTGGCTGTTAGTGAAGGGGGTGGATCTTCAGGCCTGGAAGCGTGTTGACCGTTCTTCCCTGTCCACGGCCATCTAGCAGGATGTTGAAAAAGGGCCTTCCTGCCCTTTTTCAACTCGCCACGTCGCGGTACATGCCCGCGACGGGCTCCGAAGATCAATCACTTAGAGTGCTTGATCTTCGCGCAAGCCATCCATGGCTTGCCGTAGCAGGCCGTTGAAAAGCGTTTTTCAACGGCCTGCTAGCGGATGCAGCCGATGAGCCTGGATCTTGAGCATCAGCCAGACGATGCGTCATCCAGTACCGCCCACCTTGCATAGGCGGTTTCCAGTTCTTCGCCAATCGCACTCAGCCGCTCCAATACGGCCTTGATGGCAGCTTGATCGCCCTGATAGAAGGCAGGCTCGCTGCTCTGCCGGGTAAGCTCGGCCTGCTCGGCTTCCAGCGCCTCGATGCGGGCGGGAAGCAGTTCCAGCTCGCGCTGGTCCTTGTAGCTGAGTTTGGCCCGCGGTTTGGCGGCCTGGGCGGGCTGCTCGACCTTGCCGTCCGTAGAAGCAGGTTCGGGCTTGATCTCTGTCCTGGCTCTGCTCGCCTGGGCGACCTGTTCAGAATCCTTGATCTTCTGCCACTCGGCGTAGCCACCGACGACCTCTCGAATCTTTCCATCACCTTCAAAGGCCAGCAGGCTGGTGACGACGTTGTCGAGGAAGGCGCGGTCATGGCTGACGACGAGCAGGGTGCCGTCGTATTCGAGCAGGGCCTGTTCGAGGACCTCGAGGGTCTCGAGGTCGAGGTCGTTGGTGGGCTCGTCCAGTACCAGCAGATTGGCGGGTTTGGCGAGCAGACGGGCGAGCAGCAGGCGGTTGCGTTCGCCGCCGGAGAGCGCGGAAACCTTGGTCCGGGCGCGGTCCGGGGTGAAGAGGAAACGCTGCAAGTAGCCGATGCCATGTACGTTTTCGCCGTGGACCTCCAGCCGGTCGCCGCCGTCGCAAATGTTTTCGATGGCGGTCCAGTCCGGGTTGAGTTGGGCGCGGTGCTGGTCGAAATAGGCGATTTCGAGCTGGGTGCCGATCTTGACGCTGCCGGAATCCGGCTGGATTTCACCCAGCAGCATCTTGAGCAGGGTGCTCTTGCCGACGCCGTTGGGGCCGACCAGGCCGATGCGGTCACCGCGCTGGATGCGGATGGAAAAGTCCTTGATTACCGGCTTGCCGTTGAAGGTCTTGCTGGCGTGTTCGGCCTCGGCCACGATCTTGCCGGAGGTGGAGGCGCTGGCGAGGCTGACTTCTACCCTGCCCTGTTTGCTGACCCGTTCGGCGCGTTCGGCGCGAAGGGCTTCCAGCCGGCGCACGCGGCCTTCGTTGCGGGTGCGGCGGGCCTTGATGCCCTGCCGGATCCACACCTCTTCCTGGGCGAGGAACTTGTCGAATTCGGCGTTCTGCTGGGCTTCGGCGTGTTCGCGTTCCTCCCGGCGTCGCAGGTAGTTGGCCCAGTCGCCCGGCCAGGAGCTGAGGTTACCGCGATCCAGTTCGAGGATGCGGTTGGCGAGGCGTTGCAGGAAGGCGCGATCATGGGTGATGAACAGCACGGCGCCTCGAAAGTCGCGGATGAAGCCTTCCAGCCATTCGATACTGGCGATATCGAGGTGGTTGGTCGGTTCGTCGAGCAGAAGCAGGTCGGGGGCTTGCACCAGGGCCTGGGCGAGCAGCACGCGGCGCTGGGCGCCGCCGGAAAGCTCGCGCACCTTGCGCTCGGGATCGAGTTCCAGCCGGGTGATGACCTCGTCCACGCGCTGGGACACGCTCCAGCCATCGCGCGCTTCGAGTTCCTGTTGAAGGCGGGAAAGCCGTTCCAGGGCTGCCTCGTCACCCTGCTCCACGCCGTGCAGGCTTTCGTGGTAGCGCAGCAGCAGATCGTGCAGATCACCAAGGCCCGCCAGCACGGTTTCGTAGACGGTGGCGTCGGATTCCATGCGCGGGTCTTGCTGCAGATAGGCCGCTTTGGCACCGGGTTCGAGGCGGATCTCGCCTTCGTCCGGGCGCTGTTCGCCGGTGAGGATGCGCAGCAGGGTGGACTTGCCCTCGCCGTTGCGGCCGATCAGGGCGATGCGCTCACCGGGTTCAACGGTAAGCGCGACGTCACGAAGCAGGACGCGGGTGCCGACGGAAAAGCCGAGGTGGTCAACAGTCAGGAGTGGCATGGGGGAATCATCGGGAAAGGCTGTGGCCAACCATGGCCAATAACGAAGTGCGCCAGTTGGCGCAGTTCATCAAGACTGAGTGCGGGCACGGACGAAATCAAGCAGGCTGCCGAAGGTCTCGAACAGGCTGGCTTCGATGTCGTCGTCGTGAAGCTGGAGGCCGAGTTGTTGTTCCAGGGCGGTCAGCACGGCGAGCACGCCCATCGAGTCGAGCTGTGGTAGTGCCCCGAGCAAGGGGGTGTCGGCCGTGAAGGCGAAGGCCTCGTCACCGAGCTGGAGGGCATCGTGCAGGATGGCGCGCAGGTCGGCTTCAATGTTTTTGGAGGGCTTGAAGGTCGAGTTCAACTGGAACTCGACAGGATGCATGGACGGCAACAAAACGATCAGGCTCCCAGGTGCGTCTGGCCGCCCATGTACGGGCGCAGGACGTCGGGAATGGCGATGCGGCCGTCTTCATCCTGGAAGTTTTCCAGCACGGCGACCATGGTGCGCCCGACGGCGAGGCCGGAGCCGTTGAGGGTGTGGACCAGTTCCGGCTTGCCTTCCGCGTTGCGGTAGCGCGCTTGCAGGCGGCGGGCCTGGAAGGCCTCGAAGTTGGAGCAGGAAGAAATTTCGCGGTAGGTGTCCTGCGCGGGCAGCCAGACTTCCAGGTCATAGGTCTTGGCGGAGCCGAAGCCCATGTCGCCGCTACACAGCAGCATGCGGCGATACGGCAGGCCAAGGCGCTCCAGCACGGTTTCCGCGTGGCTGGTCAGTTCTTCGAGGGCGGCGAAGGATGTTTCCGGGTGGACGATCTGGACCAGTTCGACTTTTTCGAACTGGTGCTGGCGGATCATGCCGCGGGTATCACGCCCGGCGGAACCGGCCTCGGAGCGGAAACACGGGGTGTGGGCGACCATTTTGAGCGGCAGGCCGTCGAGGTCGAGGATCTCGTCGCGCACAAGGTTGGTGACAGGCACTTCGGCGGTGGGAATCAGGTAGTACGGGGATTCGCCGTCGAGCTTGAACAGGTCTTCCTCGAACTTGGGCAACTGGCCGGTGCCGCGCAGGCTGTCGGCGTTGACCATGTAGGGTACGTAGACTTCCTGGTAGCCGTGCTCGCGGGTGTGCAGGTCCAGCATGAACTGGGTGAGCGCGCGGTGCAGGCGGGCCAGTTCGGCCTTGAGCACGACGAAGCGGCTGCCCGTCAGCTTGGCCCCGGCGGCGAAGTCCATGTTGCCGTTCAGGCCTTCGCCCAGAGCGACATGATCCTTGGGCTCGAAGGCGAAGCGGGCCGGTTCGCCCCAGCGTTTCTGTTCCACGTTGCCGGTTTCGTCCGCGCCATCCGGCACGCTGGCGTGCGGAATGTTCGGCAGGGTCAGCATGAGCGCGTCCATCTGCTCGGCGATGGCATTGAAGCGTGCCTTGGCGGCATCCATGCGCTCGCCGAGACTGGCAACCTCGTCCAGCAGCGGTTGCACGTCCTCGCCCTTGGCCTTGGCCTGACCGATGGCCTTGGAGCGGCTGTTGCGCTCGGCCTGGAGGCGTTCGGCCTCGACCTGGGCTTCCTTGCGTTCGGCTTCGAGGCGCTCGATCTCGGCCACGTCGAGGACAAAGCCACGACGGGCCAGGCCTGCGGCGACGCTTGAAAGTTCGGTACGAAGGAGTCGAGGGTCTAACATACAATGATTTGCTTGCTGATGTAGGAGCGAGCTTGCTCGCGATGGCGCGAGGTTTCGCGGGCAAGCCCACTCCTACAGGGAAAAGGCTTCAGATGTGATGGACTTCCAGAACTTCGTAGGTACGCTCACCGGCCGGGGCCTGGAACACGATGGTGTCGCCGATGTGCTTGCCGATCAGGGCGCGGGCGATGGGCGAGTGCACGGAGATCAGGTTCTGCTTGATGTCGGCCTCATCATCACCGACCAGCTTGTAGGTGATCTCGTCGCCGCTCTCCTCTTCCAGCACGACCACGGTGCAGCCGAAGATGACCTTGCCGGTGTTGGGCAGCTTGAGCACGTCGATCACCTGAGCCATCGACAGCTTGTGCTCGATCTCCTTGATGCGGCCTTCGATGAAGCCCTGCTCCTCGCGCGCGGCGTGGTACTCGGCGTTCTCTTTCAGGTCACCCAGCTCGCGCGCCTCGGCGATCGCCTGGATGATGCGCGGGCGCTCGACACTGCGCAGATGCTTGAGCTCTTCTTCAAGCTTGGCCGCACCGGCGGCCGTCATCGGGATACGGTTCATGCCTTCAACCCCTTGTGGAGGTCCTGCAGACGGTTGACATCGATTTCCTCGGCCAGGTGCTTGAGCGCCTGACAGGTGGCCCGCGCACCAGCGATGGTGGTGAAGTAGGCCACTTTATGGTGCAGCGCCTCGCGGCGGATCGAGAACGAATCGGCCAGGGCCTGACGGCTACCGGAGGTGGTGTTCACGATCAGGTCGATCTCGTCGTTCTTGATCATGTCGACGATATGCGGACGGCCCTCGATCACCTTGTTGACCACGCCGCAGGTCACACCGCCTTCCTGCAGGCTGGCGGCGGTGCCGCGGGTGGCGACGATCTCGAAACCATGCGCGATCAGGTCGCGCGCTACACCCACGGCGGCCGGGCGGTCTTCCTTGCGTACGCTGAGGAAGGCGCGGCCGCCGGTCGGCAGGTGGGTGCCCGCACCCGCCTGGGCCTTGGCGAAGGCCTCGCCGAAGGTCTTGCCGACGCCCATGACCTCACCGGTGGATTTCATCTCAGGGCCGAGGATGGGATCGACGCCGGCGAACTTGATGAACGGGAACACGGCTTCCTTGACCGAGTAGAAGTTCGGCACCACCTCATGGGTGACGCCCTGCTTCTTCAGGCTCTTGCCGACCATGCAGCGCGCGGCGATCTTGGCCAGCGGCTGGCCGATGGCCTTGGAGACGAAGGGCACGGTGCGGGAGGCGCGCGGGTTGACCTCGAGCACGTAGATGTCCTCGCCCTTGACCGCGAACTGGGTGTTCATCAGACCGACCACGCCCAGGCCGCGTGCCATCTTGACGATCTGCTCGCGCAACTCGTCCTGCACCTTCTTGGAGACGCTGTACGGCGGCAGCGAGCATGCGGAGTCGCCCGAATGCACGCCGGCCTGCTCGATGTGTTCCATGATGCCGCCGATCAGGACGTCCTTGCCGTCGCAGATGGCATCCACGTCGAGTTCGATGGCGTCATCCAGGAAGCGGTCGAGCAGGACCGGGGAATCGTTGGAGACCTTGACCGCCTCGCGCATGTAACGGCGCAGGTCGTCCTCGCCATGCACGATCTCCATCGCGCGGCCGCCGAGCACGTAGGACGGGCGCACCACCAGCGGATAGCCGATCTGGCCGGCCAGGTGCACGGCCTCCTCGGCGGAGCGCGCGGTGCGGTTTGGCGGCTGGCGCAGGCCCAGGTCGTGGATCAGCTTCTGGAAGCGCTCGCGGTCCTCGGCCAGGTCGATGGAGTCCGGGGTGGTGCCGATGATCGGCGCGCCGGCCTTCTCCAGGTCGCGGGCGAGCTTGAGCGGGGTCTGGCCGCCATACTGCACGATCACGCCCTTCGGTCTTTCGAGATCGATGATCTCCAGCACGTCCTCGAGCGTCAGCGGCTCGAAGTACAGGCGGTCGGAGGAGTCGTAGTCGGTCGACACGGTCTCCGGGTTGCAGTTGATCATGATGGTCTCGTAGCCGTCTTCGCGCATGGCGAAGGCGGCGTGGACGCAGCAGTAGTCGAACTCGATGCCCTGACCGATGCGGTTCGGGCCACCGCCGAGGACGACGATCTTCTCGCGCTTGCTCGGGCGGGCCTCGCACTCCTCCTCGTAGGTGGAGTACATGTAGGCGGTCTGGGTGGCGAACTCGCCCGCGCAGGTGTCGACGCGCTTGTAGACCGGGCGCACGTTCAGTTCATGGCGGCGGGCGCGGACACACTTCTCGGTGTCGTCCAGCAGGCGCGCCAGGCGGCGGTCGGAGAAGCCCATGCGCTTGAGATGGCGCAGTTCCTCTGCACTGAACTGTTCGATGTCACGGCCCTTGATCGCGTTCTCGGTCTCGACGATCTCCTGCAGCTGGATCAGGAACCACGGGTCGATGTGGGAATGCTCGTGGATCTGCTCCAGGGTGAAACCGTGACGGAAGGCATCGGCCACGTACCAGAGACGATCGGCACCCGGCATGCGCAGTTCCTGGATGAGCTTGGACTGGATTTCGTCGGCCGGCAGGTTGGCATCGACGATCTCGTTCAGTCCGTCCATGCCGGTTTCCAGACCGCGCAGGGCCTTCTGCAGGGATTCCTGGAAGGTGCGACCGATCGCCATGACCTCGCCCACCGACTTCATCTGGGTGGTCAGGCGGTCATTGGCGCGCGGGAACTTCTCGAAGGTGAAACGCGGAACTTTGGTGACCACGTAGTCGATCGACGGCTCGAACGAGGCCGGGGTGGCGCCGCCGGTGATGTCGTTCTTGAGCTCGTCGAGGGTGAAGCCCACCGCGAGCTTGGCCGCGACCTTGGCGATCGGGAAGCCGGTGGCCTTGGAGGCCAGCGCGGAGGAACGGGACACGCGCGGGTTCATCTCGATCACGATCATGCGGCCATTGGCCGGGTCGATCGCGAACTGGACGTTGGAACCGCCGGTCTCGACGCCGATCTTGCGCAGCACCGCCAGCGAGGCGTTGCGCATGATCTGGTATTCCTTGTCGGTCAGGGTCTGGGCCGGGGCGACAGTGATGGAGTCGCCCGTGTGCACGCCCATCGGGTCGAAGTTCTCGATCGAACAGATGATGATGGCGTTGTCGGCCTTGTCGCGCACGACCTCCATCTCGTATTCCTTCCAGCCGAGCACGGACTCCTCGACCAGCAGCTCGCGGGTCGGGGACAGGTCCAGGCCCCGGCGCACGATCTCTTCGTACTCTTCCCGGTTGTAGGCGATGCCGCCGCCGGTGCCGCCCATGGTGAAGGACGGGCGGATGATGACCGGGTAGCCGATCTGCGGCTGCACCTGCAGCGCCTCTTCCAGGCTGTGGACGATGAAGGACTTCGGGGTATCGAGGCCGATCTCGGTCATCGCTTCGCGGAAGCGCTCGCGGTCCTCGGCCATATCGATGGCGTCAGCCGTCGCGCCGATCAGCTCGACGCCGAATTTCTCCAGCACGCCTTCACGCTCCAGATCCAGCGCGCAGTTGAGCGCGGTCTGCCCGCCCATGGTCGGGAGCACGGCGTCCGGACGTTCCTTCTCGATGATCCTGGCGACGGTCTCCCAGTGGATGGGCTCGATGTAGGTCGCGTCGGCCATCTCCGGGTCGGTCATGATGGTGGCCGGGTTGGAGTTGACCAGGATGACGCGGTAGCCCTCCTCGCGCAGGGCCTTGCAGGCCTGGGCGCCGGAGTAGTCGAATTCACAGGCCTGACCGATGATGATCGGGCCCGCGCCAATGATGAGGATGCTCTGGATGTCTGTGCGTTTCGGCATGGCGTCTTGCTTGCTGTGGCGTGCGGCGTGTCAGGAGGGCGTCATCAACGGTGATGACGCTGGCGCATGCTGTCGATGAACGGGTCGAAGACCGGCGCGACGTCGTGCGGGCCCGGGCTCGCTTCCGGGTGGCCCTGGAAGCTGTAGGCCGGCTTGTCGGTCAGGCGGATGCCCTGCAGCGAGCCGTCGAACAGCGACTTGTGGGTTGCCTGCACGTTCTTGGGCAGGGTCTTCTCGTCGACTGCGAAGCCATGGTTCTGGCTGGAGATCATCACGCGACCGGTGTCGAGGTCCTGGACCGGGTGGTTGGCGCCATGGTGACCGAACTTCATCTTGACGGTGCGCGCTTCGCAGGCCAGGCCAAGGATCTGGTGACCCAGGCAGATGCCGAACAGCGGTATGTCAGCGGCCAGCAACTCACGAGTAGCCTGGATGGCATAGTCGCAGGCCGCGGGGTCGCCAGGGCCGTTGGAGAGGAACACGCCATCCGGTTTCATGGCCAGCACGTCGGCGGCCGGGGTCTGGGCAGGCACCACGGTCACGCGGCAGCCGCGATCGACCAGCATGCGCAGGATGTTGCGCTTCACGCCGTAGTCGTAGGCCACCACGTTGTATTTGAGGTCGTCCTTGGGGCCCGGCTGACTGAGGCTCTTCTCATCCCAGGTGGGTTCGGTCCAGACATAGGTTTCGGCGGTGGTGACCTCCTTGGCGAGGTCCATGCCGTTAAGCCCCGGGAAGCCGCGTGCGGCCTCGACCGCCTTGCCGGCGTCAATCCCGTCCCCGGCCATCAGGCAGCCGTTCTGGGCGCCCTTCTCGCGCAGGATGCGGGTCAGCTTGCGGGTATCGATGCCCGCGATGGCGACCACCCCGTGGCGCTTGAGATAGGCGGGCAGACTTTCCTTCGAGCGCCAGTTGCTGTGCAGGCGCGGCACATCGCGCACGATCAGGCCAGCGGCGTGAACACGCGGGTCCTCTTCGTCTTCGGCGTTGGCGCCGACGTTGCCGATGTGGGGATAGGTGAGCGTCACCATCTGGCGACTGTAGGAGGGATCGGTGAGGATTTCCTGGTAGCCCGTCATGGCGGTGTTGAACACCACCTCGCCAACGGATTGTCCATCGGCGCCCACGGAATAGCCGTGGAACACGGTGCCATCTTCGAGCGCAAGCAAGGCGGGGGTTTTGTCAAACATGGCTCTGCACACACAAAAACGGGACGATTCGCCAGCTCGCGGACCATCCCGTCAGTCACTAAAAATTTTGATGACTATAGCAGAAGCGCCTTCGACCGTCCATGTGAACGAACGATGAATGCGCCGAAACAGTGCGCTCAGCGAAGATTCAGCACGTCCTGCATGTCATAAAGTCCCGGCCCCTGTCCTGCAAGCCAGGCGGCGGCATGGACCGCGCCACGCGCAAAAGTCTGGCGGCTGGAGGCCTTGTGAGTAATCTCCACCCGCTCGCCGATGCCCGCGAACAGCACGGTGTGATCGCCGACGATGTCGCCGCCGCGCACGGTGGCGAAGCCGATGGTACTCGGGTCGCGCTCACCGGTGATGCCCTCGCGTCCGTAGACCGCGCAGTCCTTCAGGTCACGGCCCAGCGCATTGGCCACCGCGTTGCCCAACGCCAGCGCGGTGCCGGACGGCGCATCGACCTTGTGGCGATGATGGGCTTCGATGACTTCGATGTCATAGCCCTCGTTGAGCACACGCGCGGCCATGTCCAGCAGCCTGAGGCAGAGGTTCACGCCGACGCTGAAGTTGGCGGCCAGCACGATGGGGATGTGGGTGGCCGCGGCCTCGATCTGCTTCTTCTCATCGGCACTGAAACCGGTCGTGCCGATTACCATGGGCTTGCTTGCCGCCACGCAGAGCGGCAGGTAGTGCATCGTGGCCTCCGGGCGGGTGAAGTCGATCACCACGTCGCTACCCGCCAGCGGCAGGCTCAGGTCGTCGTGAATGCGAACGTTCCGAGTGCCGACCCCGGCGAAATCCCCGGCGTCCAGCCCGAGCAATGCGCTGTCGGGACGATCGATGGCGCCATGCAGGCGGGCCTTGTCGGAAGCTGCGAGGGATTCGATCAGGGCGCGGCCCATCCGGCCGCTGGAGCCGGTAATCGTCACGTTAATCATGGTGGATCCTTGGGGGGGTGAATACGACGAAATCTTAACAGGATGTTGAAAAAGGGCTTTCCTGCCCTTTTTCAACTCGCCCCGTCGCGGCACATGCCTAACGCGAAGCTGACGAAGTCCGCGACGGGCTCCGAAGATCAAGCACTTAGCGCGCTTGATCTTCGCGCAAGCCATCCATGGCTTGCCTTACCAGGGCGTTTTTTCAACACCCTGTTAACAGGACGGCGCTTTGGCGACATGGCTCAGACTGCTAACGGACATGGCGACTCGCCGCCCCAGGTCATGAAACGGCTTCTCGCCATGTCCGTTTCCCTCACCCCTGCCCTTTGGTCCCTCCTCTCGCACCCTTGGGGCATCCATGCCCCAAGCCCCTTCGGGGTACGGCGCTCGAGACCCGCCTGCGGGAGTGGGGGACGAGGTAACGCTTCGCGTTGTTTCACGTTAACCTTCAGCCAGACACTGACCATCGATCGTTGAGCCACCCATGGACGCCCTTCTTCCCCTGCTGATCGAAGCCGAGGATCTACACGCCCAACTCGGCCGCCAGGACATCCTTCTGGTTGACATGAGCGCACTTGAACAATACCGCTGCGGCCATCTGCCCGGCGCGGTGCATCTTGATTTCGGTGACATCGTTGCCGAACATCCGCCCGTGGCCGGCCTGCTGCCGGATGAGGCGAGCTTCAATCGTCGCATGCGCACCCTCGGTCTGCGTCAGGATGTCCATGTCATCGCCTATGACGAAACCGGCGGACTCAAGGCTTGCCGCCTGCTCTGGACCCTGCATTGCTTCGGTTTCGACTCAGTATCGCTGCTCAATGGGGGGCTGGAGGCCTGGCAGGCAGCGGGCTTCAGCTTGCAATCGGGCGAGATCGGCCCGACCGAGGGCGATATCGAGCTGCACTTCACCGGTGCTGGCGTGCGCAACGCCGAAGAGATCCTGGTGCGCCTCGGGCGCAAGGATGTGGTGCTGCTGGATGCCCGCAGCGCGAGCGAGTACGTCGGACACGATGTGCGCTCCGCCCGTGGTGGACACATTCCAGGCGCAGTGCATTTTGAATGGTGCCGGGCCCAGGACCCGTACGGCCACCATCGCTTCCGTCCGGCGAATGTCCTGCGCGACGAGTTGGCGGCAATCGGCGTGACCCCTGACAAGGAGGTCATCGCCTATTGCCAGACCCATCGGCGCTCCTGCGTGTCCTGGTTCACCCTGCGCCTGCTGGGCTTCGAGAAAGCCTATGGCTATCCGGGCGCATGGTCGGACTGGGGCAATCGGCAGGACCTGCCGATCGAGACCTGAATCGACCATTGATCAGCGGCGGAATCCCACGGACGCCACCGTTCGCGCGCGCTGCGCGCCCACCGCTTATTTCATGACCTTTTCGCGGTAATAACGCAGCTCGTCGATCGACGCGCGGATATCCGCCAGCGCCAGGTGTACGTCCGCCTTCTTGAATTTCGGCACGTCCGGATACCAGCGCTGGGCCAGCTCCTTGAGTGTGCTGACATCCAGGTTGCGGTAATGGAAGAAAGCCTCCAGCTCCGGCATGTGGCGGGCGAGAAAGCGGCGATCCTGGCAGATGCTGTTGCCGCACATCGGCGAACTGCGTGAATCGACCCACTGTTTCAGGAATTCGAGCGTGGCCCGTTCGGCGGCACGCGTGTTCTGCGTGCTTGCCCGAACCCGGGCGGTCAGGCCGGAGCTGCCGTGCTGGCGCTGGTTCCAATCATCCATACCCGCCAGAACCTCGTCCGTTTGATGAACGGCGATCACCGGCCCCTCGGCCAGGATGTTGAGTTTCTCATCGGTGATTAAGGTGGCGATTTCGATGATGACATCGCGATCCGGCTCCAGGCCGGTCATTTCCAGGTCGATCCAGACCAGTCGGTTCTGCATGGTGTTGTTTCCGTCGATAAATAATTAATTGCCTGACTAAAAAGCTTTGTCTCTTGGACAAGATGGGCTTGGATTAGGATCAGTGTGACATCCATGCACCACAGGAGAGTCCTCCCATGAAGCGCACCGTGATCATGACCGTCCTTGCCGCCGGCTTCGCCCTGCCGGTTCAGGCCTCACCCGAACTTGCCCTGGGCAAGAAGCTCTACGACGAGGCGAATTGCACCAAGTGCCACAGCGCCGAGAAGTACACCGCCAAGGACCGCAAGGTCAATTCCATGTCCACCCTGAAAACCTTTGTCCAGGGTTGCGCCACCAACCTGAGCCTTTCCTGGTTCGAGGACGAGGTGGACGCCGTGGCCGCCTACCTCAACAAGGAATATTACAAGTTCAAGTGAGTCGGGACATGCACCCTTCCCCGCTGGCCCAGCGTCATTGCCTTCCGCTACATGGCGCCGGCGCACGCCTGGCCCCTGCACAGGCCGGGCATTTGCTTTCCGAGCTCGCCGACGGATGGAAGATCGGTCCTCATGGCGATGTACTGGAGAGGGATTTCCGCTTCTCGAATTTCCGTGAAACGATGGGATTCGTGAATGCGGTGGCCTGGATGGCGGAATGCGAGAACCATCATCCTGAACTGAGGGTCAGGTATAATGCCTGCGCGGTTCGCTACAGCACGCACGATGTCGGTGGATTATCGGAAAACGATTTCATCTGCGCCGCCAGAATCGACGCCCAGCTCGCCTGTTGAAGGCAAAAGCTTGGCGCATGCCATGAGGGGCCGCCCGTCGAAGGGCGGCCCCTCGTGATTTTCAGCCCCCAGGAGTTTCAGCATGAGCGAGGCGCGGCACAGCTCTGAACGCATCCCGGACCTGGTGCGGGAGATCCGTGATCTCCTTGATCGCCAACGCCTGGTGGAACAGCTGGTCATGCGCCAGGAGAGCCTGCCCGATCGCAATGATCTGGTTGAAACTCTGATTCACAAGCAGCATCTGGCGGCCCTGAGCGGCAAGCTGGAAACCCTGCACGCGGCCGATATCGCACGCATCCTCGAAATGCTTCCGCTGCAGGATCGCCTTGTCGTCTGGGACCTGGTCAAGGCCGACATGGACGGTGGGGTGCTGCTGGAAGTCTCGGATGCCGTGCGTGAATCGCTGATCGAGGCGATGGAGACCCATGAGCTGGTCGCCGCGACCGAGCAGCTCGACACCGACGAAATCGCCGACCTTGCCCCTGACCTGCCCGACGAGGTGGTGCAGGGCATCTACAAAACCCTGAACCCCGAGGAGCGCGAGCAGCTTCGCATCGCGCTCTCCTACCCCGAGGACTCCGTCGGCGCGCGCATGGACTTCGAGATGGTCAGCGTGCGCGAGGACGTGACCGTCGAGGTGGTGCTGCGCTACCTGCGCCGCCTGCGCGAGCTGCCCGATCACACCGACAAGCTGTTCGTGGTCGATCGCGAGGAACATCTGCGCGGCGTCCTGCCGCTCAACACCCTGTTGGTGTCCGATCTCGAAACCGAGGTCGGCGCCATCATGGATGCCGTCCCCAAGCGTCTGAGCCCGGATGACGAGGCCCACAAGGCGGCCGAGGCGTTCGAACGCTACGACCTCATTTCCGCGCCTGTGGTGGATACCGAGGGTGTGCTGATCGGCCGCGTCACGGTGGATGCCATCGTCGACTACATCAAGGAACGTCAGGAAATCGAGCGCCTGAGCCATGGCGGCCTGCGCGAGGAAGAGGACATTTTCGCCTCGGTCTGGAGCAGTCTGAAAAACCGAGGGCCCTGGCTGGGCCTCAACCTCGTCACCGCCATCATCGCCTCGCGTGTCATCGGGCTGTTCGAGGGGACCATCGAGCAACTTGTCGCCCTCGCCGCCCTCATGCCCATCGTCGCGGGTATGGGCGGCAACATCGGCAACCAGACCATCACCATGATCGTGCGCGCGCTGGCCACCAGCCAGCTGCATGAGCAGGACGTCCGCAATCTCTACATCAAGGAAATCAAGCTCGCCGTCCTCAACGGGCTGATCTGGGGCGCCATGCTCGCCCTCATCACCTTCCTGCTCTACGCCGACCTTCCGCTGGGTGGGGTGATGATGCTGGCGGTCACGCTCAACTTCCTGCTGGCGGCGATCATGGGCGTCACCATCCCGGTCATGCGCGCCCGCTTCAAGCGCGACCCGGCCCTGGGGTCGAGCGTGTTGATCACGGCGATTACAGACTCTGGGGGCTTCTTCATCTTCCTGGGGCTCGCCACCCTGTTCCTGCTGAACTGACCGCACCCATGAGCAAACGCCACCTCAGCGAGCGTCAGAAGCGGCATATCCAGCAGCGTCGCGCGCAGGAGGCGGAGAATGTCGAACTGCGCGCGGGGCTCGTTGTCGCGCATCACGGCAAGCATGTGCTGGTCGAGGACCCTGCCACGCTGGAGCGGCATCCCTGTACCTTCCGCCAGACCCTGGGCGGCGTGGTGACCGGTGACCGCGTGCGCTGGCGCGACAACCCTGAAGGCAAGGGTTCGGTCGAGTACGTCGAACCGCGCCAGTCCGTCCTGATCCGGCCGGATACCCTGGGCAAGCCGCGCATGATGGCGTCCAACATCGATCAGGTGCTCATCACCCTGTCGCCCGTGCCGGAGCCGAATGCCAGCGTCATCGACCGCGCCATCGTCGCCACCCTCGACCTCCCCGCCCGCCCCCTCCTCCTGCTCAACAAGGTCGATCTGCTCACGGACGACGAACGCGCCACCATGCGCGAATTCATGCGCGAATGGACAGCCATCGGCATCGAACTGCTGGAAATCAGCTCCCGCACCGGCGAAGGGCTGGACACCCTGCGCGACCGCCTCAACGGCCACGAAAGCCTGTTCGTCGGCCTCTCCGGCGTGGGCAAGTCCTCACTGGTGCGCAGCCTCATGCCCGAAGGCAGCGACATCGCCGTCGGCGCCATCTCCGAGCACAGCCTGGAAGGCAAGCACACCACCCGTACCAGCACCCTCTACCACCTCCCCAGCGGTGGCGACGTGGTGGACGCCCCCGGCATCCGCGACTTCGGCGTATGGGACATGACGCCGGAAGCGGTCAAGCGCGGGTTTTCCGAAATCGAAGATGCTGCGCAATCCTGCCGCTTTGCCAACTGCACCCACCGGGCGGAACCGGGATGTGCGGTGAAAAAGGCTGTGGAGGAAGGAGAAATCAGCGAAAGGCGGTTTGAGAGCTATCTGGAACTAATGGAAGCCGCACGGCAGGGGTGAGTCGGAGCGGGATTTTATGCAGCGGTCAAATCAAGGGGCGGCGAATTCAACCGGCCAAATTATGAATATCGAATTCACTATCCGCGATGAAGCCACCGAGGATATCCACGCCATCGGAGATATAACCATTGCCGCCTTCAAAACCCTTGAAGTCAGCAACCACACCGAACAATTCATTATCGTGGCGCTGCGTGCGGCCAAGGCTTTGACTGTGTCGCTGGTGGCGGAGATCGATGGCCGTGTGGTGGCTCATATCGCCTTCTCTCCGGTAAAAATTTCGGATGGCACACCGGGCTGGTACGGGCTTGGTCCCCTTTCGGTACTGCCCGAATACCAGCGCCAGGGGATCGGCAAGGCGCTGGTGCGCGAGGGCCTGGCCCGACTGAAGGCTATGGGCTCGGGCGGTTGCTGCGTGGTGGGGCATCCGGCGTATTACACGCAGTTCGGCTTCGCGCATGTTCCGGGGCTTGTGCTTGAAGGCGTACCGCCCGAGGTCTTCTTCGCGCTGAGTTTTGATGGTCGCCTTCCGCAAGGCACGGTCATGTTCCACGAAGGATTCATGGCCAATCATTGAAAAGATGATTTGACACGCGTCACTTTGAAGATGAACTCGAACGGAATCGAACGCGGATTTTTAATCCTTCGCCAACGTGCAGTGCATGCCCTGATACCTGAAGGCAGCGAAATCCTCTTCGAGGGGTGACTTCCGAAAGCAGCCTTGATGGGCATCACACGACCTGCGACAGCATGCTCGCCCCCGTGTGCGGACAATATGTCGGATGCCCCAACGTGGGACATGACAGCCAAGGTGGCGAAACAACGGAGGATGTGCTTTAAAGCCATAAAGCAAACTCAAGGATGCGTCGATGCTTTACCGCTGGCTTTTTCGAGCCCTGATCAGCGTGTTGGTGCTGGGAACGCTCGCCTTCACCCTGCTCAGCCTCCGTCCGCCCAGCGAATCCGCCTGGGAGCGCATCCAGCGTACCGGCACGATTCGCATCGGCCATACGGCCGAAGCCCCCTACGCATTCCGCGATGAGGACGGCCGTGTCACCGGGGAAGCCCCCGAAGTGGCGCGCAAGGTTCTCGAACGCCTCGGCATCACCCACATCGAATGGGTGCAAACGGACTTCGGCGCACTGCTCACCCAGCTGCGCCTGGGCCGGGTCGACATGGTCGCCGCCGGTATGTTCATCACGCCGGAGCGCGAGCGTCTGGTCGCCTTCAGCCGTCCCAGCTTCTGTGTCCAGGAGGCCCTTCTGGTGCGCCAGGGAAATCCGGCCGGACTGCGCAGCATGTCGGACTTCGTCGGTCATGGCGCTCGCCGCATCGCCGTGCTCTCCGGTAGCGTCGAGTCCGACCAGGCTGTACTTGCCGGACTTCGCCCGGAACAGATCGTGAGCTTTCCCGATGCCGCGTCGGCAGTCGATGCCCTGCGCCACGACGTGGTCGATGGTCTTGCGCTGTCAGACCCCACCATACGCCGGCTGGCACGCACCGAGCCCACGCTGGAAGCCGTCAGCCTCGCGACACCCGCCACCTGGCTAGGCTGCGGCGGATTCGCCTTCCGTCGTCAGGATCGGGCATTGAGTGACGCCTTCGATGCCGAACTGGCAAAGGTCATCGGCAGCGGGGAGCATTTGTCCTTGATCGAGCCGCTGGGCTTTACGCGCGGCAATCTGCCGTATCCGGATCACGCTCGACATCGTGGGGAGCATGGCCATGGTGGGTAAATCATCGAACACGTCTGCCCAGCCCGCGATCCTGATGATCGCGCTGATCGGGATGCTCTCCAGCGGCCTGTTGTGGTGGTCGAGTGAGCACTGGCTGCGCGCGTTTTCCGGGCATGCACCCATCACCGACAGCATCCGGCTGAGCAAGCAGGCAGCCCTGCAGGCCTATCTCTTCCAGGCCAGGCGCCGCTCCGGCGACAGCAGCATCCAGCCCCAGGACATCCGGGCCTCGCTCGACTATGCCCGCCTGCTGGCGGATGACACCCTGCATGCCCGCAGCAGCCTGGTAGGTATCAGGCCCGAACATCCCGCGCAAGAACTGGCCATGAAACTCACGGCCTACAAGGAACATCTGGAGGCCTTTGCGCGCCTGGTGGAGCAATCCTTGATCCGGAGCGATGCGCAACCCGAGCTGGAAATCCGCATCCGCAACGCCTTTCACGAAAGCGAGTTGAAGGCGAGTGAGATCGAGAGCCAGCAGATACTGAAGCTGATCGATGCCATTTCGCATCAGCACGGTGTACAGGCCACGCTGTTGATGATCTGGTCCGGTTTTCTGCTGGTGATCGCCCTGATCGTCATGAGGCTCTCGCGTTCGGAGGCGCGCAGCAAGGCCATGCTCGTCGATACGCAGGCCGAGTTGAGCGAAATCGACGCCAGGATGGAGTTTCTCGCCCACCACGACCCACTGACCAAGCTTCCAAACCGCCTGCTTTTCCATTCACGCCTGGTACATGCACTCGAGAGCGCACAGCTCGACCATCACCTGCTGGCCGTGATGATGCTGGATCTGGACCACTTCAAGACCCTGAATGACAGCATGGGTCATCCTGTCGGCGATGAATTGCTGGTGGCGGCCGCTCACCGTCAACGCCAGCAACTGGCTGAGCGGGATACCCTCGCGCGGGTCGGGGGGACGAGTTCATCGTCTTGCTGGAGCATCTCAACACACCGCAGGAAGCCGCGCGGATGGCGGAGAAACTCCTGCACGCCTTCGACGCCCCGTTTGTCCTCAGTGGCGGGCACGAGGTCTACATGCATGTCAGCATCGGCATCAGTCTCTATCCGATGGACGGGTTTTCGGCTAACGACCTGATCCGCAACGCCGATACCGCGATGTACCGGGCCAAGGCCAGGGGACGCAACACGTACGAGTGCTACACCCTCGACCTGACCCGGCTCGCGCAGGAACGGCTGACCATCGATACCCGCTTGCGGCAAGCCCTGCAGAAGGAGGAGTTCCTCCTGTGCTACCAACCCCTGGTGCCCATTGGGACGGATGCCCCACTCGGGCTGGAGGCCCTGGTGCGCTGGCAGCCCGAGGGTGAAGCGCAGATTTCACCCGACCGTTTCATCCCCGTTGCCGAGGAGAGTGGCCTGATCGTTCCCCTCGGTGAGTGGATTCTGCGCACGGCCTGCGCTCAGGCCTGCCGCTGGCTGGATGAGGGACTGCCGTTCGACCGGGTGGCGGTCAATGTCTCCGTCATTCAACTGCGGCAGACGAACTTCGTTGTGACACTCCAGGACATCCTGCGTGCAACCGGCCTTCCTCCTCGCCACCTGGAAATCGAAATCACGGAAAGCGGGCTGATGGAACAGGGCGGGCAAACGGAAGTCATCCTGCGGGCCATTCAACGCATCGGGGTGCGCCTGACCATCGACGACTTCGGCACGGGCTATTCCTCGCTGGCCTATCTGAAACAGCTGCCGATCGACAAGCTGAAGATCGATCGCAGTTTCATTCGCGATATCACGGATGACGTCAACGACCGAAGCATCGTGACCGCCATCATCGACATGGCGCACACCCTGGAGCTGGAAGTGCTGGCCGAAGGGGTGGAGACCGAGGCCCAGCTTGAGTTGCTCATGATGCGTGGTTGCGACACCTACCAGGGTTATCTGTTCAGTCCGCCCCTCCCCACCGACGCCTTGCCGAAGGTCTTTGCCGATTGGCGCGGTACTCAATCAAGTCACGCCCAATGCTCCGATCTGGCACAGGATTGCAACTGACCGCGCCCCGAGGACGGGCGGCCCAGCGAGCATCGGGCGCGTTTGCCTGTTCAGCGCATCGTCCAGCTCACATCACCGCTAAGCTCGCATTGAGCCTGACCGGATCGGAGGCGCAATGGGCCACCACACTGACGCATCGCTACAGCCGAACACGCCATCCAGGGTGGCCAACACCGTAAGCCTCTGCCTGACCGGTGATGTCATGACCGGGCGCGGGATCGACCAGATCATGCCCCACCCTTGCCCGCCGGAGATCCATGAGCCGGCCATGGATTCCGCGCTGGGCTACGTGCGCCTGGCCGAGCGGGTGAGCGGTCCCCTGCCCCGTGCGGTCAGGCCGGAATACATCTGGGGCGATGCCATTGCCGTGCTCGAGCGGATCCGCCCCGACCTCCGCATCATCAACCTCGAGACCGCTGTCACCACCGCCGAGGATTGGGAACCGAAGGGCATCAACTACCGCATGCACCCCGCCAATCTGCCGTGCCTGGCGGCCGCAGGGATCGACTGCTGCGTGCTGGCCAACAACCATGTGCTCGACTGGGGGCTCGCGGGGCTTGAGGAGACCCTCGCCAGCCTGCATCGGGCCGGACTGAAGACGGCGGGCGCGGGACACGATGCGCGGGAGGCCGCCGCCCCTGCCATCCTGCCGCTTGCCCAAGGCGGGTGCGTGCTGGTGTTCGCCTGGGGCGCGGAAAGCAGTGGCGTGCCGGCGCGCTGGGCGGCCGGGGCGATGCACGCCGGCGTGAACCAGCTGCCCGACCTGTCCGATGGGACAGTCCAGAATATCGCCCGCCAGATCGAACGGGTAAAGCAGCCGGGCGACCTCGTGATCGCCTCGCTGCACTGGGGGGGCAACTGGGGCTACCGCATCCCCGAGGTGCATCACGAATTCGCCCACCTCCTGATCGATGTGGCCGGGGTGGACATCATCCACGGTCACTCCAGCCACCACCCGATCGGCCTGGAAGTCTATCGGGGCAAGCTCATCCTGTACGGCTGCGGGGACCTGCTCAACGACTACGAAGGCATCGGTGGTTACGAGTCCTTTCGAGGAGACCTCAGCCTCCTCTACATCGCCAGGCTCGACCAGGCGAACGGATGCCTCGCCGAACTGAGCATGATCCCCTTCAGGATCCGGCGCTTTCAGCTTCAACGCGCGACCGGGGAGGATGCCGACTGGCTGCACGAGGTGCTTGCTCGGGAAAGCCTGATCCCCGGCTACGCCTTCGAGTGCACCCAGGACAACATCCTGCGACTGACACGGCTGCTCCCACAAGGCTCATAGCAGGATGCTGCAAAACCTCATCCTGAGGTTTTGCAGCCATGGCCAGTCCGGTACAGGCCCGGACTGGCCAACCGCAAATCAACCACTTGCGTGGTCGATTTGCGTGCGGGACATCCATGTCCCGCCTTATCAGGTTGCTGAAACAAGTATTTCAGCAGCCTGATAGGCGGGAGAGCCACCACGGTGCGTCGAGGGCATGTGGGTGCTCATCAAGCACCATAAGAAAGATCAATTAGCATTTTCTAATGAATAGGCGCCTGATTTTGTTAGGCTTTAACCATTACTTCATGCATCACAAGGCCATCTCATGCTGCAAACACTGAAAAATCTATGGTTTCGGGACACCACCGAATCTCCGGTCTACCTCAACGATGTCGCGGTTCGCATCCGTGCCGGCATGCTTCTCTTCATTCCGCTCTACATGGCCCTGACCCTGTGGGATGCGATCTACGGCACGAACTGGATCGTCGATGGCAACAGCATCATGGATACCTACGAGACGGACTGGGACGGCCACACCATCTATGCCGCCCAGGTGATCAAGCGCACCTGGGAGTACAGCACGCAAACCTGGGTGTTGTTCTACGCCCTGTTCGAGATGCTTGCCGGCATGACGGTCACGACCTCCCGTCTCTCCCCCACCATCCTGATTTCAAGCTTCCTGGCCAGAAAACAACCCGCCGTGTGGAAACCGCTGGTCCCGAAGCGGTTTGCCTGGGGGCTGGGTGCCAGCTTCATCATCGTCTGCCTGGTGTTCTTCAACCCGGTGCCGGTGGCCGAGTTCGTCAACGGTCTCGCCGGTAGCATGGTGCTGCCCGAAACCGCGACCTTCATGCCCTTCTGGATCCCGCTGGTGCTGGTCTGGCTATGCCTTGGCTTCATGTGGATGGAAGCCGTGCTCGGCTTCTGCGTGGGCTGCAAGATCCACGCCCTGCTGGTCAGGCTGGGTGTGTTCAAGGAAGAATGCGAGGCCTGCAACAACATCGACTGGGACGCGATCGCACGCCGTCATCAGGAGCGCCATCCCGCGCAGGAAGCCGGCAAAACGGGCTGATCCGGCGGGTAGCGTACAAAGAAAAAGGGCCTTCGGGCCCTTTTTTCATGTCATGCGTGCAATGCTCAGCCCGGCGGCCAGGTCATCTGGCGGCCTCCCAGCAGGTGCAGGTGCAGGTGGTAGACCTCCTGCCCGCCGTGCCGGTTACAGTTGAACACGGTGCGGTAGCCGTCCTCGGCAAAGCCCATCTCGTCGGCGAGCTGCTTCGCCACCAGGTAAAGCTTGCCGATCAGCGGCGCATCCACGGGCTGGATGTCGTTCAGGGTCGCGATCGGCTTCTTCGGGATGATGAGGATATGCGTCGGCGCCTGCGGGTTGATGTCGCGGAAGGCCAGCACCTCGTCGTCCTCGTAGACGATGTTGGCGGGGATTTCCTTGCGGATGATCTTGCTGAAGATGGTTTCGGCCATGGCGGATCTCCATCAGTGCTGAAAGACCGTCATCGCGCGTCGCGCTGCGACGTGGCGATCCATGCGAGTAGCTCTGGATGGGTTTCCAGCACGGCCTTCGGCCTCATGGCTAAAGGCAAAATCGCTCGCAATGACGGAGTGTAGTTAAACAGGACGCCGCCCCTGGAGCGCATGCGCCAGGGTGCCGCCATCCACGAATTCCAGTTCGCCGCCCATCGGCACGCCCTGCGCCAGACGGGTGACCTGAAGACCGCGCGCGCGGCACATCTCGCCGATCACATGCGCGGTCGTCTCCCCTTCCACCGTGCTGCTGGTCGCCAGGATGACCTCCTGAACCTCGCCGGCATCGAGCCGCGTCTCAAGCTTCTCGAGCCCTAGTTCGCGCGGGCCGATCCCATCCAGCGGGCTCAGGCGCCCCATGAGGATGAAGTACAGCCCCTGGTAGGCCCCGGAGTTCTCCAGCGAAACGAGGTCCTGCGGCCATTCGACGATGCACAGTAGGCTGCGGTCGCGGTGCGTACTGCGGCACAGGTTGCAGACCGGCTCCTCGGTCAGGGTGCGGCACTCCGCGCAGTGGCCGACATGTTCCGCCGCGGCTTCCAGTGCGCCGGCCAGGCGGAGTGCCCCATCACGATCGCGCTGGAGCATGTGCAGGGCCAGGCGCTGGGCGGACTTGGGCCCTACGCCGGGCAGGCGCCGCAAGGCCTCGATCAGCTCGCCGACGAGTGGTGAAAAGTTCATCCAATCAGAAGCTTAGAACGGCATCTTGAAGCCGGGTGGCATCGCCATACCGGAGGTGACGCCCGCCATGCGGGACTGGGTCTCGCTTTCGACCTTGCGCACCGCGTCGTTCATGGCCGCGGCGATCAGGTCTTCCAGCATCTCCTTGTCATCGCCCATCAGGCTGGGGTCGATGGTCACACGGCGTACCTCATGACGACCGGTCATGATCACGCTGACCATGCCGCCACCGGATTCACCGGTCACTTCCATGCGTGCGATCTCTTCCTGGGTCTTCTGCAGGTTTTCCTGCATCTTCTGGGCCTGCTTCATGAGCTGGCCGATACCGCCTTTCATCATGGTGTTCGTTCTCTTGGTCGAATGGATTGGGTCGAATGGATTGAGCTCAATTGAGCTGGAGGATCACAGCGGCCGCACGGTGTCTTCCAGCAGCCGCGCGTCAAAGCGCTCTTCCAATTGGTTGACGATGGGATCATTGCGCATGGATTCAAGCGCGCCCTCCTGACGGGCCTCTTCATGCTGCTGGCGCACCTGGGCCGGCGTGGCCTGGGCCGGGGCGCCCTCGACAAAGTTCAGGCGCACATCCACACCCAGCTTGGACGCGAGCGCCTTGCGGATGGATTCCTCGGTCATGGCCGAACGCAGGCTGGCGTGGCTGGGCGGACAGCGCAGGCTGATCCTGGCGCCGTCCTGTTCGACCAGCTCGCAGTTCTCCGCCAGTTGCAGCGACATGCCGCGCAGGCCGAGTCGCGGCAGGAGCTGGTGCCAGGCGGCCGCGTCCAGCGTCATGACGGGTGATGAAGAGGGTTCGGAGGGAGTCGATGACGGCGCGTCTCCCCCGGTCTGCACGGCAGGCGCGGCCTCCACCCTTGGCGCCTCCGGAATGACCACGGGCGGTGCCTGCCGGGGCATGGCTGGCTGCGGAGGGGCTGCAGCAACAGCTTGTTTGGGTTGCGAAGCGGCAACGCGTGTTGGCGCGGGACTCGCCTGCTCCCCTGGCATGAAGGCCAGCATGCGCAGCAGGGTCATCTCCAGACCCATGCGCGCGCTCGGCGCCAGCGGCAGGTCGCGCCGGCCGTGCAGGGCGATCTGGTAGAACAGCTGTACGGCCTCCGGGGTCAGACGCGGGGCGAACTCGTCCACCAGCGCGGGGGAAGCCTCGAACAGCTCGGCATCCGCCTCCGGCAGCAGCTGGCGGATGGCGATGGCGTGCAGCAGACCAAGCAGTTCGGCAAGTACCTCGGCGTAATCGGGCGAACCCTGCGCCAGTTGCGCCAGCGCGACGAACAGGGACGGCGTGTCCTGTCCGACCAGCGCCTCCATCAGGGCACGGATGCGCGCCTCGGAGGTCAGCCCCAGCATGGCCCCGACCTCCTCCTCGTTGACCCTGCCCTGCCCGTAGGCGATGGCCTGATCGAGCAGGCTGAGTGCGTCGCGCAGACTGCCGTCGGCGGCGCGGGCCAGCAGCTGCAGCGCGGCATCGTCGAACTCGACACCCTCCGCGCCCAGCACATGGGCCAGCCGGCCATGGATCATCTTGCGCGGCAGCGCCTTGAGGTGGAACTGCAGGCAGCGCGACAGCACGGTGACCGGCAGCTTCTGCGGGTCGGTGGTCGCGAGCAGAAACTTCACATGCGGCGGCGGCTCCTCCAGCGTCTTCAACAGCGCGTTGAAGCTGGACTTGGAGAACATGTGCACTTCGTCGATCAGGTAGACCTTGTAGCGGCCGGCGCTGGGCGCGTACTGCACGTTGTCCAGCAGTTCGCGGGTGTCGTCCACGCCGGTGCGGGAGGCGGCATCGACCTCGATCAGGTCGACGAAGCGGCCCTCGTCGATCGCCCGGCAGGCCGAGCACTCGCCACAGGGATGGCTGCTGACGCCCTGCTCGCAGTTGAGCGCCTTGGCGAAGATGCGCGCCACGGTGGTCTTGCCCACCCCGCGCGTGCCGGTGAACAGGTAGGCGTGGTGCAGGCGCTGTTCGTCGAGCGCGGAGGTCAGCGCGCGCAGCACATGCTCTTGGCCGACCATGTCTTCGAAACGACGTGGACGCCACTTGCGCGCGAGAACTTGATAGGACATGCGGGGCCGACCGGAAGACTGTGAACTGCCCGAAGTTTAACCCAGATTGCTCATCGGGACGCGAGCCAGGCGGGCAACTTTCCCCTTCGCCGCGGGTCTTAAGAAAGAACATGAAGCGCCGAGGAGTTCACCATGCGCATCTTGAGCATGCTGCTCGTTCCCATCGCCCTTGCGGGCTGTGCCGTGGGGCCTGTGGACCATTACCCGGATAGGCATTATTACCACGATTATTACGGCCACGGCAGCTACATCTATGGCGTGCCCCAGACTGTCATCATCGACCGGCGGAGTTACCTCCTGCCGCCACCGCCTGTGCACTTCGAGCGTCCGCCCGTCCACCGCATCGAACCACCGAGGCACCGTCCGATCGACCGGTCTCACCCTCCGCGTATCGAGCAGGATCGTCATGAACGTGAGCGTCATGATCGGCAAAGGGATGTCTCCGTTCCACGCCAACCACGCCCGGAGCATGAGCGCGATTCGAGACCCAGGGCCGACGACAGGCGGCAAGAACGTCGAGAAGACAGGCGGGAGCATCAGCGCCCCGAGCATGAGTCTGAACGCAGATAAGGCGGAACAAAAAAGGGCGGCGAAGCGCACCCGCCACATCCCGGCACCCGAGATCACCGCTACCGTTGCTTCCTTCCGGACCTGGCGGGGTTTGCGGCTGCTCGTCGCGAGAGGACCGATGCGCCCGCCATTGACGCGGGCAACGGGGGCTGGTCAGCACCCCGAGAAAGGAAAACCCCTGCCAAGGCAGGGCCTCCAGCATGGCCCCGGGAACAGCATCCCCGGAGCCGGAAATTCATATGCTCCGACACAGCGCCGCGTGATCATCGACCGCCGCCATGTCAGGGTGGTGCATGTTAACAACCACCACGGGTCATGTCACCTTCCACGCCCACGGCAACCGTCATGCCGCCTCATGCCGCCTCATGCCGCAAACCTCGCATGTTCGATGAACAGCCTCAAGGCCCGTTCGCCGTGCATCACGATGCGCACTTCCAGGGGCTGATCGTGCGCCAGCAGATCCTCCCGGATCGTCGCGGAGGCCACTGCTGCCGCTTCTTCCGGCGGATAGCCGTAGATGCCGGTCGAGATGGCGGGAAAGGCGATGCTCGCCGCGCCCAGTTCACGCGCCAGGCACAGGGCGTTCCGATAGCAGGCTGCCAGCAACGCGGCCTCCTCGCCGCCGTGCTGGCCCCAGCGCGGTCCGACCACATGGATCACATGCCGCGCGGACAGATCGAACCCCGGGGTGGCGACCGCCTCCCCGGTTGGAACCCCATTGGGGTAGCGCGCCTTGCGCACGGCCTCACAGGCCGTCGCCAGCTCCGGACCGGCGGCACGATGAATGGCCCCCGACACCCCTCCACCGGGATACAGCATGGGATTGGCGGCATTGACGATGGCATCCACGGCTTGGACGGTGATGTCGCCCTCGATGATGCGAACACGACCATCGAGGAAGATTTCCTGCAGGGCTTGGGTCATGGGTACTCCGTGATATTGACAGCTCCCAGAATCGACATGACCGGCCGTTCTTCCAAGGCCGGCTACCCAAAGCGTAGTCGCTTCTTCCCGTATCGCTTGATCTGAAGGAGGGCTTTTAGCCTGGAAAACGCTGGATGATCGAAATCAAGTCCGCACAAGCCCAGCCTGATTCAGCCGGTGTCATGGTCATCCGCCCCACGGCCGATGGCTGGCGCCTGCTGGTGCTCCGCGCCTATCGCACCTGGGATTTCCCGAAGGGCCAGATCGAGCAAGGTGAATCCCCTCTCCAGGCGGCCATTCGCGAAACCGCCGAAGAAACCGGACTGACTGATCTGGCGTTCCCATGGGGCGAGATCCATTGGCAAACCGCCCCTTACGCCCCACGGCACAAGATTGCCCGCTATTACCTGGCCAGCACCCGGCAGGAACACATCAGCCTGCCCCTATCCCCCGAACTCGGCCGACCGGAGCATCACGGATGGCGTTGGGTGGATCTGGACGAGGCAGCACGCCTGCTGCCGGATCGGCTCCGGCCTGCTTGCGCGTGGCTTGAGAAACAACTGGGCGGTTGGAATGGGCCCGATGAGGCTTCTCGCTGAAGTTGAGACTTGGTCTGCCTAGGTTAGAGACGCTCCACCGAGCTACAGTGCTGGCGCAACTGATGGCAGATTTGCGTGATCTCCTGCTCGCCAAGCCTTTGGTTGCCAACCTTGGCAAACAAGGTGCGAGGGTTTTTCCCATTGAAGACCAGCATGCTTGGGCGTTCCTTATGCTCGACGAACCAGCCCGGCAGGGCGAGTGCCGGAGCGGCCTCAACACTCATCCCGGTCGCGCTCGTCAACCACTTGGAAAGCCACTTGGCCTGACGTTTTGCCTGCTCGATTGGCTGGGTTTCGACCCCATGCGGGAAACGCAGCTCGGTAGTGGTGACGGCCACCTTGACCGCTTCCTTCCCCTGCCCTCTTGGCGTCTTGGAGCGCCCCTTGGTCTCCACGGCAAAGACGCCGTTCGGGCCGACCACCACATGATCGATGTTGCCGGTATCGGTCGGCAGATCATGAAAGACGGAATAACCATCCCGCAGTAGCTCGTTCAGGTTCTGAGCGACGGCGCGTTCCGCGTCGTACCCAAGGCGCAGTTTGTCGCGCTCCTTCGTCAATTTCATCAGGCGACGCGCGGCCCAGAACACGATGATCAGGGTGACCAGTACATAAAGCCATGGTTGGGTTGAAAGCCCGCTTGCTGATTGGTATCCCCAAAAGCCAATGAACAATGCTGGGAGTAAAAACACAAACATGAAGGCTTCGTTGAGTTTGTCATCCGTCTTTCGGAACTGATGCCACAGCGATTCCCCCGGTGCTCGTAGCAGGTCTTCCGAAAGCGGGCTACGCGTTTTCCTCCTGCGCTTGTCCCAGTAACGCCATGTGAGAACAATGCCTGCCAGCAGGAACACGGGCCCCAGAATCAGGGCCATCATTTCAAGCAACAAAACGAGTGAAGTCATATCCGTCGGACTCGTGATAGATCGGAGGCCAGATCAAGCCTCAGCCATGTCCTCATCACCCAAATCCGCCGCGATCAGCCGGAACTGTTCCAGCGCGGCCTCAAGGTCTTCGACGATCTCGCGAGCGATGACCTCTGGCGCGGGCAGGTTGTCGCTGTCCGCAAGGCTCTCGTCCTTAAGCCAGAAGATATCCAGGCTCGCCTTGTCGCGGCTGACCAGATCGGCATAGTCGTAGGCGCGCCAGCGGCCCTCCGGATTTTCATCCGACCAGGTCGCCGTGCGCTGATGCCGGTTTTCCGGGTTGTAGCAGCGCACGAACTCGTCCAGATCCTCGCGCCGCAGCGGGTTGGTCTTGAGGGTGAAGTGCTTGTTGGTGCGCAGGTCGTAAATCCACAGCCTCTTCGTCCACGGCGTCTCGCTGGCGGGCTTCTTGTCGAAGAACAGCACGTTCGCCTTCACGCCCTGGGCGTAGAACAGCCCAGTGGGCAGGCGCAGAAGGGTATGCACCTCGCACTCTTGCAGCAACTTGCGGCGGATGGTCTCTCCCGCCCCGCCTTCGAAAAGCACGTTGTCCGGCAGCACCAGCGCGGCGCGGCCGTTCTGCTTGAGCAGGGTTTTGACGTGCTGGACGAAGTTGAGCTGCTTGTTTGAGGTGGTGGTCCAGAAATCGCCGCGCTCGATGGTGTCGCGCTCCTTGCTAACCTTGCCTTCCTCGCCCACGATGGTCGTGCTGCTCTTCTTGCCGAAGGGCGGATTGGTCAGGATCACGTCGAAGCGATCGCCTGGGTCCGCAGCCAGCGAATCGCCCACCACGACGGGCTCGAAATCCTGGCTGCCGATGCCGTGCAGCAGCATGTTCATGGCACACAGCCGCGCCGTGGCCTGCACCAGCTCCCAGCCCTTGAAGGTTTCCTCCTTCAGCTTCCTGCGCTCGTCGCGGGTCTGATGGGGGTGGTGCTTCACCACATAGTCGTGCGCCGCAAGCAGGAAGCCGCCCGTGCCGCATGCCGGGTCGCTGATGGTCTCGCCCGGCTTGGGGGCCATCGCATCCACAATGGCCTGGATCAGCGGACGCGGAGTGAAGTACTGGCCAGCGCCGGACTTGGTGTCCTGCGCGTTTTTCTCCAGCAGCCCCTCATAGGCATCGCCCTTCACATCGACATTCATCGACACCCACTGTTCCTTGTCGATGAGATCCACGATCAACCGCCGCAGCTTGGCCGGGTCCTGAAACTTGTTCTGCGCCTTGGCGAAGATCAGCCCCAGCAACCCACGCTCATAGCCGAGCATGGTCAGTACATGCCGATAGTGGTCGAACAGTTCGTCGCCATCCCGGCTCATCAGGCTCGGCCAGTCATATCCCGCCGGAACCGGGCTCTTCTGGTTGTAGGGCGAACGCGAACGCTCATCCGCCATCTTGAGGAACAACAGATAGGTGAGCTGCTCGACGTAGTCGCCGTAGCTCATGCCGTCGTCACGCAGGACGTTGCAGTAGTTCCAGAGCTTCTGGACGATGGTGGCGGTGTTCATGGCGACTCTATGACCTGCTCAAGGTAGCGAGCTGGTCTGCATGCTGGGATGGGTGGAAGCGGAAGGCTTAGTGCGCAGAGCCCGCAAAACGGAGGATGCCTTCCTTGTTGGCGTAAGGCATCACCAACACATGTTCGCCCTGAAGCTCATCGACGATGTCTTCAAAGGCGCGCTCACGGGCATCATCCGTCTCAGGCCCCTGCACCGCGAACAACACATGCTCGGGCAACAAACCCCGCTTGCGCAACTGCTTGATACGCATAATCCACTGCCCGCCGTGCTCGATGATCTTGGTCGGCTGCTCCTGCGCCAGATGCAAGGGCTTGATGGCCTTGAGCGGATGATGATCGCGCTGTTCCACGAACGGAAACGGCACGTGGTAGTCCTCATTGCCCACGCTTTCAGGCTTAAAGCGTTCAGTCAGGCGGGTTTGCAAAAACCATTGCTTCACCGCTCGCTCAAGAAGCTTTTCCCCGGTATCCGGCGTCACGAAGCTACGCTGAACGTAATGCTCGAAAAGCTCATCCAACGCCGTCGGCAAATCATCCGCCATCACCGTGCGCGGATCGCTGAACTTGATGACCGCCTCACGCGGTCGCACGATCTCTTTGAAAAGCGCCCGGGCAAACTCGGCCTGTCCGGCGGTATAAGGCGTTTCGAAGACATGCTGTGCCAACAAGGCCCCTGCCCGATCCAACTCATCGCGAAGATGCTTGATCGTGGTCTTGTACACCTGAGTATCAAGCTCCTCGAAAAAGCTCGTCACCCGGCCATATTTCTTGTTCAACAGCCTGAACGCAAAATGCCCCTGCGCAGGCGCCATCAAAAGGATGCCCACGTTGGCAAACTCACCCGTCTCAACGAACGGCGTGAAGCGAACAATCGCGTAAAGGCAAGGTGTCTTCTTCATTTCAAGCTCCAGAACGCATCGTCCCGGCATCGCATCAACATTTTTTTGACGGCATCAAAATCGAAATCCGTAGGCACGGTCTGTTCTACATCCAGAAACCGCCACTCAGGCGGAACAGTATTGCAGATGGCGTCCCAATCCGTCATCGCTCGCTCAAAACGTGCCATATAGTCTTGTTGAACCACCCAATCTTCAAAAAGTTCGCGAGCCTGCCCCCAGAAGGCATGCACATCCACAAACTCAGCGGCGGAACATGCAGGATCAAAGGCCTGGTTGTGGTCAATGACCACCAGCTTGTCCGCGACAACATCCCAGAACAGATTGGGATTTCCGCCCGCCCCGCTCAAACTGCGGTCGCCGTTGCGCACCCACCAGTCAAAAGCCAGCACATCCCGACGCACATCCACCGGCACATGCTCACGCAGGCTGACGCTCAATTCCTCCACCTGCAACCTGCGCGAACCAAAGGCCAGGCCCGCGCCCAGCTCGTCCAGATCATCCCGCATGGCGATGGATAGAAGCTCCTCGGGAACGTGCGCCAACTCGAAGGGCGCCACCGGCAAGCCAAACCTCAGGGCCAACTGCCCCGCAACCCATTCGCAGATTTGGCTGTGCCGCGTTGCTCCGCGACCTTTCACGAAATAGACGAAACCATCCTCGCCCCGGCAGATGAACGGCCGGGTCATGCCCTGATCGGAGCGCCCCATGATTTCGACGATTTCGATGGTCAAGCGGCGACCTCGCTCAGGGTTTGGGCTGGAGGCAGGTCACCGGAAAACGCCCGGCTAAGGATGGATTGGCGTAGGTGCTCGGCGCGCTGGAGGTTGGCGTCCACCTGAGCCTCGGCTTCGCGCAGGAGGGTGAGGCGGCGGTCGACTTCGGCGACGATGCGGTGTTGTTCAGCCTCTGGCGGCAGCGGGATAGGGATGGCGCGGCAAAGTTCCAAAGTTAGATTGGATTGACCTGCCGTTGTTTTCGCTTTGCGAGTAGCCCAAGTCATCACGCTTTCAGACAAAAAAGCTACCGATAGATAATCGGAGCCAAGTGGAGGGATTGGTCGAAACCTAGCAATAGCTTGGTTGATGTTTGCCTCAACAATCTTTGGTGGCACAACAGATACCTGGCCAAGTGGCGGACCAACAATGTTAATGAGGACGTCACCAGCTCGAACCTTTGACCTAGACAGTTCTCCTTCATGGGTATCCCGGCTTACGAACGCTGGCTTGTAAGTGTCGTTCAGTAATCCTTCGAAGGTTAAGTTGTAGACCTTTAAAAACTGTATTTCTCCAGACCCATCAGACAGTTTTGTGGCTACAGGAGTTGTGCCTTTTGTGATGAAGTCTGAGATCTGCTCTGCACTAGCCCACACCCATCCCTCCGGCAATTCGGGCAGGTTGGTGGTGTCGGGTGCGGCGGGTTCCTTGTATTTGCCGCGGCCGCTCCATTGGCTGCGGCGGGTTTCGAGGATGCGCTGCAGGAGTTGCTCGCCGGTCTCCAAGCTGCGGCCTTCGGTCGCTCCCGGCATCCTGCCTCCCGCGACATTCGCACTTCCCTGTGCAGCACGTCGGGCGCGTTCGGCTTCGGTTTCGACGAGGCGGCCTTCGACGGCGGCTTTGAGGACGGCGGCTTTGTAGCGCTTGAGGTTGGCCTTGACGCGCTTGAGGTTGGCGATGGCTTCGTCGAGGCGGGAGAATTGCTTTTCGATTTCCGCGACGATGCGCTTTTGGTGGTCGAGGGGTACAACAGGAATCAGGCATTCCTTGAGATAAGCAGTTGGAACACGCCTCTGCCCAACAGCGCCCGTCATGTGCCGTTCTGCCTCACTTCGAAATTTCTTGCTCGAAACGTAGAAGTACAGGTACTTGGCATCAATCCAAGCTTTGGGGCGGAGAACATGAAACTCGGTCGAACCAAAGCCATAGCCATTGACCAACTTGGGGGCGACCGCCATCTTCCCGTTTTCCATACAGGGCGTGATTTTGGCGAATAGAACATCCCCCTCCAGAAAGGCTGTGTAACCCTTCTTTACTTCGCCAGCAAGCCGGGTTGCGTCCACGCAGATGTGGCCATTTTCTTCGCCCACAGCAGGCATGGGCACGAACGAGACGGCCAAATCATCAGGGATGGCAGACTTGTCGATGCGGGGATTGATCTCCGCTACTTGTTCGATGGCTACCCATTCCGTAGGGTGGGTTAGCGTAGCGTAACCCGCCGCTTCTCCTTGGTGGGTTACGGCCTTTGGCCTAACCCACCCTACATCTGCTTCGGTCGTCATGCCGCCAGGGTCTCGTTCAATTCTTCAATGATCGCGTTCAGCCGGTCGCCAAACAGTTGATGCACCTTGCCCAGACCACCTTGCTGGGCGAAAGGGGCGTATTCAAAGTCTTCCGGCTCGATGCCGAGGTTGGCAGCGATGTGGTCGCGGATCATTTCAAGCCAATGGAGTTGTTCTTGGGTGAAAGCACTTGATTCTTCTGGACCCCGGCTTTCGCCGGGGTGACGGTGTTGTTGGGAGGCGAGCCATGCCTTGAAGTTGACGTTGACGCGCTCGGGGAAGGGGACGAGTTCGTTGTCCTGGTGAATGGCGTAGCGCACGAGTGACACCAGGTCGGTGAGTATACGGTGGCCGCTGGCGCCCTTGACCCTGGTCTTTTCCAGCGCGGCGTAGGCATGCCATAGCTGGGATTCGTCCATCAGGTAGGGCGGCTGGTGGATGGCGTCCGCCAGTTCGCGCACGGCGTTGAAGTCCAGCCGCTGGCGGTAGGGGCGGTTGTAGAGGACTTGCAGGGCGGTGATTTCGTCCTTGTGGTCTTCGATGAACTGCTCGAAGGTTTGCACCATGCCGCGCGCGCGGTCGAGGGCGTCGGCGCTGAATCCGGCCTCCAGCACTTCGTCGGCGCTCACGGTGTCGATGACGAGGTCGTTGCGGCGTTTGATGTCGGCCAGAAGTTCGCGCACTTTCGGGTCATGCAGTGGGCGCACGGCTTGCAGGATGATGGCGTCGCGTGTCAGCAAGCTCCCCTCACTCCAACCCTCTCCCGTGGGGAGAGGGGGGAAATCCTGGTCTGGATCGAGAGCGGCGATGATGTTGTGTGCCAAGTCCTTGAGGCCGTAGCCGTTGGTGGCTTCGCGGATGCGCTGGTCGTCCTCGGGCTTGATGCGGTGCTCCATACGGGCTAGACGCCCGGCCAGTGAGGTGAGCACCTCGTCTTCGGTATTGCCGAAGGCGACGGCCTGCATGAGCTTTTCGAAGCTGACGGTGGGCTTCTGCTCCATGGGGCGGGAGTCGGTCTTGTCCTGCTCGCACACGCCCACGGCATCGACGATGACGAAGTGGTCCTTGGCCTTGGCGTCCGGGGTGACGCTTTGCAGGTCGTCCGGCTTGATGACGCGCACGCCGCGGCCCTTCATCTGTTCGAAGAAGGCGCGTGATTTGACGGCGCGCATGAACATGACGATTTCCACGGCCTTGATGTCGGTGCCGGTGGCGATCATGTCCACGGTGACGGCGATGCGCGGCATGGGGCTGGTGCGGAATTCGTTGATGAGTTCCTTCGGCGTTCGGCCCGTGGTGCGGTAGGTGATCTTCTGGGCGAAGTCGTTGCCCTTGCCGAATTCGTCGCGGACGATTTCGACGATGTTTTCGGCGTGGGCGTCGTCCTTGGCGAAGATGAGGGTCTTGGGCACCCATTCGCGGCCGGGGAAGATTTCGGTGAAGAGCTTGTCGCGGAAGGTCTGGATGATCTTGCGGATCTGATCCGGGGCGACCACGTCACGGTCGAGCTGGTTGGGATCGTAGGCGAAGTCGTCGTCGAGCTGTTCCCAGCGCTTCTTGCGCGTTTCGCGCTCCTGGATCTGGACCGAGTAACCGGCTTCGACCTTGCTGCCCTGCTCGCTGATGGCCGTGCGGATGCGGTAGACGTCGTAGTTGACGTTGACCTTGTCGGCCACGGCCATCTCATGGGTGTATTCCATCACCAGGTTCTGGTTGAAGAAGCCGAAGGTCTGCTTGCTGGGCGTGGCGGTGAGGCCGACGAGGTAGGCGTCGAAGTATTCGAGCACCTGCGCCCAGAGGTTGTAGATGGAGCGGTGGGCTTCGTCGGTGACGATGATGTCGAAGGTTTCGATGGGAAGCTTCGGGTTGTACTCGATGGGGTCGGGCCGCTTGAAGAGGTTGCCGAGGTGATCGATGGATTCCTCTTCAAGCGCGGGATCGAGGTCGCGCCCCTTGAGCATGGAATACAGGCGCTGGATGGTGCAGATGCTGACCCGAGCGGTGGTGTCCAGCGTGTTTCCGGTCAGGCGCTGGACGATGTATTCCTCGGTGAACTTGAAGTTGTTGTAGGGCGAGCTGTATTGCTGGAATTCCTTCAGTGTCTGGTCGGCGAGGTTGCCGCGGTCGACCAGGAACAGCACGCGCCGCGCGCCCGCGAACTTGATCAGGCGGTAGATGAAGGAGATGGCGGTGAAGGTCTTGCCGGAGCCGGTCGCCATCTGGATCAGGGCGCGCGGGCGGTCTTCACTCAGGGATTGCTCCAGATGGGTGATGGCCTTGATCTGCGCGGGCCACAGCCCCTCTTCCACCAGCGGCGGCATGTTCCGCAGGCGGGCGAGGAAGGTCTTGCCGCGCTCATGGTAGCTGGCCGCGCCTTCCGTGATGCGGTCCGGCGTGCTTTTAAGCCATTCGGCGAACAGTTCGGGGCGGTGAAAGGCGAAGACCGGACGCGCCCTGGGCTGCGGATCGAAGCCGTTGGTGAAGCGCGTTTCGATGCCGGTGGACTGGTAGGCGAAGGGCAACGGGTTGCCCCAGCGCGGCAGGCCATCGGGCAGGCCCTTGGTGTAGCGGTCGGATTGGGTTTCGACGCCGGAGAGCGTGACGCCGGCCTTCTTGGCTTCGATGACGCCGGCGGCCTTGCCGTCCACATAGAGCAGGTAGTCGGCAAAGCCGTGGCCGGTCTTGAGCGGGAATTCCCGAATGGCGACGCCGCGATGGGCGCTGATGTGGGCATCCTGCACATCGCAAACGACCCAGCCCGCCTGACGGAGCAGTTCGTCAATCTGTTCGCGGGCGTGGCGTTCGTCGCTCATGGGGCGTCCTGCTTTAAACACGCGACATTTTGAACATGGGCAAGCCCCCGGATCAAGCCGTACGGCGGCCCAATGAAAAAAGCGGCACGTGGCCGCTTTTCATGTTTTGGAATGTGGCGGAGAGAGAGGGATTCGAACCCTCGATACGTTGCCGTATACACGCTTTCCAGGCGTGCTCCTTCAACCGCTCGGACACCTCTCCGGTCATCAGCCGTCCTGGCTCAATGAGGTGGCGAACTTTACTTGAGCCAGCGCCAAAGTGCAACGCCGGAACTCACTTTTTCGGTTCGAAAACCGCGATGGACTCGACATGCGCGGTGTGCGGGAACATGTCCATTACCCCGGCGGAGATCATCCGGTAGCCGTGTTCGTTGACCAGGATGCCCGCATCGCGTGCCAGGGTCGCCGGGTTGCAGGAGACGTAGACGATGCGTTTCGGCTTCATCTTCGCCAGGTAGGGCATGATCTCCATCGCCCCGGCGCGCGGCGGGTCGAGCAGGATCTTGTCGTACTTCTCCTGCATCCAGGCCTGCTTGGGATCGGGTTCGAACAGGTTGCCGACGAAGTGGCGGGTATTGCTGATGCCGTTGCGCTGGGCGCTCTCCTCGCCACGGCGGACCATCGGCGCATCGCCTTCCACGCCGACCACCTCGGCCGCGCGGCGGGCGATCGGCAGGGTGAAGTTGCCAAGGCCGGCGAACAGGTCGAGCACGCGCTCGTCTGGCTGCGGATCGAGCAGCTTGAGCGCGAGATCGACCATCTTGCGGTTGAGTTCGCCGTTGACCTGGGTGAAGTCGACCGGCAGGAAGTCGATCCGCACATCGTGTTCGGGATGGGCGTAGTAGAGCTCGCCCTCCTCCGGCCACAGACGATGCACGCTGTCCGGTCCGGCGGGCTGGAGGAACAGGTGCAGGCCGGTGGTCTTGGCGTAGTCGATGAGCCTGGCGCGATCGCCCTCGCTCAGCGGGTCCATGTGGCGGACCACCAGCGCGGTGACGTTGTCGCCCACCGCGACCTCGATCTGCGGCAGGCGCTCGCGCGCGTCCATCCCGGCGATGAGTCCGGCCAGCTCCTCCAGGCGCTCGCCCACGCTTGGGTCCAGCACCTCGCAGCGGCTGAGTTCGGCAAGGTAGGGCGAGCCGCGCTCGCGGAAGCCGACCAGCACCTTGCCCTTCTTGGCGACCCACTTCACGCCCAGGCGCGCGCGGCGGCGGTAGCCCCACAACGGGCCGGTCAGCGGCGGGAGGATGCGCTCGGGCTCGACCTTGCCGAGCTGGCGCAGGTTGTCGAGCAGCACGCCCTGTTTGGCGCCGATCTGGGCCGTATCGCGCATGTGCTGGAGCGAGCAGCCGCCGCACAGGCCGAAATGCGGGCAGCGGGCCTCGACCCGGTCGGGCGAGGCATCGAGCACATCGATCACCTCGCCCTCGTCGAAGCGGCGATGGGTCTTGGTCAGCTTGACCTTGACCCGCTCGCCAAGCAGCGCGCCATCGACGAAGACGACCTTCTCTTCATGGTGCGCGACGCCGCGTCCTTCATGGGAAAAACCGGTGATGCTGGCCTCGAAGATGAGGCCTCGACGTTTGTTGGACATGTACGACTTTTCGAAAAATCAGGCGGGAAACACGCCGGTGGAGAGGTAACGGTCGCCGCGGTCGCAGACGATGGTGACGATGACCGCGTCGCTCAGGCCCTCGGCAAGCCGGAGAGCGGCAACCAGCGCCCCGCCGGAAGAGATACCGGCCAGAATGCCCTCGCGCGCCGCGAGCTGGCGAGTCATCTCCTCAGCCTCGGTCTGGCTGACGTCGATGACCTGATCGACCCGCTGCGGATCAAAAATTTTTGGCAGGTAGGCCTCTGGCCAGCGGCGAATACCGGGGATGGACGAGCCCTCGGAGGGTTGCACGCCGATGATCTGCACGCCCGGGTTCTGTTCCTTCAGATAGCGCGAGGTGCCCATGATGGTACCAGTGGTGCCCATCGAGCTGACGAAGTGGCTGATCCGGCCGTCGGTCGCCTGCCAGATCTCCGGACCGGTGGTCTCGTAGTGGGCGAGCGGGTTGTCCGGGTTGGAAAACTGGTCAAGCACCCTGCCCTCGCCACGCTCCTGCATGGCCAGGGCGAGGTCGCGCGCGCCTTCCATGCCCTGTTCCCTGGTCACCAGGATCAGCTCGGCACCGTAGGCGTGCATGACCTGACGTCGCTCGATGCTGAGGTTCTCCGGCATGATCAGCACCATGCGGTAGCCCTTGATCGCGGCGGCCATCGCCAGCGCGATGCCTGTGTTGCCGCTGGTGGCCTCGATCAGGGTGTCGCCGGGCCTGATCTCGCCGCGGCGCTCGGCATGCTCGATCATCGACAGCGCGGGGCGGTCCTTCACCGAACCGGCCGGGTTGTTGCCTTCCAACTTGGCCAGGATCAGGTTGTCGCGGCCTGCGGTCAGGTGCTGCAGGCGCACCAGCGGGGTGTGGCCGATGGCGCCGGAGAGGGTGGGAAGGTCGTGCGGATTCATGCGGTGCGCTCCCGTCAGCGGGTCATGACGACAAAGGCGACGGCGTAGTCGATCTCGTCGCTCAGGGAAAGATGGCTGGCCTGTACACCAAGCTCGGCGGCCAGTTCGGCGGCCCGCCCCTCGAGGCGCAGGATGGGCTTGCCGAGCGCGTCGTTGCTGACGACGATGTGACGCAGGCTGAGCCCGTTGCGAAACCCCGTGCCGAGTGCCTTGGCGGCGGCCTCCTTGGCGGCGAAGCGCTTGGCGATGAAGCGCGCCGGGTCGGCCTGCGCGTCAAGGCGCGCGCGCTCGGCCTCGGCCAGGATGCGGGCGGCCAGATTATCGCCGTACTTCTCCCACATCCGCGCCATGCGCGCAATGGCGACGATATCGGTGCCGATGCCGTAGATCATGCTTTTTCCGACACTTGGGGCCATCGGGCCGTCAGATATTCCTTGAGCACCGTCGCCTGGTTGTAGTGCGGCTCACGAGACGAGTAGAGCAAGGTCAGCCGGCCCTTGCCCAGCGCCTCCCACAGCGGCGCGAGGCTATCGGCCCGGTCGTCCAGTTCGGCGAAATAACGCCGCTTCAACTCATCCCACTTGGCCGGATCGTGCCCGTACCACTTGCGCAGCTCGGTGCTCGGCGCGGCGTCCTTCAGCCACAGATCCGCGCCCACATCGGCCTTGGTCGTGCCGCGCGGCCAGACCCGATCCACCAATACCCGGAAACCGTCGTCCGGGCCGGCGGGCTCGTAGACCCGTTTGGTCTGGATATCGGGCATGTCGGTGGACATCGGCTCAGCCGAGCCGGCGGGCCTCGACCATCAGGCGCTTCATCTCGCGAACCGCCTCGCCCAGACCGGAGAAGATGGCGCGCGCGATGATGGCGTGGCCGATGTTCAGCTCGCGCATGACCGGGATGGCGGCGATCGGCTGGACGTTGTGGTAGTGCAGGCCATGGCCGGCGTTGACCTGCAGGCCAAGCTCCGTGGCATGGATGGCGGCACGATGGATGCGCTCGAATTCCGCCTGCTGGGCCTCGCCGCGTGCGGTGGCGTAGTGGCCGGTATGGATCTCGATGACCGGCGCGCCAACACGCACGGCGGCCTCGACTTGGGCAAGATCGGCGTCGATGAACAGGGATACACGCACCCCGGCCTCGCGCAGGCGGGCGCAGGCCTCGGTCATGCGGCTCTCCTGACCAAGTACATCGAGGCCACCCTCGGTGGTCAGTTCCTCGCGCTTTTCCGGCACCAGGCAGCAGTCCTGCGGCTTGAGGCGCTCGGCAATGCCGAGCATCTCCTCGGTCACCGCCATCTCCAGGTTCATGCGGGTCTGCAGCATCCCGCGCAGGATCTCGACGTCGCGATCCTGGATGTGTCGGCGATCCTCACGCAAATGCAAGGTGATGCTGTCCGCGCCGTGCTGTTCGGCCAGCAGCGCGGCATGGACCGGCTCGGGATAGATCTCACCGCGTGCCTGGCGCACGGTGGCGACGTGGTCGATATTGAGGCCCAGCAGAATGTCGTGTGGATGATGCACGGTGAATCAACTCATCAGGTATTGGGTGTGCTGCGCGCACTGGCCGCCAACAGCTCGCGCGAGCGCAAGGGCTGCGGACCGAGATGCGGCGCCATCAGGGCGTGCAGGATCAGGCGGATCTCGCGCTGGGTCGCCGGTTCGGTGAAGCGCCCCTCAGCAAGGTCTACCAGGCTGATGCCAGACACCGCCGAGGCCGAAGAATGGGACACGCGCTGAACGCCATGTTCGGGGTGAACATGATACATGGCTTCAGGTTCGATCGTCTGATCGTCCGTATCCTGCAACCAGTCAGGCGCCCAGCCAAGCTCTTCCAACAAGGCCTTTTCGAAGGCGCGCAGGACTGGCGCCTCCGCCCTGCCCCCGGCCAGCCGGGTCAGCGCCTCGGCATAATGCTCGAACAATCCGGCATGCGCGTCATCGCGCGGCAGGAGGCGTATCAACAATTCATTCAGGTAATAGGCACAGGCCAGGGTACGGCCATTCATGGCCGGCAGGTTGAGCAGGTCTTCTGCCGTCCGCAATTGCGCGAGCTCTCCACGGCCACCCAGGTCCAGCCAAAGCTTGCGGAAGGGTTGCAGGCGGGCGCGAAGATTCGCGTTCCGGCGCGCACCACGCGCGATGACGCCACGACGACCGCCCTCGCGCAGGAAGACTTCGAGGAGCAGGCTGGTGTCACGCCAGGGGCGGGCGTGAAGAATGTACCCTTCTTCTCCCCTCGCCTGCCCCGGTGCGATCACGAGTCGCCGTAACCCAGTGCGCGCAAGGCGCGCTCATCGTCCGACCAGCCGCCCTTGACCTTGACCCACAGGCGCAGGAACACCTTCTGTCCCAGCAGGTTCTCGAGATTGATACGCGAACGGCGGCCGATTTCCTTGAGCATCTCCCCGTCCTTGCCGATCAGGATGGCCTTCTGCCCGTCCCGCTCGACCCAGATGAGTGCGTCGATCCGTACCAGATTGCCGTCAATGGTGTAGTTCTCGATCTCGACGGTGACGCCATAGGGCACCTCGGCGTGCGCCATGCGGGTGATCTGCTCGCGGATGAACTCGGCGGCGATGAAGCGCGAACTGGCGGTGGTGAGGGTGTCCTCGTCGTAGGCTGACGGGCCTTCGGGAAGGCGCGCGGCGACCGCGGCCTCGAGCCGGGCAAGGTTGCTGCCCTTGCGCGCGGAGATGGGAATGATCTCGGCGAAGGAGAAACGGCTGGAGACCTGCTGCAGGAAAGGCAACAGGGCCTCCTTGTCGGCCTGCAGATCGACCTTGTTCACCGCCAGGATGACCGGCACATGGATATTCTGCAGACGCTCCAGTACGGCGGCGTCCTCGTCCGTCCAGCGCATCCCCTCGATCAGGAAGACGACGACATCCACGCCCTCCAGAATGCCCTGCGCGGCGCGGTTCAGCACGCGGCTCATGGCGCGGCCTGTGTCCTTGTGCAGGCCCGGAGTGTCGACGTAGAGGATCTGCGCATCCGGCAGGGTCTTCACACCGATGATGCTGTGCCGGGTGGTCTGCGGCTTGGGCGCGGTGATACTGATCTTCTGGCCGATCAGGGTGTTGAGCAGGGTGGACTTGCCGACGTTCGGCCGGCCCACGATGCCCACATGGCCGCAACGGTGGGTCATGACTGAGGTGCTCTCGGATTGAGGATGGCGAGCGCGGCCTCGGCGGCGGCCTGCTCGGCACGGCGGCGGCTGGTGCCGCGGCCTTCGGTTGGGGCCTCCAGCCCTTCGATACGGCATTCGACCACGAAAGTCTGGGCGTGGGCCTGACCGAAGGTTTGGGTCACTTCGTATTCAGGCAGCGGTCTTTGCCTGGCCTGCAGCCATTCCTGCAAGCGGGTCTTCGGGTCCTTTTGCCCCGCATGGGCGGGCAAATGCTCAAGTCGATCGTGATAGAGGCGCAGAACCATCTGGCGCGCGGGTTCGAACCCACTGTCCAGATAGACCGCGCCAATGATGGCTTCGAAGGCATCGGCCAGGGTGGAGCCACGTCGGTAACCACCGGATTTGAGTTCTCCGCTACCGAGAATCAGAAAGTCGCCGAGCTTGAGTTCGCTGGCGAGTTCCGCCAGGGTGTCTTCCCTCACCAGGCTCGCACGATAGCGGGAGAGTTCGCCTTCGCTGGCATGCGGACGGCGAGCGTAGAGTTCATCGGCAATGACGAAGTTCAGCAGGCCGTCACCAAGGAACTCCAGCCGCTCGTTGTGCTTGCCACCGACGCTGCGGTGGCGCATGGCAAGTTCCAGGAGCGCGGGGTCCTGGAACTCGTGTTCAAGGCGGGAAGAAAGCCGAGCCAGTGGATCGGGCATGCTCAACGAATCACCACCTCGTGACTGAAGCTTGCCACGGCATCCAGGTTCCCCATCAACGGCGAACGCAATTCGTAATCCAGACGGACACGCTTGCCACCCCCCGGCGTCGATTCAATCTTCATCGCGCTCAGATCGAAATGGTCATATTCCATCTGGTTGATGTCCATGCGGTTCTGGATGAAACGCACGATATCCGGGCGACTCATGCTGCCGTCCCCGTCCTTCTCGAGGGCGCGGAAAATGCTGCCCATCTTCTGGGCATCGATGTACATGGGCAGGATGTTGAGGCCGGAAACGATCAGTACACCGGCGATGGAGGCCATGAACAGCATGCCGATGAGTGTCATGCCGCGCTGCTTTTTCAATTCCATGTCATATTCCCTTTTCAGTGGATCGAAGTACCCAAACGGCCGAAATCAAGGTTCATCCCCTCGCCGTCGAAGTGCATCCAGATCAGCATAGCGCGACCGACCAGATTTTCCTCGGGCACAAAGCCCCAGTAACGGCTGTCATTGCTGTTGTCGCGGTTATCGCCCATCACGAAATACTGTCCGGCGGGCACGACGACCTCGCCTTCCGGGCCGTTGGCCTCGGTACGCTGAAGGATCTCATGCACGACCCCTTCAAGATCTTCCTGAAGCATCCGCGCGCCGATCATGCGTCCCTGCGGACCATCGCCCGGATAGATGCCCTGCGGCTCCAGGGGGATCACCTGGCCGTTGATCGTCAATTGCTTGTTCTCGTAACGCACCCGATCCCCTGGCAGGCCGATGATCCGCTTGATGTAATCCACATCCGGGTTTTGCGGGTACTTGAAGACCACAACCTCGCCACGCTTCGGCTCGCCCAGCGAGATGACCTTGGTACGTAGCACGGGCAGACGGACACCGTAGGCGAACTTGTTGACCAGGATGAAATCGCCGACCTCGAGGGTCGGCATCATCGAGCCGGACGGGATGCGGAAGGGCTCGGCCACAAAGGAACGCAGCAGCAGGACGACCAGCAGCACGGGGAAGAAACTGCGCGCGTATTCGACCAGCAACGGTTCCTTGCCTTCGAGGGCCTCGCGCGCCTTGCGGAAGTACAGGCGATCGATGCCGACGATGACGCCACTGATCAGGGTAGCCAGGACAAGGATGAGCTCGAAGTTCATGCGGGGACCTTATTTCTTTTCCATCTGCAGCACGGCAAGGAAGGCCTCCTGCGGCACTTCGACCCGACCGATCGACTTCATGCGCTTCTTTCCTTCCTTCTGCTTGTCGAGCAGCTTGCGCTTGCGCGAGACGTCACCACCATAACATTTGGCAAGAACATTTTTCCGCAAGGCCTTGATATTCGTACGGGCGACGATCTTGCCGCCGATCGCGGCCTGAATCGGCACCTCGAACTGCTGCTGCGGAATCAGTTCCTTGAGTTTCTCGCACAGTTCGCGACCACGCGCCTCGGAAAACTGGCGGTGAACGATCATCGACAACGCATCGACAGGCTCCGCATTGATCATGATGTCCAGCTTGACCAGCTGGGCCGTCTGGAAACGCAGGAAATTGTAGTCGAACGAGGCGTAGCCGCGGCTGACCGACTTGAGCTTGTCGAAGAAGTCCATCACCACCTCGGCGAGAGGCAGTTCGAACTTGAGCGAGACCTGGTTGCCGAGATAGAGCATCTGCTTCTGCACGCCGCGCTTCTCGATGCACAGGGTGATCACGTTGCCCACGTATTCCTGGGGCAGGAGGATATTGGCCTCGATGATCGGCTCGCGCATCTCGGCAATGTTCGGGGTCGGCGGCAGGTCGGCCGGGTTGTGGATGTGCAGGGTTTCGCCCTGGGTGGTCTCCACCTCGTAGACCACGGTCGGCGCGGTGGTGATCAGGTCCAGGTTGTATTCGCGCTCCAGGCGCTCCTGGATGATCTCCATGTGCAGCAGGCCGAGGAAGCCGATGCGGAAGCCGAAGCCCAGCGCCTGGGAGACTTCCGGCTCGAAGTGCAGCGCCGCATCGTTCAGGCGCAGCTTGCGCAGAGCCTCGCGCAGGTTTTCGTAATCCTCGGACTCGACCGGGTACAGGCCCGCGAACACGCGAGGCTGGACCTCCTTGAAGCCTGGCAGCGGTTCCACGGCCGGGTTCTCGAAATCGGTGATGGTGTCGCCTACCTTGGCTGCGTCGATCTCCTTGATGCCCGCGATCATGAAGCCCACCTCGCCGGTCTTGAGCACGTCGCGGTCACGGCGCTTGGGGGTGAACACGCCGACCTTGTCGACGTTGAACACGCCACGCGTCCCCATCATGCGGATCTTCTGCTTGAGGCGCAGCTCGCCGTCGACGATACGGACCAGCGCCACCACGCCGACGTAGTTGTCGAACCAGGAGTCGATGATGAGCGCCTTGAGCGGCGCGTCTTCCTTGCCGGTCGGCGCGGGAATGCGCTTGACCAGGGACTCGAGCAGCTCGGGGACATTCAGGCCGCTCTTGGCGGACACGCGCTCGGCATCGTGCGCATCGATGCCGATGATGTCGCCGATCTCCTTGATGACGCGCTCGGGGTCGGCGTTCGGCAGGTCCATCTTGTTGAGCACTGGCACCACTTCCAGCCCGAGATCGATCGCGGTATAGCAGTTGGCAACCGATTGCGCCTCGACCCCCTGAGAGGCGTCAACCACCAGCAGCGCGCCTTCGCATGCGGCGAGCGAGCGGGAAACCTCGTAGGAGAAGTCGACGTGGCCCGGCGTGTCGATCAGGTTGAGTTCGTACTCCTGACCATCCCGCGCCTTATAGTTGAGGGAAACGCTCTGCGCCTTGATGGTGATGCCGCGCTCGCGCTCGATATCCATCGAATCGAGCACCTGAGCCTCCATCTCGCGCGCTTCCAGCCCGCCGCAAAGCTGGATCAGACGGTCGGCCAGGGTCGACTTGCCATGGTCAATATGAGCAATGATGGAGAAATTACGGATATGAGATTGATCCATGAGGCGCGAGAACCGTGGGCAAAGAGGCGCGGATTATAGCACCGCTTGATGCGTGCTCACCGCAAGGCTACGGGGCAGTCAGCCGCGATGCAGAGGGGTGCTTGCCCTGCGTTGGATACGGGTCGGCATAGTCACCTGGTCCTTCGTCAGAATCGCCGGCGTGAGTGATGCCTGCGGTGTATCCGCAACCTTGATGCGCAGGGTGACAAACTCACGTTTACGAACCACGGTGAGTCTGGCCTCCTCCCCCGGCAAGAGCCGCCCAATCAGCATCGGCAAACTGCTGGCATCGCTCAGTGCCTTGCCATTGACTTCCAGCACGACATCACCAGGCATGAGCCCTGCCCGTTCGGCGGGGCTGTCAGGCAAGACCTGTACGACCAGGGCGCCGACCGGCCGATCCAGGCCGAACGCCTCCGCGAGATCGCGGTCGATGTCCTGCACCTGCACCCCGAGGAAACCGCGCGAAACATGGCCGTGATGCTTGAGCTGGGCCACGACATCCATCGCGATGTTGATGGGAATGGCGAAGGAGAGCCCCATATAGCCGCCCGATTCGGTATAGATCTGTGCGTTGATTCCCACCACCTCGCCGCGCATGTTGAACAGCGGGCCGCCGGAGTTGCCCGGATTGATGGCGACGTCGGTCTGGATGAAGGGAACATAGGTCTGATTGTCATCATTCGGGATGCCGCGACCTTTTGCGCTGACGATACCCGCGGTGACCGAGTGGTCGAAACCGAAGGGAGTGCCGATCGCCAGCACCCATTCACCCACGCGGAGCTCGTCCGCATCGCCCAGACGAACGGTTGGAAGTCCCTTGGCCTCGACCTTGAGCAGTGCAATGTCACTTGTCTCATCCTGGCCGACCACGGTGGCGATCAGCTCGCGCCGGTCTGAAAGACGCACGACGATCTGCTCCGCATCGGCGATCACATGCTGATTGGTGAGGATGTAGCCATCCCGGTCGAGGATGAAACCCGAGCCGAGCGAGCCGTCCTGCTCAGACCCCTCTCCGCCACCGTCCTGGCCGGGTGAGCCGAAAAAGTGCCTGAACAACTCACCCAGCGTCGAACCCTCGGGAAAGGGAGCGCTTTGCGCATCAATGGCTTCATTCACACGCAGTGTGGTGCTGACATTGACGACGGCCGGGGCATTGCGCTCGACCAAGCCGGTAAAATCCGGCAGCGCCTGGCGCGGCTCGCTGCAGGCGGTCAAGCCGATGACAAGCATCAGGCCGAGCAAAGTTGAAAACACGCGCATGATCAGGGCCTGGAGTAAAAGGAGATGGGCGTTTCGACACGGGCAAGGATGCTAGCCTGAGTCTGGTGCCCGATCAGCCGGTGCGCAAGGGGGCGGATCAACGCAAGCCCGCCCAACAGAGCGCAAACTCCCACCAGCAATGCCACCCCATCGCCGAGGGGCTGCGCCACGGCAAGGCCCCCGATCAGCCCTGAGATTGGCATGCCGTACATCAACAGCGAGGCTCGCAACATGCCCTCCTCCGGCAGACCGAGGACGACTTCGTCACCCACCGCGACTCCGATGGGATCCACGGCTAGCACCCGACTGACCTGACCAACCCCGGTCAGGGCGTCACCGAATAGCGCGGTGCCACAGTGTCCCTTGGAAGAACAGCTGCCGCAGGCCGATTCACGCGCACTTTCAACCCACGCGCGCCCAGCCTCGATGGCCACCACCCGGCCACGCGCCTCGAGCATCAGGGGGTGTCCGAGGTAGATGTGTCGCCGGGGCGCAAGCCGTCAAGAATCATCTGCATGGCGGCCTCCGGAACCTCGCCAATGGCGGTCAGTCGATGTCCGTCGACATCGCGCACGACCCGGCGCATGGCACCGGTGAGCGCTTTCGTGCGCACCGGCCTGTCGCTGGAAGCCTCGATGAACACCGACACATTGTTGAGTCCATCGGTATAGACGAGATGCTCCAGCCGGCTGCCATTCCGGGGATGAGAGCGCTCAGCAGCAAGAAGCAGGAAATAGCCCGGCGGAAGGGACTCAGCAGTCCACCGTGGCTGATAAGGCTCGGCTGGCGAGGTTGTTTCATCAATCACACGGAAGCCTTCCAGGTCGGTGACGGGGCGCAATACATCCTCACCGAGTCCCGGATCCAGCCGAAGAATGCCGAACTGGTTCATCTCCAGTCGCCGCTCTCCATCCATGATTTCGAGACGGAGCAGCATGCCGCTGGGTTCGTGGATGCAAAGACGGTAACCATGGCGGAAGCCATCACGAGGCGCCAGCTTGACCACCTGGCAACTCAGCCCCGCCACTCGGGCGGTTTCCCCGCGTGAAAACTCATAGAAGGCCGCCAGCCGCAAGGTATCCGCAAAACGAGCCGGGGAGAGGTGACCACGCCAGGTCGGTGTACGGCGATTGATCACAAGTTTGGAGCGGGGCCAGATGCAGGTGCATCGATCGTTGGCATGCACAATCTCTCGTGCCGGGCCGTCCTGACTGAGGAGACGCTCGCGTTCACCATTTTCAGGGTCGTACAGGTGGAAGATACGTACGGTACGTGTTTCCTGACCCTGTGCATGCAACAGGAGTCCCTCGTAATTGACGGTACGCATGGTGCTGGCCATGCGCTGCAGAAGATCTTCGATCGAGCTGTCGGCGTGGGCCTGGGCAGCAAACAGCAGGATAACGCTCACGAACAGCGGGCGCATCAGATGGGGCAGGTTCAATGAAGGATGCATGGGCAATCAGGGACGCTCGTAGGCCACCAGCCGGACATTGGAAGACATGGCCCCCATTGCCCCGCCTTCACCATACGTCAGATGCTGGACCAGATAGGGGTCGGGCATCTGGTCATCATCGGACGCGGCCACCATGACTTGCGGCTCGGGAGCGAGTTCAGGCTCGGGCGTCAGGGCCACGAAGTCAGGTTTTAAGCTGTGTTGCGCAGGCTGGACCAGCAACACGGCCACTCCGGCAACCGTAGCGGCGAGGGCCATGCCGAAAGCCGGGGCTCGCCACCCCTGCAGGAGGCCATCGAGTCTGATCGGGAAGACAAACAAACGCGGGCGTTTGGATCCGGAGGTGACTGATCTGGCGGCAAACCCACTCTCTGCGCGGATGCGCGCCATGATGTCGGCACTCATGTCGCGCCGAGGCAGCCCATCCGTCTCGGCCCTGATCGCCATCCCGATCAGGGCATAACGATCGATTTTCGCCCGCGCAGCCGGGTCGTCGCGCAGACGGCCGATCACCAGGTCGGTTTCGTGCTGACCCAGCGCGTCATCCAGCATGGCTGATACGGCTTCTTCGATGGTCGGTTTGTGCATGATGATTCTCCCGCTGCTCCTGACAGATCAATCCATCAGGGGCTGCAAGCGTTTGTCGATTGCCTCGCGTGCACGAAAGATCCGTGAACGCACGGTGCCGATAGGGCATCCCATCACCTCGGCAATGTCCTCATAGCTCAGGCCTTCCAGTTCACGCAGGGTGATGGCCGTTCGCAAATCCTCAGGCAGATCGGCGATGGCCTGCATCACGACCTGATGCAGCTCATCACCAAGCATCTCACCCTCGGGTGTATCAACCGTGGTCAAGCCGGGCTCGCCGGCATACTGATCCGTTTCATCCGCGTCCAGGTCAACCGTGAAGGGTTGGCGGTTCTGGGAGACCAGATGATTCTTGGCAGTATTGACCGCAATCCGGTAAATCCAAGTATAGAAGGCGCTTTCGCCGCGGAAGCTCGGCAGCGCCTTCCAGGCCTTGATGAAGGTTTCCTGAGTCAGATCCATGGCTTCATCCATATCGCGCACATAGCGCATGATGAGCTTGAGGACCTTGTGCTGATATTTGCGCAGCAGCAGCTCGAAGGCATGCTCGTCACCCTGTTTGGCGCGAACGACGAGTTGTTGATCGGTCGGACTGGACGACATGCCTGCTGCATTCCTGAGTCAACCCCCGCAAGCGGCTCAAAGCCTATGCCCAATAGACGCTTGCGAGGCGGTAAGGTTCCGTGCGAACGGATGGCTTAATATGTTGGGATCATACAACAACAAAGAAATCGACGATGGGACATCGCGGCGGCAAAAACCTACGACACTCTTTCGATGTCCTCATCCTTGGCAGCGGCGCGGCTGGGCTGACCTGCGCCCTGAACCTTCCGGCAGGTCTGCGTGTCGCGGTGCTCGCCAAGAACGGTATCGACGAAGGCAGCACCCAGTGGGCCCAGGGTGGCATTGCGGCCGTACTTGATCCTCAGGACAGTGTGACCAGTCATGTCGAAGACACCATGGACTCAGGCGCGGCCTTGCCCGATCTCGCCGTGGTGAAGCGGGTGGCAACCGAGGCCCCGCAGTTGGTCGACTGGCTCGAGCGGCTGGGCATGCCCTTTACCCGAGACAAGGGCAAGCCGCACCTCACACGTGAAGGCGGACACAGCCATCGACGCGTCGTGCATGCCCAGGATGCGACCGGCGCGGCGCTGGAAACCACCCTGCTCAGGGCCGCTCGCACCCGCAAGACCCTCACCCTGCTCGACAACCACACTGCCATCGACCTGATCACCACCCGCAGGCTCGGTCTTGAGGAGGATCGCTGCGTCGGCGCCTATGCGCTGAACCGTTCTACTGGGCATGTCGAGGTCTTGCGCGCACGTTTCGTCGTGCTCGCCACGGGGGGCGCCAGCAAGGTTTACCTGTATACCACCAACCCGGACGGCTCCACCGGCGACGGCATCGCCATGGCCTGGCGTGCGGGTTGCCGGGTGGCCAACATGGAATTCATCCAGTTCCACCCTACCGCGCTATACGAGCCACGCGCCAAGACCTTCCTGATTTCCGAGGCCGTGCGTGGCGAAGGCGGACGGCTGGTGCTGCCGGACGGCACGCCCTTCATGCATCGCTATGACGCGCGCGGGGAACTGGCCCCGCGCGACATCGTCGCCCGCGCCATCGATCACGAAATGAAGCGCCTGGGCCTGGACTGCGTCTATCTCGACATCAGCCACAAATCACCCGAATTCGTGCGCGAGCACTTCCCCACCATTTACGCCCGCTGCCTGGAATATGGCTACGACATCACCCGCCAGCCCATCCCGGTCGTGCCCGCGGCACACTACACTTGCGGCGGGGTGATGGTGGACGAGCACGGTCGCACCGACATCGAGCGCCTCTATGCCATCGGCGAGGCCAGCCATACCGGCCTCCACGGCGCCAATCGCCTGGCCAGCAACTCACTGCTGGAATGCCTGGTCTACGGGCGAGCCGCGGCGCAGGACATTACCCGCCGCCTGCAGGAGTCCGGCCCGCTACCCAACATTCCCGAATGGGACGAAAGCCAGGTCACCGATTCCGACGAGGAGGTGATCGTCAGCCACAACTGGCATGAATTGCGCCAGACCATGTGGGACTACGTGGGTATCGTGCGCACCACCAAGCGCCTGGAGCGTGCCCTCAACCGCATTGACCTGCTCAAACGCGAAATCGATGACTATTACGGTCACTTCCGCGTGACCCACAACCTGATCGAAATGCGTAACTTGCTGGTTGTGGCGGAACTGATCGTGCGCTCGGCGATGGAGCGCAAGGAAAGCCGAGGACTGCACTACATCCTCGACTATCCCGAGCCGCAGCCTGGAGCGCCAGAAAATACCGTGCTTCAGCCCGTTCCGCCCCATCCGTACGGCTAGGGCCATGGCGGCCTGAGCCGGGCGACTGGATCCGGGACTCAGGCCCCAAGGCTTTTTTCGACCACCTCGCGCAGCTCCAGTGAGAGGGTGCTTGCGGCCATGTCAGTGAGGGTGTCGCGCATCAGAGCGCCACGATGGGCATCGAAGCGACGCCACTGCTGGAAGGCCCCCGCCATCCGCGCAGAGACCTGCGGATTGAGTGCGTCCAGAGCCAGCACCTGTTCGGCGATGAAGCGGTAACCCGCGCCATTCAGTGCATGGAAGCCGACCGGGTTGGCACGGGCGAAGCCCCCGATCAGGGCGCGAGCCTTGTTTGGATTGCCGAGGTTGAAGGCCGGGTGCGTCACCAGGCGCTTGACCTCCTCCAGCGTTCCGGGGAGCGGGCTGGTGGCCTGGATCGCGAACCATTTGTCCATGACCAGCGCCTCATTGATCCAGCGCTGTTCGAAGGTATCCAATACCAGCTGGCGATCAGCACAGTCGGTGTGTGCGAGGGCCTGAAGCGAAGCGAGCACGTCGGTCATATTGTGACCGGCGCGGAACTGGTGGGTGGCGAGGGCATGGTGCGCCTCGTTGTCGACCGACATCAGCATGCCCAAGGTCAGGTTCTTGAGGCGGCGGCGGCCGATGGCCTCGGTGCTCGGCTGATACGGACCGTTGTCCTGCTGGGTGTGGTAAAGCGCCAGCAGGCTTTCCTCCCAGGCCTCGGCCAGGGCACGCCTGAGGAAATCTCGCGCATGATGAATGGCAACGGGATCGACCACCGCACACTGGTCAGCCAGCCAGGATTCGCTGGGCAGGGTCAGCAGTTCGGCCTTCATACGTGGGCTGAGACTTCCGTCGTGCAGGGCGTGACCGTAGGCTGCACTGAGCTGTTGGTCCAGCGCCAGCGGACGCTCGGCCTGCAGGTCGTCAACCAGCTTGAGCAGCACGCGGGTCATCAGGCGCTGAGCAGCCTCCCAGCGGCTGAAATCGTCGTTGTCGCGCGCCATGAGGAAGGCGAGATCAGCATCGCTGTAGGCATAGTCCAACCGGACCGGGGCCGAGAATCCGCGCAGCAGCGAAGGCACCGGAGCCTCGCCGAGGCCATCGAACACGAAGCGCTGCTCAGTCGCGCTCAGCTCCAGCACCTGGGCTCGGATCGGCTGACCGGCCTGATCCAGCAGGGCCATGTCGACGGGAATCACGAATGGCTGCTTGTCCAACTGGCCGGGGGTCTGACGCGTGGACTGGCGCAGGGTCAAGGTATAACGGCGCTCGCCGGCGTCGTATTCCCCCTCCGCTTCGACACGCGGCGTACCGGCCTGCACGTACCATCGGCGGAACTGGCTCAGATCGCGCCCCGAAGCGTCTTCCATGGCTCGGATGAAATCCTCGATGGTCACAGCCTGTCCGTCATGCCGCTCGAAATAGAGGTCACTGCCCTTGCGGAAGGTTTCCCAGCCGAGCAGGTTCTTCAGCATCCGCACCACTTCCGCGCCTTTGTTGTAGACGGTAGTGGTGTAGAAGTTGTCGATGGCCTGGTAGGCCGGCGGCTGCACCGGATGAGCCAACGGACCGGCATCTTCTGGAAATTGCCAGGTGCGCAGGATGTTGACGTCCTCGATGCGCTTGGTCGCGCGGGCGCCCATGTCGGCGGAAAACTCCTGGTCACGGAAGACAGTGAAGCCCTCCTTGAGCGAGAGCTGGAACCAGTCACGGCAGGTGACACGGTTGCCGGACCAGTTGTGGAAGTATTCGTGCGCGATGACACTCTCGATGCCTTCATAGTCACCGTCGGTCGCCACTTCCGGGCGAGCCAGCACATATTTTGCGTTGAAGATGTTGAGGCCCTTGTTCTCCATCGCGCCGGCGTTGAAGTCCTCGACCGCGACGATCATGTAGCGCTCCAGATCGTATTCGCGGCCGTAGGTATCCTCATCCCAGCGCATGGCCTTGTGCACGGACTGCATGGCATGGCCGAGCTTGTCGACATTGTGGTGCTCGGCGTAGATCTCGAGCCCCACCTCGCGCCCGCTCATGGTGACGAAGCGATCCTTCAGCACCCCCAGATCGCCCGCGACCAGTGCGTAGAGATAGGTAGGCTTGGGGAACGGGTCGTGCCAGGTGGCCTGGCGGCGGCCGTCGTCCAGCGCCTTCTCCTCGACCAGGTTGCCGTTGGAGAGCAGCACCGGGTAGCGCGCAGGATCGGCGACGATGCGGGTGGTATGGACGGACAGCACATCCGGGCGGTCCAGGCTGTACATGATGCGGCGGAAGCCTTCCGGCTCGCACTGGGTGGTGAACACGCCCTTGGACAGGTAGAGCCCCATGCAGGTGGTGTTGGCCGCCGGACGGATACGTGTGGTCATGGACAACACACAACGTTGGGGCGGCTTATGAATGATCAGGCCCCCGTCCAGCGCCAGGCTGTACTCGTTGGCCTCCAGCGGCCGATCGTCGATGGCGATGCGCAACAGTTCCAGCGCCTCACCATCGAGCTTGAGTGGCATGGCGCTCTCACCGGGCCGCTCAAGATGCAGCGCGCCATGCACCTGAGTGGACTCGGGGTCCAGCTCGAAGGTCAACTCGATGCGCGGGATGCGCCAGGCAGGCGCTTGATAGTCGGCGAGACGGATGGTGCGGTCGGCGGTGCTCATGTCGGCGGTCATGGGTGAAATCACAAGTCACGGCAGTATAACCGCGTTGCGCGCCCTCCGACCGGCGTCGATAATCCCGGCCTCCTTCACCCACCGAAATCAATGCCATGTGGTTCCGCGCAATTACCCTGTTCCCCTTCACCGCCCCCCTGCCCTTCAACCTTGAAGCCCTGGAAACCGCCCTGGGAGCGCAGCCCTTCCGGCCCTGTGGCTCGCTGGAACTGGCCAGCCAGGGTTTCGAGCCTGTGCTGGGACACAAGGCCGAGGCCTATGTGCATGCCGGCGAAGGGGTCTGGACGGTACGCTGGGTCAACGAGGAAAAGCGCCTGCCCGGCGGTTATGTGCGAGATCAGCTGGCCGACAAGATCGTCGAGTTCGAGCAGCGCGAAGGCCATCCCCCGGGCTCGCGCGACAAGAAGGACCTGCGCGAAGGCATCGAACATGCCCTGATCCCTCGCCTGATCCCTCGTCGCCGGCGGGTGTTCGCGAGCATCGACAGCGAGCGTGGCTGGGTGATGGTCGATGCCGCCGCCGACAAGCAGGCCGAGGCCCTGCTCGGCGCGGTGCGGCAGGCCACCGGGTCCCTCCCCGTGTCCCCCTGGCGAACCAACGACGACTGGGCCGCGAACATGACCCGCTGGTTGTCCACCCGTGAATTGCCCGAAGGCTTTGAGCTGGACCAGACCTGCGTACTGACCTCCGAGGAAGAAGAAGGTGGCAGCGCCACCTTGCGCAAGCATGATCTGACCGCCGATGAAGTGAAGGCTCACCTCAGTTCGGGCAAGCAGGTCACCCGCCTGGGCCTCATTTGGCGCGAACGCATGCGCTTTGTCCTGGATGCCAAGGGCGTGCTGCGCGGTCTCAAGCCCACCGATCTGCTGCTCGAACCCCTGGAGCAGAATGATGACGACGATGCAATGATGCGCATGGACCAGACCCTCTCGCTCCAGGCCATGACCCTGCGGGCGCTTGTGGATGACCTGAACGCGGCGCTCGGTGGGCGGGCGGAACGGGTGTCATAAATCCTTGAGAGACAGTGTCTAAAGTGGGATGTTAGTACTCGAAGGAGTTGTTTCGTGTCCCATCAGCAAAGCCAGCACACTTCAGAACTGGACCGGATTCTCTCCGGGGGAACGCTAGACATCCTTTTTCATCCCATTGTCCGCTCGCGCGATCACAGCATCCTGGGTTACGAGGCCCTGGTTCGCGGACCCAAGGGGCCGCTTCATTCCCCACTCGAGTTGTTTGGCCAGGCCGAGCGTCATGGGCGAATTGTCGAGCTCGACCTGCTCTGCCAGCGACGAGCGATCCAGGCCTTCAGCGATCGGCGACTGGAAGGCAAGCTGTTCATCAACCTGCTGAGTGACACCCTTTCCCGCCCGAAAGAGCTGGAAGAAAATCTCGAGCAAGCTCTTCGTGTCGCGCACATGGACAGTCGGCAAATCGTACTCGAGTTGACCGAACACCAACCCCTCCCCTCTCACGAGGACGTAACCCAGGTTCTCCATCACCTGCGCCAGACGGGATTCCTGCTCGCACTCGACGATGTGGGCGGCGGGCATAACGGGCTGCGGCTATGGCACGCCCTCCTGCCGGATTTCGTCAAGATCGACCGCCACTTCATCCACGGCCTGGATGCCGATCCCGCACGACGCAAATTCGTGTCTGGACTGGCCGACCTTGCCAATCGCCTCGGAAGCCAGATCATTGCCGAGGGCGTGGAAGAGCTGACCGAACTGGACTGGCTTGCCTCCTTCGACATCCCGCTCACCCAGGGCTTTCTGTTCGGGGTCCCGCTGGCCGAGCCGCTCCGCAAGATTGTCCTGCCGGATTATTGCCCATCACCCGAGCTACAGCGCTTCTACACACATCGCACACTGCGGCTGGAAGCCCTCGTCCGCATAACCGAACCGCTTTCACCCGAAACCTCGGTCGACTGCGCGGGCACGCGCTTTATTGATCGCCCGGGCGAGCGCTATATCCCGGTCGTGAGTCATGGGGTCCCGGTCGGCATCCTGTGGCGCTCGTCCTTCATGAACATGTATGCACGGCGCTTTGCGCCGGAATTGCATGGGCGCAAGCCCATCTCCCTGTTCATGGACACCGAGATCCAGGTTGGAGACCTGCGGATGAACCTCGAATCCATGAGCCGGCGGATCACGCAGTCGGCGGGCGAAGAGATTGCCGAGGCCTTCATCGTCACCCGCGAAGGAGAATATCTGGGCATGGGCGAGGTCAAGGAACTCCTCCGCGCCCTCACCGAGTTGCAAATGCGTAATGCTCGACATGCCAACCCGCTGACTGGCCTTCCCGGCAACGTTCCCATCAATGACACCATGGCGCAATGGCTGGCCGAGTCGAGGTACTTCATTGCCGCCTACATCGATCTTGATCAATTCAAGGCCTTCAACGACATCTACGGCTATCAGAAGGGTGATGAAGCCATTCTTTTACTGGCCGACACCCTGCGGCGCCATCTGCTTCCCGACGACCACGAACTTGATTTCATCGGCCACGTGGGTGGGGACGACTTTGTCGTGCTATCCCAGCGTGAAGATTGGGAAGATCATCTCCAGGACATCTTGCTCGCCTTCGGTCAACGCGTCCTCGAACTGTATGCCGAAGAGGACATTCAGCGTGGTGGCATCCTTGGGCAGGATCGCCAGGGGGTGTCCAAGCTGATTCCGCTGATGAGCGTATCGATCGGTGTGGTGCCTTGCCCTGCCGGACGCTTCACCCGTTATCACGAGGTAAGCAGCCATCTGGCCGAAGTGAAGAAACAGGCCAAGAGGATTTCTGGAAACAGCCTGTTTATCGATCGCCGGGCAGGGACATCGCAGTTGATGATAGATCAGCCACGTTCCCCTCAACTCACGAGCTGAGTCGAAGGGGCGTTAGCCATCAGGTCTTCGCATGGAGCGGGAAGCCCTCGAAACGGATGCCATCCCAACCGTATCGCATGAACAGGCGAATGTTTGGATGCCCCGTACCCTCCGGGTCTTCCAGCACGGCAAGATAATGTTCGCCAAAACTGGCCAGGGTCTGTTCTTTCGAAAAACCGTTCAACTTGCCCAAGGCGAATACCTTGCAAGAGCCTTCATTGCTGCCCGCCGGGCTCTCCAGCCGATCCTCGCCGACTCCGTTGCTGAACGCCGCTGGCGTGTAGTCATACAGCTCGCCGATCAGGGCGAGCGTGTCGGCAAACGGCACGACTTCATGTTCGAGCCGCGCGACAAAGGCCTCGATACGTTGATCCATGATCATCAACCCTTGCGCTTGAGTTGCTCGAGGTCACGCACCGCGCCGCGCGCGGCGGAGGTGGTCATCGCGGCATAGGCCTGGAGGGCGAGACTGACCTCGCGCTCGCGCGCCACCGGTTGCCAGGCGTGGATGCCCTTCTGTTCCATGGCCTCGCGGCGGCGGTGGAACTCGTCCTCGCTCACGTCGATGTCGATGGTGCGATTCGGGATGTCGATCTTCACCTGGTCGCCCTCCTCCACTAGGCCGATCGGCCCACCCTCGGCCGCCTCGGGCGAGACGTGACCGATGGAGAGGCCGGAGGTGCCACCGGAGAAGCGGCCGTCGGTGATCAGCGCGCAGGCCTTGCCCAGCCCCTTGGATTTCAGGTAACTGGTCGGATACAGCATTTCCTGCATGCCGGGGCCGCCCTTGGGGCCTTCATAGCGGATGATGACCACGTCACCCGCCTGGATCTTGTCTCCGAGAATCGCCTCGACCGCCGCATCCTGGCTCTCGAAGATGCGCGCCGGACCGTGGAACTTGAGGATCTCCTCATCCACGCCCGCTGTCTTCACAATGCAGCCATCCGGCGCGATGTTGCCGTACAGCACGGCGAGACCGCCGTCCTGGCTGTAGGCATGCTCGCGGTTGCGAATGCAGCCGTTGGCGCGGTCGATGTCGAGATCCGGCCAGCGGGTGTCCTGGCTGAAGGCGGTCTGGGTCGGGATGCCGGCCGGGCCGGCGAGGTAGCGGGTCTTGGCGACCTCGTTGGCGGTCGGGCGGGCGATATCCCACAGATCCAGCGCCTCACCCATGGTCTGGGTATGCACGGTGTGACAGCCCCGATGGATCAGGCCGGCACGATCGAGCTCGCCGAGGATGCCGAACACGCCGCCCGCGCGATGCACGTCTTCCATGTGGTACTGGTGGGTGCTGGGCGCGACCTTGGAGAGGTGCGGGACCTTGCGGCTGACGCGGTCGATGTCGGCCATGGTGAACTCCACCTTGGCCTCGTGCGCGGCGGCCAGCAGGTGGAGCACCGTGTTGCTCGAGCCACCCATGGCGATATCCAGCGCCATGGCGTTCTCGAAGGCCTCGAAGGTGGCGATGGCGCGCGGCAGCACGCGCTCGTCGTCCTGCTCGTAGTGGCGGCGGGCCAGCTCGACGATGGTACGGCCGGCCTCGAGGAACAGTTCCTTGCGGTCGGCGTGGGTGGCCAGCAGCGAGCCGTTGCCCGGCAGCGACAGGCCCAGCGCCTCGGTCAGGCAGTTCATCGAGTTGGCGGTGAACATGCCGGAACAGGAGCCGCAGGTCGGGCAGGCGGAACGTTCGATCTGCTCGACATCGGCGTCGCAGACGTTCGGGTTGGCGGCCTCGATCATCGCATCCACCAGGTCGAGCTTGATGACCTTGCCCGCAAGGCGGGTCTTGCCGGCCTCCATCGGTCCGCCGGAGACGAAGATAACCGGGATGTTCAGGCGCAGCGCCGCCATCAGCATGCCCGGGGTGATCTTGTCGCAGTTGGAAATGCACACCAGCGCGTCGGCGCAGTGAGCGTTGACCATGTACTCGACCGAGTCGGCGATCAGGTCGCGGCTCGGCAAGCTGTAGAGCATGCCGCCGTGGCCCATGGCGATGCCGTCGTCCACCGCGATGGTGTTGAACTCCTTGGCCACGCCGCCCGCCTTCTCGATCTCGCGCGCCACCAGCTGGCCCATGTCCTTCAGGTGCACATGGCCCGGGACGAACTGGGTGAAGGAATTGGCGATGGCAATGATCGGCTTGTCAAAATCGCCATCCTTCATGCCAGTGGCGCGCCACAGGGCGCGCGCGCCGGCCATGTTGCGGCCGTGGGTGGTGGTGCGGGAGCGGTAAGCGGGCATCGTGCGTTCTCGAATCATTGTGGTCGTTGTCTGAGTATTCTACATTCCAAGGTATTTCTCTGCTCTACAGGAGGCGCGACATGGACATGGTGATATGCGTCGACAACATCAAGTGCGGCGGCTGCGCCGCCAGCATCCGCCTTGGTTTGATGAAGATTCCCGGGGTGCTCACGGTCGAGGTGGATATCGACGGCGAGAGCGTGCTGATCGCGGCGAGCCGCAATGTGCGCGCACAGGCCATCCTGGCACTGCATGGCATGGGCTATCCCGAGAAAGGCAGTGTCGAGGGCTTGCAGGCCCTTGGCGCCAAGGCCAAATCCTTCGTCAGCTGCGCCGTCGGCCGGCTGGACAAGGCAGGCTGAGTTTCATCCCCGCCCATAAAGAAGGCCGCATTACGCGGCCTTCCTTCTTTAAGTTTCCCGCTGGCTCAAGCAGCGTTGCGCAGAGCCTGGATACGCTCTTCCAGCGGCGGATGGGTCATGAACAGCTTGGCCAGGCTCGGCTGGCCACCGTTGATGCCGAAGGCCGCCATCTGGCTCGGCAGGTGGCTGGGCTCATGCATGGCACGCAGTTTCTCCAGCGCGGCGATCATCTTGTGGCGACCGGCAAAACGGGCGCCAGCCGCATCCGCGCGGAACTCGCGCTGGCGGGAGAACCACATGACGATGACGCTGGCGAGGATGCCCAGCACCAGCTCGGCGATGATGCTGGTGACGATGTAGGCGATGCCGTTGCCCTCTTCGTTCTTGAACACCACGCGGTCAACGAAGTTGCCGATGATGCGGGCGAAGAAGATGACGAAGGTGTTCACCACGCCCTGGATCAGGGTCAGGGTGACCATGTCGCCGTTCGCTACGTGGCCGATCTCGTGCGCCATGACCGCTTCCGCCTCGTCGCGGTTCATGTAGTTGAGAAGGCCGGTGCTGACCGCGACCAGCGCGTTGTTGCGGCCGGGACCGGTGGCGAAGGCGTTGATCTCGGGCGAGTCGTAGATCGCGACCTCTGGCATCTTGATGCCGGCCTGCTGGGCCTGGCGGCGCACGGTTTCCATCAGCCACAGCTCGGTGGAGTTGGAGGGCTGCTCGATGACCACGGCGCCCACGCTGCGCTTGGCGACCCACTTGGACATCATCAGCGAGATGAAGGAACCACCAAAACCGAACACGGCGGCCATGACCAGCAGGGAGGCCAGGTTGAGCCCGCCCGCGCCATTGACCTGATCGAGACCGAAGACGCGGGAGATGATGCTCCACGACAGGGTGAGCACGATCATGATCGCGATGTTGGTGGCCAGGAACAGGAAGATGCGTTTCATGCGTCGTTCAATCCTTCAATTGGGGATGCGGCGTATTAGATATGGGTTTTCGTTAAGAATTCAATCACCGGAACGCAGGGTTTCGAGTCTTTCCGCCCGCGTAAACCCGCGTGGCAAGGGGCGCCCGCGTCGCGCACGCTGACTCAACATGCCCTGCCAATCCGTGGGGGAAAGATTGAGGAAGCGCCCGGCGGTATGCACCCGCAGGCTGTCATCCTTGCCCAGCAGGGTCAGGGCCAACAACGATTCGTCCTTGCCGAGTGCCATCAGCTTGCTGCCGCGCCCACCCCGGCCTTCTTCCAGCAGTTCTTCCAGCGGGAAGATCAGCAGGTTGCCGCCACCGAGCAGCGCGACATAAGCACTGTCCGCCAGCAACGGTGCCGGGGCAAGCAGGTTGGCCCCGTCGGGCACGGTGATGAAGGTCTTGCCTGCACGCTGGCGGCTATGGCTCTGCTCGAGTGGGGCGACGAAGCCGAAGCCGGCGCTGGAGGCGAAGAGGTAGCGATCCTCCGGCGGACCCAGCAGGACGTGCTCAAAACCGATACCGGCCTGCGGGCTGAGGCGACCGCTGAGCGGTTCGCCATGCCCGCGTGCGGACGGCAGGGTGTGGGCGGGCAGGCTGTAGGCGCGGCCGCCGGAATCCAGGAAGACCGCCTGTTGGGTGCTGCGCCCGCTGGCCTGGGCGAGGAAGGCATCGCCGGTGCGGTAGCCGAGCGCCGCGCCGTCCACGTCATGCCCCTTGGCCAGACGCACCCAACCCTGCCGGGAGAGCACCACGGTGACCGGCTCGCTCTGGATCAGGGCGGACTCGTCCAGCGCCTGGGCGGCGCTGGCCTCGACCAGCGGCGCACGGCGCGCGTCGCCATGCGTCTCGGCATCCGCCAGCAGTTCCTCGCGCACCTTGCCGCGCAGCTTCTTCTCGTTGTCCAGCAGGGCGCGCAGGCTGTCGCGCTCCTTGGCAAGATCCGCCTGCTCGCCGCGCAACTGCATTTCCTCCAGTTTGGCGAGGTGACGCAGCTTGAGTTCGAGGATGGCCTCGGCCTGCGTGTCGGAGAGGCCAAAACGCGCCATCAGCACGGCCTTGGGCTCGTCCTCATGACGGATGATGGCGATCACCTCGTCGATATTCAGGAAGGCGATCAGCAGGCCGTCGAGGATGTGCAGACGCCGCTCAACCTTGTCCAGTCGCCATTGCACGCGGCGACGCACGGTCTGGATACGATAGCTCAGCCATTCGCCCAGCAGCTCGCGCAGCGGCATGACGCGCGGACGGCCATCGAGGCCGATCACGTTCATGTTGACGCGGTAGCTGCGTTCCAGATCGGTGGTGGCGAACAAATGGGTCATCAACTCGTCGGCATCGACATTGCGGCTGCGCGGGATGATGACCAGGCGGGTCGGGTGCTCGTGGTCGGACTCGTCGCGCAGGTCGCTCACCAGCGGCAGTTTCTTGGCCTGCATCTGGGCGGCGATCTGCTCCAGCACCTTGCTGCCGGAAACCTGGTACGGCAGCGCGGTGATGACGATGTCGCCATCCTCGATTTCGTAGCGCGCGCGCTGGCGCACCCCGCCTTGCCCCGTTTCGTAGAGCTTCAGCAGATCGGCGCGCGGGGTAATGATCTCGCCCGCCGTCGGAAAGTCCGGTCCTGGCAGGTGTTCACACAACGTGGCGGTGTCCGCCTCCGGGTTATCGAGCAGACAGACGGCGGCGCTCACTACTTCGCGCAGGTTGTGCGGCGGGATGTCGGTCGCCATGCCCACCGCGATGCCGGTGGTGCCGTTGAGCAGCACGTTAGGTACTCGCGCGGGCAGCAGGGCGGGCTCGTCCAGGGTGCCGTCGAAATTGGGCTGGAAATCGACCGTGCCTTGCTCCAGTTCGCTCAGCAGCAGGCGCGCGTAGGGCGTCATGCGCGCCTCGGTGTAGCGCATGGCGGCGAAGGACTTGGGCTCGTCCGGCGAGCCCCAGTTGCCCTGCCCGTCGATCAGCGGGTAGCGGGTGGAGAACGGCTGCGCCATCAGCACCATCGCCTCGTAGCAGGCGGAGTCCCCGTGCGGATGGTATTTGCCGATCACGTCGCCCACGGTGCGCGCGGACTTCTTGTGCTTGGAGGCCGCCGACAGTCCAAGCTCGGACATGGCATAGACGATGCGTCGCTGGACCGGCTTGAGGCCGTCGCCGACGTGCGGCAGGGCGCGGTCGAGGATGACGTACATCGCATAGTCAAGATACGCCTTCTCAGTGAACTGGCTAACCGGGAGTTGTTCGATGTGATCTTGGGGGTCAAGCAGCATGACGTCCTTCCTGGCGACGCAAGGCGAAAATGGCGAGGATCAGGAATAGCACGGGCGGGGCCAGCGCGGCCAGCATGGGCGGCAAGCCGGCGAGCAGACCACCCTGGGTCAGCAGGCGGGCCGCAATCAACAACCCAAGACCGAGCAGGATGCCAATCATCAGCCTCTGTCCCGCCCCTCCCGAACGTCGGGTGGCCAGCGCGAATGGCAGCGCCAGCAACAACATGGCAATGACCGTGATCGGCGCGAACAGCTTGCCCCACCATGCCAACCAGTAAGGCGCACTCTGCAGCCCGTTGGCATCGAGGAAGCCTGCATAGCGCCACAACTCGGTCAGGCTCATGTACTGAGGCAGCACAACCAGCACGTTGAGGAGCTCGGCGGGCACCAGGGCGGGCATCATCCGCTGCGCATCGTGCGTGACATGCACGCTGTCCGGCTCGAACCGGGTGGCATGGACCTCGCGCGCATCCCACCCTCCGGCCTTGGGGACCGCCTGGCCGATCCGACTGGCCGACTTCAGCCTGTTGTCAGCAGAGAACTCGAAAGCGCGGATGCCATGCAGTATCCCGCCCGGCGTCACGAAATCCACATGGATGAAGCGTTCCGCCTCGCGTAGCCACAAGCCTTGCTCTCCCTGCATCGAGAGGGTCTTGCCCTGGGCCTCGGCCTTCATCAGACGTGCCGACGACTGCCCCATCGGGCCGAGTGTTTCGCCGATCAGCATGCCAAGCAGGCCGAGCATGACTCCCGCGAAGAGTACAGGACGAGCCAGCCGGCCCAGCGAAAGGCCGGCCGCGCGCATCGCGGTGATCTCGTTGCCCGCGGCCAGCTGCCCGAGTGCCATCAGGCTGCCCACCAGGGTGGCCAGGGGGAAGAATTCCAGCATGTAACCTGGCAGGGTGTAGAGCACGAACAGCAAGGCCTTGCCGAAGCTGTAGGCGCCATCGACCTTGTCAACCTCGTCGATCAGCAACAGGATCATCGCCAGCCCGAGCAGTCCGACGAGGGTGAGAACCGTGGCACCCAGTACGCTGCGCAGGATATAGAGATCAAGCTTCACGCGGACCTCCTGCACTGTTCTGTGCGCTGCCCTGAGTAAACGCACCCTGTCGCCAGAACAGCCACAAGACCACCAGCAACAGCAGCAGATGAGGGGTAAGGAGGCCCTCCAGAGGGCTCAGGCGCCCATCCTTCACCATCTTGCCGGCCAGCGCGATGAGATTGGAATAGATGACATAGATCAGGATGCCGGCCCCCAGGCGCGCAAAGCGTCCCTGGCGCGGCGCGGCGCGGGAAAGCGGCAGGGCAAGAAGGGCCAGCAGCAACGCGCTGAGCGGCTGGCCGATCCGTTTCACCAGTTCGGCCATGGCGTCCGGCTTGCCGTCGAGCCACAACTCCAGGCTGGAGGCCGCCGAACGCTTGCGCTGGGCGACATCCTCGGCACGCTCCAGCCCAAGATCGATGCGATGCTCGTCAAATTCCAGCACACGCCAGTCGGCCAGGCCGATCACCCCGTCGTAGCGATGCCCATCCTGCAGGACGAGTTGCCGTACGCCAGCATCATCCTCCTCAAACCAGGCGCGGCGCGCGCGCTCGACACCTTCAAGGTCGGGTTGTCGGGTGTGAACAAAGACTTCTTCGAGCGTGCGCCCGTCCCTGCCCAGCCGTTCGGCATAGACTGTCACCCTGCCCTCGGCCGCGACCAGGAAACGCCCAACAGGCAACTGCTTGTAGACCGAGGCACTGCGGGCTTGCTGGAGCATGGCATCGCGCGCGCTCTGGGTAGCCGGCCAGTAATGCAGGGACAGAAAGGCCACCAGAAGGGCCCAGACCAGCGCCACACGCGTAATAGGTCTTTGCAGGCGCAAGGGGGAAGCGCCGCAGGCGAGCAGGACGGGGATTTCCTGGTCGCGGTACATGCGGCCCAAGGCCAGCAGCAACCCCAGGAAACCGCCCACGGGGAGAATGAAGACCAGGAACTTGACCCCGTTAGACCACAACAGTCCCGGCAATATTTGCAAGGGCAAGGCCCCGGCCATCACCGTGCCGAACAGTTGAACTCCGACGTTCGCCATCATCGCCAGCCACAGCACCCCACTGACCGCGAGCATGGCCACGAGGGCCTCACGCATCAGATAGCGGTCAAGGCGGCTGATCATGGGCAGCGGGCGGTTCAGATGAAACGGGCCAGGAGGCCGCGTTCGAGATGGGCCGCCGGCACGGGCAGAAGCACCCTCCAGCCGCTGCCCGGCGCCTCGCTCAGCGGCTTGCCGTGCAGGTCGGTCATCCCCTCCAAAACGAACTCGCGGTTGCCCTCCGGCAGGATCAGCTCCAGCCGATCCCCGACACTGATCTTGTTCTTCACCTCCACCTCCGCCATGCCGCTGACGGGATCAAGCTTAGTGATCTCGCCGACGAACTGCTGGGCGTGGTTGCGCGAGGCGCCTTCCAGGTAGTTCTGGTAATCCTGCGTGTGATGGCGGGCAAAAAAACCATCGGTATAGCCGCGATGCGCCAAGGCCTCGAGCTTGCCGATCAGCGATGGATCGAACGGCCGCCCGGCCACCGCATCGTCGATGGCCTGCCGATAGATCTGCGCTGTCCGTGCAACGTAGTAATGACTCTTGGTGCGCCCCTCGATCTTGAGGCAGTCCACGCCGATCTCGGTCAGGCGCTGGACATGCTCGATCGCGCGCAGGTCCTTGGAGTTCATGATGTAGGTGCCGTGTTCGTCCTCGAAGATCGGCATCAGCTCGCCCGGGCGATTGGCCTCCTCCAGCAGGTAGACCTGCTCGGCCAGCGGATGGCGCTGGTCACCGGATACCCCCGCCTTCATGGCGGCATTCAGCGCATCCATGGAAATGACGGCCTCGGCCGGTGGGCGAATCACGCCCGCCACGTCTTCCTCGCCCTGCACCGTCTTGTACTCCCAGCGACAGGCATTGGTGCAGGTGCCCTGGTTCGGGTCGCGGTGGTTGAAATAGCCGGACAACAGGCAGCGCCCTGAATAGGCGATACAGAGCGCGCCATGCACGAACACTTCAAGCTCTGTGTCCGGGCATTCCTGGCGGATTTCGGCAACCTCGCCCAGCGACAGCTCGCGCGACAGGATGACCCGCTCGACGCCGATGGAGCGCCAGAACCTCACCCCGGCGTAGTTGACCGTATTGGCCTGGACGGACAAGTGGATCGGCATCTCCGGCCAGCGCTCGCGCACCATCATGATCAGCCCCGGATCCGCCATGATCAGCGCGTCCGGCTTCATCGCGATCACTGGCTCGATGTCGTGCAGGAAGGTGCGCACCTTGCTGTTGTGCGGCATCACATTCACCGCGACGAAGAACTTCTTGCCGAGTTCATGTGCCTCGCGAATGCCGATGGCGAGGTTGTCCTCGAGAAAATCGTTGTTGCGTACACGCAGCGAATAGCGCGGCTGCCCAGCATAAACAGCGTCTGCGCCATAGGCGAAGGCGTAGCGCATGTTCTTCAGGGTGCCGGCTGGGGAAAGGAGTTCAGGAGTTCGCATGGAGGTCATGTAAGGAATCGTGAATTGCATTGTAACCCGCGCAACGTGCCGGGCACTTTTCATGAATCATGCTCAAGCAGCAGAACAGGCAGCACACCGTCGCAATCTGATTAAATCAATAGCTTATATCATTTAATTGATGTGACTAACGAGAAATACGAGTTTGGAGCCTGAGCGATCAATCACTATGCATCCACAGTTATGCACATCTGAATGCCATCAGCCACCAGCCCGGCGCGTAGGCCACAAACCGATCGACCCAGTCAAATGAAATATGTAACTTATTGATATTAAATGATATTGCTCATTGGTTAAATTTTAACCACCCAAAGGAATAGCCAGTTACAATCAAGTCGAACGCGGGGATCGCGGCCAAACTCCACAAACTTATCCACAGGAACTGTGGGTAATCGGTAAACTTGACACAAGATCATTAAAAAACAAGACCTTAGAAGGGGACCAGGCTTGACATCCTGTCCCCATCAACCAGTCTTGAAGCAAGGGTTTCGAAACGAAACATCTCATCCTCGCCCCTCCACAGAGAGTCAACCGTCATGTCCAATGATCGCCGCCTGACCCAAGAGGAACGCGACTACCTCCAAACCCTTTTCAAAGAGACGCAACCCGGCGCCTCCATCCCAAGTACGGAAATCGGCCTGGTCACAAGCTCCGAAAACCTTGCCCTGTTCGAGCATCTGCTTGGTAGCACCGAGATGCAGTTGCGCGCCAACTACGGCCATCTCGGATTTGTTTTCCCTGTAGAACTGCGGCGCAAGGAAAACGGCGAATTCAGCATGGAGCTGCGCATGCCCCAGATCTACGAGCTTCAGGGCACAGTCCGGAGTTGGCGGGCTCCCATCAAAGGGGATGCGGTAAGACTTATTGATCCAGAGGGTCGTCTACCCACCGCACAGGTGATCGATATTTCCCAGTCGGGGATTTCGATTGTCGATGAGAGGATGAAGAAGCTACCTGAAGGCACACAGCTCCCAGGCCTCTTTCTGGATTTGCCAGACACTCCCGCACCCGTCCCAATGACCGGAACGGTCGTCCGCATCTATACCGCTGAGCACGCCGGCAACCCCCATCTGGCCATACGCTTCAACCAGCAAGACGAAGCCTTTCAAGCGGCCATCAGGGATTACCTTTTCCGCAAATTGCGTGAACTTCAAATCAGAAGCACCTGATTCTTTGCGCAGCGGAAAAGAAAAAAGCCCGCTTTCAACGGGCTTTCCTAGAATTGATTGGTCGGGACGGCGGGATTTGAACTCGCGACCCCTTGCACCCCATGCAAGTGCGCTACCAGGCTGCGCTACGCCCCGACGAGAGCTGCGCATTATGCCAGCGCGGGCCGGTTCTGTGAAGCCCGCGTGACGTATCTTCCGGCGCTTCAGGCCGCAACGATGGGGATGACCTTGTCGGCGACCTTCTTGTATTCCGCGATCTCGTGGAAATTAAGATAGCGGTACACGTCGTCGGCCAACGGCTCCAGAGTCTGGACATGCTCCATGTACTCCACCACGGTGGGCAGGCGTCCAAGGATGGCGGACACCGCCGACAGTTCGGCGGAACCGAGATAAACGTTGGTGTCCTTGCCCATGCGGTTGGGGAAGTTGCGGGTGGAGGTGGACATGACGGTCGCACCCTCGGCCACCCGCGCCTGGTTGCCCATGCACAGCGAGCAGCCCGGCATCTCGGTGCGCGCGCCCGCCTTGCCGAAGATGCTGTAGTAGCCCTCCTCGATGAGCTGGTGCTCGTCCATCTTGGTCGGCGGGGCGATCCACAGGCGGGTCGGCACGGCGCCGTTCTGCTTCTCCAGCACCTTGCCGGCCGCGCGGTAGTGCCCGATGTTGGTCATGCAGGAGCCGATGAAGACCTCGTGGATCGTGTCGCCGGCGACTTCGGACAGGGGCTTGATGTCGTCCGGGTCGTTCGGGCAGGCGAGCAGCGGCTCCTTGATCTCGTTGAGGTCGATCTCGATGATCTCGGCGTACTCGGCGTCGGCATCCGGCTCAAGCAGGACCGGGTTTTTCAGCCATTTCTCCATGGCCTCGATGCGGCGAGAGAGGGTGCGCTTGTCCTCGTAACCGTTGGCGATCATCCACTTGAGCAGGGTGATGTTGGAGTTGAGAAACTCGATGATCGGCTCCTTGCCGAGGCGCACGGTGCAGCCATTGGCGGAACGCTCGGCGGAGGCATCGGCGAACTCGAAGGCCTGCTCGACCTTGAGCTGCGGCAGTCCCTCGATCTCCAGTACGCGGCCGTTGAAGACGTTCTTCTTGCCCTTCTTCTCGACCGTCAGAAGGCCCTTCTGGATGGCGACGTAGGGGATAGCGTTGACCAGATCACGCAGGGTGATGCCCGGCTGCATCTCGCCCTTGAAGCGCACCAGCACGGACTCCGGCATATCCAGCGGCATCACGCCCAGCGCGGCGGCGAAGGCGACGAGGCCGGAGCCCGCCGGGAAGGAGATGCCGATCGGGAAGCGGGTGTGCGAGTCGCCGCCGGTGCCCACGGTGTCGGGCATCACCATGCGGTTGAGCCAGGAGTGGATCACGCCGTCGCCCGGGCGCAGGGACACGCCGCCACGGGTCTGGATGAACTCCGGCAGGGTGTGCTGCAGCTTGATGTCGACCGGCTTCGGGTAAGCTGCGGTGTGGCAGAAGGACTGCATCACGAGGTCGGCGGAGAAGCCTAGGCAGGCCAGCTCGGTGAGCTCGTCACGGGTCATGGCGCCGGTGGTGTCCTGGGAGCCGACGGTGGTCATGCGCGGCTCGCAGTAGGTGCCGGGGCGCACGCCCTCGACGCCGCAGGCGCGGCCTACCATCTTCTGCGCCAGGGTAAAGCCCTTGCCGGTGTCATGCGGGGCGACCGGGCGCACGAACACCTCGGAGGCCGGCAGGCCGAGCGCGGCGCGGGCGCGATCAGTCAGGGCGCGGCCAATGATGAGCGGAATGCGGCCCCCTGCCCTCACCTCGTCGGCCAGGGTGGTCGGCTTGAAGTCGAAGCGGGCGATGACCTCGCCGTTCTTCAGCACTTCACCCGCGTACGGACGCACCGTGACCACGTCGCCGGTCTCCATGCCGGACACGTCCACCTCGATCGGCAGCGCGCCGGAGTCCTCGGCGGTGTTGAAGAAGATCGGCGCGATCTTGCCACCGAGGATCACCCCGCCGGTGCGCTTGTTCGGCACGAAGGGGATGTCCGCGCCCATGTGCCAGAGCACGGAGTTGATCGCGGACTTGCGGCTGGAGCCGGTGCCCACCACGTCGCCCACGTAGGCGATGGGATGGCCCTTGCTCTTGAGCTGCTCGATGGTGTCCAGCCCGCCGGGCATCTTGCTGACCAGCATGGCCTTGGCGTGCAGGGGGATGTCCGGACGGCTCCAGGCCTCCTGCGCGGGGGACAGGTCATCGGTGTTGGTCTCGCCCGGCACCTTGAATACGGTGACGGTAATTTCTGCCGGCAGGGCCGGACGGTTCCTGAACCATTCGGCATCGGCCCAGGCCTGCATGACCTTTTGCGCATGCGCATTGCCAGCCTTGGCCTTGTCTTCCACGTCGCGGAAGGCGTCGTAGACCAGCAGGGTCGAGGACAGCGCAGCCACGGCCTCTTCCGCGACGGACTCATCATCCAGCAGCGCGATCAGCGGCTGGATGTTGTAACCGCCGAGCATGGTGCCGAGCAGGAAGGTCGCGCGCTTGCGGTCGATCAGCGGGCAGGCCGCCGCGCCCTTGGCGACATCGGCGAGGAAGGCGGCCTTGACGTAGGCGGCCGGGTCCACGCCGGGCGGCACGCGGTCGGTGATCAGCTCGAGCAGAGTCTGCTCTTCGCCTGCGGGGGGATCCTTGAGCAGCTCGACCAGGGCGGCAGTCTGTTCCGCCGTGAGCGGCAGCGGCGGCAGGCCCTGGGCGGCGCGTTCGGCGACGTGCAGGCGATAGCTTTCGAGCATGATCATGGACTCCCGGAGAGTGAAAAATTTTCCGTATTGTAACACCCTGCGGGAGTCCGTCGGACGCCTCGAATCAGCAGCCGGACTATGCTCTGAGGGCGATCAACTACAGGAGTCACATCATGCGCATTGGCGTGCCGAAGGAGATCAAGACACACGAATACCGGGTCGGGCTCACGCCGGCCAGTGTCAGGGAGCTGGTCAGCCATGGCCACGAAGTCTGCATCGAAGCCGGGGCAGGCCTGGGCATCGGCGCGACCAACGCGGCGTTTCAGCGCGCGGGGGCCCGCGTCGCAGAGAATGCCGCAACCGTCTGGGCTGAATCGGAGATGGTGGTCAAGGTCAAGGAACCGCTCCCTCAGGAGATCACCCACCTCCGTAAGGGTCTCGTGCTATTCACCTTCCTTCACTTGGCCGCCGCCCCGGAGCTGGCGCGGGCCATGCTGGAGCGAGGCGTGACCGGCATCGCCTACGAGACCGTGACCGGCCCCGGCGACAGCCTCCCGCTCCTCGCGCCCATGTCCGAGGTCGCGGGCCGCATGAGCGTGCAGGTCGGTGCGTGGTATCTGCAGCGCGCGCAAGGCGGGCGCGGCGTCCTGCTTGCCGGTGTGCCCGGCGTGGCACCCGGGCGCGTCCTGATCATCGGCGCGGGCTCCGTGGGGCGCAACGCGGCTCGGATGGCGGCCGGACTCGGAGCGGAGGTGACCGTCCTCAACCGCTCCCTACCTCCCCTGCGCCGGCTGGATGCCGAGATGCCGGGCCGCATACGAACCGGCATCGCCACCCGCGAGGCCATCGAGCTCGAGAGCGCGCGTGCCGATCTTTTGATCGGCGCGGTGCTCGTTCCCGGTGCGCGCGCCCCGACGCTGGTCACGCGCGAGATGGTGCGCGCCATGCCGAAGGGTTCGGTGATCGTGGACGTAGACATCGACCAGGGAGGCTGCATCGAGACGGCGCACCCGACCACCCATGAAGAGCCGACCTATGTCGAGGAAGGCGTGCTGCACTACGGGGTCAGCAACATGCCGGGAGCCGTGCCGCATACTTCGACGCATGCTCTCAACGCCGCCACCCTGCCCCACGTGCTGGCCCTGGCGGACAAGGGCTGGCGCCAGGCGATGCGTGACGATCCACACCTGGCGAGGGGCCTCAACCTCGCCGATGGCAAAGTGATGCACCCCGAACTGGCCCACGCGCTTGGCATGGCCTGAGTGGTGAACATGACGCCCTTCAGGATCGCGATTTTCGGCGCGGGCAATGTCGGCGCCACAGCCGCCTTCCTGATGGCCCGGGAAGGACTGGGGGATATCGCGCTCATCGACAAACTGGGCGGCCTCGCGAGCGGTAAGGCCGAGGACATCCGCCAGTCGCTTGCCCTCACTTCGAGCAGGGTCGACGTATCCGGCGGCAGCGATCCGGTCCTGTGCACCGGCGCGGCCCTGGTCATCATCACCGCCGGAAGCCCGCGCAAGACGGGGATGAGCCGCGAGGACCTGCTGCACGTCAACCTCGGCGTCCTGCGCGAGCTCATGGATGCCGTGCTGAACCACAGCCCCGACGCCATCGTCCTGGTGGTCAGCAATCCGGTGGACGTACTGACCTATGTGGCCCTGAGAAAATACGACTGGCCGCGATCCCGCATCCTCGGCCTGAGCGGACAGCTGGATGCCCACCGCCTGAGACGCTTCGTCGCCGATGCGCTGCGCGTGGACGCCGGTGAGGTGCGGGCCCAGGTCATCGGCCCGCACAATGACGACATGCTGATCGTGCCCCGTCTTTGCACGGTCAAGGACACTCCCCTGCCAGAACTCCTCACGGCGAAGGCCGTTGCCGACCTGGTGGAGGCCACGCGCCATGCGGGCAGCCGCCTGATCGGCCAGACCGGCGGTCTTTCGCCATACTTCGCCGCTGCCGCCACGATCGCCGAACTTGCGCGGGCCATTGCTCTCGATGAGGGCAGGCTTGTGAACGCCTCGGTGCTGCTCGACGGGGAGTACGGCCTGCGGGATGTCTGCCTCGCCCTGCCCATCCGGCTGGGCCGGGAGGGCATCCGGACGATCCTGCCACCAGACCTGAACGGCGATGAACTGGACGCCCTCAAACGGGGCGCCAGACGCACCCAGGACCTGGCCGGGCAGGCAATGGAGATAGCGTGATCCTGCGTGGCTCGCCCCTGGTCCCCGGCCGCGTCAGGGGAAGACTGGTCACCGGCATGCATGGGAATCTTGCGGGTTGCATCCTGCTGCTCGGCCAGCAGGAGATCCCATCCTTGCTACTGCAGCAGCCAGGCAACATGCCGGCGGGCCTGATCGTGCGTGACGCGGCGCGCTTCGGCCATGTCCTCATCCGTCTATGGTCTCTCGCCATTCCCACCGTGCTGCTTGACCGCAAGCAGGCCAGCCCACTCTTGCATGGACAGCAGGTCGAGATTGACGGCGGGCTTGGGCTGGTCGCAGACGAGCACCTGCCGGAGCCTCAAGCGAGGCTGGATCATGATACCCAATGGCGAACGGCCAACGATGAGCCCATCGAGCTGATGGCAAGCATCGGCGATGCGCGCGGGGCGGCGCTGGCCGTACGGCATGGCGCGACCGCCATCGGCCTGGTGCGTAGCGAATATCTTCCCCCCCTGCCACCGAGGGTCCCTGACCAGGCCTTCTACCACAAGGCCTTCGGCGTGGTATGCAAGGCCGCCGATCCGCTGCCCATGACGGTGCGCCTGTTCGATTACGGGCCGGACAAACCGGCCCCCTGGTGGCCGGAGGCGCCGATCGCACCTCTTGGCCTGCAGGGCAGTCGCCTGTACGGGCTGGGACCGATGTCGGACGCGCTCGATGCCGAACTCGCCGCACTGGCGGAACTGAGCGCGGACAGAAAACTCGCGTTGCTTGTGCCCTACCTGACCCACCCCCGGGAGCTCGAGGCCGTGCGTGAACGCCTGCAATCGTGGCCGTCCCTTGCGAGTCTTCCTCTCGGGGCCATGGTTGAGACGCCCGCGGCGGCCTTTGCCCTGCCTGAGTGGCGGGATAAGGCCGACTTCGTCGCCATCGGCTGCAATGATTTGATGCAGGCTTTTCATGCCGCCGATCGAAACCGTCCCGAGCTTTCAACCTACCTCGACCCTTATGCCCCCTCATGGCTGCGCTTCCTCAGCCGGCTGGCCGAGGAAGGTCGGGCGCTCGACCTGCCGATGCGGGTCTGCGGTCAGCTGCCCGGGCTTCCCGGACTGTTCGTTCTGCTACTCGGGATGGAGTTCCGCAGCTTTTCGGTGGAGCCGGTGCAGATTCCCTTTCTTGGCCACATCGCGCGCCAAACGGACGCGGACGTGGCACACGACCTGCTCAGGAAGGCCTGCCAGGCTTCGAATTCGGAAGAGGTGCGTGATCTGCTTGGCCTCACTGCCAGCTAGCAGGCTACTGAAATACTCATTTCGGCAACTTGCTAGGCCAGCACCGATCCCCGCAGCCGGTCAGCGTTCAGGGCCAGCCACTGCATCAGGATCATCGGCGCGGCGGAACAGATCAGCCCCTCCTCCAGCATGGCCTGCGCCTCCTGGCGCGGTACCACGGTGACCCGGATCTCTTCATGCTCGTGCTCGAGTCCATGCAACCCGCCCACGCCCTCGCTGTCGACCTCGGCGTAGTACAGGTAGAGACTCTCGGTGGTGCCGCCCGGACTGACCCAGAAGCGGGTGATGTATTCCAGCCGCTGCGGGATCAGGCCGGACTCTTCATGCATTTCCCGACGCGCCACGTCCTCCGGCAGCTCGCCGGTCTCGATCATGCCGGCGGGGAATTCGCGCATCCACGGCCCACCGGGCGCCTCCAGCCCGCCGGGGCGGAACTGTTCCAGGATCACCACGGCATCACGTTTCGGGTCATACGGCAGCACGGCGACCGCGTGCCCACGCTCGAACATCTCGCGCCGGATCGTGTCCGTCCAACCGCCGGCGTAGCGCTGATGCCGCAGGTGGTAGCGTTCCATGCGGAAAAACCCCTGATAAATCACCTCGCGCTCCAGAAGCTCCCACTGCATACTCGATTCCTGCCTGATTTCTAGGAAATGAAGGATGAACGACGACCTGCTCGACCAGCTTGCCACGCTGCTCGGCCGTGAAGCCGTGGTGGAAGGCCGCCGCCTGAGTGTCATCGAAATCCTCCGCGACGGCCCCATGCTGGTATTGCGTGAGTCGGGCGAAGGGGTGATGCAGGACAACCTCTACGGCCAGCCCCGCCGACGCGCACCCAGGCACTTCCAGGTCCCGCTGCGCAGCGAAATCGGCTCACAGCTTCACCCGGTGACGCGCGCCTTCCTGAACGACGAGGAGGCCGAAGCGCTGCGACGCGCGCTCTTCTGCCTCAGCGACTGAGCAGGGCCTCCACCCGCGCCAGGTCTTCCGGGGTGTCCACGCCATGCCCCGGCGGCTCGGCGACCACATCGACATGGATGCGCACGCCGTGCCACAGGGCGCGCAGCTGCTCCAGTTTCTCCAGCCCCTCGATCGGCGCCTCCGGCCAGGCGGCGAAGTCGCGAAGGAATCCTGCGCGGTAGGCATACAAACCCAGATGACGGAAACCGTGGTCGTGGTGCCGGTCCTCCTCCATGCCGAAGGCATCCCGTTCCCAGGGAATCGACGCGCGGCTGAAATAGAGCGCCAGTCCATTCATGTCGCGTACGACCTTGACGACGTGCGGATCGAACAGGTCTCGGGCATGGTGGATGGGAGTGCAGAGGGTGGCGATTCCCGCCTCTGGATGGTCGGCCAGGTTGGTGGCCAGTCGATCCAGCAAGGCCGATGGAATCAGCGGCTCATCGCCCTGCAGATTCACGACGATGGTGTCGTCCGTCCATCCCATCACCCTTGCCACCTCGGCGAGCCGATCGGTGCCGGTGGCATGCTCGGGCGAGGTCATCAGCACCCTGACACCCAGCGGCTCGCATACGGTGCGGATACGTGCGTCGTCGGTCGCCAGCACGATCTCGTCGGCGCCGCACTCCCGCGCGCGCTCGATCACATGCTGGACCAGCGGTTTGCCGGCAACGGGCAACAAGGGCTTGCCCGGCAGGCGGGAGGAGCCGTAACGGGCGGGAATGACGAGCTTGTAGGGGTTCATGACGCCGCCGGATGCCTGGCGCGAAGTTGCTCGGCCTCGGCCTCATCGAGCTTGCGCGCCTCTTCCGGCAGCATGACGGGAATGCCGTCGCGGATCGGATAGGCCAGCCGGGCAGCGATGGAAATCAGTTCCTGAGCGTCCTTGTCGTAGACCAGCGGGCCCTTGGTCACCGGGCAGGCGAGGATTTCAAGAAGGCGTTTGTCCATCGCGCAGGGTCTCCAGGCAGGAAAGAATGAAATCGGCAAAACCCGCGTCCAGCTCGGCTTCGACAGGAACGTACCAATGATTGGCGCGGGCGAATGACCGGCATTTTACCGCATCCTTTTCGGTCATCAGCAGCGGACGCTGGCTGAACGGCGCAAGATCGGCGGGCGAGAAGGGGTGATGGTCGGCGAAGGGGTGAACCTGGATGCCCAGGCCAAGATCACGCAACATGCCGAAGAAGCGCTCGGGATGGCCGATGCCTGCAAGCGCATCGCAGGCCACAGCGGTGAAATCCGCAAGCGGGCGACGCGTGCCATCGCACAGATTGATGGCCTCGCCCGGCACGAGGCGCATGCCCCACTGCCCCTCGCCTGGTTGTCCAAGCGCCACCACTGCGTCCACCTCGGACAGACGTTGCGCCGGTTCGCGGAGCGGCCCGGCGGGGAGGCAGCGCGCATTGCCCAGACCGCGCGCCCCATCGAGCACGGCGATCTCGATGTCGCGAACCAGTTGCAGGTGCTGCAGGCCATCGTCCAGCAGCAGCACGTCCGCGCCCCGCTCGACCGCCACTCGACCGGCCAACACACGTTGCGGATGAACAATGACGTCGATATCACCAAGACGACGCTTGAGCAGCAGCGGCTCATCACCGACATCCGCCGGACTGCTGTCCCCCAAAACGATGCGGGGTGAGCCTTCAACGCTTGCGCCATACCCTCGGCTGAGGATGGCCGGGCGCCAGCCAGCCTCCCGCAGACGCAAGGCAAGCCAATGAGTAAGCGGCGTCTTGCCACTGCCACCGACGGTGACATTGCCGACCACGATGACCGGCACCGGCAGGCGTTCGGCGTGCTTGTCGCCAGAGCGGTAGGCCTGCAGGCGCCGACGGGCAACAGCGCACCACAGCCAGCCCAGGGGCACAAGCAGCAGACTGCGCGGATCAAGTCGGGACTGCCAGAAAGACGGCGTCTTCACTCAGATTCCGGGGGGGTGTTCGGTGAACTGGAGACGGTAGAGACGCGCGTAATGCCCCTCTCGGGCCAGCAGCTCCTCATGCTTACCTTGCTCCACGATCCGGCCCGCCTCCATCACCACGATGCGGTCGGCTTTCTGAATGGTGGACAGACGGTGCGCGATGATCAGCGTGGTGCGGTGCCGCATCAGGCCTTCCAGCGCTTGCTGGATCAGGCGCTCGGAGGCGGTATCGAGGGCCGAGGTGGCCTCATCCAGCAACAGGATCGGGGCCTGACGCAGCAGGGCTCGCGCAATGGCGATGCGCTGACGCTGTCCGCCGGAGAGCAACACGCCCCGCTCGCCGACACGCGTCGCGAAGCCTTCCGGCAGCCCCTCGATGAAGCCCGTGGCCTGCGCCTGATCGGCGGCCGCGCGTATCGCCTCCATCGGCGCGCCCTGCAAGCTACCGTAAGCGATGTTGTTGGCCACGCTGTCATCGAACAGAGTGATCTCCTGCCCAACCCAGGCCAGCTGCTCGCGCAGGTGGGCCAGCGGCAGTTCGCGGATATCGACGCCGTCAATCAGCAAGCGCCCGGCGCTCGGCTCGTAGAAGCGTGGCAGCAGGTTCAGCAGGGTGCTCTTGCCGCTGCCGGACTGTCCGACAATGGCGACGGTGGTTCCGGCGGGTACATCCAGGTCCAGGTCATGCAGGACGTCGGGCTGATCTTCGGCGTAGCGGAACCTCACGCCCTCGACGCGCACATGACCCTGCACGCGACCGAGTTGCTTGCCCCCCTCATCCTTCTCGGGTGTTTCGTCCAGGGTATCGAACAACAGCTCACCAGCCGCGATGCCTTTCTGCAGAATGGCGTTCAGATTGGTGAGGCGCTTGAGTGGCGAGAGCAACATCGCCAGCGCGGTGATGAAGGAGATGAAGGTGCCGACGCTCAGCGATTCGAGGCGCTCGCCGCTGGTGGCGAAGGCGATGATGCCGGCGATGGCGAGCGCCACCAGCAGCTGCACCAATGGGGTGGAGATGGCGTCGACGCGCTCCATGCGCATGAAGGCGCGACGGTTCTTCTCGTTGACCTCGGCAAAACGGCCTCGTTCGTAGTTCTCGCCGCCATAGACCCGGACCAGCCGGTGACCGCCGATCACCTCGTCGGCCACCTGGGCGATCTCGCCCACCGAGGCCTGGATGCGGCGGCTGTAGCGGCGGAAATGCCGGCTGACCAGGGCGACCAGCGCCACCACGATCGGCGCGACCACCAGGATGAACACCGTCAGCTGCGGGCTGAGCCACAGCATCCAGGCCAGCAGGCCGATGACCGAGAGGCCGTCCCGCACCATCGTGGTGAGCGCACCGGTCGCGGCGCTCGCCACCTGCTCCACGGTGTAGGTCTGGCGCGCCAGCAGGTCGCCGGACTGGGCATGGTCGAAGAAAGGGGTCGGCAGGCGCAACAGCCTGTCGAACACCTGCTGGCGCAGGCTGGCGACCACCTGGCGCGCCACCCAGGTCATCCCGTACTTGGCGGCGAACTCGCCGACGGCACGAATCAGGAACACACCGACCAGGGCGAGCGGCACCCACTGGGTCGTCTGCACGTCCTTGGCGACGAAGCTGCCGTCCAGCAGCGGTTTCATCAATGCGGCAAAGGCCACGTCGGTCAGCGAGGCCGCGACCATGCCGAGGATGGCCAGGGTGAATATCCGCCAGTGCGGGCGCACATAGCCCAGCAGACGGCGGTAGGTCTGCAAACCGGAAGCGGTGTCTTCGGCGGTCATGGACGAGCGGGCGCGGGCAGTTCTGTGGCCAGACCGACATGCACCAGCCCGGCCGAGCGCGCGGCATCGAGCGCCAGCACCACGGACTGATGGCTGGCCTGGCCGTCGGCACGGATCAACAGTTGGGTATCCTCGGTGCGACCGGGAATGGCGCGCAGGCGCTCGACCAGCATCCCGACCGCGACCTCCTCACCGTTGAGCGCGTAATCACCCTGCGCGTCGATCTCGATCACCCACGGCTCCTTGTCTTCGCTTGCCTGCCCTTGACTGGCTTCCGGCAGGTCGAGCTTGAGCCGCTGGGCGTGCACGAAGGTCGTGGTGAGCATGAAGAACAGCAGCAGCAGGAAGACCACATCGATCAGCGCGGTCAGATCGGGGCTGACCTCGTCGCGTCCACGGCGGCTGAAATTCATTGGCTCGCGGTCCAGTGACGCGCCTCAGCCACGGCGGCAGGAGCCTGCGGCTCACTCTCATCGTGCACGCGTGCCTCGGCGGCCGCCAGGCCATCCAGCAGGCGCATGGCCTCGCGTTCCATATCGATGATCAGACGATCGAGCTTGGCCCGGAAGGCGCGGTGGGCGATCACGGTCGGCACGGCGACGATCAGGCCGGCAGCGGTAGTCAACAATGCGGTTGAAATACCACCGGCAAGATCGGCAGGCTGGCCAAGGCCCTGGCTGGTGATGACCTCGAAGGTCATGATCATGCCCACCACGGTACCAAGCAGACCAAGCAGCGGACTGATCACCGCGATGGTGCCTAATGTGGTCAGGCAGCACTCGAGGTCATGCGCCACATGACGACCGGCATCCTCGATACGCGCCTTCATTTCCTCGCGACTGAGGGCATAGGGGACAACCCCGGCCGCCAGCACGCGGCCGAGCGGGGAGCGCAGGCTGATGGTCCGCAGCCGCTCGGAACTCAGTTCACCGCATTGCACCAGTTGCTCGAGTTCTTCAACCACGCCACGCGGAACGACGCGGGAGGCGCGCAGTGCCCAGGCACGCTCGATGATGATGCCAAGGGAGATGACCGAGCCGAGGAGGATCGGCGCCATCCACCATCCGCCCGCGTACACCAGCTCCAGCATGTCGAATTACTCCTTGCTACGACGCGCTCGAACCGCCGCGGCCAGATCATGAATGACCTGCACACTGTCATCCCAGCCGATGCAGGCATCGGTGATGCTCTGGCCATAGGTCAGGCAGCAGGGGTCCTGCACATCCTGACGGCCGGCAACAATATGACTTTCGATCATCGCTCCAATGATGTGCCGATTGCCGGCTGCCACCTGGACGCCGACATCGTGGGCGACCTCGATCTGCCGCATGTGCTGTTTGCGGCTGTTGGCGTGTGAAAAGTCGATCATGATGCGCGGAGGCAGGTGGGCCTTTTCCAACGCGGCGCCGGCTTCAGCCACGCTCGCTGCGTCGTAGTTTGGCTCACGCCCGCCGCGCAGGATGATGTGGCAGTCCTCGTTGCCGCGCGTGGAGAAGATCGCCGAATGACCTTCCTTGGTGACCGACAGGAAGTGATGAGGGCGCTCGGCGGCGCGGATCGCATCGATCGCGACCTGCAGACCGCCGTCGGTGCCGTTCTTAAAGCCGACCGGACAGGACAGGCCGGAAGCCAGTTCGCGGTGGACCTGGCTTTCGGTGGTACGCGCGCCGATCGCGCCCCAGCTGACCAGGTCGGAGACATACTGCGGGCTGATCAGGTCGAGGTATTCGGTCGCGGTCGGCACGCCCATGTCGGCGAGGTCGGCCAGCAGATGGCGGGCCAGATGCAGGCCCTCGTTGATGCGGTAGCTGCCGTCCAGGTTCGGGTCGTTGATCAGGCCCTTCCAGCCAACGGTGGTGCGTGGCTTTTCGAAGTAGACGCGCATCACCAGCAGGATGTCATCCTTCACCTCGGAGGCCAGTTCTTTCAGCCGGGCGGCGTAGTCGCGCGCGGCCTGCACGTCGTGAATGGAGCACGGCCCCATGATGACCAGCAGGCGGTCGTCCGTTCCGCCCAGGACTTCATGGATCGCCTGACGCGTGGCAAACACCGTCTCCGCACCGCGTTCGGTGAGCGGATGCTTGCGGCGCACTTCCACGGGCGGCATCACTTCCTGGATACCCACGATGCGCAGATCGTCAGTGAGATACATGGTCACGGCTTGAACGACTCGAAACTAAACAAGGGGTGAATACTAACAGACAGCGCTCACATCATGGACGCATTGAGGACCATGTGCGCCGCGATACTTGCCACATAGCCGAGCAGTACCGCCCAGCTCCACCTCAGATGGGCCATGAAGGTGTACACACCGCGCGCCTGCCCCATCAGGGCGACACCCGCCGCGGAACCGACCGACAGCAATGAACCGCCGACACCGGCGGTGAGCGTGACCAGCAGCCACTGGCCGTGCGACATGTCCGGATTCATGGTGAGCACCGCGAACATGACCGGGATGTTGTCCACCACGGCGGAGAGGAGGCCCACCAGCACGTTGGCGGTGGTCGGCCCCAGATCCGAGTACATCAGGGTCGACAGGCCCGCCAGATAACCCAGCGCGCCTAGCCCCCCCACGCTCAGGATCACGCCGTAGAAGAACAGCAGGGTGTCCCATTCCGCCCGCTTCATCGAGATGAAGATGTCGAACGGCTTGTCCTTGGGCTTGAAATAGCGGGTGATTTCGGGGGCCTCACGCAGCGGTTGCGGTACCTGCTGGCTGATCTCCCAGCTGCCTTCCGCCCGCTTGATGAAATAGCCCTGCACCATCAGCAGACCAAGGCCCGTCATCATGCCCAGCATCGGCGGCAGGTGGAAGGCATTGTGCATGGTCACGGCCAGGGCGATGGTGAACGCGAACAGCATGAGCGCGACATAGCCGCCGGACTTGACCCGGGGTTGCTCGGCGAGCGGCTCGGGGCGGACCTTGGGCACCACGAAGGACAGGATGAAGGCCGGCACCAGCCAGTTCACCAATGAAGGAATGAAGAGGGCGAAGAACTCTTCGAAGCGCACAATGCCCTTCTGCCAGACCATCAGGGTGGTGATGTCGCCGAATGGACTGAACGCACCGCCCGCGTTGGCGGCCACCACGATACTGATCAGCGCCGGCACGATGAAGGCGCGCTGACCACCCGCCACGGCCATCACCACCGCCCCCATGATCAGCGCAGTGGTCAGGTTGTCCGCCACCGGCGAGATGAAGAACGCGAGCAGGCCGGTCAGCCAGAAGATCGTGCGCAGCGAAAAGCCTCGCGACACCAGCCAGCCACGCAGCGCATCGAACAGGCCGCGCTCCTGCAGGGTGTTGATGAAGGTCATCGCCACCAGCAGGAACAGCAGCAATTCGCCGTACTCCAGGATGTTGTGCTTGACCAGTTCCCCGGCCACGGCGCCCTGCCCCGCCTGGGCATAGGCCAGCGCGACGAAGATCCAGATGATGCCCGCCGCGACCACCACCGGCTTCGACTTGCGCAGGTGGATGTTTTCCTCGGCAATGACCAGTGCATAGGCAATGACGAAGGTGCCCAGCGCGAGCATCCCCCAGAGGGTGCCGGTAAAGTCGCCTGCAACTGACTCGCTTGCCAGAGCCGCGGGGGCGACCAGCATCGTGGCCAAGACAGCGAAAAAGTACGGGATGAATTTCCCGTGCATCCCGTTCATCAATTCATCCACTCCGAAATAACCCTGCGAATGGGGCTGCATCGGAACTCGCCGAGCGAGGCCGCATCCCATAGACTGATGGCGTTTTGAAGACCAAGGATAGTACCACCGGATGAGTACGCCGAATTACAGCCAAGCCCTTGAACGCATCTTCCAACAGGCCCTGAGCCCGTTCGAGAAGTTCATCAAATGGGAGAGCTCCAGCGGCCTGATGCTGATGGCCGCGACCGTGCTTGCGCTGGTGCTTGCCAACAGCGCGTTCGCGCATGCATTCCACGAGGTTTGGGAAACCCCCGTCCGCATCGGCATGGGTGAATGGGCACTGGAGAAATCCGCTCATCATTGGATCAACGACGGATTGATGGCGCTCTTCTTCTTCCTGGTCGGACTGGAGATCAAGAGCGAATTCCTCGCCGGCTCGCTGTCCACTCCCTCCCAGGCTGCACTGCCGATGATCGCCGCATTGGGCGGCATGATCGTCCCCGCGCTGATCTATTTCACGATCAACCCAACCGGTGATTATGCCTCAGGCTGGGGGATCCCGATGGCCACCGACATCGCCTTCGCCATCGGCGTGCTGACGCTCTTCGGCTCGCGTGTACCCAAGGCCCTGCTGATGTTCCTGGTCGCCCTCGCGATTGTCGACGACCTCGGCGCGGTGGTCGTGATCGCCCTCTTCTACACTGCCGAGCTGAATACCGATGCCCTGGCCGTCGCCGCCCTGCTCGTCGGCGCGCTGGCCCTCCTGAACGCCGCCAATATCCGCAAGCCGCTGCCCTACGTCATCCTGGGCGTCATCCTGTGGTACGTGGTGCTCAAGTCCGGCGTGCATGCCACCGTCGCCGGCGTGCTCACCGCGCTGATGATCCCGGCATCCTCGCGCTTCAGCCAGGAGGATTTCAGCAGCCATGTACGCGAGCTGATGGACAAGTTCGACAGCAATATCTGTGAACCCGGCGTGAACATGCTGACCTGCAAAACTCAGATCCACATGCTGGAAACCCTTCAGGAAGGCCTCCACGCCGTGCAACCGCCGGTGGTGCGGCTCGAGCATATCCTTGCCCTGCCGGTCGCATTTCTCATCATCCCGCTATTCGCACTCGCGAATGCCGGGATCAGCTTGAATCCCGAGGCCCTGGCCAATACGTTTGCCCATGCGGCACCGCTTGGCATCATCCTCGGGCTGGTGATCGGCAAGCCCATCGGCATCACCCTGTTCACCTGGCTGTCGATCAAGACCGGCCTGACCCGACTGCCGAGGGGCGTGCACATCGGCCATGTCTTCGGCGCCGGCCTGGTCGGCGGGATCGGCTTCACCATGTCGATCTTCATCGCCGAACTGAGCTTCCCGAGCGATGCAGCCGTCCTGGATATGGCCAAGGCCGGCATTCTCGCCGCATCGGTCATCGCGGCACTGCTCGGTGCGTTGTGGTTTGCCCGCTACCCGCGCCCGCAACAAGAGGCCCATGAGTCTGGAGAAAAAACGCATGGCTGATGCCCCGCGACTGATCCGCCTTCTGAACGCGGCACACCGCACCCTGACCAGCAATCGCCTGCTCTTCTCGGGCGGGCTGTTCGCCATCGGCGCCAGCTTTCTGTGGCCCTTGTTCAAGGACGATCCTCATCTTGTCGTCAGCGGCTATCCGGCCATGGGCGTGCTCACCCTGCTGCTTGGCATGGGGCTCGCGACCATCCCCGTCGGACGTTTCATCGGCCTGTTCTTCCTGCACGAGCGCCTCAACCCGCGCCCGGCGTTTCCCGACGAATCGCTCTGGGCCATGGAGGTGGCGCGGGAAAGCGCGCGGCTCGCGGGTCTGGTCCGTCCGTGGAAGGAATCCCGCACCGCCATGCCAAGGCACGTGGTGATCCGCGTGTGGGCGGGCTGGAAGAGCCATACGTCTTCGAACTCTGATCGCACACCGTAGGAGCGAGCTTGCTCGCGATCCGCGCCTTGGCCGTTTAGCTCGGTCCTACAGGCTGTGCTGAGGTGGGATGGATCGCGCTCGGCCATGCCTCGGCATATGGTGCCCCCTTGTGGCCCTGCCCCCCCGCACAGCATCCAACTGCCATAAATACCGTAAGAGCGGGCTTGCGCCAGCTACGCGTTAGCTTGCTCGCGATCAGGGTAGCGGACGGGTATCGCGAGCAAGCTCGCTCCTACAAAGAAAAAGGGCCTCGCATCTACGAGGCCCTTTATTCATGGTTGATCCTGTCAAGGCAGGACGATCAGCCCTTCTTCACGAACTCCGACTTCAGGCTCATCGGGCCGATGCCGTCGATCTTGCAGTCGATGTTGTGATCGCCCTCCACCAGGCGGATGCCCTTCACCTTGGTGCCGACCTTCACCACCAGGGATGAACCCTTGACCTTCAGGTCCTTGATCACGGTGACGGTGTCGCCGTCCTGCAGAAGATTGCCGTTGGCATCCTTCACCACCAGTTCGTCACTCGCCACTTCGGCAGCGGCAGTGGTCTTCGACCACTCGTGTCCGCACTCGGGGCAGACGAACATTTCGCCATCTTCGTAGGTGTATTCGGAGCCGCATTTCGGGCAGTTCGGCAAAGCAGACATGCGCAGACCTTTCAATAAGCCAGATCAATGAAAGTCATGAATCATATCAGAAATTCATGATGCCTCGGCCCGCGGCCCGTCAGGACGCAGCAGGGAACCCGCCACCATGCCCACCATGGCTGCCAGGAAGCCCCAGAAGTGCGGTGAAACATCCGCCTCCGGCATGATGAACTCCAGCGGCAGCCAGACCAGCAGGCCGACGCCGATGGAGACATACGCGCCGAAGGTGCTCGCGCGTTTCCAGTACAGACCAAAGACCAGCGGCGCGAAGGCCACCACCAGCGTCACCTTGTAGGACGCCTCCACCATCGCGTGGATGCCGGTCTCGTTCTCCAGCGCCCACAGAGCGTAGAGGGTCACCGCCATCGCGAAGACCGCTACGATGAAACGGGTCATGCGCAGCATGTCCCTGTCCTTCAGGTCCTTGAACAGCCATCCGCGCAGCACGTTCTCGGACAGCGTCACCGACGGTGCCAGCAGGGTCCCGGACGCGGTGCTCATGATCACCGCCAGCAGCGCGCCGTAGAAGATCACCTGGGCGATCAACGGCAGATGGCCCTTGATCAGCGCCGGCAGGATGCTCTCGGCATCCGTGGACAGCAGGCGCGCCACCATGCCCGGGTCGATCAGGTTGGCCGAATAGGTCAGGTAGAGCGGCACGGCGGCGAACAGCAGGTAGAGCACCCCGCCGAGGATCGCGCCCCACATCGCGACGCCCGCGCTCTTCGACGAGTTGGCACGCTGGAACACGTCCTGCTGGGGGATGGAACCGAACGCCACCGTCAGGAAGGCGGAGATGAACGCCACCCAGGCCACCGCGCTCAGATCCGGCCAGAACACGAACTTCTCGGCCTGCGCCGCGTGCTCGACCACCGGCATGATGCCGCCGGTCATGTCGCTGACCAGCCAGGCGATGTAGAACAGCCCCAGCACGATCACGATCATCTGGAAGAAGGTCGTCATGGCCACCGACCACATGCCACCGACCACGGTGTAGAGGAAGACCACCGCCGCCCCGATCATGATGCCCTGCGCCTGGGTGATCGCGCCTTCGGAGAGCACGCTGAACACCACGCCCAGGGCGGTGATCTGCGCCGACACCCAACCGAGGTAAGACAGTGCGATGGCGATCGCCGTGATGACCTCTACCCGGCGGTCATAGCGCTTGCGGTAGAAGTCGCCGATGGTCAGCAGATTCAGCCGGTACAGTTTCTTCGCGAAGAAGATACCGAACAGGATCAGGCAGATCGCGGCGCCGAAGGGGTCGGAGATCAGCCCGCCCAGGTTCTCTTCCTGGAAGGTTGCCGGAATGCCCAGCACCGTCTCCGCGCCGAACCAGGTGGCGAACACCATCGCCGTGACGATGTAGATCGGCAGACTGCGCCCTGCGGTGATGTAGTCGCCCGCCGAATGGACGTGTCGGGCGGCCCACAGCCCGATGCCGATGGAAAGGATAAGGTAGAGGATGACGAAGGTGGTGAGCATGTGAGGGTCTTCCTGAAGCGTTTAAGGGCAATGGTTTGTTTGCCGTCTCACCTGATCTGTCGTAGTTATTTTGTCCTTCAGCCCGGACAAGGCTGTGAAGCAGGAAAATTGTCGATGACCACCTGGCTGCGATCAAGTATCTCCATGGATCGAATGCGCCTGCCTGTCGACAAATCCCTTCGGTTCAGCCATGCGTAGAAGTCAATGAAAGATGATTTAGTGTTGGAGGGCGCTCAACACCCTGACGCTTTCACCCCCGCTCTGCGGTGAAACAATCAAACTGGATGACAGTAACGCGCGCAGGTCATTGCCGCTGGGCTCCTGATACACGTTCAAGCCGAACTCCGGGACCATGGCGAGAATGTGGTCGAAGATGTCCGACTGGATATCCTCGTAGTTCGCCCAGGCAATATCGTTAGAGAACACATAGATCTCGATGGGCAGCCCCTTCGGCGTCGGCTCCAGCTGGCGCACCAGCAGGGTCATGTCCTGGCGGATCTTGGGGTGCTGGCGCAGATAGTTGACGATGTAGGCGCGCAGGGTGCCTGCGTTGGTCAGCCTGCGGGCGTGAGGAACCAACTGCCCGTCCCCCGCATGTTCTCGGTTGTACGCCGCAAGCTCCACTTTCTTTGTCGCCATGTAATCGTTGAGCAAGGCAAAACGGCCAAAGTGCTCCACCTCATCCGGCGTGAGGAAACGGATGGTGGACATGTCCACATGGATGGCGCGCTTGATCCGCCTCGCACCCGATTCAGACATGCCTCGCCAGTTCTTGAAGGCATGATCCAGGAACTTGTGGGTCGGGATGACGGTGATGGTCTTGTCCCAGTTGCGTACCCGGATCGCGTGCAGGGAGATGTCAACCACATCGCCGTCCGCGCCGAACTGCGGCATCTCGATCCAGTCGCCGATATGGATCAGATTGTTGGTGGTTAGCTGGATGCCGGCGACCAGTGAGAGCAGCGTGTCCCGGAACACCAGCAGGATCACCGCCATCGCCGCGCCAAGACCGCTGATGAATAGCCACGGCGACTTCCCGATCAGTACCGAAATCATCACGATCACGGCGAACAGGTGCGCGACGATGTTCACCACCTGCACGTAACTGGTGATGGGCCGGTTACGGGCCATCGGCGACGCGTCGTAGATGGCGTTCAATGCCTTGAGCGCCGCCGCGAAGGTGCGCACCACCACCAGCGTCAGAATGGCCAGCGTGAGCCGGGCCAGGAAGTCGATGAACGGCTCGGGAAGCGCTGGAACGATGCGCAAGCCCTCGTAGAACAACACCAGAGGGACAAGCCAGGATGCCCGCATGAAAAAGCCGGATTCGATCAGCTTGTCATCCCACGCGAAATGGGTGAACTTCACGAAGCGGTGCACCACCCCGACCGCATAGCGGCGCGCGAGGGGAAGCAGCCCGAGCGAGACCCCGGCCACAAGGGCAAGAACAGCAAGGCCGACCAGCAAGGGATAGTCAGCGCTCGCGGGAATCAGGCGGGTAATGAAATCCAGAAGGGATTGAGCGGGCTGGATATCCTGGGGCATGCGAGGGAGGGACTTGATGGACGAGGCTCCGATGATAGACCAACCCGCCCGATCCTTTCGCCATTCCGTCCGCCGGTACTGTCGCGTTTCCTACGCGACACACGTTTTGGGCCGAAAAACGCCAAGCACCCCACCAGAAAATCATCCAATTTCCACAAGTTATTGGACCAGGCTGATTGGTTCAGTTATTGCTTATGGAGGTAAAGAGTCCCTATCCAGAGCAATCCATGCCGGAACACGATGAAATGCAGTGGCTGAAAGACCGCATTGCCAAGGTCTTCGGCCAGCGTGAAAGTCTCAAGCACGCCCTGAATAGCGGGGAGATCGCGCCCCGCGCTGGGCTTGAGCAACTCGAAGTCATCGACCGCGAACTGTCCGGGCTCGACACACAATTCAAGATCCTCTGGGATGCCGCCCATCCGCGCGTATCGCCCTCCTCCCACCCCGCAGCGCGCTGGGCGCAAAGCTCTACGTTCAGCCCACGGCAGCTCGACTGCGTGACCACCATCATGCTCAAGATCCTGGATGCCAAGTGCAAGATGACCGAGGCCGACAAGCTCGCCCTGACGGCCGTGTACGACACGATCAAGACACGCCGAGGCGAAAGACTGGGCGCGGACACGCACGCTCTGATCACCCAGGCGCGCGAAACCATGACACCCGAGCTGGCCGGCCGTATCCATGCGATGCGGATCGATGCCGAGGCCGTGATCCCCAAGCCCGAGATGAAGGCCTTCAAGCAAGTCCTCGGCACGGACATGCCGCGTTGAGCCGGAGAAGACTCCCATGAAATACCACGACATCCTCGCCGCCGAACTGCACGCGCTGCTGGCCGAGCCCGACCTGCTGATCCTCGACATCCGCGACGAGGCCAGCTACGCGCGCGGCCACCTGGAGCACGCCCAACTGGCCTCGGATGCTCTGCTGGAAAGGCTGTTCACCAGCCGCCAGCGGCAGCGCCCCATCCTCGTCTACTGCTACCACGGCAACAGCAGTCGCGACATCAGCCAGTTCATCGCGGGTTTTGGATTCCTGCGCGTCCACAACCTCGTTGGCGGCTGGCAGGCCTGGGAACACCATCTGGCCACGCAGCAACCAGCCACGCCCAGCACCAAGCTGGCGGCCTGGCTGAATGCGCAGGGCCTCCCCTCGGACGATATCCACGCCTGCCTTGACCGGGGCATGAGCTCCCTCATGCTGGCCGCGCTTCAAGGCGATGGTGAACTGATGGATGAACTGCTCGCCCTGGGCGCCAATCCGAACCAGCTCAACGACGATCGCCACCACGCCCTCTGGTTCGCCTGCGTCCACGGTAAACCCGAGCTGGTATCACGGCTGCTGGAACACGGTGCGGATGTCGACAACCAGAACATCAACGGCGCCACCTGCGCCATCTATGCCGCATCCACCGGCAAGCTCGACGTCCTGCAACGACTGGTCGAGGCCGGGGCCAACCTCGGCATGGAAACCAACGTCGGCTACAACGCCCTCGAAAGCGCCGCGACCTTGCCAGTGCTCAAATACCTGCGTGGACTGACGACCGAGAGGACAGCGCTGCCTGCATAAGCCCGATGCCGCTGGCCTAGGCTGTGGGGTGCAGATGCACCGCCAGTCAGAGCGCGCCCTCGGACACCTTGCGCACCGCATGCGCCAGCTTCGCAGGCAGGAAGAGGTAGTCGCCCGCCTTCAGCTGATGGAGCTCGCCAGCGACTTCGAGCACGGCCTCACCCTTCAGGAGCACGACCCACTCACCCTGCAGCTGAACGTACTCGGTCGGCGCGATGAGCGAGGAACTCACAATCCGCTCGATGACGAGGTTCTTGTGTTCAAGCAGCGTCTCGAAACGCTCCCCTTCGGGCGGAGGAGCCGCGTTGACAAACAGATTTCCGGCCAGCAGTTCGTTCATCGTCCCCCTTCCCGCAGGGCGCAACAGCGGGCTGACGCCAGCTTCGCGTTCAGCGTATTGCGCCGGATGGCGCCTCAATCCGGGACTTCAACCAAGTCAGCACCCACACTCCCCGCCCAATCCCGTGGGTACACACCCACCTCGACCAAGCGATGAAACGTCGAATACGGCCAGTCGGCCACGCGCAAGACATGACCATGCTTCACCGGATTGAAATGCAGGTAATCCATGTGCGCGGCAAAATCCGCCTCGTCGCGGATCAGATGCTCCCAGAACCGGCGTTGCCAGATGCCACGCTCGCCGCGTGCCCGCCGTACACGCGAAAGTCGCTCATCGGCAGGCAACCGCTTCGAGAAGCCCATCTTGATCAGCCGCCAACGCATCGAGAAATCGGCATCCCCCGCTGGCAACTCGATCACCGCGTGCAGATGCTCCGGCAGCACCACCCAGCCATGAATGTGGAAGGGATGGGCACGCCGCACCTCGCGAACCACGTCGCGCAAGTGGTCCACATGCCGGACCAGCAGATTGTTTCCCCGCCGTTCAAGCAGGTTCACCGTGAAGAAGAACGTCCCGCCGGGACAAAAGGAGCGTCGGTAATCAGGCACAACGTCAATCCATGACAAATCAATATTGATGTAGGGCGCATTAGCGAAGCGTAATGCGCCGGATGCAAACGCTCACGCCACACCCCCCATTCGGCGGATTACGCTCCGCTAATCCGCCCTACGCGGGCTTAACTCCTTTCTTCGACGACTTTGACCGGGAACGGACGACCTTCCTTGTAATGCGAAGCTAGAATCTGCTGGAGGTCCTTCTGTGCCGCGGCTGCCTCGGGATCGACAGGGAGGGATACGACACTGAGTGGAAGTGTGCGACTCCCATCAAGAAGCTCAACGGTTGCTCGCCGAATGTAATTCTGTTCATTTTCAGCATCGGCATAACTTTTTGGAATATAACCGGCCTTTTTGATATGGACTTTGTCGAACTCAAAGCCTAGGGATGAACCCATTTCATAGAGGAGATCAGAAAGGAGGTCATTGCACTTCTCTACCCACATCCTTCCAAGGGACTCATCGTCGTTTGGATAGGAGTTCAGGTGATCGAGGTACATGTTCCAAGCACTGATGACCTTGGCGAACTCTTTTCCGTGGAACTCCAAGCCAACCATATTTAGAGCAGAAACATGTTGGTAAGCAAGGGTAGCTGCCCGGGTAGCCATTAGGTCCTTAAATACCTTAACCCGACGCTCCTTTGCCTCCTTCCTGGACTCAATAAACTTCTGGATCCGTACTGCCGCGATAGGCCCGGAGATTACAGCCAAGATCATCACCCAGTCCGAGACCTCAATTCCTAGGAAAACCATTTCCGTTATACCCTAAATCTCTACGTAAATTTCTAGAGGATTTGTTGTGTATTAAACGATGCATGTTCCGTGCAACATGATCGAAGCTTACCGCATACCACCACGCACGAGCATACCCCTTGTTTTACAAAGGGGTTGGCGAGTGATGTCGCCAAACTTTGTCAGCAAACACGATGTGGTTGTTTATGGGGCCGCCCCAAACGCCGCCGCCACGATCGCCTGCGCTTCTTCCTGAATCTCTTTCAGGTGAGCCTCGCCCTTGAAGCTTTCCGCGTAGATTTTGTAGACGTCTTCGGTGCCTGACGGGCGGGCGGCGAACCAGCTGTTTTCGGTGGTGACCTTGAGGCCGCCGATTTCGGCGTTGTTGCCGGGGGCGCGGGTGAGCTTGGCGGTGATCTTCTCGCCGGCCAGGGTTTCGGCTTTGACCTGCTCGGGGCTGAGCTTGGCGAGGATCTGCTTCTGCTCGCGGTTGGCGGCGGCGTCGATGCGGGCGTAGACGGGGCTGCCGTGGCGCTCGGTGAGCTTCTTGTAGTAGACGCCGGGGTCTTGGCCGGTCTTGGCGGTAATCTCGGCGGCGAGCAGGTTGAGGATGATGCCGTCCTTGTCGGTGCTCCAGGCTGTGCCGTCCATGCGCAGGAAGGAGGCGCCGGCGGATTCCTCCCCCCCGAAACCGCAGTGGCCGTCCACCAGGCCGTCCACGAACCACTTGAAGCCGACCGGCACTTCGCGCAGGCCGCGGTGCAGGTCGTGCGCCACGCGGTCGATCATGGAGCTGGAGACCAGGGTCTTGCCGATGTAGGCATTGCCCGGCCAGCGCGGGCGGTTGCGGAACAGGTAGTCGATGGCGACGGCGAGGTAGTGGTTGGGGTTCATCAGACCGGCGCTGGGGGTGACGATGCCGTGGCGGTCGGCGTCCGGGTCGTTGCCGAAGGCGATGTCGTACTTGTCCTTGAGGCCGATGAGGCCGGCCATGGCGTAAGGCGAGGAGCAGTCCATGCGGATCTTGCCGTCGTGGTCCACGCACATGAAGGCGAAGCGCGGGTCGACGGTCTTGTTCACCACGTCGATATCGAGGCCGTAGGTCTCGGCGATCGGCTCCCAGTACGGCAGCCCCGCCCCGCCCATCGGGTCGACCCCGATGCGCAGGCCGGCGGCCTTGATGGCGTCCATGTCGACCACGTTGCGCAGGTCATCGACGAAGGGCTTGATGAAGTCGTAGCGGACCGTGGTGTCGAGCTTGAGGGCCTGGGTCAGCGGCATGCGCTTGACGCCTTTTAGGTCCTGGTTGAGCAGCTCGTTGGCGCGCGCCTGGATCAGGCGGGTGACGTCGGTGTCCGCAGGGCCGCCGTTGGGCGGGTTGTACTTGAAACCGCCGTCGGCGGGCGGGTTGTGCGAGGGGGTGATGACCACGCCGTCGGCCAGGTGCGCCTTGCGACCCTTGTTGTGGGTCAGGATGGCGTGCGAGATGACCGGGGTCGGCACCAGCGGCTCACCGGCCGGGATGCGCAGCTCGATGCCGTTGGCGGCGAACACCTCGATGGCGCTGTAGAAGGCCGGGGTGGACAGGGCGTGCGAGTCCAGGCCGATGAACAGCGGGCCGGTGATGTCGTTGTCGCGACGGTATTCGACGATGGCCTGGCTGGTGGCGAGGATGTGGTCTTCGTTGAAGGTCTGCTTGAGGCTGCTGCCGCGATGGCCGGAGGTGCCAAAGGCAACCCAGTGGGCGAGGTTGTTGGGGTCCGGGCGCTGGGTGTAGTAGGCGGAAACCAGGTCGGGGATGTTGATCAGCAGTTCGCGCGGAGCGGGTTGACCAGCCAGGGGATGCAGCGCCATGTCGGAGTCCTTGTGAGTAAGACCGTGGAACGAACAGGTTAATGACCGAAGATTACCGTTCCTTTGGCGCGCTGCACATGGGGGCCAGGGATTTTGTAGGAGCGGACCTTGGGCCGCGCCCTGTGCGCGGCCCAAGGTCCGCTCCTACAGGGGCTCGGCGGGAAAAACCTTCTCGGCCAGGTCCTCCAACCCACTGAGATTGAAGTCATCGAGGAACTGACGCGTGGTGCCCAGCAGCTCCGGGCGACCCGGCGTTTCCTTGCGCCCAACCACGACGATCCAACCGCGCTCGTGCAGGGTCTTGAGGATGGCGGGGTTCACCGACACGCCGCGCACCGCCTCGATTTCCGCACGGGTGACGGGCTGTTTCCAGGCAATCAGGGCGAGGGTTTCCAGCACCGCGCGGGAGTAACGCGGCGGACGTTCCGGGGTGAGACGGGCGATCCACGGCGCGAAACGCTCGCGCGCCTGTAAACGCAGGCCGCTGGCGACCTCGACCAGTTCGAAGCCGCGCTCGGCGTAACTGGCGGCCAGGCCGCGCAGGGCTTCGTCGAGTGCGGCGGCATCGACCTCGGCCCCCATGATCTCGGCCAGCCGGGGACGGCTGAGCGGCTCGCCGGCGGAGAGCAGGATGGCTTCGAGGATTTGCTGGATGGGGGTCAGTGTGCTCATGCTGGATTCCGGCCTGCGCCGGAATGACGGCTCAACCCGGGCGCGCAGGCGGGGGGAATTCTAGCAGCCTGTCGGACTTGAACGGCTGAAGCGAAAAAGTCGGTGGCCGAGGACAGATTTTGACGATTTTGCCGGGCAATAGTGGGCGCTATTGCCCAAAAAAGCGGCGAAATATGGACCGGCCAGAACAACACCGCTTGGAGTGGCGTCGGGATGCGTAGCATTACCCGAAGGGCGGAATCCAGGGATGGATTCCGCAAGCTTTTGCAGCCAGTTCGGCTCAAGTCCGACAGGCTGCTAGCCAACGGTAGCGCCTCGAGCACTGACCCGAAACAATCCGCCCTCTTCCCGCTCGATCTCGATTTGCCCGCCCTTGAGCAGTTCCAGCATGGCGAGGAAGCTGACCACCACGCCGCGACGGCCCTCCTCCGGCGAGAGGATATCCAGCAGCCGCACCGCGCCGTCCTGCACGCGCTGCAGGATCAGGCTCATGCGTTCGCGCACGCTGATGGCCTCGCGCTGGATGTGGTGATGCTCGACCAGCGCGGCGCGTTGAAGGGCGGCGCGCAGGGCTTCGAGCAATTCGTCCATGCTGACCTGCGGCGGCTCCGGGGTGCGCTCGATGGGCGGGGGCTGGACCGAGGCAGGGAACACGTCGCGCTCGACGCGCGGCAGGGCATCGAGCTTCTCGGCGGCGTGGCGAAGCTGCTCATAGTCCCGCAGGCGGCGGACCAGCGCCAGGCGCGGGTCTTCTTCATCCTCGTCCGCCGCCGGCGCTGGGCGCGGCAACAGCATGCGCGACTTAATCTCGGCCAGCCAGGCCGCCATCACCAGGTATTCGGCGGCAAGCTCCAGCTGCATGTCCCGCATCAGCTCGATGTAGTCCATGTACTGGCGGGTGACCTCGGCGATGGGAATGTCGAGGATGTCCAGGTTCTGCTTGCGGATCAGGTAGAGCAGCAGGTCGAGCGGCCCCTCGAAGGAGTCAAGGATGACCGCGAGCGCATCCGGCGGGATATAGAGGTCCTTGGGAAACTCGAGAACGAGTTGCTCGCCCACACGGGCGACGATCTCGACCTCCATCAACCCGGCCCGAAAAGGCCGATGATGAAATCGCTCATGGCGATCAGCAGAGGCAACAGCACGGTCCACAGCACGCCCGTCACCAGCAGCAGGATCAGGATGATCAGGCCGAAGGGCTCGACGCGGGCGAGCTGCGCACCCAACGCGGGGGGCAACACGCTGACCATGACCCGCCCGCCATCCAGCGGCGGAATCGGCATCAGGTTGAACAGCATCAGCAGCAGGTTGATGGTGACCCCGGCCTGCCCCATCAGCGCCAGCGGCACGGCGATCTCGGAAACCCCCATCCCCGCCAGTGCATGTCCCGCCGACATCATCAATGCCCAGAAGATCGCCATGGCCAGGTTGGAACCCGGACCGGCCAGCGCTACCCAGGCCATGTTGCCGCGTGGATTGCGCATGTTGCGCGCATCGACCGGAACCGGCTTGGCCCAGCCGAAGATGAAGCCGACGAGGAAGAACATGACGACCGGCAGGATGACCGTGCCGATCGGATCGATGTGACGCAGCGGATTGAGCGACAGGCGACCCATCCGCTCCGCCGTGTGGTCGCCAAAATAACGCGCGGCATAGCCATGCGCGGCCTCGTGCACGGTGATGGCGAACAGGGCGGGCAGAATCCAGACGCTGAACTTCTGGATGGTGGTCAAGTCCATTATTCAATCACCTCGATCCCGGCTGGCACTTCGCCACGACCGGCGCGGATCAGAAGTGGCACATCACCCGCCATGTCGATCACGGTCGTGGGCCGGTCGGCGCAAAAGCCGACATCGAGTATCACATCGAGCTGCCTGCCGATCCGCTCGTCGATGTCGTGGGCGTCGCACAGCGGTTCACTTTCATCCGCCAGGATCAGGCTGGTGCTCAGGATGGGTTCACCCATCGCCGCCAGCAGGGCCTGGGCCAGCGGATGATCGGGCACCCGCAGGCCGACCGTCTTGCGCTTGGGATGCTGCAGACGCCTCGGCACCTCGTGCGTCGCCTGCAGGATGAAGGTATAGGCCCCCGGGGTGTACTGCTTGAGGAAGCGGTATTCGATGTTGCCGACGCGCGCGTAGGTGGCGATCTCGGACAGATCGCGGCACATCAGGGTGAACAGGTGCTTCTCGTCCACTCCGCGAATGGCTCGGATGCGCTCGATGGCATCCTTGTCGCCCAGCGCGCAGCCGAAGGCGTAACCGGAATCGGTCGGGAAGGCGATCACCCCGCCGCCGCGCAGCACCTCGACCGTCTGGGCAATCAGACGGGGCTGGGGGTTGTCGGGATGCAGTTCGAGAATACGCGCCATTCAAGATATGTCCATTCAAAGCCAGGGCGTTCAAGCGATGGTTGATCGCTGCGATACGGAATCTATCGGGATGCCCTCTTAATCGTTACCATACTCCAGCTTCACCACCGACGCACCGATGAAACTACTGTTCGATTTCCTGCCGATCATCCTCTTCTTCGTGGCCTACAAGCTCGAGGGGATCTACGTCGCCACCGCCGTGGCCATCGCCGCCACCCTGGTCCAGGTGGCCTATACCTGGTTCCGCAGCCGCAAACTGGAGCCCATGCACCTGGTCTCGCTGGGCCTGATCGTGGTGTTCGGCGGCGCCACGCTGTGGTTGCAGAATCCGCTGTTCATCATGTGGAAACCGACCATCCTCTACCTTCTGTTCGCCGTGGCCTTCCTGGGCAGCCAGTTCATCGGCAAGAAAACCCTGGTCGAACGGATGATGGGTGGCATGCTGATGGCCCCCGCCGCGATCTGGCGGCGGGTCAACACCGCCTGGGCCGTCTTCTTCCTTTTCCTGGCCGTGCTGAACGTCTACGTCGCCTATAACTATTCAGAAGAAGACTGGGTCAACTTCAAGCTGTTCGGGCTGTTGGGCCTGACCCTGGTGTTCATGATCGGCCAGGGCCTGTGGCTTGCGCGTCACGCCGAGGCCGTGCCCGAACAGCCTGAAACCACCAAGCAGGTCGAAAAGGTTTAATCCGCATGTGGTACATGATTCACGGGGTGGATGTCCCGGACAGTCTTGAGATGCGCAAGGCCTCCCGCCCCGCGCACCTTGAGCGTCTGCAGGCGCTGCAGGACGCCGGCCGCCTGCTGATCGCCGGCCCGCTGCCCGCCGAAGACACCGCCCAGCCTGGCCCGGCCGGGTTTGTCGGCAGCCTGGTCGTCGCCGAATTCGAATCTCTCGCCGAAGCCCGTGCCTGGGCCGAGGCCGATCCCTACATGCACGCGGGGGTGTACCGCGAGGTTCACGTCCACCCCTGGGTGCAGGTCTTTCCAACTTCACACTCCAACTGAGGAATGTTTTCCATGCCCATGATGAAGAAGCCGCTTTTTGCCGCCATGGCCGTCGCGCTCGTACTGACGGGCTGCGGGGAAGACAAGAGCACCAGCGCGACCCAAGCCGGTGCCAAGGACGTTGTCGCCACGGTGAATGGCGCGCCCATCACCCGCCAGGACCTGGAAGGCGTGAAGGCGCAGATGCCGGGCCGTGGCAGCGATGAGCAGATCGTCGAGCAACTGGTCGAACTGAAGGTACTGGCCGACAAGGCACGTGCCGACGGTCTGGACAAGGACCCGGCGATCAAGGCCGAACTGGAGCGTGCGCGCGAGAGCATCCTCGCCAACCATCTGGTGAAGAAGGCCATCGAAGGCAAGACCTTCACCGATGCGGAAATGAAGGCCGAGTACGCGGACGTCGTGGCCAAGATGCCTAAGAAGGAAGAGCTGAAGGCCGCCCACATCCTGGTCGAGGACGAGGCGCTGGCCAAGGACCTGCAAGGCAAGCTCAACGAAGGCGCCGATTTCGCCGCACTGGCCAAGGAACACTCCACCGACCCGGGCTCCAAGGACCAGGGCGGTGACCTCGGCTGGTTCGAGGCCAGCATGATGGTGCCGGAATTCGCCGATGCCGTGTCCAAGCTCGAGCCGGGCAAGCTGACCGCCGAGCCGGTCAAGACCCAGTTCGGCTGGCACATCATCAAGCTGGAAGAGAAGCGCGCCGTGCCGCCGCCCGCGTTCGAGAGCGTGAAGCCGCAGCTGACCAACATGATGCGCCAGAAGGCGGTCGAGCAGTTTGTCGACGACGCACGCAAGGCGGCCAAGGTCGAAATCAAGCTTGCACCGGCCGCGGACGCCGAGGCGACCGATAAGCCTGCATCGAACGAAGCCAAATAAGGCGTTATTTGATTCAGAACGCAGGCATCTGCAATCATCGGCACGGAAGCCACTACAACAATCACCCGCGAGGCGTCGGACATGCAGCTCCCGATCACCGGCAACGATATCCGCAAGACCCTCCTCGGTGCCGAACTCACCGACATGGAGTGTGAAACGCTCGCGCAAGTGTGCGTCGTGCGGCACATTGCCAGTGGCGAAACCCTGTTCCGTGAGGGCGAATCCCACCACGAACTGTTCGTGGTGCTGGATGGCCGCCTGTCGGTCAACAAGGACACCGGGCGCGGCTATGCCGACACCCTGCACATCCTCAGCCCGGGCGACCTGGCGGGCGAATCGGGCTTTCTCGATGGCAAGCCGCACAGCGCCACCCTGCGTGCCGTGGGCGACACCACCGTGCTGAGCCTGCATCGAGAGAACCTGGAGCGCCTGGTCAAGGACCATCCGTTCATGGTCTATCACGTCATGCGCGCGATCGTCCGCAGCATCCGCGAGATCATCCGCCGCATGAACAGCCAGTGCACCCAGATGACCAGCTACATCCAGCAAACCGGCGGACGCTTCTGACGTCCGCACCAACAGGAAAAACACGACGATGAAGAAGATCCTTCCCTTCCTCACCGCCCTGATCATTGGCCTGAGCCTCTCCATGCAACCGGCGGAAGCCAAGCGCATGGGCTCCGGCAGCAGCATGGGGCAGCAGAAGCAAAGCTTCGCCCGCGATGCGGCGCCCCCCAGCGCCACCGCGAGCACGACCAGCCGTCAACCCGCCCCGGCCACGGCCGCCCCCGCGGCCGGCGGCATGAGCAAGTGGATGGGTCCGCTTGCCGGGCTCGCCGCTGGCGGCCTGCTCGCCGCCCTGTTCTTCGGCGGCGCGTTCGAGGGTATCCAGATCATGGATATCCTGCTGATCGCCCTGCTCGCCTTCGGCATCATGATGGTCATCCGCACGATGCGCGCCAAGCAGGCCCCGCAGCCTGCACAACACCAGCAGTACGCCACCGTCGGCGCGCCCTTCGAAGCCGCCCCGCAACCTGCGCATGCGCCGGTCAGCGGAGGTTTCGACCGCGCCCGCACCCCGTTGGCCGACATGCCGGCCTGGTTCGACGAGCACGGCTTCCTGCAAGGCGCCCGCACCCATTTCATGACCCTGCAAATGGCCTGGGACGCGAACGATCTGAACAAGCTGCGCGAATACTTCACTCCCGACATGTTCGAGCAGCTGAGTGCGCAACGCGCCGAGATCGGCGATGCCAGCAACATCACCGACGTGCAGAGCCTGGATGCCCAACTGCTCGACCTGGTGCGCGAGGGTGGCGTGATCGTCGCCTCCGTCCTGTTCCAGGGCCGCGTCCGCGAGGATGGCAACCTGCCGGAAGACATCGCCGAGATCTGGCACGTCCAGCATGCCGCCGACAGCGCGCAGGGCGACTGGCTGATCAGCGGCATCCAGCAGGCTGATACGCGCGTCCTGCACTGACCTGCCCTGTAGGAGCGGCGTCTCGCCGCGAAGGGATGTGACGCTTCATCCATCGGCCCGAGGACGGGCCTCCTACGACCGCGCGCTCCAAAGGCCCGGACCTGTTCCGGGCCTTTTTCATTTTCCCCTCGATCCCCTACAATCCGCGCCTCGTTCGCGAACATACGCGGGCGAATTCATGTTTCGGGTGCCCCTGGCCATTCAGGCCAGGGGTTAAACGGGAAACAGGTGACGGTCGCATCCTCCATGAATGCTCGACCCAGGCCTGTGCTGCCCCCGCAACGGTAAGCGCCATTACGGCACGTCCAGCAAGCCACTGTCCCCGTGAAGCGGGATGGGAAGGCGACGTGACCTCATGCGCAAGCCCGGAGACCGGCCCGGAACGACACTTCATCAGGCCAGCGGTGGGCTAGCCTTTCGAGATTCGATCATGAAGAAAATCGTTCTTTCCACGGCCATTGTCGCCCTGCTCTCCCCTTCACTCGTCATCGCCGACGATGTCCTGGACTCCGTCATCGTCACCGCCACCCGCACCGCGCAGACCGTGGATGACGCCCTGGCGCCCGTCACCGTCATCACCCGGGCGGATATCGAAAAAGTCGCGGTATACGATGCGCTCCAGGCCCTTGAGGCCACAGTGCCCTCTTTCCAGCTTGCCCGCACAGGCGGCTTCGGCAAGCAAAGCAGCTTTTTCCTGCGCGGCTCGGACAGCAAGAATGTCCTCGTGCTCGTCGATGGCGTGCGTCTCGGCTCCGCCACCACCGGCGCCACGGCATTGGAGCAGATCCCTGTCGAGCTGATCGAGCGCATCGAGGTGGTGCGCGGCCCGCGTGGCGCGCTGTACGGCTCCGAGGCCGTGGGCGGCGTGATCCAGATCTTCACCCGTCATGACATGAAAAACACGCTGCACGGCAAGCTCACGGCAGGCACCGAGTCAACCCGCCAAGCCACGCTTGGAGGCAGCCTGGGCAATGCAAGCACCCGACTGTCGCTCAATGCATCCCACCAGACCACGGATGGCATCGACGCCCTGCCAGTTGCAAGCAGCCAGCCGGATCGTGATGGATTCGAACAGAGCGCCGCCAATCTTCGCCTGACCCACAACCTCTCCAAAGACACCGAAGCGGGGCTGAGCCTGTTGCGCTCCCAGGGGCGTACCGATTTCGACAACGCTTTCGCGAAGAGCTTCGACCCCGTCACCTTCAGTCCGATCTACTACCCGGCAGACGCACGCTTCTTCAGCGATACGGTGCAGCAGACCGCTGCCGCCCATCTGCAAACCCGCCTGACCACACACTGGCAATCCCGGCTGCAACTCTCCCAGTCGCGCGACGAACTGGCGACCATTACCCTGGATACCGGCACGCGCAGCGACTCGGAAACCAATACCCGTCGCAACCAGGCCAGCTGGCAGAACGATATCCAGCTGGATGGCCGTAATCTGCTGACTTTGGGTGTGGAATGGCTGGATGACAGCGTGGAAGGCAGCACCCTTTACGCCCAGACCTCACGCTGGAATCGTGCCGCTTTCGCACAATGGCAGACGGGATTCGGTCCTCTGGATGCATCCCTGGCACTGCGACATGACGACAATGAGTCCTTTGGCGGTCACACCACCGGCGACATCAACCTGGGCTGGACGCTGAGCCACGGCCTGACCTTGCTGGCAGGGTACGGTGAGGCCTTCCGCGCCCCCAATTTCAATGAGCTTTACTTCCCGGGGTTCGGCAATCCTGACCTGAAGCCGGAAACCTCGCGCAACAGCGAGATCGGCCTGCGCGCCAGCCTGGGCAAGAGCACCGTCGAGCTGCGTGCCTTCGACACCCGCAAGCACGACATGATCGCTTTCGGTCCCGCCTTCCTGCCGGTCAACATCAGCGATGCGCGCATCAAGGGCCTGGAGCTTTCGGCCAACACCCATGTCGGCGCATGGCTGCTTGCGGGCAGCTACACTGAACTCGACCACGAAGATGGCGACGGCAACCCGCTGCCGCGCGTGGCGAACCGCCAGTTCAAGCTGAGCGCCAACACCCGCGTGGCCCAGTGGTCCGTGGGTGGCACCCTGCTGGCGCGTAGCGGGGCAGACGAGAACTTCAGCGGCGACGGTAGCTTCACTGGCGAGACTCACATCCCTGGAGCAACGATCCTTGGCCTGCACGCGGATTACGCCATCGACAAGCATTGGACCGCTGGCGTGAAGCTCGACAATGCCTTCGATCGCCGATACGAGACAGCCGACGACTACGCCATGCCTGGCCGCACCATCATGCTCAGCATCGCCTATCAGCAATGAGCGCCCCCGAAGCCGAGAATGCGCGTCACAAGACGCGCATGGAGCGTAAAAAGGCATTGATCGATGAAGGCATTGCCCGTGCCAAGGATGAGCGCGGGCTCCTGCTGGTTCTGACCGGCAACGGCAAGGGCAAGTCGAGCTCCGCCTTCGGCATGGTCGGGCGCGCGCTCGGCCATGGCCTCAAGGTTGGCGTCTGTCAGTTCATCAAGTCCCGCACCGACACCGGCGAGGAGGCGTTCTTCGGAGGCCAGCCGGGGTGCGAATGGCATGTACTCGGCGAAGGCTTCACCTGGGACACCCAGGATCGATCCCGTGACATCGCCACCGCGCAACGCGGCTGGGCTGTCGCGCGGGCCATGCTGGCCGACCCCTCGTTCAATCTGGTCGTGCTGGATGAGTTGACCTATCTCCTGAGCTATAACTACTTGGCAGAGGAAGACATTCTGAGCGCCATCCGGGCCCGTCCGCCCATGCAGCATGTGGTGGTCACCGGGCGGGGAGCATCAGCGGACCTCATCGCGTTGGCCGATACGGTCACCGAGATGCGTGACGTGAAGCATGCCTACCGCGCTGGGGTAAAGGCTCAGCCTGGCATCGACCTGTAATCGCGTCTGGCAGCGCATCCGCTTTGGTTATGCGATCATCGTCAACATGATCTGTTCGACATGGTCCGTTCGAGATGGAGCACAGGAGGTCGCTTGTCCACGGTCACACTGATGCATCATGGTGCGACGACACATCCCGGCCACTTCCATGGCCAGGACGAGGTTGCCCTGTCGCCGAAAGGCACCGCCGAGATGTACCACACGCTGGCCGGGGCACGGTTCGACCATATCATCAGCTCCCCCCTCAAGCGCTGCGCCGATTTCGCGCGTGATTTCGCCGCATGCCTCGATGTCCCCTGCGAACTGGATGAAGGCTGGACCGAAATCAGCTTCGGCGAATGGGAAGGCAAGAGCACCCACGAGATCATGTCCAGCGCCCCCAACCCGCTCAAGGCCTTCTGGCGTGATCCGCTCAGGCATACGCCGCCTGGCGGGGAGTCGCTGCATGAAGCCGCCAGACGTGTCGAACGCGCCTGGAAACGTCTGCCCGAGGCCGAAGACATTCTGATCATCACCCACGCCGGCATCATGCGGCTGCTGTTCTGTCGCGTGATGGGGCTTCCGCTCAGCGACGTATGGCGGATTGAGCTTCATCACCTCGCGCGATTGACCTTTACCCAGGACGAGCGTGGCGTACGCCTGCGCTTTTTCGACGCCGGCCGGCCATGATCGGACCATGATCCACCGAACCCCGCCATCATGGGGCGCATTGTTTGGCCTGCTGTTTGCCCTCAGCGGGCTGGCCTCGGCTGATCCGCGTTGTGTTACCCAGTCCGACGCCGCCCCCCTGTGTATCGAAGAACCCGCCCGCCGGGTGGTCAGCCTCGCTCCTCACCTCACCGAAATGCTGTTCGCGATCGAAGCACAGGATCGGATCGCCGGCGTGGTCGAGCGCAGTGATTACCCGGAGGAGGCGCGCAGGCTGGCCAATGTCGGCCCCTTCCACAGCCCGGACCTCGAGCGCCTGCTGGCCCTGCGCCCCGACCTGATCGTCAGCTGGTCCACCGGCACGCCCGCCGCCCACATCGCACGCCTGCGCGAACTCGGATTCAAGATTTGGATCGCGCGTAGCGAGCACCTGGACGACATTCCCGACGAGCTGCGCGCACTCGGCATGCTGACGGGACATCCGGCCGAAGCTGAGCGCGTTGCTTCCAGCTATGCGCGGGACCTGCAAACGCTCAGGCAACACTACGCAACCCGCCCTGCCCTGAAAGGCTTTTATGAAATCTGGCCGCAGCCATTGATCACGGTCGGCGACGGACACTTCATCGCCGAGTCCATGCGTGTGTGCGGCATCCTGAATATCGTCGGCGCGACGGCCTCGAACACCCCGAGCTGGAGTGAAGAAGCCGTGATTCGCGCGGCGCCGGACCTGCTGCTGACCTCGCCGCCCGCGCGTGACTTCGAGCGCTGGCGGCGCTGGACGGCATTGCCCGCGGTACGCAACAACGCGCTGTTCGTCATGCCGCCGGATGTCCTGATGCGACCGGGACCTCGCCTGATCGACGGCGTGCGCGCCTTGTGCGAGGCAGCCGACAAGGCAAGGGCGGGCATGCAGCCATGAAGCGCCCCCTGATCCTGCTTCTGCTCGGCGCGTTCGCCGCCCTCCTTCTCTTGACCAGCCTGGCCGTGGGCAGTGCCGGACTGGTCTGGCCGCATGAGACAAGTTGGAACATCGAGCGCCAGATCATCCTTGAGCTGCGTCTGCCGCGCGTTCTGGCTGCCTTCGCCGCGGGCGGCCTGCTGGGACTCGCCGGTGCAGTCATCCAGGTTTTGACACGCAATCCCCTGGCTGACCCATACATCCTCGGCATTTCCGGAGGCGCGGCGACCGGTGCCCTGCTGGCCATCCTGCTCGGTCTGCCCGTACTGATGCAGCACCTCGGCGCCGCATCGGGCGCCCTCGCCGCCCTGCTGCTGGTCATCGCGCTGGCCCATGGCGAAGGGGCATGGACACGCCACCGCCTTCTGCTTACCGGGGTCGTGCTGGCGGCGGCGCTGGGGGCGCTGATCACCCTGTTGCTTGCCTTGGCACCGGAATCCGCCTTGCGTGGGATGCTGTTCTGGCTGATGGGCGATCTATCAGGCGCTCCTGCCCCCTGGTACGCCCTGTCTGGACTTGCCCTCCTGGCCCTGCTGGCGATGCCCTGGTCACGCGATCTGAACATCCTCACCCGTGGCGAGGCCAGCGCCCTCTCCCTCGGGGTGGCCGTGCGCGAACTGCGCTGGGGCGCCTACCTGCTGGCGGCCGTGGCGACCGCCCTCGCGGTGATAACCGCGGGAAGCATCGGCTTTGTAGGGCTGCTTGCCCCGCACCTCGCGCGGCTGCTGGTCGGCGCGGACCACCGCCTGGCCCTGCCGGGCGCCATTCTGCTCGGCGGCAGCCTGGTCATGCTGGCGGATCTGCTGGCTCGCACCGTCATCGCCCCTCAGCAGCTGCCCGCCGGGGCCATTCTGGCCCTGATCGGCGCCCCGATCTTCCTCGCCCTGCTCTACCGGGAAGCCAGGCGATGAGCAGGGCCATGCTCAGCACCCATGCCCTGCATATCCGCCAGAGCGAGCGCATGCTCCTCAGGAATCTCACCCTCTCCATCCATGCGGGTGAATGCTGGGCACTGCTTGGCCGCAACGGCTCGGGCAAGACCACCCTGCTACACACCCTCGCCGGCGTGCGCCCGCCGCAGCAAGGACGGATCATTCTGGGCGACCGTCCACTCGACGCATGGCGAGGACGGCAACGCGCGCGCATGCTCGGCCTGCTGCCACAGGACGCCAGCGAGGGTTTCGAAGAATCCGTACTCGAAGCAGTGCTGAGCGGGCGGCACCCTCACCTCGGCCGCTGGGGCAGCGAAACCGCGGAGGACAAGCGCATCGCCCGCGAGGCCCTCCATGATTGCGGCCTGACCGGATTCGAGACCCGCGCGGTGCAGAGCCTCTCGGGTGGCGAGCGGCGGCGACTGGCCATCGCCACCCTGTTGACCCAGGCCACCCCGCTGATGCTGCTGGACGAACCGCTCAACCACCTCGACCTGCAATGGCAGTGGTGCATGCTGAATCAATTGCGCGGCTTGGCTAACGATGGACGCGCCCTGTTCATGAGCCTGCACGACCCGAACCTGGCCCTGCGCTTCTGCACCCATGCGCTGTTGCTGAACGGTGAAGGGGGCTGGCAGGCGGGTACCGTACGGGAGGTCATCACCGCCGAAGCGTTGCAGGAGGCCTACGGCATGCCCATGCGGCTACTTGAGCAAGGCGATGGAGTCTGGGTGGTGCCTGACATCCAGCCGGGCTGAGCCCAGTCAGCCGAAGCGCCCGGTGATGTAATCCTCGGTCAGCTGATGACGAGGATTGACGAAGATATCGCGGGTGTCACCGATCTCGATCAAGTCCCCCAGGTGGAAATAGGCCGTCCGCTGCGATACCCGCGCCGCCTGTTGCATGTTATGGGTCACGATGCAGATCGAATATTGCTGGCGGAGCTGGTCCATCAGCTCCTCGATCTTGGCGGTGGAAATCGGATCGAGCGCGGAGCACGGCTCGTCCATCAGGATCACCTCGGGTTCCACCGCGATGGTGCGGGCAATGCAGAGTCGCTGCTGCTGCCCCCCGGACAGACCCGTACCTGGCTCAGCCAGGCGGTCCTTGACCTCCTCCCACAGCCCGGCCTTTTGCAAGCTCGTCACCACGATCTCCTCGAGATCGGTCTTGCTGGCCGCCAGGCCATGGATACGCGGCCCGAACGCGACGTTCTCCCAGACCGACTTGGGGAACGGGTTGGGTTTCTGGAACACCATGCTCACCCGGGCACGCAGCGGCACCACATCGATGTCGGGCGCATTGATGTCATGCCCGTCCATGATGATCTCCCCTGTCACCCGGCAGCCGGGAATCGTATCGTTCATGCGATTCAGGCAGCGCAGCAAGGTGGTCTTGCCGCAACCTGAAGGCCCGATCATGGCCAGGATCTCGTTGCAGCCCACATCCAGGTTGATGTTCCTGATCGCCTGCTTGTCGCCGTAAAAGACGTTGACGTTGTTGCAGGACATGCGCGGGTTCTCCACCCGCGCCTCGCCCACGGTCTCGCGCACGTCACGCGGAATGGTGGCCGTGCCCTTCACCTCGATGGCATCCTTGACCTGGCTGTCCCCGAATACGTTCAGTGGCTTGATCATGTCGACAATCCCAGGATGCTTTTCACCTTGATTCCATAACGCATCTACCAACGTCGCTCGAAGCGCTTGCGCAGGATCACGGCAAGGGCATTCATGGCGATCAGGAAGGCCAGCAGCACCATGATCGCCGCCGAGGTACGCTCGACGAAGGCCCGCTCGGGGCTGTCAGCCCAGAGGAAGATCTGCACAGGCAGTACGGTGGCAGGGTCGAACACGCTGGCAGGGATGTCCACGATGAAGGCCACCATGCCAATCATCAGCAGTGGCGCGGTCTCGCCAAGGGCTTGGGCCATACCGATGATAGTCCCCGTGAGCATGCCCGGTATCGCCAGCGGCAGCACGTGATTTGTGATCGTCTGCATGGGCGAGGCGCCGATCCCCAGCGCGGCCTCGCGGATCGAGGGGGGCACCGATTTGAGCGCGGCGCGGCTGGCGATGATGATGGTCGGCAGCGTCATCAGGGTCAGCACCAGGCCGCCAACCAAGGGCGCGGAACGCGGGAAGTTGAAGAAATTGAGGAAGACCGCAAGGCCCAGCAGGCCGAACACGATCGAGGGCACGGCGGCCAGATTGTTGATGTTGACCTCGATCAGGTCGGTCCAGCGGTTGCGCGGCGCGAACTCCTCCAGGTAGATCGCCGCCGCCACCCCGACCGGGAAGGAGAGCGCCAGGGTGATCAGCAGGGTGAGGAACGAACCGACCACGGCACCCCAGATGCCCGCAAGCTCCGGATCGCGGGAGTCGCTGCCAATGAAAAAGGTGGCATTGAAGCGCCTCTCCAGACGGCCGTCCTGGACAAGCTGATCGATCCACACGAGCTGGTTGTCCTTGATCCGCCGGTCGGCCTCGGGCGCGTCACGGTCGATGTGCCCCTTAATCAGCATGTCGACGTCATCGTCGGCGGGCACCCACACCGACACCGTCGAACCGATCAGCTCGGGGTCATCCAATACCATCTTGCGCAACTGGAAATCGGCGCCCGTACTGACCAGCTGATAAAGCGTGCGCTGCTCGCTCCGCCCGGTCACCCGCGGGAACAGCTCGCGCAGGGAAGCGTTCACCAGCGCGCCGTAGTTGGCATAGGAAAGATCCCTTGGATCACGCGTGCCCTGCGGATCAATGCGGCTGGCATCCAGATGCACGTCGAGACGAACATGCGTCTGCATGAACGCCGAGTAACCATTACCCACGATGCTGACGAACAAGAGCAACACGAAGGACAGACCGAGCAGGATGGCCGCCTTGCTGTAGAAGCGGAAACGCCTCTCGGCCGCACGGCGCCGAGCCATGCCGGCCTGGACGAGCTCGATCGCCCGACGCCGGTTTGGCCGGGTATCCGCGGCCTGACCTTCGTTACTCATACTGTTCCCTATATTTGCGAACCACGTGCAGGGCAACCACGTTCAGGACCAGGGTCACGCTGAAAAGCACCAGCCCCAGCGCGAAGGCCGCGAGGGTCTTGGGACTGTCGAACTCCTGGTCGCCGGTGAGCAGGGTAACGATCTGCACCGTCACGGTAGTAACCGCCTCGAGCGGATTGGCGGTGAGGTTGGCCGACAGGCCCGCCGCCATCACCACGATCATGGTCTCGCCGATGGCCCGCGACACCGCCAGCAGTATCCCGCCGACAATCCCCGGCAAAGCCGCTGGGAAGATCACCCGCCGGATGGTTTCGGACGGCGTGGCCCCCATGCCCAGGGCGGCGTCCCGCAAGGACTGCGGGACCGCGTTGATGACGTCATCCGACAGCGAGGAAACGAAGGGGATGATCATGATGCCCATGACCAGTCCAGCGGCCAACGCGCTCTCTGAAGCCACATCCAGCCCCAGCGATGCACCGGTGTCGCGGATGATCGGCGCGACGATCAAGGCGGCGAAGAAGCCGTACACCACGGTCGGAATACCGGCCAGGATCTCCAGCAGCGGCTTGGCGGATGCCCGGAACCGAGGCGAGGCGTATTCCGACAGGTAGATGGCGGAGAGCAGGCCGATCGGCACCGCCACCAGCATGGCGATCAGCGAAATCAGCAAGGTGCCGGCGAACAGCGGCACGGCGCCGAAGGCCCCGGACGAGCCCACCTGGCCTTCGCGAATGGCGGTCTGCGGGCTCCACTCAAGACCGAACAGAAACTCGGTGACGGGTACGGCCTGAAAGAATCGCAGCGACTCGAACAGCACGGACAGCACGATGCCGACCGTGGTCAGGATCGCAACGCTGGAGCAGGCGATCAGCAGCAGAGTGATGACGCCTTCTACCCCGTTGCGCGCCCGAAGCGCAGGCCGCATGCGGGCCAGGCTGAAGGCCCCCGCCCCCACCGCCAGGGACAGGCCGACGACCGTCATGGCGGCCTCACTGATGTCCAGCAGATTCCGGTAGCGGTCGGCGGCGGCATGGATCGCCGGATCGGATTCATGCGAGACGATGTTCCCGCTGACCATGTTCCTGATGTCGTTGACGATCAGGTTCATGCGGTCCGCGCCGAGCTTTTGCATCTCCTCGGGCAGACTCGACACCACCAGATGGGTGACGATGCTGCCCTCGAGCCCCAGCCAGACCACCACCACCAGCAGTGCCGGCAAGGCGCACCAGATGGCCGTGTATAGCCCGTAATAAGTCGGCAGGGAATGCAGATTGCGAATGCGTGACCCGGCCAGTTCAAATGCACGCCGTCTTCCCAGGTAGTAGCCCAGGGAGCTCAGTAGCAGCAGCAGGATGACCAGGAGCACTGAAACTGACATGGAGCGTTAACCTCCATCGTGGTAATCCGACAAGGACGGCAGGATCACCCGCCGCCCATTTTGCCGGTTGCAATCAACCTGTTCTTTACATGCCCATGCCCATGCCCATCGGCTTGAGGTTCTTGGCATCGGCCGAATACTTCGAGCGCTCGGCCTTCGGCAACGGGATCAGTCCGCGTTCGGACAGGTAGCCCTCATCCCCCCAGGCCTTGTCGCTGGTGAACTCGCCCAGGTATTCACGAATGCCGGGGATCACGTCGACATGGGCCTTCTTCACATAGAAGAACAGAGGACGCGAGATCGGGTAGGTGCCATCCGCAATGGTCTCGAACTCCGGCTTGATCCCGTTGACCAGGGAGCCCTGGATCTTGTCGCGGTTCTGATCGAGGAAGCTGAAGCCGAACACGCCGAAGGCCTTCGGGTTGGAGATCAGCTTCTGCACGATCAGGTTGTCGTTCTCGCCCGCCTCCACGTAGGCGCCATCCTCGCGCACGGTATGGCACACGCGGGTGTAGTCCTTCTTGTCCATCGCCTTGATGAATTTGAACGTCTGGCAACCGCCCTCCATCGCCAGCTCCGCGAACGCGTCGCGGGTACCGGAGGTCGGCGGCGGCCCCAGCACTTCGATGCGGTCAGCGGGCAGTTTCGGATTGATCTCGTTCCAGGTCTTGTAGGGATTGGGGACCAGCTTGTCACCGCCCTTGGGATCCGGGACCTCCTTGGCCAGGGCCAGGAATACTTCCTGGAGGGTCAGGCTGACCGGAGCTGCATCCTTGGAATTGGCGATGGCGATGCCGTCGTAACCAATCTTGATCTCGACAATTTCGTCGACGCCATTTTTCTTGCAGGTTTCCACTTCGGACGACTTGATGGCCCGGGAGGCATTGGTGATGTCCGGATGCTCCACCCCGACGCCGGCGCAGAACAGCTTGAAGCCGCCGCCCGAACCGGTGGATTCGATCTTCGGCGTCTTGTAGCGAGTGGTCTTGCCGAACTGCTCGGCCACGACCGTAGCGAAGGGATAGACCGTGGACGATCCGACGATGCTGATGTAGTCGCGCGCGGTCTGGGCCCCGGCGATGCCGATGCTCGCCGCGGATACGGCCGTTGCAAGGATGATCGATTTCATGCGCATGGTTCAGAACCTCTTGGCTTGTTGTCTGATTCAAATCGGAAGAAATGTCGTATCCCGACCGCAAGCAACAAAGCAAAGGACTTCCCTTGTGGCCGTGCCCCGGTATGGGAAAACGCGGCCTGAGCCACCATCCTGGACAAACGAAAATCGCGGACGGAATGTTCAAGGCGTGAGTGCCTTCTCTATTCGTGTAGACCACGAATATGAAGATTTGGTTACAAAATCAGACACATAAGATGAGGTAGTTGCTGGCCTCCGAACTAATCAGGAATCTTTCGTCGGGCAGTGCCATGTGCGAAAAAATGCCCCCGGCACCGGCGAACGGATCGCTCGACACATCTCCATGCCACATGGGATATGTTGGCCATGCATCTGAAAATAAAAGTATTCGCCGCCATCGTGGCTGTGTTGATCGGGCTGTTTCACGGGTCCATCCAGGCCAAGGACCGTGACACGATAAGGATGGTCGGTACACGCGAGGCTTTGGAACTTCTGCAACCTGCTACCGCCCGCGGCGTGCGTGATGTCACAGAGAACGCCTTCGGCCTCGACGCCCTTGCTCTGCTGGGCCGCCCCGGAGATCCCGTGCTCGACATCAATCGGCGGCGGCTCTTTAGCGCATTGGCAAGCCAGATCGAACCAGCGAACGCGAGATCTGCCCGGAAGGACAGCTGGTGGAATACGGCCTCATCCCGCTCGATGAAGCTGGTCGAAATGAAGCCCGCAACCGTGCCTTCAGCCTGCCCCCACCGAGCCGCGAAGACCCATGACACGGGCTTGAAATTCCCTCATGCCTTCGAGGACGCCATGGAGGACGACTCTGCGATGCTGAGGCCTCGGACAGGTCGGTACCGTAACTCAGCTGTGCTGATGAGAACCCGCTGGAGCTTTCTCAGGCTATGCAGCCCGCACCCCAATGATCACGAAGCCGGTGATATTCGAAATCACCGCCCAAACTCTCGACTCCAAGCTAATGTTTTCAGACTGATGGCCGACTAGCATGGTTGGGAATCATTACCCCCCAGCAAAACCAGGAGGCTAGTCCAGACAGACACGCCCGCTCTCGTGCGAGCATGATGACAATGAGGAATATCTCCCCGGCAAGTCATCAGTTGTTTCCCATGATCGCCCCAAAGTTTCAGAAATCAGGCCTCGCGCTCCTTGAAGCCAGAGGGTGCTTTCTGTGCGCGCCACAAACCCGTACTGATTTGAGCATCACCACCTGCCTATCCCTGAATGACCCTCATGAACGCCTGCAACGATGAAAAAACAAGGTCATGGACTGCCATGACTTCAGATTCAAGCTTCCCTTCTGCTCACCGTAAGGCCCTTGGAATGCGACCAACCGTAGCCGCGGCGACGCTGCTCGGAAGCTTGCTGTGCAGCTCATCCGCCTTGGCAACCAATGGTTTCAATCTGATCGGCTTCGGGGCCGAGTCGACCCTCATGGCGGGAGCCGATGTAGCAGTCGCAAGAGACACGAGCGCGCTCAATACCAATCCAGCCGGGCTGACTCAAATTCGGGGACAATGGTTTGACGGCTTCGCCTCGGTCCTGCGAACTACCGATCTGGTGCACAAGGACAGCCTTGGCAACGAGGTGCATGCCACCAACCGCTATACCCTGCTCGGTGGTGGCGGCTATGCGACATCGCTCGAAAGCATTCCCTGCACCGTAGGCGTAGGCCTGTTCGCGCAAGGCGGCGCGGGCGGTGTGTTCGAGCCGGTAACCACGGCCTTCGGCACCCGTGATGAGTTGTCCTCGCTGTTCGGCATTGCCAAGATCATTCCCGGCCTGGGTTGCCAGGTGAACGATGCGCTTTCCCTCGGCGCGAGCGTCAGCCTGATCCATGCCAGCATCGAACAGAAGGTCTTTTCCGAAACCTCCAGCGCCACGGCACCGTTTGCCGGGTATTCCCTCAAGGATGCCTATGCACTGAAAGCAGGCTTCAAGATTGGCGCGCAATATCGCGTCAGCCCGAACATCATGCTGGCGGCCACCTACACCTCGAAGACCGAAATGCCCTTGACGGACGGTTCGCTGACGGCCGACTTCACCGCCATGGGCCTTGGCACGGTCACCTACGGCGACGCTCGCATGACCGGCTTTGCCCTGCCTCAGGAAATTGCCATCGGTGCGGCGTTCAAGCCAGCCGAGAAATGGCTTCTGTCATTCAAGCTCAACTGGATCAACTGGTCCGATGCGATCACCAGCGTGACCCTGCGCGCCACGAATCCGAACAACCCCGCCGCCCCGGCCAGCTATGAACTGGTCACCGAAGGCGACTGGAAGGACCAGTGGGTGATCGCCTCGGCGGTGGCTTACGACTGGGACGAACGGACAACCCTCTACCTTGGCCACAACTACGGCAAGAATCCGATCCCGGCGCGCAACACCAGCCCCTTGCTGGCAGGCATCCTGGAGCACCATGTCACCCTCGGCATGGCGCGCTGGATCACACGGGAATGGAAGCTGACCGGCGGCCTGGAGTACATGCTGCCGGTCAAGGTCGATTACAGCAGTCCGCTGTTCGGCGAGGCGCAGGTCCGCAACGAAGCGATCACCCTGCACCTCATGCTCAGCCGCCGCTGGTAGTCTTGCTCTCGCTCTTGAGCAGGGCCGTGTCGAAACCGAACACACGGCCCGCCCAGATGAACATCACCCAGGCCAGCAGGCCGAAGGGCAGGTAGCCGAAATAACCCAGCAGCGGCATTTCGGCGAAGATGTGGATGACGTTCACGTACGGCACGTCGTAGACCCAGTAATTCGGGTTCGTGACCGGCTGCGCGGGATGCGCGCTGCCCCAGTTCCACAGCTCCCAGAAGAAGCCGTTGAACATGGCCGACAGCGCCATCAGGATCATCGGCCCCCAGTTGCCCTGCGCCATCGCGGTGAATGGCGTGGGAATGCCCAGCCGGATCAGCAGACCTGCGAACACCGCCAGCACGCCCACCCACATCGCCCAGAACAGCGGGTAGGGGAAGAACACCATGGCCGTGACCAGCGCAAGCCCGGTCCACATCAACAGGTTGCCGGGCAGTGCGAGCTTGGGACCATTGGCGTAGCGCGCAACGAATTTCGGGAAGGTATTGAGCAGGGTGTACCACTCGAAGATCGCGGGCCAGACCGTGGTGTAGGCCACCAGGAACAGGATCACCACCGTGGTGTGACTCAACTCGGGCAAGGTGCTGTTGGGGTAATACCAGTTGCCGAGCGCGAAGTAGTCGAAGTACTCGAAGAAGAACCAGCCGATCACCGACACCAGCACACTCACAAGAAAGGTCGCGGGCCGTGAAGCCATCAGCGAATAGCCGCCACTACGGCGATAAACGATGCCGTCCAGAGTCAGGATGAAACCCCACCACAGCGGCGTGAAGGCGTAGTAGACCAGATCGCCAAACGGCGTCACCCGGGCCCACATCAGCCACCAGAAGAAGCCAGTCATCACCACGCCGATCCAGAACCAGAACGGCAACCGCGCGGGCGCGGGCTGGGGCGCGGGCACGGCCCCCTTGAAACCGAACCATCGGGGGAAGATCAGGAACAGCGCGAGGACCGCCTCGATCAGCGCCAGCACAATGAAGATCGTCAGGTTGAACCCTGGCGGCTGTTCCACGAACAACGGGGGGAACACACCAAAACCTGGTGGGAGATGTGTTTCTGGATAGGCGAACCAGGATGCCGCCAATGGCAACAAGGCGAGCAGGATAACGGGCCAGATCAGTTTCAACTTCATAACACTTCCTTCCCTGGTTATTGTCCGATCAGGTTTCAACTGGCTGTGAAGAGAGGCACCTGCGTCGTCGGAGCAGTCTGCTTTCGTTCGCGTTTGGCCTCGTACATCCTCGTGTCGGCAAGATGCAACAATTCGTTCAGGCTCTCGCACTCTTGTGCCATGGCAGTGCCTGCACTCGCTCCCGCGCGCTCGAAACCGGACGCCTGAATGTACGCTGAGGCTTCCGACACCGCGCGCTCGACGAATGACACGTTTCCATCGGCTGAGGTGATGGCGAATTCGTCACCGCCTACACGATAAAGGTTTGCCTTGTCCCCAAGCAGGGTAACCATGCGCTGGGCAAACATTCTCAGGAGCTGATCACCTCGGTCGTGACCGAGTTGGTCGTTGTAGTACTTGAGGTTATCGAGATCCACGAAGGTCAGGCTGCCACACCTTGGAAGCGCGGGCAGATCAAGCCCCAATGCGAGACGATTGGCCAATCCGGTCAGACTGTCGGTACGCGCAAGATTCTGACTGTATTCGAGTTTTTTCAGCGCGGCTTCACGTTCCTGATGCACCTGGCCAAATTGATAGGCCAGCACCAGTGCGAGCAGGATCACTTCGACTGCGACAGCCAGCAGACCGACGTGCTCGACGTAAAGCGTGTAGAGGCCAGCCACATGACTCAAGGTGATCGCCGTTGTGCCAAGAACGAAAAAGACGCCATTGGCAACCAGATAAAACCGGGCGGAGACATTGCCTCGAAGCGCCCGGACAATGCCCGCTGTCAAGCCATAGAGAAGGAATACGCCCACGCCATAGCGCACCATCTCGAGGGACCATTGCGGCAGGATGGCCGCGATCAGCAGGAACGTGCCAAGCACAATCAGCGCGGCCATGCCGGCTCGGTGAAGATACGGATGATCCTCGCGACGAATGTCCAACAGCGCCATGACAAAGCCGATGTAGGCCATGTTGCTGAAAAGGATCGGCACGCTGACAAGGTAGATCATGTGCGTGCCAAGAACGTCCGAACAAACCAGCAGGGCACAGCTGTTGAACAGGAGGTTACCCAGGATGAACAAGGCGTACATGCCCTCGGCCATGCGCCTGCGAGACGCCGCCAGCGCCGCGTAGTAGATTCCCAGGCCGATGAATACGCCAAGTCCAACCAGGGTCAGCACGTTGCTGGCCTTGATGGCCTGGCGATAGTGGCTCAACTCATCAAGGTAAGGCTCGGCGGCGGCGAGAAAGAAGGGCGATGACAGCTCGCTGATCAAGCGGTACTGCCCGGGAGCGAGGTCGATCTGCCTCGCATGGCGCAAAAAGAAGGGGTTGTGTGAGTGGCTCTCGATGCCGCCCTCAAACCTTGCCACAAGTCGATGATTCTCATCAAAGACGAAATGGCGGTAATGGCCGATGATGCTGGTGTTCTTGAAGTCCAGGACGTAATGAGCGCCCTTGGGTATGACGAAATCGGCCTCGAACAGGAAGTGACCTCCGGTCAGGGCAACGCCAGAGATCTTCCGTAGACCTTCATCGCGCAGGGAAGGCTGCCCTGAATAGGACCAGGGATTGCCTTGCTGATACCACTGACCGGCCAGATCAATGGGCTCCGCCCGGCAAGCGCCGGCAAAAGAAAACAGCAATAGAAACAGCAACAGCCCTGGCTTCACGAAGTTGATCGGCGTTTCTGTGGATGTCCGATCATATCGTATTTTTCACATGCGATGACTGCTGAGTCTTGGCCAGCAAATCGGTCATGGGCGACCGGCACATCGGGCAGTGTTTGAATGATGGCGGAAGCGGTGAGATTCGAACTCACGGAGCCTTTCGACTCGACGGTTTTCAAGACCGTTGCCTTAAACCACTCGGCCACGCTTCCGAAGGCGTGGGATGATGATTTTCGGGCGCGCCAAAGTCAAGCCCGCGTGGCCGCGCGAATGGGGTAGAATCACCGCTTCATCAAGCATCCAGCCGCGCAAGACGCCAGACGAAGAGATCGCATGAGCATCATCATCAAGACAGCGGAAGACATCGAAAAAATGCGTATCGCCGGCCGCCTGGCGGCCGAGGTGCTGGACTATCTGGCCCCGCACGTGGTCCCCGGTGTCACCACGGGCGAGCTGGACCGCCTGGCGCACGATTTCATGGTCAACGTGCAGGGCACCATCCCCGCAACGCTCGGCTATCACGGCTTTCCCAAGTCGATCTGTACCTCGATCAACCACCAGGTCTGCCACGGCATTCCGGGAGACAAGGTGTTGAAGAAGGGTGACATCCTCAATATCGACGTCACCGTGATCAAGGACGGCTACTTCGGCGACACCAGCCGCATGTACGAACTCGGGGAGGTATCCATCCTCGCCAAGCGCCTGAATCGGGTCACGCTGGAGTGCCTGAACATCGGCATCGAGGCGGTCAAGCCGGGTGTGGACCTGGGCACCGTCGGCCATATGATTCAGACCCACGCCGAGAAGAACGGCTTCTCCGTCGTCCGCGAATACTGCGGCCACGGCATCGGCAAGTCCTTCCACGAGGAACCCCAGGTGCTTCATTACGGCACGCCGGGCGACGGCCCCATGCTGGAGCCGGGCATGACTTTCACTATCGAGCCGATGATCAACGCCGGCAAGCGCCAGGTGAAGCTGCTCAACGACGGTTGGACCGTGGTCACCAAGGACCATTCCCTGTCCGCGCAATGGGAACACACCCTGCTGGTCATCGACAGCGGCGTCGAAATCCTCACCCTTTCCCCCAGCGCCTGAACCGCCCCGTGAACTCGCTCGACATGCAGCAGGCCTGCGATGCCCTGGCCCGCCTCAACAGCGAAGAGCCGGAGCGGCTGCGTGCCGGCGAGCCGATCGCCGCCCTGTTCGCGCGCCGCGTCGCGCATGTCGACACCATCCTCGAAGCGGCCTGGCGTGACGCGGAATTGGCCGACACTGCCGCCACCCTGCTGGCCGTCGGTGGCTACGGTCGCGGCGAGCTGTTCCCACATTCGGACATCGACGTGCTGGTGCTACTAGCCCCCGGCCAGGAAGCCGCCCTCTCGCCGCGTGTGGAACGGTTCATCAGCGAGCTCTGGGACATCGGCTTCGACCTGGGGCACAGCACCCGCTCGCTGGACGAATGTCTGGAACTGGCGGCCGAAGACATCTCGGTGATCACCAATCTGTTCGAAGCGCGCTATCTCTGCGGCTCCCGTGAGATATGGGAACAGTTGAGCACCGCCCTTCCCGCGATCTGGCCCGCGCAGGACTTCTTCCTCGCCAAGAAGGCCGAACAGGTCGCGCGTCACCGCAAGTACGACCACTCCGGCCACAAGATCGAACCCAACGTCAAGGAAAGCCCCGGTGGCCTGCGCGACTGGCACATGCTGCGCTGGCTAGCCTGCCGCGTGCTCGGCAGCGCAAAGATGGATGCCTTGGTCGAGCACGGTCTGCTTACCAGTGAGGAGGCCAAGGATCTCGAGCAACGCGTCGATTTTCTGACCCGTGTGCGTTACGTGCTGCACCTCCTGACCGGCCGCCATGAAGATCGTCTGCTGCTCATCCACCAGAAGGCGCTGGCCGAGGAATTCGGCCATCACGCGGAGGCGGAGCATCCCAATGCCGCCGTCGAGGCCTTCATGCAAGGCTATTTCCGCACGGTCATGGACATCGGGCGCCTCAACGAACTGGTCATCCAGCAGTTCGACGAACTGCTGTTCCCCCCGACGGGCGAGGCCCGCGCGCTGAACCCGCGCTTCAACGTGCGCGAAGGGCTGATCGAAACCAGCCATGCGCAGATCTTCATGCTCGCGCCCTGGGCCATGCTGGAGATGTTCCAGCTGATGCAGCAGCACCCTGAAATCCACTGCATCCGCGCCAGCACCCTGCGCCAGCTGCGTAGCCACGCCCGCCTGATGCGCGACGAGATGCGCCACAACCCGCATGCACGCGAGTTGTTCATGGACATCCTGCGGCATGGCTATGGGGTGAACGAATCGCTCAAGCGCATGAACCGGCTGGGCCTGCTGGCGGCCTACCTGCCCGCCTTCGAGCAGATCACCGGGCGCATGCAGTTCGACCTGTTCCACCTCTTCACCGTCGACGAACACACCCTGCTGGTGATCCGCAACCTGCGCCGCTTCGCCGTGCCCGCGCACAAGGACGAGAACCCGCTCGCCTTCGAACTGTTCAGCCAGTTCGACAAGCCCGAGCTGTTGATCCTCGCCGCCCTCTTCCACGACATCGCCAAGGGCCGCGGAGGCAACCACGAGGAGCTCGGGGCCGAGGACGCGCGCGCCTTCTGCCGTTTGCACGGCCTGTCCGAGGAGGACACCGAACTCGTGGCCTGGCTGGTGCGCGAACACCTGAGCCTGTCCTTCACCGCCCAGCGCCGGGATATCGAAGACCCGGACGTCATCCGCGCCTTCGCCGCGCTCGTCGGAACCCGCCGTCGCCTGGACGCGCTGTTCATGCTCACCGTGGCCGACATCCGCGCGACCAATCCGACCCTGTGGACCGAGTGGCGGGCCTCCCTGCTGCGCGCCTTGTACCGCAAGACCCGCGCGGTGCTTGAAGCCCGGCAGGCGGCCATCGACCTTGCCGCCCTGCATGACCAGACCTTCGCGCTGCTCGCCGAGCAGGGAGAGACCGACCTGGCCGCCGCCGAACGGCTGTGGAACACGCTGCCCAACCGTCACCTGGCCCGTCACGACCCGGCCAGTCTCGCCTGGCAGCTGGCCGCCATCGTGCGCGCCGAAGGCCACGCGCTGGTCATGCTGCGTCAGGACAGCGAGCGCCAGGCCACCGAGCTGTTCGTCCACACCCGCGACCAGGCCAACATCTTCGCCCGCATCGCCGCCACCCTCGACCGCCTGGGGCTCGACATTCAGGCCGCCCACATCAACAACACTACCGACGGCATGGCCGTGGAGGACATCCTGTTCCTGGATGGCGAGGGTCAGCCACTGCAGGATGAATGGACCCAGCTCGACCTGATCCGTCAGATCGAGGAGAGCCTGGCCCTGCCCGAGGACGCCCCGCTGCGCCTGGGCAGCCGCCGCATGGCCTCGCACCTGCGCCACTTCGACGTCCCCACCATCATCGTCATGGACGCGGCCTGCGGTGGCGAATGCACCCGTGTTCAGCTGGAGACCGGTGACCGCCCCGGCCTGCTGGCACGGGTCGGCAACGCCATGGCGCAGTGCGGCGTGCGTCTGCAGGGCGCGGTCATCAACACCCTCGGCGAGCGTGCCGTGGATACCTTCTTCGTCAGCACCCCACCCGTCGAGGGGCATGCCCGCGCCCTCGATACCGGCCAGCGCGACACCCTGGAGCGACACCTGCTGGCCGCCCTGAGTGAAACCGTCGACGCATGATCGCCACCGATCCGGCCATCCCCTTCCCCGGCTACGGGGTGATCCATGAGGACGAGGATCTGCTGGTGGTCGACAAGCCCACCCGCATGCTCACCCAGCCCGGCGTGGGCCCCGACAAGGCCGACAGCCTCATCACCCGCATTCAGGCCGAACTGCCGCAGGCGCGCATTGTCCACCGGCTGGACTGGGACACCTCCGGCCTGATGCTGATCGCCCTCAATGCAGCCAGCCATCGGGCCCTGTCCATCCAGTTCCAGGACCGGCATACCGAAAAGACCTACATCGCGGTTGTACAGGGTCACATGGACAAGCCGAGCGGCACCGTCGATGCCCCGCTCGGCCCGGACCGCGCCCGCGCCCCGCGCCACCTCGTCACCCCGGAAGGCCGTCCTTCGATCACCCATTGGGAGGTCATCGGCGAGGAAGGCGCCCATACCCGCGTCGCCCTCCACCCCGTCACCGGCCGCTCGCATCAGCTGCGCGTGCATATGCTGCACCTCGGCCACCCGATCCTCGGCGACACGCTTTACGCGCCCGAGACCACCCAGCGTGCCGCCCCACGCCTGCTGCTGCACGCCTCCCGGCTGGCATTCATCCACCCGCGCACGAACGAACGGATGACGGTGGCGAGCCCGGCGCCGTTCTGATCTCATCCGTAGGAGCGGACCTCGGGCCGCGACACACGGGGCTTGCATCGCATCGCGGCCCGAGGTCCGCTCCTGCATCGCCAATCCATCCTTTACAAGCCACACTCATCACATCGCGGACAACGCCAACCGGCGGAGGCCAGCCATGTACCGATTCATCCTTCTGCTTTGCCTGATCCCACTCCTGTCTTGGGCTGAGCCGATCGAAATCATCCAACTCCAGCATCGCACGGCGGAGGAGATCATCCCCCTGCTCCGCCCCGTGCTCGGCCCCGACGACGCACTCAGTGGTCAGGGCGATCAACTGATCCTGCGCGGATCCACCGCAACACAGGCCCAGGTGCGCAGACTGCTCGAAGATCTCGACCATGCGCCCCGAAACCTGCTCATCAGCGTGCGCAGCAGCGCCCAGCATATGCGGGGTGACCCCACGATCGCCCGTCACATCTACGTCGGACCGGGCGGCATCCGGATCGAGGGCGAGGCCGGCGGCCGATATAGCACCGGCCGCGAAGCGACCCAGCAGCTTCGCGTGATGGAAGGTATGCCGGCGATGATTCACGTCGGCGAAGAAACCGTCAGCCTGGAACCCGCCCTGATCCCCTATCCAGGTGGGATTGCGGTGGCGCCGTCCACCGTCGCGCGACGCAGCGGCCGCTGGCTGAGCGTCGTCCCGCGCATCCAGGGCCAGCAGGTCGTGCTCGACATCGAGCCCAGCGAGGCCCATGTCGACCCGCGCCATCCCCGCACTCTCAGCGTGCAGGAAATCAGCACGCGCATCATCGCCCCGTTCGGGGAATGGGTGCTGCTCGGCGGCGTGGACAGCAGCGAACAATCCGGCCGAGGCCTCGCCATCACCACGCAGAGCCAATCCAGGCAGGTCTGGGTCAAGGTCGAACTGACCGAATGACACACGCTGAACATAATCCTGCCACGCACGCTTCCTGAATCAGGGCTATGTTCTTTACTTCCCGTGTCGGGATGGGCCCGGCACGCTTCTCACACCACGCAAGCTGGAGGTAGAAGCCATGAAGAACATCCACAAAGGCCTGCTCGCCCTGGGCATGGCATCCGTCACGCTCTCCACCACTCCCCTATTGGCAGACCCGCCCCCCGGCGGCTACGGCTCCATGATGGGCGGCTATCACATGATGCCCGGCATGATGCCCGGCTACCGCCAAGGCGCTGGCGCAGTCGAACTGAGCGATGAGCAACGCGCGAAAATGCGCGATATCCAACGCAGCATGTTCAAAGAGAACATGGGGTTGCAGGAAAAGCTCATGGACGAATATGCCAGGTTGGATGACTTTTACGCGGCCGACAAACCCGACCCCGAGGCCGTACAGGAGGCCTATGACCGCATCAACGCGCTGCGCAAGCAGATGGTCGAGAAACATCTGCAGGCGCGCAACAGAATGTATGACCTGCTGACTGATGAGCAGAAGAAGATGTGGCGCAGCCAGCGCCGGCAATGGGGGCACATGGGGATGATGGGGCCTGGCTACGGTTATGGCCCGATGGGTCCGGGCATGATGGCCCCCGGCTATGGCTACGGTCCCATGGGACCGGGAATGATGGGCCCGGGCTGGGGCGGCTACGGCCCCATGGGGCCCGGCATGATGGGTCCGGGCTATGGCCCGTGGTGGGAGGATTGAGGCCGATGTAGGGCCGGGCATGGGGCGGATGATGCCGCACAACGCTGAGGCAACGCCCTGCCTACGCCCCGCGCCGGAACGCGCATCTCGGGTTTTGCAGCCCGAGATGCGCGGGTTGCATGTCAGGTGACAGCTGCATCAGTTCCTGTTCAATGAAATCGTGACCCTTCCTGTGATCCAAGGGTCCATGCCGACCCACATCGGCATCCCCAAAGGCAGCGCTCCACCCGGTATGAGCATGGTTCCCGGCATCGTCGCGGATCTCGTCGATCCGAGCAGATCGTGAGTGGTATAGAGCACGAGGTAGCGGGCCCGTGCTCGTAATTCACTCATCTCGATCTGTCCATACATCGAAACAGGGCGAGGAGGCACGAGGGAAGCCGGAGCCGGCTGGGCCAGCCCCGTCTCAATCCGCTCGATCACGTTGAATTGCTCATCAAGCAGCATCGCCGCCGGGGAAAATACGCGATATTGCCCAGGCACACCGCTGGACATCGCCTGGCTGCGCAAGAAAATCACATAGGGTGCCGTGTAGGGCGGCAGCGCGAACGCGCCAAAGTAACTCTTCGCACCGCCAAAATCATAGGCGCCCTGCTCTGCATCGATCTCATAAGTCTTCGACATATCGAAGGCCAGGAGCTCGAATTGGAATCCCGAGGGATGCGAACAGCACAGCGGCGCATTGGCCAGCACCAGACGCAACGCCCTCTGTCGCGCCATGTCTTGGCTCATGTCCACAATATTCAACTTGCCGAAATGATCCCCGGCAAGCTGTGGCTCATGCGTGAGCAGTTCCGCCATTTCCGCATCGAAGTGGTCTTCGAAGACGGCGGTGACATCCTTGATGTTTGCCCCACCGAGGGTATGGAAATGCATTGTCCCCTTGAACAGAAGGTCACCGAAATAATAGGTTCCGGGCATTTTCGGCACGGAAAAGGTGAATTCGAACACATCGGTGAGATGCAACGGCATGGTCAGACGATACTGCCCCGGCTCCAGCAGCCAATAGAAGCGCCCCTCGTCCGTGAAGGGATGAACCACCATGGGGGGCTCGTCAGTGGATGTGATCTTGTCGATACGCACGGCAGTACTGAACGTGCTGATTGCGCTGCTGACACCGTCACGTACCAGCAGCATCCGGCCGAACACCAATGATCGGTCCTGCGGGCGTGCATCGCCATGACGATACGCGACATCCGCACAGCCATGGAACATGGGCATGCCCAAGCTCACCAGTACAAGGTAAAACCAGACGTTCACTCTTACTGACACATCAACCCTCCATCAACTCAACCGCATGACCATCCGGGTCACGGAAAAAGATGGAGGGCCGTCCTGAGCGGCTTCGGGTATGGATCACGCCCGCCTTTTCCAGCCGTTCAATGAAGGGGGCGAGGCTCGCCACGCGGAGGGCGAAGTGGCGGTCTCGACCGCCGTGTTCCGGGCGGCCAGTCTTGGGATCGGGGTCCGGCAATTCCATCAGATGCAGTTGCTGCCCTTCGCCCAGAGCGAGCCAGGCACCGGGGAAGCCGAGGCCGGGACGCTCCAGCGGCTGGAGGTCGAGCACGTCTTCATAGAAGCGCCGCGCACGCGCGGTGTCGGCCACAAGGATGCTGACGTGGTGCAGGGCAAGGACGACTGGCTCAAGTCTAGCGCCTTCGTCATCGCGGATGCCGAGTGATCCTGCCCGACTCCCTTCGGGCCAGCTTCGCTGTCCAGCGCTGTTCCCGACAGCGCTTTTAGTAGCAACGCGACGTGGCGCTCCATTACAGGCTGATGGCTCCTCCAAGGTCATGGATTGCTTCGCTTCGCTCGCAATGACGGAATCAGGCGAGTCCTGCACTTCCTTCGGGGTCATGGGAATGGGCCTTTGCGTTATACTCCCGGGCCATTGTCCAACAGCCTCGCCCGCGCATGAACCCCGATCTGAGCCTTTTGCAGCCCTATCCCTTCGAGAAGCTGGCCAAGCTCAAGGCCGGGACTACACCTCCGGCGCATCTGCCGCACATCGCGCTGTCCATCGGCGAGCCCAAGCATCAGCCGCCGTCCTTTGTGGTCGAGGAGCTGATCCATCATCTGCATGGCCTCGCCAACTACCCGCTCACGCGCGGTGGGGACGCCCTGCGCGAGGCGGTGGCGGGCTGGTTGTTGCGTCACTTCAAGGCGAAGGTCGATCCAGCCACGCAAATCCTGCCGGTCTCCGGCACGCGCGAGGCGCTGTTTTCCTTCGCCCAGTGTGTCGTGAACCGTGCCGAAAAGCCTCTGGTGCTGATGCCGAACCCGTTCTACCAGATCTACGAAGGCGCGGCCCTGCTGGCGGGCGCGGAGCCATGGTTCTACCCCACCCCGGCCGACAACGGGTTCCTGCCGGATTTTGATGCCATTCCCGCCGAAGTCTGGAAGCGCTGCCAGCTCATCTATGTGTGTTCCCCCGGCAACCCGACCGGCGCGGTGCTGCCGCAGGCGGACTACCGCCGCCTGATCGAGCTGGCCGATGAGCACGATTTCATCATTGCCTCCGACGAGTGCTATTCGGAGCTGTACTACGGCGCGCCGCCTGTCGGCCTGCTGGAAGTCTGTACCAACATCGGGCGCGACGACTTCGCCCGCTGCGTGGTGTTCCATTCCCTCTCCAAGCGCTCCAACCTTCCGGGCCTGCGCTCCGGCTTCGTCTCTGGCGACGCGACCGTGCTCAAGGGCTACCACCTGTACCGCACCTACCACGGCTGCACCCTGCCCCCCCCCACCCAGGCGGCCAGCATTGCGGCCTGGAACGATGAGGCGCACGTCGAGAAGAACCGTGAGCTTTACCTGCAAAAGTTCACGCAGGTGATTGAAATACTTGATGGTGCGCTTGACGTAAGCATGCCCGAAGGCGCGTTCTACCTGTGGGCCAAGACGCCCATCTCGGATACTGAATTCGCCCGCCGCCTGTTTGCCGAACAGAACATCACCGTGCTGCCGGGCAGTTACCTCTCCCGCGAGGTCAAGGGCGTCAATCCCGGCGCGGGCTATGTGCGCATGGCGCTGGTGGCCGAGATGGACGAGTGCGCGGAGGCCGCCGAGCGCATCAAGCTATTCTGCAAAAACCTGTAGGAGAGAGCTTGCTCGCGATGATTCCCGCCAATCGCGAGCAAGCTCGCTCCTACATCACCCATTCAAATCGTAGGAGAACACCATGAACAACCTTCGCCAGCTCATCGAGGACGCCTTCGAGAAGCGCGCCGAATTCACCCCCGCCAACGCCCCTGCGGATGTGCGCGATGCCGTCAACGAGGCCATGAGCCTGCTGGATAGCGGCGAGCTGCGCGTGGCCGAGCGCCAGGGCGTGGGCCAGTGGCAGGTCAACGAGTGGCTGAAGAAGGCCGTGCTGCTGTCCTTCCGCCTGAACGACAACCGCGTCATGGGCGGTGGCGACATCCAGTTCTATGACAAGGTCGAGCCCAAGTTCGCCGGCTGGACCGACGAGCAGTTCCGCGCCGCCGGCATCCGCGTCGCCCCGAACGCGATGGCCCGCCGTGGCAGCTTCATCGCCAAGAGCTGCGTGCTGATGCCGTCCTACGTCAACATCGGCGCCTATGTCGACGAGGGCACCATGGTCGACACCTGGGCCACCGTCGGTTCCTGCGCCCAGATCGGCAAGAACGTGCATCTCTCCGGCGGCGTCGGCATCGGTGGCGTGCTGGAGCCGCTGCAGGCTTCCCCGACCATCATCGAGGACAACTGCTTCATCGGCGCCCGCTCCGAGGTCGTCGAGGGCGTGATCGTCGAGGAAGGCTCCGTGATCTCCATGGGCGTCTACATCGGCCAGTCCACCAAGATCTACGACCGCGAAACCGGCGAGGTCCACTACGGCCGCGTCCCGGCCGGCTCCGTGGTCGTGTCCGGCAACCTGCCCTCCAAGGACGGCAAGTACAGCCTGTACTGCGCGGTGATCGTCAAGAAGGTCGACGCCAAGACCCTCGGCAAGGTCGGCATCAACGAGCTGCTGCGCGACGTGTGACCCCACAGCGAACCCATGACGACCAGGCCCCTCCCATGAGGGGCTTTTTCATTGGCGCCACAAGGCGCGCATGAAGATCAGCAGGGTCGCGGCGGAAATCAGCGCCGCCACGCCGAAGGCTACGCTGCTGCCCGCCGCTTCCCAGATCAGTCCGAACAGCACCGCCCCCGGCAGCGCCGCCAGACCCGACAGCATGTGATACACCCCGAAAGCCGTACCGCGCACCTCGGTCGCGGCACGATCCCCGATCAGGGCACGCTCGGCGCCTTCGGTCGATGCCAGCGCGGCGGCATACGCAAGGAACAAAACGATCGTGACGACGAGCGAGTCCTCCACACCGTTCAGCGCCAGTGTCACCAGCACAACGAGACGGAATACCCAGCCGGCCAGCAGCATGGGAACGCGCCCGTAACGGTCGGACAGACCCGCCATCGGTGCGACAACAAGCATCTTCACTCCGCTGGCCGCGGCCCAAAGAAGCGGCACCCACAGGATATCCAGCCCACGATCATGCGCCCACAGCACCAGGAAGGCCTCAGGCACTGCGACCAGAGCCAGCCCGCCGGCGGCCAGCACCAGGCCGCGCAGCTGACGATCGAGCATCGACCAGCGCAAGGGCGGCAAGCCACCGGCCGGGGCCTGTCCTTCGGTGGATGCAGGAAGCCCGTAGACCAGCAGGACAATGACCAGCGCACCGGGCACCAGTGACCACAGGAACACATCGGCCAGATCGGTGCCCAGGCTCAGGAGGGCGAAGGCCAGCAACGGCCCGACCACCGCGCCGGCGTGATCGAGCGCGCGCTGCACGCCGAAGGCCCAGCCACGACGTCGCTCATCCACCGCCCCCGCGATCAGCGCATCGCGCGGGGCGGTACGCAGACCCTTGCCAAGCCTGTCGAGAAATCGCAGCACGAGTACCCAGCCCCAGCCTAGCGCCAGGCCGATCAGGGGACGCGCGGCGTTGGACATGCCGTAACCCGACAGCACCAGCCGCTTGGCGCGCCAGCCACGATCCATCAACCTGCCCGAAACCAGCTTGAGCAGGCTGGCCGTCGCCTCGGCTACCCCCTCCACCAAACCGACAATCGCGGGCCCCGCGCCCAGCGCTGCCGTGAGGAACAACGGCAACAATGGCGTGATCATCTCGCTGGCGGCATCGTTCAGGAACGACACCATCCCGAGCACGATCACGGTGCGTGGCAACCCGAACTTCATGAGAATCCCCCGCCGCTGCTCATTCGAGCATAGACCTCGCCGCGCCCGTGTTTGTGCAGCCCCCGAGCGAACTGCTAAGGTTCCTCCTGCACTCACCGGAGAGACAAACACGGCATATGAAGGTCTACGGCATTCCCAACTGCGGCACCGTCAAGAAGGCTCGCGCATGGCTCGAGGCCCACGGGTTCGACTACAGCTTCCACGACTTCAAGAAGGAGGCTGTAAGCGCCGGGCATTTGCATGCCTGGGAAGGCAGGATCGGCTGGGAGAAGCTGCTGAAGAAGACCGGCACCACCTGGCGCGCCCTGCCCGAGGAGGCCAAACACGGTCTCGACCGCGACAAGGCCCTGGCCCTGCTTGCCGCCCACCACAACCTGATCCGCCGCCCCGTCGTCGAACTGCCGGACGGCCGCCTGCTGGCGGGCTTTGTCGAGGCTGAATATCAGGCCGCCCTCTCAGCCATGGGCAAGGAATAAGCATGTCCGACGTTCTCAAACTCGCCACCGACCTCATCAGCCGGCGTTCCGTCACCCCGGACGACGCCGGTTGCCAATCCATGCTCGCCGCGCGACTGGGAATGCTCGGTTTCCACATCGAATGGATGAACTTCGGCGAAGTCACCAACCTGTGGGCGCGACGCGGCACACATGGCCCGGTGGTCTGTCTGGCCGGCCATACCGACGTGGTGCCGCCTGGCCCTGAAACCACCTGGGCCTCCTTGCCGTTCGAACCGACCGTGCGCGACGGCCATCTCTACGGACGCGGCGCGGCGGACATGAAGGGCGGCGTGGCCGCGCTGGTGATCGCCGCGGAACGGTTCGTGCAGCGCCATCCAGACCACGGCGGGTCGATTGCATTCCTTCTCACCTCGGACGAGGAAGGCGTGGCGGTGGACGGCACGGTGAAGGTGATCGAGGCCTTGGAGAAGCGCGGCGAGAAGATCGACTACGCCATCGTCGGCGAGCCCTCCAGCCGCGCGGTGCTGGGTGACGAGTTCAAGATCGGCCGCCGCGGCTCGCTCACCGGCAACCTGACCGTGCAGGGCGTGCAGGGCCACGTCGCCTATCCGCATCTGGCCGACAACCCCGTCCATCGCGCCGCGCCCGCGCTGGCCGAACTGGCCGCGACCGTGTGGGACGAGGGCAACGAGCACTTCCCGCCGTCCAGTTTCCAGATCGCCAACATTCGCGCCGGCACCGGGGCCAACAACGTGATTCCCGGCGAGCTGTTCGTGCAGTTCAACTTCCGCTTCAACACCGAGTGGACGGCGGAAGGCCTGCAGGCCAGGGTGGACGAGATTCTCCAGCGCCATGGCCTCAGCTACAGCATCGACTGGAACCTCTCCGGCCTGCCCTTCCTCACCCGTGCCGACGGCCGGCTGGTCGAGGTGGTGCACGAGGCGATCCGCGACGTGCTGGGCGTGGAAACCGTGGCCTCCACCTCCGGCGGCACCTCGGACGCCCGCTTCATCGCCCCGACCGGCGCGGAGGTGATCGAACTCGGCCCGCTGAATGCCACCATTCACAAGGTCAACGAGTGCGTGGCCGTGAATGATCTTGATCGCCTGGCGACGGTCTACGAGCGGATGCTCGACCTGTTGCTGGTCGAGGTGTAGGAGCGACCTTGGTCGCGATCCTTCCACCCTGATTGATCCCCTCATCGCGAGCAAGCTCGCTCCTACACCGGACTGAACCATGGATCTATGGATGCTGTTCAAGGCCGCCATCCTCGGCCTGCTCGAGGGCGCGACGGAGTTCCTGCCCATCTCCTCCACCGGCCACCTCATCATCGCGCAGGACCTGCTGGCCTATAACGACGAGGCCGGCAAGGTCTTCACCATCGCCATCCAGCTCGGCGCCATCCTGGCGGTGTGCTGGCACTACCGCGAAAAGATCTTCACCGTGGTCAAGGGCCTGCCGAGCGAATCGGCGGCGCAGCGCTTCGCCGTCAACCTCATCATCGCCTTCATCCCGGCGATGGTCTTCGGCCTGCTGTTCCACAAGCTGATCAAGGAACACCTGTTCAGCCCGCTGACCGTGGCCGGGGCGCTGATCGTCGGCGGCTTCGTCATCCTGCTGGTCGAACGCTTCAAGCCCGCGCCGCGCATCCACAGCGTGGACGACATGCGCTGGAGCGATGCCCTCAAGGTCGGCCTGGCGCAGAGCGTGGCGCTGTTCCCCGGAACCTCGCGCTCGGGGGCCACGATCATGGGCGGCCTGGTGTTCGGCCTGTCGCGCACGGCAGCCACCGAGTTCTCCTTCTTCCTCGCCATTCCCACCATGTTCGCCGCCGTGACCTACGATCTGTACAAGAACGCCGGTAACCTGAACGGTGAGGACATGGGCATGATCGCGGTCGGTTTCACCATGGCCTTCATTGCCGGCCTCGCCGCCGTGCGTTTCCTGCTGCGCTACGTGTCCAGCCACAGCTTCGTCGGCTTTGCCTGGTACCGGATCATCTTCGGCACGCTGGTGCTGCTCTACTTCCTGTAATGCGCTGAACCCCCAGTGAAGCGGCCTGCTCTGACCCCGTTCCAATCGCGCTGGCTGGCCGAGGTCATTCGTCAGCACGAAGAGGCGCACGGGCCGCTGGACGATCAGGCGCTTCTGGCCGAGCTGCTGGCCGGACCGCCCGACGCGGAACAACGTATCCTGCTGCGTGCCGAACGGCTGGGCGAGCGCGAAGGCTGGCGCGACGCGCTGCTGGCCTGGCGCGCCCAGGCCCGGAACCTGCTGTTCCTGCTCGCGCTTTTCGCCCTGTTCAGCGGCTTTGCCGCCGCGCTAGGCGTGATGGGCGCCGGCCAACGGCTCGAGAGCGGCATCAGCCTCAACGTCATCTGGGTCCTGGGCGCCCTGCTGGGCATGCCGCTGCTCACCCTCATGCTCTGGCTGGCCAGCCTGTTCGCTCACGACGGCGCCGACACCCTGCTCGGCCGTTTCTGGTGGTGGCTGAACGAGCGTCTCGCCGGCAAGGCCAGCCGCCATGCCCGCATCGGCGCGGGCCTGTCCAGCCTCCTCGTCCATCACGGCCTGCTCCGCTGGCTGACCGCCAGTGTCACCCATCTGCTCTGGACCCTCGCCCTGGCCAGCGCGCTTGCGGGGGTGCTGCTGATGCTGGCGATCCAGCGCCACATCTTCGTTTGGGAAACCACCATCCTTCCCACCGAAGCCTTCATCACGCTCATCGGCGCACTGGGCTGGCTGCCGGGCCTGCTCGGTTTCGCCACACCGGATGCAGACATGATCCGCACCAGCGGTAACGGGCTTGCGCAAACGGAATCCGCGCGGCTGGCCTGGTCGTCCTGGCTGGCGGGCTGTCTGATCGTGTACGGCCTGGCGCCACGCCTGCTGGCCTGGCTCGTCAGCCACGGCCTCTGGTCTTACCGCCATCGCGGCCTCCGGCTGGACCTGAGCCTGCCCGGCCATGCCCTCCAACGCACCCGCCTGATACCGGACAGCCGCCGCCTGGGCGTGGTCGATCAAGCCCCCTCGACCTGGCACGCCCCGCATATCCAGCCACACCCGCCCCTGCACGGCCAGGCCCACCTGCTGACGGGCATGGAACTGGAGCCTGACCTTCGCCGGCTACCCGCCCTGCCCCCCTCGGTCAGCACCTGGCCGGTGATCGAAAGCCGGGAAGACCGGCGACAGCTGCTTCAGGCGGTCTCGGAGCGCCCGCCCGCACGTCTGTTGCTTGCCCTCGACGCGCGCCTCACGCCGGATCGCGGAACTTTGGCGTACGTCGCGGATCTGGCCATGCATGCCGAAACCATGGCGATCTGGCTGATGGCCGCCGAGCGAAGCGATCCCGATCGCCTGCAGGCCTGGCGCGATGCGCTCATCGAATTGGGCATGCCGACCGAGCGTATGATGGACGATGCATCCATGGCCCTGCGCTGGCTGGGGATGCCCCATGACTGAGTTGCTGCGCCTGGCCGTGGTCGGCCACACCAACACCGGGAAGACCTCGCTGCTGCGCACCCTTGGGCGAGACACCGGCTTCGGCACAGTCTCGCCACGTCCGAGCACGACGCGGCATGTCGAGGGCGTGCGTCTGCTGGCCGACGGTGAGGCCGTGGTCGAACTGTTCGACACCCCGGGCATGGAGGACGCCATCGGCCTGCTCGAACATATCGACAGCCTGGTCGTGCCCGGCGAGCGCCTCGATGGACCGGACCGCATCGCTCGATTTCTGGCCAGTCCCGAGGCGCTCACCCGTTTCGAACAGGAAGCGAAGGTGCTGCGCCAGCTGCTCGCCTCCGACGCCGGGCTGGTCGTCATCGACGTGCGCGATCCCGTACTGGCCAAATACCGTGACGAACTGGCCATCCTCGCCGCCTGCGCCCGCCCGCTGCTTCCGGTCCTCAACTTCGTCAACGCGCCCTCGACGCACGAACACGAGTGGCGCGATGCCCTTGCACGCCTGGGACTGCATGCCGTGATCAGCTTCGACACCGTCGCCCCCGCCCTGGATGGTGAGCAGCAGCTGCTCGAAAAACTGGCTACCCTGCTCGATCGCTTCCGCCCCTCCCTGCAGCACCTGATCGAGGCTCGCCGTGAGGAAGCCGTAACACGTCATCAAGCGGCATCACGGCTGATCGCCACCCTCCTGATCGATGTGGCGGCGTGCCGCCGCATCGTTCCACAGGGCGCCGAAGCCACGCTCAAGCACGAAGTCGAGGCCCTGCGCGAACAGATACGCCAGCGTGAACAGGCCTGTGTGAGGGAATTGCTGGGCCTCTACCGTTTTCGTCCCGACGACGTGGCCCCGTCCGGCCTGCCGCTGATGGACGGACGCTGGGAGGACGACCTGTTCAGCATCGAGGCCCTGCGCGGGATGGGTATCCGCCTGAGCAAGGGCATGGTGGCCGGAGCGATCACCGGGGTCGGCATCGACCTCGTCGCCGGCGGCCTCACCCTGGGTGCCGCCGCCCTGGCGGGGGCTGTGGTCGGCGGGCTGTGGCAGGTCATCGGGCGCTATGGGCATGATGCGCTCGCGAAGCTGCGCGGCTTCCGCAGCCTGACCGTCGACGACGCCATCCTGCGTTTGCTCGCACTCCGCCAGCAATGGCTGCTGAACGCCCTGGAGCATCGCGGCCACGCCGCCATCCATCCGATCGAGCTGGACAATCCCGACATCAAGCGCTGGCGCAGCGGAAGCCTGCCACCCCTGCTCGGCAAGGCGCGCAGCCATCCCGAGTGGTCCACCCTCAACCCCACGCACAGCCCATCGGAAGCCCTGGATCAAGCCATCGCCGCGCTGATCGATCAGCTACCTTCAGGCCAGACTCCAAGGTCATGACGCCCTGAGCCTGCCCCCCCGCTGAAAAAGCCTTCGAGCCTGAACGGACAACGAATGGGCGTTGCCCTTGAAGGTTGAATTCGCTCCCCTCCCCCTGTGGGTTGATTTTTATCAACACATAGAAGCGGAGTAACTACTTAATATCCCCTACACACGAAGTGTGTTCCTGAAGAGTCCCTCGACATGCCGTGAGCTTGGAGGGCAACAACAGCTGGGAAAGGAGCACACAGGCGTGCTTATCAAGCATCCTCACTTCTCAATCATCAACATGATGAGGCCACGACATGTCTGGAAGACTGAAATCACGGATTGGAATGACACTGGCTGCGAGCGGAATTGTGGCCGCTTCAGCCTATGCGATGGTGGGCGATCAGATCAGCAAGATCTTGTCGAACACCATCGAGCTCGATACCACCTGGACTGAACCGGCAGTCGCTGAACACACCTTCGTCAAGTATCTGCGCTATTACGTCCCTGCGCAGACCGCTTCAGGTGAAACAACGATCGTCGAGTACAAGGACGCCGATGGCAACTTGGTGAAGACGCGTGATGTCGCCAAGCCGGTGTTCAGCGCCTTCCTGTATGGACCTGCTTATGTACCCGATGGCAGTGGCGGTTATGTTGGGCATGGTCGTCGTGACGTATACGCGGCCCTCAGCCTGGATGACGGCAACACCTGGAAGCAATACAACCTTTCAGAGTCCGCAACGAAAAGTTCTTTAGATGTTGCCACGACGCTAAAGGATCCTGCGGACGGCACAACCGATATCACGGCCTTCCCAGGTGATGCGGTCAATGTCGCCATGGGAGTTGCAGGTAACAAAGTTGTGGTCGCCTGGCCCAGTCGTTACTGCAGCACCGGCAACCCTGCTTATGCCCTGGAGCAGTCCGACTCTGCTGCCCGTGATGCATTGGCTACCTATCTTGGGATCGATATTGCCAAGGACCTGTACTTGACTGACGCCTTTGGCGTTAATGGCAGCCAAGGTTCGCATGATTATTCCGCAGACGGTCTTCCCCAGGTTGGAGAGGTGCCCTACAACTGCTTGTGGAGCGCTCGCGGCGTCATGGTCGAAGGTGACGATCCGCGCACTGATGGCGTTGCAGAACAGAATCATGTTGTCTGGTTCAAGCCTGAGCGTCTGACCTCAGGTGCACGTGACGTAAACCGTGTCGAAATCGATATGGTCAAGGATGCGGGCACAGTCATTGTCTGGCAGGAAGACCCGGATGGTTTGCGCCCTGGCTCGGGTGATGGTCCGGGTGAAGGCTGGAGTGGTGCAACGGCAGGAAGCAAGACCGATATCTGGTACTCCTTCCTGCCTTATGAGCATTTCGAGACCGTCAACAACGACGGCACGGCTGAGGATTTGCTGACCTACTGGGCTGCAAACACTGAAAAACCGCAATCCTATGTGCCCTTCGCGGTGCCGATGCGTCTCACCAACAACGACACCTGCTCAGGCGCCAATCCCAGCCCTTATTGCACGGCTGATGCCACGCTGTTTGGCCTGAAGAATCAGTGTGAAACCACCATCACTCTGACCAAGGGCAACAAGAACAACAACACAACTGAAGTTTGTGTGAGCGCTGACGGCCTGCCCGGTCTAGGCAACACCGCAGCGGTTCGCCCGCGTGTTTCGCTTCGTCCGAAACTTGATGCCACCGGCAACACCATCGGTGCGTGGGTCGTCGTGATCAACGAAGAAGACAAAGGCCTTGGTAACTTTGCTGTCAACACGAGTGACCCAGCCACCATTGTTGATTGTGACCCCGACGCATCTCAAGACGACGAGTGCGTGAAGTTCGACGAAGGCAAGAACATCTGGTACCACTCGTTCGACATGGGTAGGCCCCAGACCTCAGCTGACGCGAGCAACCCAACCAGCCTGGTGGCCAACCTTGTTTCCCAAGGCAACATGATCAACCAGCCTGAGGTTGATTGGCGCACTGGCGACACGTTGCCTGCAATGAGTACCGCCAATCTTTGGAACTTCAGCAGCGGCAACTTCGATATCTACCGTACAGAAATTGCTCGTCGTGGAAGCCTGCTTGTGCAAGCGCCCCAGAATGTCGGCGAGGGTAACAGCAAACTCATGGCCTTCCTGTTGTTCAAGCAGGGATTGATCAACCAGGGTGGACCCGCGGACATCATGGCGCGTCGTATCGTTGATTCAGGTACGTCCGACAACCCATATGACTTCTCCAACCTGGTCTGTGACAGCAAGCTCTATGCGGATGGCAGCAACCCCTACTACCCGAAGGGTGTCTGCATGGATCCGGCCATTAACCTGTCCAGCGTGACCCCGCAGACCTGTGAGGTAAGCGGTGACAGTGATGGCACATGTCCGACGATCGACAGCAGTGGCATTGCCAGCACCGATCCGGAAGACAACACTGTCTTGGACAAGATGACCACCTGGATCCAGTGCCCGGGCTCTCCTCAGTGCGGCACCAACGACCTGAGCACGGCCCTGGGTAGCAACCTCGACGATCAGTCCTGGTACAACCCGCTGGATCTGGCCAAAGGTCACCGTGGATACATCTGGGGTGACATGGTTGTCGTCATGTACGCTTGGTCGCCGAACTGGAAGCTCAATGCAACTGGTCACGACCGCTATGAGCTGTACATCCGTCGCTCCTTCGACGGCGGCAAGACTTGGACCACAACACCTGCAACCTGGGGTGGCGTAGGTACCAACACCTGCGAAACCATGCGTGACGGTGCAACCTCTGCCGAGCAGAGCATCGTATGCACTGATTATGCCGCGGGTGCCGAAGAGCAGGCGCGTAACGTGTCTCAGCTCAAGTCCAGGGAGGAGGAAACTCCGACCAACAAGTACACCATCCTTGATCCGCGCTACTCGCCTGATCCCCCGACCATGCCCACCATTGAAGGTGACGGCACTGATCCGGATTCGGACGTGTTCAATCCCTCGCGCTTCTTCGTGGTGTTCGAGGCGGGTGACAACACTACCGTTTCCCTGGGTGGTGAGCCGGAGCCACTCGACATCTGGTACGGTCGTGCTGTGAACTTCGGTGATCAGTATCAGGTTGACAGTGAAGAGAGCGCCTTGATGGCCTCCAGCACCTGGAACAACGAGTTCGCGCGCCTGACCACAGGGAGTGGTGTGGCAGCCGAAGAGGCTAGCTTGGCCATGAGTCCGGCAGGAGACACCTTGTATGCCGTGTGGGCGCAGGAGGCTCCGGTCAGCGGTCATACCGCCGAGTTTGCCCGTGTCTGGTACAGTGACGCGAACTTCACCACATCCACCCCGCCCATTTCGGACTCTGTTGATTCCAACACCGACAGTGACACAGATGGTGGCGGCGGCTGTAGCGCCGCGAACAGCCAACGTCCCTTCGATCCGACACTGCCGTTGCTGGTAGCGCTCGCCCTGATTGGCCTGGGCATGCGTCGCTCACGCAACAGCTGACGACACATCAGCTCGATCAACGCAAAAACCGCCTGGCAACAGGCGGTTTTTTTGTCTTTCTTCTTTGGCTCGAGGCAGCAACTTCTTGGTTCAGTCATCAACAACGACCAAGGTAAACCGCTGATTTGTTTGGTGCCCGGAGCGGGGGTCGAACCCGCATAGCCTTGCGGCCGAGGGATTTTAAGTCCTCAAAAATGGGCATTTTTAGGCATCAGGCTACGTTAGCAAGTGTCACGTAACACAAATAAAAACAACGACTTAGATCAATTTGAGCATTCATAAGCATTAGGCTATATTTCCTCCATGCGCTACCCCAGCGCTACCCAGCACATCCGAGGGATCACGCCGGGCAACGTGCAAACAGCCCCGGACGCTGGGTAGCGCGGCCCGCCCCCACCTGCATGGAGGAACCCGCCGATGGCGACCGACAACCGCGTGAACTTCACCGCCGCCCGCGTGCGTGACTTCGCCTGCCCGCCCGGCAAAGCCGAGGCGATGTTATGGGACACCGCCGCGCCCGGCCTTGGGCTGCGCGTCCGCAGTGGCGGGGCCAAGTCCTACGTCTTCCAGTTCAAAATCCACGGCAAGGCTGCCCGCATCACCATCGGCAGCCCCGAGGCTTGGGGCATCGACCAAGCCCGCGCCGAAGCCCGCAGGCTCAAGGTTCTGGTTGACCAAGGCACTGACCCGCGCGAAGCCATGCGCGCCAAGGCCGAAGCCCACGCCGCCAAACAGGCGGAGAACGCCCGCAAGGCCGTCACGGTGGGCGACCTATGGCCCGACTACATCGAAGCTCGCAAAAGCGGCTGGGGGGCGCATAGCCTCAAAGACCACCAGCGGGCCATGCAAGCGCCCGGCGTGAAGATTGGCGACAAGGGGAGGGAAACCAAGGCCGGGGGCTTGTACGCCTTGCACGATGTACGCCTCGCCGGCCTGACGCCCGAGCGCATCGAAGCGTGGCTACGTGCGGAGAGCGCCACGCGCCCGACCACCACCGCCCGCAATTACCGGCTGCTACGTGGCTTCATCCGCTGGGCCGCCACCCTGCCGGACTTCAAGAGCGCCATGCACGCGGAAGCCTATAGAGCACCCAACGTGACCCGTGCCAAGCCTCGCGTGAAGGCCAAGGCTGACGCCCTGGAACGCGAACAGCTCAAGCTATGGTTTGATGAGGTGCGGAAGATCAACAACCCGGTCATCGCCGCGTACCTGCAAGCCCTGCTGCTGACGGGCGCGCGCCCCGGCGAATTGATTGCGGTGGAGTGGTCCGACGTGGATTTTCAGTGGCAACGCCTGACGATCCGGGACAAGGACAACTCCAAAGGCGGCCTGGAGGGCGTGCGCACAATCCCGCTGACGCCGTACGTTGCCGTGCTGCTGGCACGACTGCCCCGCATCAACGCCTATGTGTTCGGCAGCCGCCAATCCGTGCGGGGCTACATCGCCGAACCCGGCGACCCGCACCGCGCCGCCGTGGCCCGCGCTGGCCTGCCCCACCTGACCCTGCACGGCTTGCGCCGGAGCTTCGGCACCCTGTCCGAATGGGTGGAAGTGCCCGCCGGGATCGTGGCGCAGATTCAGGGCCACAAACCAAGCGCCACAGCCGAGAAGCACTACCGCGTCCGCCCCCTCGACCTGCTGCGCATGTGGCACGCCAAGATTGAAGGCTGGATGCTCGAACAGGCGGGCATTGAACAGCCCGCCGCCGATGAGGCCACCCAAGGGCTGCGCCGGGTGAAGTAATCGCACGCTCTGAACTTAACGCAATTTGCGTATACTAAGACCATGAAAGCCCTGTCCATCGAACTGCCCGCCTTCGAGCGACACTGCCGGGAATACCTGGACGATGAAGGGTTGCGCGCCCTGCACGCCGCCTTGCTGGAAGCCCCGACCAAGGGCGACGTGATCGAAGGGACGGGCGGACTGCGCAAGGTCCGCCATGCCGACCCAAGGCGCGGAAAGGGCAAGCGGGGCGGGTTGAGGGTGATCTACTACTGGTGGCAGGCCGGAAACCAGTTCTGGCTGTTCACCCTGTACGACAAAGGCGAAATGAGCGACCTGACCTCGGATGAGCGGGCCGCTCTGAAAACCATGCTGAACCGAGAACTGGAGGCTAGAACATGAAGCGCAACCTGTTTGCCGAGCTTGCCGAAGGCTTCGACGCGCTGGCGGAGGCCCGCCAAGGCAAGCGCACCCTACGCACCGTCGGGGTGGAGGCCGCCCCCGTTGCCGAGGTGACGGCGGGAGAAATCCGCGCCATGCGGGAGCGCCTGAACCTGTCCCGCCCCGTGCTGGCCGGGATGCTGCGCACCAACCCCCGCACGCTGGAGAACTGGGAGCAGGGCCGCGCGAAGCCCAACGCCCAGGCCGCGCTGCTGATTCGCCTGGTGGAGCGCTACCCCGACACTGTGGAGCGCCTGGCGAGCGTGTGATGCATGGATGACAAAGCCCGGAGGTGCTACCAACACCTGCCGGGCTTCTACCACCAACGCAGGATGAGGATGCGCCGATGGATGGGAACGATGATACCAGACCGGGCCAAGGGCGGCTGACCTTGGCCGAAGCCGCCGGGCGACTTGGGATAAACGAAGCCACCATGTGGCAGGGCATCGAAGACGGGGAGATTGTCGCGTATGCGCGAGTCTACCCCGACCGGATGACCGTCCACGGGGGCATGGAGGATGCCAAACCTTACGCGGTTATTCGGCTTCCCGCTTCCGCCGTCCGCACACTGCGGGGCGGGGGGGCATGGGCGGGCGAGGCGAGCGAACCCGCCGAGGCCCTTTGTGGCCGTTACATATCCGGCGGATTCGTCATCGAGCCGGGGGATGTGTTCCTGGAGGACGGGGCATCCGCGCCGGTTACACGGGCGCGCGCCGCCACCGCCACAGCGGAAGGCAAGCCCGCCGAGGACGGCGGGAAGGCATGGGTCGCCCGCGCGCGAGAGTTGGCGCTGGAGATTCAGGCCAGAGACCGCGCCGAAGGCCACGCCACTAAGCGCGACTATGCCGCAGAGGAGATCGCGCAACGGCTCCTCGAAGAAGGCTACCGGGGTCGCGGGGATAAGTCATTCACGGCGGCGACTGTCGTACGCGACGCCCTATCCGGCTGGTGGAGTGAAAACTTCAACAGGGATTCCCCGCGACCGCGCGAAACCCCGCTTACAAATCAATCGCTTACGTGTAAATAGAAGAGCTTGCGGGGGTTTAACCCCCGCGCATGATGACCTCCATCGGCGTCCTGCCGTATCACTGGAGGTCCTTTCATGTCCGAACACAACACACTATCCACCGAGGAGCTGGCCGCGCTCATCAAGTGCCGCCCGGCTTCGATTCGCACACGGCTCTGTGAAACTGGCAGTTTTCATGGAGTTGTTCCTATAAAGCTGCCCACGGGCAGGCTCATTTGGCCGGGGGACGCCTTGGAGCGCCTAGCCGCGCACCGCGCCGCTGCACTGCCCAAGGAGGCCAAGTGATGTACATCAACCTTACACCGGCGGAGATGACCGCCGGGCTTGAGCTAGCCGCCGCGCACCTGGGGATCGGGCGCTTCCAGCCGGACAAGCTGGTGACTTCCGCCACGCACGGGCAGAGGGTTACTGGCATGGGGGCCGGCTTCGAATCCCTACTGCAAGCCGCGTACAACGCCAAGACGGCGCTGTACCAGCACCTCCCCTGCCGCGTTATCACCGTGGTCGATACCACCGGCGGCAAGGTCTTTAGCCGCCCGCAACGCCAGGTCCTTGAGCGTCTGCCGCCGAGCCTCCGCATCCATGCGGAGGCGGGCGCCCGCATGACGATGTGGGCCTGGCGTGTCCCCGATACTGTAGATGAAGGCGCTGCCGAGGACGCTGCGGAAGCGCTGGGCGTGGCCATGGGCGGAGAGTGGCGGGTTACACGCCTGCTGCCGCTGCCGGGGCAACGCACCCGGTATGGCCGATACGATAGGGACGGGTACAACCAGAACGGATACAGCGACCTGGACTGCCGACCCTACGAACCCAGCCGCTGGCACGCTTATTTCGATACCCAACTGACGACGGGGTTGCTGTGGCAAGCCGAACTGCTACTGGAACAACACAGCGCGATCTCCGTAGACGAAGACTACGCGGCTATCCCGTACGCATCAGCCGCAATCGCGCAGTTTGTCGGGCAGACCCAAGGCAAGCACCTGTGGCGGGTGTTCGCACAAGACCTGCCCGTGAGTAGCCAGATGTGGACCGCCGGGCCGCACCACATGACGGCCCTGCGGGGTGATGCTGAGCGCCGTGCGCTGCGGGAGGCCGGTTCGTTAAACGACGCCTTGCAGTATATGGTGGAACGCATCCCGCGCCCGCCGCGCCCAGTAGTGCCAGCGCCCGTGACGGATGGGTTGAACGTGACCGGCGATGCGGCGACAGTGCTCGAGCAAGACAGAAAGCTGTCGCCAGCGCAGCGCATCGTTGTGGCCGTGCTGAATGATCGTGCTGAACCGATCCAGCCTTTCCTGAACCAAGACAGCGTGCCCATGGCCCGGCTGGGTACGGGGCAGTGCGTGCGCCTGGCCGACGACCGCATCAAGCGCCGCCTGACCCTTGCGGCCTCGGGGGCGGGCGTAACCCCCGGCAAGAGCACGATAGCCGATGCCGAGGCGCTACTCGAAGCCCGCGCCCAAACAGCGGGAGAGCGCCGGACGTGGCTCCGCGCTGCGCGGATCAAGGACGGCTTCGCGCTCGACCTGGGCGTAGCCGATGGACGGCATCGGGTGGCCTACGTATACCCCGGTGAGTGGAAGGTGGGCGTGGCTGGAGAATGTTGTTTCGAAACAACACCCCACATGCGGGCGCTACCTGACCCCGAACGCGGCGGGAGCTTGGAGCAATTATGGGCGCTGGCCAACATCAAGACGGAAGACCGGGCACTGGCCACGGCTTGGCTGCTCGCGGCCATGAGGCCGGGTGTAGCCGCGCCGATCCTTGAGATCGTCGGCGGACAGGGGTCGGGTAAATCGACCACCCAAGCCATGCTGCGTGACTTGATCGATCCTGTCGTGGGCAGCCTGCGCTCCCCACCGGCGAAGCTGGATGACCTTGTGGCGGGGGCAGGCTCGAACTGGATACAGTCATTTGAAAACGTGTCCTACCTGTCCGACGAAATGCAGGATGGGCTATGCCGCATCGTTACGGGTGGCGCTTTTGCAAAGCGCCAGCTCTACTCCGACAACACCGAGCATGTGGTGAATGTCCAGCGGCCCGTGGTCCTGAATGCCATCGCGCCCGTGTTGACGCGGCAAGATGCGGTCGATAGAGCCGTGCGGATCGAACTCCCGACCGTCTCGGACCGGTGCGGGGCGGATGAGATACGCCAAGCCTTCGAGGTCGCCCGGCCCGCGATCCTGGGAGCGCTGCTGGATGCGTTCGCCGGGGCGCTTGAACGGCTGCCGGATGTGCGGATACCGCCGGAGCGCCGCCCGCGCATGGTGGAGTACGCCCGGCTGCTGATGGCCGTGGCCGGGGTCATGGGGCGTGATCCCGAAGTCGAGCTGGCCCGCTTGCTGGCCCGCCGCGACGAAGCAGCATCGGAGGCCATCGAGGCCAGCCCCGCTGTTGGAGCGCTGCTCGAATGGGCCGCTGCACACCGCCACGAAGGCGTCGTTGAGGCGACGCTCGGCGACCTGCTGAAAGTTCTGGAGGGGTACCGTGGCGGCAGCCGCGAGGGCTGGCCACGAAGCGCGCGCGGGCTAGGCGACCTGATACGCCGCCACGGGGCAGCTTTGGAGAAGATGGGCATCACGGCGGAAGTCGGTACCCGCACAAAGATGGGCATTCCCTGGACCTTCCGGTTCAACTGATCCCGCCGCCGCCAGCACCAGCCGCGCCAACGAGCGCGGCTTTTTTACGTGCGGTGAACACCGGCGACGGGGCAATGTTCACCCGGAAAACTATGTTCACCGCAATGTACACCGCCGAAAACCGCGCCAGAATGCGGCTTTCCGGCTGGTTGGTGTATGTGGTGTACGTGGTGAACGTCGATACGCAAACTTTTCTTTTTGAAATTCCTTCCGGGATTT
>JBFLVP010000010.1:0-10896 GCA_040758395.1 Pseudomonadota bacterium
GGTCGATGTAATCGGTTTTCACGGCTACAAAACTAGTTATTTAGTTAAATGTTGTCAAGCCCCGTCGCCACGGGTTTAATCGAGGGGCGGTTGCAGGAGCCCTTGAAACGGCCTTGGTCTTGGCCCCGGCGTCGATCACGGAGCTTGCTGGACGAGCCGGCTTGCCGCCATTCGTGCATCCATACGGCAGTCGTGCATGGGCGCGCAGGGTCGCGCAAGGTCGCGCAAGCGTAACCCGGATCGTGGAGAAAGAGGTGGACGGGCGTTGGGGGCCGATCCGGACGCTGCCCGGAGGGCGGGTTGTCAGCCCCGGCACGCCTTGAGCGTGAGTGAGGTCAGCGCGGGCCAGGCGCGCCCAGGGGCCACGCCCTTGATGGTGCGGTCGAGCTGGGCGGCTTCCATCAGCAGGGTCTGCCAGCGGCGTGAGCCGAGCTTGGCGCGGGCGGCGTACTGGCGGATCTGCGGTTCGCGGATCTTGAGCGCGGACTGGGCGTGGCCGAGGGTTTCGCCCTGTTCCAGGCGGGCGGCGAGGTCGGCCAGCAGGCGGATCTCGCGGGTGATGGCCCAGCTCAGAAGCACGGGTTCTTCGCCTTCACCCTGCAATCCGTGCAGCACGCGCAGGGCGCGCTGGGCGTCGCCGCGCAGGACGGCTTCGCCAAGTTCGAACACGGTGTGACGGCTGGAGTCGGCGACCGTGCCGAGGATGTCGTCCTGGCCCAGGCGCTTGCCCTTGGGAAAGAGCAGGGCAAGCTTGTCGATCTCTTGCGCGGCGGCGAGCAGGTTGCCTTCCACCTGTTCGCCCAGCAGGCGCAGGGCCTCGCGCTCGGCCTCCAGCCCTTGGGTGCGCAGGCGGCGCTCCATCCAGTTGAGCAGTTCGCCTTCCTTGAGCGGCCAGACCTCCAGCCACAGACCATGCTTTTCGAAGGCCTGCACCCATGCGGATTTCTTCTGCGCGGCTTCCAGTCTGGCAGTGCTGATGACCAGCAGGTTGGTTCCGGGCGGTTCGGCGGCGGCCGAGGCCAGCCAGGCGGTCGCTTCCTTGGGCAGGCGCATGGCATTCAGGCGCAGGTCGAAGATGCGGCGCGGGGCGAACAACGAGGGTGCGGCCCATTCGCCTATCAGGCTCGACCAGTCGAAGCCGGTGTCGATTTCGTAACGCAGGCGCTCGTCCATACCTTCCTTGCGGCCCAGAGCGAGCGCTTGATCGAGTGCTTCCAGCTTCTGTTGCGGCTCGTCGCCGGTGATCAGGATGGCGGAGGGCAGGCCGCGCTCCAGGGCGCGGCCGAACTGGTCGGCGCGCAGTTTCATGGTCTGGCTTGAATCGCCTTCTGCCGCAGACGGGCGAGGATGGATTGGGCGACCGCCTCCTGCATTTCGCCGCGCAGGCGGCTCTCTTCCTCGCTATGGCCGAGCAGGTTGTTGGGGTCGTAGTGCATCATCCGAGCGGCATCAAAGCTTTCGCTGGCCAGCAGCACATGGCCTTGGGTGTCTTCAGCCGTGACCGTGACGCGAAGGGTCAGTTCGACCTCGCGCAAGCGGGCACGCGGGTCGATGATGACCTCGCGCCTCGCGGCCCGGTATTCAGCCACGATAAGGCGCATGCTCGCCGTCTCGCGGTCGGTGACGACCTGCCCGCCGTTTTGCTTGAGCAGCCGGGTGATGGAAACAACCAATCCTCGTTCCGCCCGCGGCCCGCCAATGTGCAGGCGTTGCAGGGAGGGCGGCAGTTCGACCGCACCGCGCGGCTGGAAGCCGCAGGCGGTGAGGCTGCTGGCCGTGACGCCCAATAAAAAGGCGCGGCGGGCGGTGCTGGCGTGGCCAGTTGTTTTGGCGTTCATTCACCCTCTCTCCCACCCCTCCCCCGTCAAGGGGGAGGGGAGAAAACATGTCACTCGTCGCGCGGGCCTCAGCCCGCCACCAAGTTAATCAGGCGGCCCGGGACGACAATGACCTTTTTCACCGACTTGCCCTCCAGGAAGTGCTGGACGTTGGCGTCTGCCAGTGCGGCTTGCTCGATGGCGTCGCGCGAGGCCTCGACCGGGACCTCGATCTGGCCGCGCAGCTTGCCGTTGACCTGTACCGCGAGGGTGATGGCCTCGCGCACCAGGGCGGATTCATCGACGACTGGCCAGCTTGCAGTGGCCGCCATGCCTTCATGGCCGAGGGCGTTCCACAGGGTCTCGGCGATGTGCGGCACGATGGGCGAGAGCATCAGGACGGTCGCTTCCAGCGCTTCCTGACGCACGGCGCGACTTGCATCGCTGTCGTCCAGCTTGCCGATCTCGTTGAGCAGCTCCATCACTGCGGCGATGGCGGTATTGAAGGTCTGGCGGCGACCGATGTCGTCGGTGATCTTCTGGATGGTCTCGTGCAGCTTGCGGCGCGCGGCCTTCTGCGCGTCGTTGAGCGCGTCCTTGTCGAGGGCGGCGGGGGCGCCTTGGGCGATATGCTCGTTCACCATGCGCCACAGGCGGCGCAGGAAGCGGTTGGCGCCTTCCACGCCCGCGTCCGACCATTCCAGCATCTGCTCCGGCGGGGCGGCGAACATCATGAACAGGCGCACGGTGTCCGCGCCGTAGCGGTCGATCATGGCCTGCGGATCGACGCCGTTGTTCTTGGACTTGGACATCTTCTCGGTGCCGCCGACCACGACCGGCTGGCCGTCCGCGATCAGCTTCGCGCCGATGATGCGGCCCTTGTCGTCGCGCTCCACCTCGACCTCGGCCGGGTTGTACCAGGTCTTCTTGCCGATGGCGTCCTCGCGGTAGTAGGTGTCCGCCACCACCATGCCCTGGGTGAGCAGGCGGGCGAAGGGTTCATTGCCTTCCACCAGACCCTCGTCGCGCAGCAGCTTGTGGAAGAAGCGCGCATACAGCAGGTGCAGCACGGCGTGCTCCACGCCGCCGATGTACTGGTCGACCGGCAGCCAGTACCTGGCGCGCTCGTCCAGCATGGCCTGGTCGTTGTTGGGCGAGGTGTAGCGGGCGTAGTACCAGCTCGACTCGAAGAAGGTGTCGAAGGTGTCGGTCTCGCGCTCGGCCTTGCCGCCGCAGGTCGGGCAGGTGGTGTCGATGAACTCGCGCATCGACTTGATCGGCGACTGCGGGCCGTCCATCTCGACTTCGGTCGGCAGCACCACCGGCAGCTGGTCCTCGGGTACCGGCACCGCGCCGCAGCTCGGGCAGTTGATGACCGGGATCGGGCAGCCCCAGTAGCGCTGGCGGGACACGCCCCAGTCGCGCAGGCGGTAGTTGACCTTCTTGTGGCCCTTGCCGTGTTCTTCCAGATGGGCGGCGATGGCCTCGAAGGCATCCTGTGAGCTCAGGCCGTTGAAGGGCTCGGAGTTGACCAGCACGCCCTTGTCGGCCAGCGCGGCCTGGCTGAAATCGAAGCTCTCGCCGGTGATGGGAGCAATGACCTGCTTCACCGGCAGGCCATACTTCTGGGCGAATTCCCAGTCGCGCTGGTCGTGCGCCGGCACCGCCATGACCGCGCCGGTGCCGTATTCCATCAGCACGAAGTTGGCGGTCCATACCGGCACCTTCTGGCCGGTGATGGGATGAATGGCATCGATGCCCAGTGGCAGGCCCTTCTTCTCGAGGGTCGCCATGTCGGCCTCGGCGACCTTGGTGTGGCGGCATTCCTCGATGAAGGCAGCCAGCTCGGGATTGTGCTCGGCGGCCTGCTTCGCCAGCGGGTGCTCGGCGGCGACGGCCACATAAGACACGCCCATCAGGGTATCCGGGCGGGTGGTGTAGACGGTCAGCGGCTCATCCTGGTCTCGCACCCTTCCGGCATCCTTGCCGGAAGAGGCGCTCGATGCGGAGCCCTCGATGTCCCCCGCAATAGAAAAGTGCAACTCCACCCCGACCGAGCGGCCGATCCAGTTGGCCTGCATGGCGCGCACCTGATCCGGCCAGCCGTCGAGGGTGTCGAGGTCGTTCAGCAGTTGCTCGGCATAGTCGGTAATGCGGATGAACCACTGCGGGATCTCGCGCCGTTCGACCAGCGCGCCGGAGCGCCAGCCGCGCCCGTCGATCACCTGCTCGTTGGCGAGCACGGTCTGGTCGACCGGGTCCCAGTTCACCACCGCGGTCTTCTTGTAGGCGAGTCCCTTCTTCATCAGGCGGGTGAACAGCCACTGCTCCCAGCGGTAGTAGTCCGGCAGGCAGGTGGTGAGCTCGCGCGACCAGTCGTAGCCGAAGCCGAGCGCCTTGAGCTGGCCGCGCATGTAGTCGATGTTGGAGAGGGTCCACGCCGCCGGGGCGACGTTGTTGGCCAGCGCCGCGTTCTCCGCCGGCAGGCCGAAGGCGTCCCAGCCCATCGGCTGCAGCACGTTCCTGCCGTGCATGCGCTGGAAGCGCGCGATCACGTCGCCGATGGTGTAGTTGCGCACATGCCCCATGTGCAGCTTGCCGCTGGGGTAGGGGAACATCGACAGGCAGTAGAACTTGTCCTTCGCCGGGTCTTCCTTGACGTTGAAGATGCCGGCGGCCTCCCAGCGCTGCTGGGCGTCCTGTTCGATGTCTCTGGGGCTGTACTGCTCGTGCATGGCTGGGCGCAATGGGAAATCAAGGCCGCAAAGCATACCAAATGGATGCCAGGGCTGCGTGGCTTCGCTCCATATCCTGTGCTTTACTTTTATGAGTGCTCCTAATGGTGGATAAGCAATGGCACAGGATTTCGAAACGAGGCTCAGGGCCGGTTACCGGAACATGATCGAGCGTGTCCAGCATTTCCTGCAGGAGGCGGAGGAAGGTGCAACGGGGGCCATGGAGGAGGCGCTGTCCAAGGCCCGGGAGATGGCGCTGACCCTCGATGAACTCACGCGCGAGGAGGCGGACGAGATCGTCGATGCCTTGCGGCGCGATGTCGACGATGTGGCGCTGACGATGATCCAGGCCGAGGCAGGGCTTCGCACCTGGATGGAGACCGATCTGACGGCGGCCGAACAGGCCATGCTGATGCGCGCCCTCTCCAGCGCGGACCCGACCACGCTGGAGTGGATGCTGCTCAAGGGGGAATGGGTGGAGCGCCGGCGCGTGACCGCCCAGACCGGCCAGATGGCCGACGCGGGAAGCTACGAGTGCCTCAACTGCGGCGAAATCATCCATCTGCATGAGGCCGGCGTCGTGCCGCCCTGCCCGCGTTGCAAAGGCACGGATTACCGGAATGCCAGGTCGGCGGTGATGTAGTCCATGCCTGAGCGCATGGATGCATTCAGCCTGCCGACTGCCTGCGAGACCTGAAAGCCAGTCCGGTCAGGCCCAGTCCGGCCAGCAACCACAGCGGCCACTCACCCCAGCGCACAAACGGTGTGCTGCCTTGCATCGGGGTGATTTCGCCGCGCAGCACGGCTTCCTCGAACTGCGGGGTACGCGCCACCACCCGGCCATGCGTATCGATCAGGGCGGAGATGCCGGTGTTGGTCGCGCGTGCCATCCAGCGGCCGGTTTCCAGCGCGCGCACGGAAGCAATCTGAAGATGCTGGTGAGGCGCCAGCGAATCACCGAACCAGGCGTCGTTGCTCGCATTGACCAGGAAGGCGGCCTCCGGCAGGGCGCGGCGGATCTCGCGTGACAGCGCTGCCTCGTAGCAGATCGACGCCCCGGCTGGCTGGGCGGCCAGCCGCAGCAGGGGCTGCTCGGCCGCACCTGAACTGAGGTCGGACATCGGCACCTGAATGAAGGCCTTGAACGGCTCGATCAGGAACCGCAGCGGCAGGTACTCACCGAACGCCACCAGATGCCGCTTGCGGTATCGACCGCCCTCCACCGGCAGGCTCAACAGGCCGTTGTAATAGTGGCCGACGTGATCTTCGTCGAACAGGCCGACGACCACCTGGTTTCCCCACTCCCGCGCCTTGTCCTGCATCTCGATCAGGAACGGCGCGGCCTGCGAAACGAGGTCCGGCACCGCCGTCTCGGGCCAGAGGATCAGTTGCGCATCCGCGTTCCTTTCGGTCAGTTCCCGGTAGGTCTGCAGGGTCGCATCGTAACGATCGGGGTCGAACTTGCGCGCCTGTTCGACGTTGCCCTGGACGATGGCGACACCGATCGGCTCGCCGGCCGGGCTGACCCATTCAATCGTGCGCAGCGCGGCGCCGCCGCCCCAGATGAGCGCCAGTAGCGGCAGCGCCAGCAGGGGGCGCTTCAGGCTGACCAGCGCCGCCGCGCTGAGGGCGACCGCCAGGCTCATGCCGTATTCGCCCAGCACCGGCCCGAAGCCCGCCAGCGGCGAGGCGACCTGGCTGGCGCCGAGGTCCAGCCAGGGGAAGCCGCCGAGGAAGATGCCGCGCAACAACTCGAACAGCAGCCAGGAAAGCGGCAGGGCCAGCAGCAGCCGGACGGGGTTGCCTTCGGGCGTCAGGCGGGCGGCGAGCCATCCGGCCAGGGCGGGGAAGGCGGCCGAGAGGGCGACGAAGGCCAGGGTGATGAGCCCGGCGACCGCCGCGACGGCCTCGCCGAACAGGTGCATGCTGATGTAGACCCAGCTGACCCCGACGCCGAACTGGCCGAGACCGAACAGGTAGCCGAGGGCGAAGGCCTCGCGCGCATCGACCCGCTGCCACAGCCAGAACAGGCCCGCCAGCGAAAGGATGGCGATCGGCCACAGTCCGAACGGGGCGAAGGCCAACGGCATCGCCGCGCCGAGGACGAGGGCCAGGAGGCGAATGAGGGCGCGCGACTGTAGGAGCGAGCTTGCTCGCGATATGCGTGCTTCATCGCGGGCTTGCGCCAGCTTCGCGTTAGCAAGCTCGCTCCTGCCGGGATGAGGCATCAGGCTTCTTCAGCGGCTTCGCTCGGCGCCATCCGGGTCACCCGCAGGCGATGCAGGCGGCGGCGGTCGGCGCTGATGACGCGGAACTTGAAGCCCTCCAGTTCGATGGCCTCGTCGCGTTGCGGCAGGTGGCCCAGCGCGTGGGTGACCAGGCCACCGATGGTGTCGAAGTCCTGGTCCGACAGGGTGGCGCCGGTGGCCTCGTTGAATTCCTCGATCGGAGTCAGGGCGTGGACGATGTAGCGGTCGTTGCCGGCCGCGCGGATCATCACGTCCTCTTCCACGTCGTGCTCGTCGGCGATCTCGCCGACGATCTGCTCGAGGATGTCCTCGATGGTGACCAGGCCGGCGATGCCGCCGTACTCGTCGATCACCAGCGCCATGTGGTTGCGCGAGGCGCGCAGTTCGGCCAGCAGGGCGTCGACGCGCTTGCTCTCGGGCACGAACAGGGCGGGGCGGATGTCGGCCGTCCATGGCCTCCCCCCTGCGGGCTCGCCTTTCGGCGATCCCCGATCCTTTCCCGAAGGATCGGTCAGATACGGGGCGAGCTCGAAGGGCTCGGGTGCGTCCTCGCCGTTGGCGGTCCGGGCCTGCGGGAGAATGTTAAGCAGGTCCTTGACCAGCAGGATGCCGACCACCTCGTCGCGGTCCTCGCCGATGACGGGGTAGCGCGAATGGCCGGAATCCAGTACCTGGCGCAGCAGCTCGTCGAACGGGGCGTCGTGTTCGAGCACGGCCATCTGGCCGCGCGGGATCATGAGGTCGCGGGCGCGCAGCTCGTGCAGTTCCAGCACGCCTTCCATCATGGCCAGCGCGCCATGGTCGAGCAGGCCGCGCTCCTGCGCGGTTTCCAGGGTTTCGATCAGGTCCTCGCGGTTGCGGGGTTCGCCCGCGAGGATCTGGGTGAGACGGTCGAGCCAGCTGCGAGGCTGGCCCGACGAATGATTGCCAGAGGAACTATGACTAGGGTCTTCCATTGTGATGATGGTCAGTCGTCGATGGGGTCGTAGGGATCGGGATAGCCCAGTGTGGCGAGGATTTGTGTCTCCAGCGTTTCCATCTCCTCGGCCTCGGCTTCCGTCTCATGATCGTAGCCCAGAAGATGCAGCACGCCATGCACGGTGAGGTGGGCGTAGTGCGCGTCCAGCGGCTTGCCCTGTTCGGTAGCCTCGCGCGCCACCACCTCGGGGCAGATCACGATGTCGCCGATGTAGGGGATGCCGGCCTCGTCGGGGAACTCAAGTGGGAAGGAGAGCACGTTGGTGGCGTAGGCCTTGCCGCGATACTGGCTGTTCAGGTCGGCCATCTCGGAGGCCGAGGTCAGACGCAGGGTCAGCTCGGTCGGCGTTTCGCCCACGGCGGCGCGCACCCAGCGGGTGAAGCTGGCGGCGTCCGGCAGGCCGGCATCGTTGTCGTCGGGGTACTGGATATCGAGGTCGAGCATGTTGATTTCATCCATGAACATCGGCCTTCTCGTAGGCCGCCACGATGCGCTTGACCAACGGGTGGCGGACCACGTCGCGGGCCTGGAAGAAGGTGAAGCTGACGCCGTCCACGTCCTTGAGGATCTCGATCACGTGACGCAGGCCAGAGGCCTGGGCGCGCGGAAGATCGATCTGGGTCACGTCGCCGGTCACCACCGCGCGCGAGCCGAAGCCGATGCGGGTGAGGAACATCTTCATCTGCTCGACCGTGGTGTTCTGCGCCTCGTCGAGGATGATGAATGCCTCGTTCAGAGTGCGGCCGCGCATGAAGGCGAGCGGGGCGACCTCGATCACGTTGCGTTCGATGTATTTCGTCACCCGTTCGAAGCCGAGCATCTCGTACAGCGCGTCGTACATCGGGCGCAGGTAGGGGTCGATCTTCTGCGCCATGTCGCCGGGCAGGAAGCCGAGCCGCTCGCCCGCCTCGACCGCCGGGCGCACCAGCAGGATGCGGCGCACTTCTTCCTTTTCCAGCGCTTCCACCGCCGAGGCGACCGCAAGGTAGGTCTTGCCGGTGCCCGCTGGGCCGACGCCGAAGCTCAGGTCATGGGAGCGGATGTCGCGCAGATAGCGTGCCTGATTGCCTCCGCGCCCGCGAATGATGCTGCGCGGGGTGCGGATGGTGAATTCTTCCGGGGTCTCCGCTTCGACTGGCGCGCTTTCCTCGTCACCGAAGCCGCTCTCCACCAGGGCCAGGTGTACGGCTTGCGAGTTCAGCACGGTCTGCTCGGTCTGCTCATAAAGGATGTGCAGTAGCCTGGCCGCCGCGTCCGCTGCTTCCTGCGGGCCGATGACCTGGAAGTGGAAGCCGCGATTGTTGATTTCCACGCCCAGGCGGCGCTCGATCATGCGCAGATGGCCGTCGAGCTGGCCGCAGAGATTGGCAAGGCGGGCGTTGTCTTCAGGAGAGAGGCTGAAAGACCGGGTCTTGGGATGCGTGCTCAATGGCGGGATGTGCAAGGGGGAGTGATCTGCATCATGGGATGCGGAGGATGAAATTTCAACCGTCAAGGGTCGGGTGTAGGAGCGAGCTTGCTCGCGATAGGAGCCTAATCGCGAGCAAGCTAATGCGAAGCTGGCGCAAGACCGCTCCTACAGTTGCCTCAGATCAGCTCGCCGCGCAAGGAGTTCGGCATCACCTCGGTGATGCGAACCTCGACGAACTGACCGATCAGCCGGTCGCCCCCCTTGAAATTGACCACCCGGTTGTTCTCGGTGCGGCCCATCAGCTCGGATTCGTCCTTGCGCGAGGGGCCCTCGACGAGAATGCGCAGGGTGGTGCCGAGCATGGCCTCGCTGATCGCGCGGGCCTGGCGGTTGATCAGTTCCTGCAGGCGGTAGAGACGTTCTTTCTTCACTTCCAGCGGGGTGTCGTCCGGCAGGCTGGCGGCCGGGGTGCCGGGGCGGGCGCTGTAGATGAAGCTGAACGACTGGTCGAAGCCGATGTCGCGGATCAGTTTCATGGTCGCCTCGAAATCAGCCTCGGTCTCGCCGGGGAAGCCAACGATGAAGTCGGAGGACAGGCAGATGTCCGGGCGCGCCTCGCGCAGCTTGCGGATCTTGGACTTGTATTCGATCGCGGTGTGGCCACGCTTCATTGCCGCCAACACCCGGTCGGAGCCGGACTGCACCGGCAGGTGCAGGAAGCTCGCCAGCTGCGGCACGTTGCGGTAGGCCTCGATCAGACGGTCGGTGAACTCGACCGGGTGCGAGGTGGTGAAGCGGATGCGCTCGATGCCGTCGATGGCGGCGACGAACTCGATCAGCAGGGCGAGATCGGCGATGCCGCCGTCATGCATCGCACCGCGATAGGCATTCACGTTCTGGCCGAGCAGGTTGATCTCGCGTACGCCCTGCGCGGCAAGCTGGGCGCATTCGGCCAGCACGTCGTCGAACGGGCGGGAGACTTCCTCGCCACGGGTGTAAGGCACCACGCAGAAGGTGCAGTACTTGGAGCAGCCTTCCATGATCGACACGAACGCGGTCGGGCCTTCGGCGCGCGGCTCCGGCAGTCGGTCGAACTTCTCGATCTCCGGGAAGGAGATGTCGACCACGGCATGGCCGTCGCGGCGGACCTCGTGGATCATCTCCGGCAGGCGGTGCAGGGTCTGCGGGCCGAACACCACGTCGACGAACGGCGCGCGGTCGCGGATCGCCTCGCCCTCCTGGCTCGCCACGCAGCCGCCCACACCGATCACCAGCTCCGGCTTGTTGCGCTTCAGTTCCTTCCATTGGCCGAGTTGCGAGAACACCTTTTCCTGCGCCTTCTCGCGGATCGAGCAGGTGTTGAGCAGGATCACGTCCGCCTCTTCCGGGGTCTGCGCCAGCTGCATGCCATTCACGGCATGCAGCACATCGCCCATCTTCTGGCTGTCGTACTCGTTCATCTGGCAGCCCCAGGTCTTGATGAAGACCTTCTTAGGAGCCATGGCCTGGGTGGTGTCGGCGGTGTTTTCGCGAGTCATGGAGGTTAACCAGTCGCTGGTGGATCGAAGGGGGCGCATTCTAACAGGATGTTGAAAAAAGACTTCCTTGTCTTTTTTCAACCCCTTCGTCCCGGTACACGCCCGTGACGAAGGGCGAAGATCAAGCACTTACGTTGCTTGATCTTCGGGCAAGCCATCCTTGGCTT
>JBFLVP010000011.1:0-28035 GCA_040758395.1 Pseudomonadota bacterium
CGTTGCGGGGGCCCCGAACATCGCTCACGTAGGCCCTGCTACGCTCGCGATGTTCTGCACCCCGCGCCTTGCCGGACACGCCCAGGGTCACCCTCGCGACGGCAGGGGATATTTTCACAGGCTCTGAGCCGAACGCTTCCTGCACCGTCCTGAGCGGGGGGGCGGATGGGACGAAGCGCAATCCGGGGGCGCTCATCCCGGATTTCGGCTGGCGCCTGCATCCGGGCTGCTGGTGCACGGTGTAGGAATCAAGCGCCTTCGAATATCTCGTGCGCAGCCCTCAGGCGCGCGTAGGCCTCCAGCAGCAGGGCGTGCTTGCACATACCGCCGTCATCTCCGGCCAGGGCAGGCAGGTCGGGCAGACGCTCCTCTCCCGCGACCAGCCGTTCGGCCCGCTCGAACAGCTCGCGGCCATGCAGGCGGGTCAGTACGGGGCGGAAGTCGTCCAGGGCAAACTCGCTTTCGGCGTCGAACCGCAGCAGATCGGTCACCGCACGCAGCAGACGGGCTCGCGGAACGGACAGGCCGCCGAAGTCCAGTGCCCAGCCCAGGTCGTCCAGAGCACCGTGGCCGTCGCCCAGGGCCAGTTTCAGCCAGCCGCGCAGCTCACCCACACGCAGGGTGCTCCAGGCACTTTCCGGGTCGGCCAGCAAGCCAAGCAGCTCGGCCACCGGCTGCTCGTCGGCGAAGCCCGCCTTGTCCAGCGTACGCAGCAGCGACTTCAGCTCGGTCTCGCCCATTTCCGGCAGGCGGCGCAGGCTGTCACGCAAGGGGAGGGCGGCGTTGCTGTTGTTCTCGCTCATGTCCTCGGCCGGATAGACCTCGGAGAAGCCGGGCACCACGATGCGGCAGGCGTACACACCCAGGTGCGGCAGGTCGAGGATGTAGGCGTCGCGGCCGTCCTCGTGCACCAGGTTCAACAGATGGTGGAATTCTTCCTCCGTGCTGCCGCTGTAGTCCCAGGCGGTGAATTCGACATCCGGTTCGTGGTGGAAGAAATCCCAGGCGATCAGGCCGCTGTGGTCGATGAAGTGGGTTTCCATGTTGGCCGGGTCGGCCACCTCGTCCAGATCGAAGGAGGGCGGGTGGAAGTCGCCCAACTGGTCCAGGTCGCGGCCCTGCAACAACTCGGTCAGGGTGCGCTCCAGCGCCACCTCGAAGCGCGGGTGCGCGCCCCAGGAGGCATACACGCCGCCATTGGCCGGGTTGAGCAGGGTGACGTTGAGCACCGGGTAGCGGCCGCCGAGCGAGGCGTCCTTGACGATGATGGGGAAGCCGCCGGCTTCCAGCGCCTCGATCGCGCGCAGCACGTGTGGGTGGCGCGCCAGCACCTCGGCGGGCACCTCCGGCAGACACAGGCTCTCGCTGATGACGCGATGGCGCACGTGGCGCTCGAATATTTCGGAGAGGCACTGGGTGCGTGCCTCGAACAGTGTGTTGCCCGCCGCCATGCCATTGCTGGCGTAGAGATTGGCGAGGATATTGACCGGCACATACACGGTTTCCTGATCCGCCTGCCGGACAAAGGGCAGGGCGCAGATGCCGCGCCCGCCGAAGCCCGCGTTGCGGTCCAGCAGGTGGGTGGCCCTCAGTTCGCCGTCCGGGTTCCAGGCCTCCAGCATGGCCTCGTCCATCAGGCCCTTGGGGATGGCCTTGCCTTTGGCGGGAAACCAGCGCTCACGTGGGTGGTGGGTCCACTCGGCGCGAGCCAGTGTGTCGCCCAGGTCGTAATCGGAAAAGAAATATTGGGTAGCGAGGCGTTCGAAATACTCGCCCAGCGCGGAGGCCAGCGCCGCCTTGCGGCTCGCCCCTTTCCCGTTGGTGAACAGGAAGGGCGCGCGTTTGTCGCGGATGTGAACCGACCAGACATGCGGCACCGGATTCAGCCAGCGCGCCTCCTCGATCTCGAAGCCCAGCTCGGCCAGGCGCGCGAACATGCGCTCGATGGAGACTTCGAGCGCGGCGTCCTTGCCGGTGATGAAGGTTTGTTCTGTCACGATGAGGCTCCACGCGAGATGATGAGCCCACAGCCCACCCTGCGGCCTTCCCCGGCCAGGATGTTGTAGATGCGGCAGGCGGATGGGGTGCTTACAAACTCCAGCCCGATCCCCTGCCGGGCGAAGAAGCGCAGCACGGTTTGGCTAGGGACAAGCTGATTCGGGCCGGTGCCGATGATGATCAGTTCAGGGGCGTCGGACAGCAGCGGCTCGAGTTGCTCGTCGCTCAGGCTGGCGGCATCGGTCGCGGCCCAGTCCAGGCGCTGTTCGGGGGTCAGGATCAGGCTGTGCGTGTGGCGCTCGCCATTGATGGTGACATGTCCTTCGCCGTAGCTCTGGATGATGAAGCGCTGATCGGCGAAGTTCAGGTGCAGTTTCACGCATTTCTCCCGCAGGTGGCGGCCAGTTCAGGCGTTGATTGACAGGCCTTGGGGTGGGGCCTAATGTTGCCTGTTTTCGTGTCTTTGCACCAACCTCCCGAACGCGCGCGCCATGACCACCCCTCTGCTCAACCCGATCCGCAAATCCTCCAAGCTGGCGAATGTCTGCTATGACATCCGCGGGCCGGTGATGGAGCGAGCGCGGCAGATGGAGGAGGAAGGCCACCGCATCATCAAGCTGAACATCGGCAATCCCGCGACCTTCGGCTTCGATGTGCCGGAAGAGATCATGCAGGACGTGATCCTCAACCTGGGCAGCGCCTCGGGTTATTCCGATTCGCGCGGGCTGTTCTCGGCGCGCAAGGCGGTGATGCATTACACCCAGACCAAGGGCATCCGCGGTGTCCAGATCGACGACATCTACATCGGCAACGGCGTGTCCGAGCTGATTGTCATGGCGATGCAGGCCCTGCTGGACGACGGCGACGAGGTGCTGGTGCCGGCGCCGGACTATCCGCTGTGGACCGCGGCGGTGACCCTGGGCGGTGGCAGGGCGCGTCACTATATTTGCGACGAGCAGTCCGACTGGCTCCCCGATCTGGACGACATCCGCGGCAAGATCAGTGACCGTACACGCGCCATCGTCCTCATCAACCCGAACAACCCGACCGGCGCGGTCTACCCGCGCGAGTTGCTGCTGGAGATCATCGAGATCGCCCGCCAGCACCAGCTGATCGTCTACGCCGACGAGATCTACGACAAGGTGCTGTACGACGGCGTTGAGCACACCTCGGTTGCCTCGCTGGCGGATGATGTGCTGTTCGTGACCTTCAACGGGCTGTCCAAGAACTACCGTGCCGCCGGCTACCGTGCCGGCTGGCTGGTGGTGTCCGGCGACAAGCGCCATGCGCGTGACTACATCGAGGGCCTGAACATGCTCGCCTCGATGCGCCTGTGTTCCAACGTGCCGGCCCAGCATGCCATCCAGACCGCGCTGGGCGGCTACCAGAGCATCGACGACCTGGTCACCGCCGGAGGGCGCTTGTTGCGCCAGCGCGATCTCGCCCACGAGATGCTGGAGTCCATTCCCGGGGTGAGCTGCGTCAAGCCCAAGGGGGCGATGTACGTGTTCCCGCGACTGGACCCGAAGATGTACCCGATTGCCGACGACCGTCAGTTCATCCTCGAGTTGCTGGAGCAGGAGCGCGTGCTGGTGGTGCAGGGTAGCGGTTTCAACTGGCCTTCCCCTGATCATTTCCGCATCGTGTTCCTGCCGAACATGGACGATCTCGGCGAGGCGATGCAGCGCATCACCCGTTTCCTCGACCAGTACCGGAAACGTCATACCCACGTGTTAGGTTAAAATCCCGTTCACCGAATAGAACCGAGAGTGACTATGAAGCCTGTGAAGGTCGGCCTGCTGGGGCTGGGTACCGTGGGTGGCGGCACCGTCAATGTGCTGCGCCGCAACCAGGACGAGATTTCCCGTCGTGCCGGGCGCGGCGTTGAGGTGATCGCTGCCTCCGCCCGCCGTGTCGACGCACCGCGCATCTGCGACACCACCGGCATCCGTCTGACGACCGATCCCTTTACCGTGGTCAACGACCCCGAGGTCGAGGTCATCTGCGAACTGATGGGGGGCGTCGAGCCCGCGCGTGAGCTGGTGCTGCGCGCCATCGAACTGGGCAAGCATGTGGTCACCGCCAACAAGATGCTGATCGCCCTGCACGGCAACGAGATCTTCGCCAAGGCGCACGAGAAGGGGGTGATGGTGGCCTTCGAGGCGGCCGTGGCGGGCGGCATCCCCATCATCAAGGCGATCCGCGAGGGCCTGGCGGGCAACCGCATCGAGTGGCTGGCCGGCATCATCAACGGCACCGGCAATTTCATCCTCACCGAGATGCGCGACAAGGGCCGCGACTTCGACGACGTGCTCGCCGAGGCGCAGCGCCTGGGCTACGCCGAGGCCGACCCGACCTTCGACGTGGAGGGCATCGACGCCGCGCACAAGCTGACCATCCTCGCCTCCATCGCCTTCGGCATCCCCCTGCAGTTCGACAAGGCCGCGACCGAGGGCATTACCCGCATCACCCGCGAGGACGTGGGCTATGCCGAGGCGCTGGGTTACCGCATCAAGCATCTGGGTATTGCGCGCCGCACCGAGGGCGGCGTGGAGCTGCGCGTGCATCCGACCCTGATCCCCGAGCGCCGCCTGATCGCGAATGTCGACGGGGTGAAGAACGCCGTGCTGGTGATGAGCGACGCGGTCGGCCCGACGCTGTACTACGGCGCGGGCGCGGGCGCCGATCCCACCGCCTCCGCCGTGGTCGCCGACCTGGTCGACGTGGTGCGCACCATGACCGCGGATCCTGAGAACCGCGTGCCGCACCTGGCCTTCCAGCCGGATGCGCTCAGCGATCTGCCGATCCTGCCGATGGCCGAGGTCGAGACCGCCTACTACCTGCGCCTGACCGCCGAGGACAAGCCGGGCGTACTGGCCGATGTCACCCGTATCCTCGCCGACCAGGAGATCAGCATCGAGGCCATCCTGCAGAAGGAGGCGCCGGAAGACGAGACCGACATCCCGGTCATCATCCTCACCCACCGGGTGAAGGAAGGCCGCATGAACGAGGCCATCGCCCGCATCGAGGCCCTGGATGCGATCAAGCGCCCGGTCGCGCGTATCCGCGTCGAGAGTCTGGGTTAATTTTGGGGACGCGCTGCCGTAGGAGCGAGCTTGCTCGCGATGGTTGAATGATCGCGAGCAAGCTCGCTCCTACGTGTCTCGCGTCCTGAATCGATTTCTTGAAGATTCGGAGTCCACCATGCCATTCCGCAACCGCTACACCGGCCTGATCGACCGCTACCGAGACCGCTTGCCGGTGTCCGACGACACTCGCATCATCTCCCTGGGCGAGGGCAACACCCCGCTCATCCGCCTGCACAACATCCCGAAGCTGCTGGGCAGGCAGGTCGATATCTACGTCAAGTACGAAGGCCTGAACCCGACCGGTTCGTTCAAGGACCGCGGCATGACCATGGCGGTCACCAAGGCGGTGGAGGAGGGCTCCAAGGCCATCATCTGCGCCTCGACCGGCAACACCTCCGCCGCTGCCGCCGCCTACGCCGCGCGCGCGGGCATCACCGCCTTCGTGCTGATCCCGGACGGCAAGATCGCGATGGGCAAGCTGGCCCAGGCGATGATGTACGGCGCCGTCACCCTGCAGATCAAGGGCAACTTCGATGATGGCATGCGCCTGGTCAAGGAAGTGGCGGGCGAGGCCCCGGTGACTATCGTCAATTCGGTCAACCCCTTCCGCCTGCAAGGCCAGAAGACCGCCGCCTTCGAGATCATCGAAGAACTTGGGCGCGCACCTGACTACCACTGTCTGCCGGTCGGTAACGCCGGCAATATCACCGCCCACTGGATCGGCTACTGCGAGTACTCCTCCTCCTCCGGCGAGCATGTCACCGAATCCTGCGCCTACTGCAATGGCAAATGCGCATTTGCGGGTGGTGCCATCGTCGGCAATCGCCCGAAGATGATCGGTTATCAGGCGGCCGGTTCCGCGCCGTTCCTGCGCGGCCACATGGTCGATCACCCGGAAACCGTCGCCACCGCCATCCGCATCGGCCATCCGCAGTCCTGGGATCGCGCCTGGAAGGTCATGGAAGAGTCCGGTGGCTGGTTCGCCGAGGTGACCGACGACGAGATCCTGGCCGCCCAGAAGATGCTCACCATGCATGAGGGTGTGTTCTGCGAGCCGGCCTCTGCCGCCTCCTTGGCGGGTGCCATCAAGGACATCCAGACTGGCAAGATTCCAGAGGGCTCCAGCCTGGTGCTGACCCTGACCGGCAATGGCCTGAAGGACCCTGACACCGCCATCGCCCAGTGTCAGGGCAAGTCCGCGCTGATGACCATTGATGCGACTCTGGATCAGGTCAAGCGTGCAATTCTCGAGAACATGCGCTGATCTTCAGTGCGTCGGAAAATGAACAAGGCCCGCGAATCGCGGGCCTTGTGGTTTCAGCGGTGCTGCGTTCAGCGCAGGTTGCGCTTCATTTCCGTGATGAGGTCAGCCTCCAGGCCGTCCAGCGCACGTAGACGACTATCGGCTGCATTGCCGAGCCATTCGATGATTTCGGCGCGCTTCTTGGCGAAATAATCGAGGATGAAACGCTCGGAAAGCAGCATGTACTCGATCGCCTTCTTCGGGTCGACCTGGATGAAGGGGTTGCGGGCAACCTGGCGTGCCGCCGCTTCCTGCTGTTCGCAGAAGGCGTTGAGCAGGAAGAACAGGTTGAGTCGGGATGCGCGAAGGTTTTGCTGGGTGTTCTGGGTGCTGGAATACAGGCTTGCATCAACCATGGTATCCAGCCAGCGGGTCAACTGTGATTCGGCCATCACCCATTCTTCGCTCATGATGCGCTGGTGCAGGTCGCTGATGTGATGGCGCAGGCTTTCCTCATGCTTGCGTGCGCTCCACGGCAGCAGGCGCGTGAATAGCGAACCGGGGCGCTTGAGTTGCTCCTCGAGATGAGCGAGGTCCTCAAGCAGCGATTTCTTCTTCTGATCGGCGTCGTGGATCTGGCGCCGTTTGTCATTCATCTCCGCCGAAGATACTTCGAGCTGGATGGTGTGGAAGTCCCCCAGTGCCTGATCGATCCGGGTAGAGAATTGGCGAATGCCTTCCAGGGCCTGGCGCAGACGGTCCACGAAACGGTCTGCCCGGCTCAGGCAGTCGTGCAGGACCATTTCGGCGCGCGCGAGGCGGGAGCGCTCTGCATGCAGGTCAGCCACCAGTTCACGAAGTGACTGCATGGCCTGGGCCATGGAGTAGTGCGTAATCTTGCCACCCCGCCACTTCTCCAGTGTCGGGGCAAGCTCGGTCATCTTCTGGCGCAGGCGGGCAATGGCGATTTCCGCTTCGTAGCCACGCGCCTTGTCCAGGGCCTGGACCGCGGTGTTGCCAAACGCCTGTTCAATGGCCTGGTGTTCGCGCAGTTCGTGAACGTTCAGGTCGAACGCGAGCTTCTCCAGGATGCCGCGGAGCGGCTGGGGAGAGTTTCGGATCAGGTCGGAAGGAATGCTTTCCGGCAGGCGCTCAATGGGCAGCTTGCTGATCTCTTCCGCGGGCACGGATCGGACCATCGAAACGAATTCATCAACGCTCAGGCGCTGGCTCATGAGAGTTCCTTCTGCGGAAGGGGGTGATCCTGTGGGAATCACCGTAGAAGGTAGGATGAACGAGAGTTGAATTCAAGCGTTAAAACACCGGCTGACGTCGGGGCCGGCCCCTTGAGGGCGGGCTGACCGACGCAGGCCCCGGGGCTCAGGACGCGTAGCGGCGGAAGACCAGGCTGGCGTTGGTTCCGCCAAAGCCGAAGCTGTTGGACAGGATGGTGTCGAGCTTGGCGTTGTCGATGCGTTGCTGGGCGATGTTCACACCCTGGGCGCCCGGATCGAGGGTCTCGATGTTGGCGGAGGCAGAAATGAAGTCATGCTTCATCATCAGCAGCGAGTAGATTGCTTCATGCACGCCCGCCGCGCCCAGCGCGTGGCCGGACAGGGACTTGGTGGAGGTCACTACCGGCATGTAGTCCTGGAACACGGCTTTCATGGCCTCCAGTTCGCGGATGTCGCCAACCGGGGTGCTGGTGCCGTGGGTGTTGATGTAGTCGATCGGGGTGTCGACGGTGGACAGGGCCATCTGCATGCAACGGATGGCGCCCTCGCCGGAGGGCTGAACCATGTCGTAACCGTCGGAGGTCGCGCCGTAGCCGATCAGTTCGCCGTAGATCTTGGCGCCACGCGCCAGGGCGTGCTCCAGCTCCTCCAGCACCACCATGCCGCCACCGCCAGAGATGACGAAGCCATCGCGGAACTCGTCATACGGGCGGGAGGCAGTGGCCGGGGTGTCGTTGTACTTGGAGGAGATCGCGCCCATGGCGTCGAACATGGCGGACTGTACCCAGTGCAGTTCCTCGCCGCCACCGGCGAAGACCACGTCCTGCTTCCCAAGCTGGATCAGTTCCATCGCGTTACCGATGCAGTGGGCCGAGGTGGCGCAGGCGGAGCTGATGGTGTAGTTCACGCCCTTGATGGCGAACGGGGTCGCCAGGCAGGCAGAGGTGGTTGAGCTCATGGTGCGGGTGACCATGTACGGGCCCACGCGCTTGATGCCCCGGCTTTTGGCGATTTCGGCGGTGTCGACGATGTTGGCGGTGGATGAACCGCCGGAACCGACGATCAGACCGCTGCGGGGGTTGGATACCTGCTCGTCGCTCAGGCCGGAATCGGCCACCGCCTCGGCCATCGCCAGGTAGCTGTAGGCCGCGGCCTGGCCCATGAAACGATAGAGCTTGCGGTCAATCAGCTCTTCCGTGTTCAGCTTGAGGGTGCCGGCAACCTGGGAGCGGAAGCCGAGATCGGCGTACTCCTGCATGAATTCGATGCCGGAGCGCCCCTCGTAAAGGCTTTGGCGCACCTCTTCCTGATTGTTGCCCAGACTGGAAACGATGCCCATTCCGGTGACGACGACGCGACGCATGGTCATGACCCTCAGAATCCGGTGGTGGATGTAAACAGTCCGACACGCAGGTCGGTGGCGTGGTAGATCTCGCGGCCGTCCACCAGCATGGTGGCATCGGCAATACCCATCACCAGCTTGCGGTTGATGGTGCGCTTGATATTCACGCGATATGTGATGAGTTTAGCACTCGGCAGGACTTGGCCCGTGAACTTGACTTCGCCTACGCCGAGCGCGCGTCCATGCCCCTTGCCGCCGATCCAGCCAAGGTAGAAGCCGACCAGTTGCCACATGGCGTCAAGGCCCAGGCAGCCCGGCATGACCGGATCGCCTTCGAAGTGGCACTGGAAGAACCACAGGTCGGGGCGGACGTCCAGTTCGGCGACAAGCTCACCCTTGCCATAGACTCCACCATCTTCGTTGATCTGCAGGATGCGGTCGAACATCAGCATCGGAGGGAGGGGCAACTGGGCGTTGCCGGGACCGAACATTTCGCCGCGTCCGCACTGGATCAGCTCGTCGAAGGAATAGGCGGATTTTTTCATGGCCCTCTCACGGGGTGCTGGCACAAAGTGAAAATAGTATGACAAAACGCCCTGGAAGGGCAGGGGCTAGCTAGTCCGAGGTGCTTATTCGCCCTCGCCGAACCGGTCTTCCACCAGTGCGTTGAGCGCCTCGAGCGCGGCCTCGGCATCCTCGCCGTTGGCCTGCAGGATGATTGTTGTGCCGATCGGCGCGGCCAGCATCATCAGGCCCATGATGCTCTTGCCGTTGGCCCGCAGGTCGCCACGCTGGACATGAACATGGCTGTTGAAGGTGGCGGCCAGGCTGGCGAAGCGGGCGGCGGCACGGGCGTGCAGGCCGCGCTTGTTGGCGATCATGACTTCGCGGCTAGGAGCCATCAGACTTCCTTGTGTGCGTCGAGGATGCCGTCACGACCCCCGCTCAGGGCCTTCTGGGCGAGCTCGTCGAGTGGGAGGTCGGCGTAGTTGAGGGCACGTACCAGCATCGGCAGGTTGATGCCGGAGATCACCCGCACGGGATGGCCGTTGTCTCCCAGCCGATGGGCGATATTGCTCGGCGTGGAGCCATACATGTCGGTCAGGACCAGTGCTCCCGAGCCCTGATCTATCTCGTTCAGCAGGCGGCGAGCGCGGGCGAGCAGGTCGACGGGGTCGTCATCCTGGAGGACATCCAGGGTGCGGACCTGGGGCTGGCTGCGGTTGAGCATGTCGGTGGCCGTCTCGAGCAACTGTTGTCCGAGATGGTTGTGGGCGATGATCAGCACTCCGGCGCGCATGGGAATCAACTCAGTTCGCGGTGTCGTATGGCGAGGGAAGGGTACTGTGTGCGTAGTCGTTCGGCCAGCTTTTCCACCATGAACACCGAACGATGCTGGCCTCCCGTACAGCCGAGCGAGACACAGAGGAAGGGTTTGTGCGCCCGTTCGAACATGGGCAGGGCGGCCAGTAGGTAGTGCTCAAGCTGGTCGAGCATGGCGTGCGTATCAGGCAGTTCGGAGAGGAAGGTGGCTACCTCGGGGTCGCGGCCGGTCAGCGGTCGCAGGCGCGGCTCCCAGTGCGGATTGGGCAGGCATCGCATGTCGAAGATGAAGTCACTGTCGGTCGGCGCGCCATGCTTGAAGCCGAAGGATTGCAGCAGCAGCGAGAGACGCCCCTCCTCTGCATCGAGCAGTCGCTGCCGCAGCAGAGTGCGCAGTTGGTGGATGTTACTGCGCGAGGTGTCGATGATGAGGTCGGCCGCCTCCCGCAAGGGGGTGAGTAGCTCGGCCTCCGAGCGCAGCGCCTCGTCCAGGGTCAGGCCGCTTCGTCCGAGCGGGTGCAAGCGGCGAGTATCGCTGAACCGTTGCAGCAGCACTTCATGCTCGGCATGCAGGAACACGAGGTGGATTTGCAGGTTGGGAATCCCTTCACGCAGGCCAGCTAGCTGTTTCTCCAGGTCACGCAGACCGAGCACGCCGCCGCGGATGTCGATGCCGATGGCGGCGTGCTCCTGGCGGACCAGGGGGTGACGCAGGGCGGTGTCGACGAAATTGGACAGCAGCGCGAGCGGCAGGTTGTCGACGCAGTAATAGCCGGCGTCCTCAAGGGTGTGAAGGGCAATGGTCTTGCCCGAGCCCGACAGGCCGCTGACGATGACAAGCTTCACGAGGGTTCCTGGTCGATGTGCTGTGCATTCTGGTCGCGCACCTGTTGGTCATTCCAGTCCAGTATCCGATCCGTCGGAGAGGTGCTCGACTCGAGGCGAGTTGAAAGATCGTGCGCCGCATTATACCCGCTTCGTCGTAGCAGGAAGGTCTGCGCGGCCGTCTCGACCAGCAAGGCAAGGGGGCGACCGGCCTGCACCGACAAGCTCAGGCGGGGCAAACTCCGGCCCGCGATCGGTTCCTCGTCCCAAGCGCCTTCCAGTCGCATGGTTTCGTCAAGGGTAAGGGCGTCGGGGGCTAAGAGCCGAATGACCAGGTCGAGGGGGTGGGTATCGTTGACGGCCGCTGCCCCGAACAGGCGATGGACATTGATGATGCCAAGCCCACGGACTTCGAGAAAATCGCGCAACGAGGACGGGCAGCAACCTATCAGGCGGTCGTCGGGGCCGGCCCGGAAACAAGGCGCGTCATCGGCGATCAGGGCATGTCCGCGGCTGATCAGTTCGAGCGCCAGTTCGCTTTTGCCGATGCCGGGCTCGCCGACAAGCAGCACGCCAAGGGTCTGCCCAGGTAGGCGCAGGGCGATCAGTACGCCATGTACACAGTGTTCGGCGCTGGAGGTTTCAGACGGAAGCTGTGGCGTCATCGGCCTGTGTGATCTTGCGGGTCAGCAGGCTGAAGGCCACCTCGGTGGAGGTGGTGGAACGGATGGCGGTGCAGAACTCGGGATCACTGAAGCGACGGGCGAGTTGGCCGAGAATGGCCAGATGCGCCGTCTCGCCATCCTCCGGCACCAGGATGGCGAACACCATGTCGACAGGCTTGCCATCAGCACTGTCGAAGTCCACCCCTGTGCTCAGTCGTATGAAGGCCCCCACCGGTTCATTGAGTCCTGCCAGTTTCCCGTGCGGGATGGCGATGCCGCGTCCGACCCCCGTGCTGCCCAGTCGTTCACGGGCGAGCAGGGTGTCGAATACGGCCCAGGCTTCCAGCCCTTCCTGGGCCTGGGCGACGATCTGGCTGACCAGTTCCAAAGTGCGCTTCTTGCTCGAGCAGTCCTGATCGAGTTTGACGCGTGCGGGGCTAAGGATGTCGGCGATGGTCAGGTCTTTCATGGAGGGGGCCTGCTCGCGCGTCTCAGCAGAGACGCTTGCGCTCGTTGGAGGGCGGGATGCCAAGGGATTCGCGGTATTTGGCCACGGTGCGGCGGGCCACGTTGATGCCTTCGGCCTCGAGCAGTTCGGTCAGGCGACTGTCGCTCAGGGGCTTGCTGGGCGGTTCGTCGGCCACCAGTTGCTTGATCCGGGCGCGGATGGCGGTGGAGGACGCCTCGCCGCCGTCGGCCGTGCCGACGTGGCTGGAGAAGAAGTACTTGAACTCGACCACGCCGCGCGGAGTGTGCATGTATTTGTTGGTGGTCACGCGCGAGACGGTCGATTCGTGCAGGTCGAGTTCCTCGGCGATTTCGCGCAGCACCAGCGGGCGCATCGCGGACTCGCCGTGTTCGAGGAAGTCACGCTGGTGACGGACGATGGCCTCGGCGACCGCCAGCAGGGTTTCATGGCGGCTCTGCACGCTCTTGATGAACCAGCGCGCTTCCTGCAGCGCATTGCGCATGAAATTCATGTCTTCCCCGCGCCGGCCGCGCTGGATGTAGCCCGCATACAGGCTGTTCACGCGCAGCTTGGGGGCAAGATCGGGGTTGAGGTCGACCCGCCACTGGCCATTGACCCGGCGCACGAAGACGTCGGGGATGACATATTCGACGTCCTGGCTGCGCAGTGCGGCTCCAGGGCGGGGGTTGAGCCCCTGCAGGACCAGCAGGGCAGCCTTGAGGGTTTCGGCGTCAACCTTCAACGCGCGCTGAAGGCGGGTGTAGTCGCGTGCGGCCAAGAGGTCCAGGTGCTCGAGCAGGCGGAGGGCCAGAGCATGCGCCGGACCATGCTCGCCGAGCTGAGCCAGCTGCAGTCGCAGGCATTCGCCCAGATCGCGCGCGCCTACCCCCGGGGGGTCGAACTGCTGGACCAGGTGCAGCATGGCCTCGGCCTCATCCAGCTCGATGTCTGGCAGGTCCTGCCTCAGACCCTCGACGATGGCCTCGAGCGTGTCATCGAGGAAGCCTTCATCATTGATCGATTCGATGATGGCGGTTGCGATGAGCTGATCGCGGGGTGACAGCGAGGTGAGCAGCAACTGCGACAGCAGGTGGTCGCCCAGGCTTTCCTGGCCGCTGCTGGTGTAGCTGAGGAAGTCGCGCTCTTCGTCGTCCGGGCTGCCCTTGCTGTAGCTGGTGCTTCCGTCGGCCTCGTAGATGTCATCCCAGCGGCTGTCCAGTGGCAGCTCATCCGGCATGTTCTGGGTGGGGGTTTCCAGATCCAGGGTGGTATCGGCCTGATCGAGGTCGGAGACGCTGGTTGCACCTTCCGCCACGGCTTCACGAAGCTCATCCTTGGGAGTGTTGGCGCCTGTGGTGAACTCGGATTCGCCGGTTTCTTCGGCGCCATCCTCGTCCAGCTCCAGCATGGGATTGGCTTCCAGCGCTTCCTGGATCTCTGTCTGAAGCTCGAGACTGGACAACTGCAGGAGCCGGATCGACTGCTGCAGCTGGGGCGTCATGGCCAGCGAGAGGCCGTGTCTGAGCTCGAGCCCGGCTTTCATGGCTGATATCGATGAAGGGTGAAAAAATTCATCATGTCGTCATTCTAGCTCAGACGTGCGGCCTTAGGGCAAGAAACGTGCCGAAAAACAACAGCGGCAGCGGTCAGAGACTGAATTGCTCGCCAAGATAGACTTCGCGTACGCGCGGGTCGGCGAGGATGGCTTCGGCCGTTCCTTCGGCCAGAACATGACCGGCGTGCATGATGGTGGCGTGGCTGCAGATGCGCAGGGTTTCGCGCACGTTGTGATCGGTGATCAGCACGCCGATGCCACGCTCGGCCAAGTGGCGGATGAGGCGCTGGATATCCAGCACGCTGATGGGATCGACGCCGGCGAAGGGCTCGTCCAGCAGCAGGAAGCGCGGTTCGGCGGCCAGCGCGCGGGCGATCTCCACCCGTCGGCGCTCGCCGCCGGAGAGGCTCAGGCCGAGGCTCTGACGCACATGCGTGATATGCAGTTCTTCGAGCAGGCCATCACAGATCTTCTGCCGGTCACTGGCGCGGCGCAGGTCGGGGCGCAGTTCCAGCACCGCCAGCAGGTTGTCCTCGACCGACAGCTTGCGGAAGACCGAGGGCTCCTGAGGCAGGTAGCCGACGCCCAGGCGAGCACGGCTATGCAAGGGGAGGCGCGAGATGTCCCGTCCATCCAGCCAGATCTGCCCGCCGTCCGGCTTCACCAGCCCGGTCATCATGTAGAAACTGGTGGTTTTGCCCGCGCCGTTCGGGCCGAGCAGTCCAACGATCTCGCCGGTGCGGACCTGCAGCGTCATGTCGCGCACCACGCTGCGGCTGCCGTAGCGTTTGACCAGCCCTTCGGCACGCAGCAAGCCCTCCACGGCATGGGCGGTCATGGTTGTTCGTTCCCGTTGGTGTCGCCGCGCGGCTGCAGTGTCATGCGCACGCGGTCGCCGCCGCCTCCGCCGGCATCGATCACCTCGGTCTTGAGGTGGTAGACGATGCGCTCGCTGGCCAGGGTGTCGCCGGCGCGCGTGACCTTGGCGCCCCCGGTGAGAGTGATGCGCTCCTCTTGCGCCTGATAATCCATCCTGTGGGCCTCTCCCAGGATCGGGCGGCCGTCTTCGTCGCGATCCTGGTAGGTGGCCGGTCGCCCCTCCAGCACGGCACGATCGAACTGGCCTTCACGGAGGGAAAGGGTGGCCTTGTCGGCCTGCAGCTGCAAACGGCCCTGGCGGATGATGACGCGTCCTTCGTAGACGGCAAGGCCGCTCTTGTAGTCGGTGTGCTTGCGGTCGGCCTCGATCTCGATCGGCAGTTTGCGGTCGGCCGCCGCGGCCAGGACCAGCCCCGGCAGGCAGAACAGGGGGAGGGCGACTGCAAGGCGTTTAACGACGGAGCGGTTCATGGCGGTCATGCACACGGCCTTCCTGCAGGAGTTGTTGAGAGGTGAAGTCGGCGCGGAAGGTATCGGCCCGGCTTTGCCAGTGCTGGCCTTCGGCGCTCATGGGGGCCGTGCTTTCCGCGGTATGGGTCTCGAGGTTGAGAGTAACGTCGCGTGCCTTCAGTCGCATCGCGGATTCGGGGGGGGCGCCCAGGCGTTCCGCCTCGACCATGTTTTCCAGCATCGCATGGGTTCGGTCGGCCAGGAAGCGGGCGCGTTCGCTCCGGATATGCCAGCCACTCGGGCCGTCCTGCCTCGGGTGCAGTGTCAGGTCGGCCTGTTCGAGGATGTAGTCACCACTCTCCGCGCGGTGTTCCAGTCGGGTTCCACGGGCCTCGTAGGCCAGTTGGCCCTCGCTGTCGAACAGGCGGGCATGGGGGGCGCTGAAACTGTGGTCGGCTCCCACGGCGCGCGGCGTGGTCGTGGCGAGGGGGCGCTGCAGGGCTTCGTTCGCCCAGAAGCTGAAGGCGGCCAGCGCGCCCAGGCCCAGCAAGGGGGCGAGGGATGAGCCGCGCAGTCTCATGCGAGGTAGCGGTCCAGCAGGGCGTCGAGCTTGCCCTGCGCATCGAGGATCAGGTCGCACAGGTCACGCGCCGCGCCCTGGCCGCCAGCGTGGTCGGCGATCCAGTGACAGTGGCGCTTGACCACGGCCGGGGCGTCCTGCACCGAGGTGGCCAGGCCGACGCGGCTGAGTACGGGGAGATCGATCACATCATCACCCATGTAGGCGACCTGGGCGTGATTCAAGCCCAGGCGTTCGATCAGCGTCAGGTAGGTGGCGCGCTTGTCGTGCTGGCCCTGGAACACGTGCGGGATGCCGAGGTTACGCATCCGGTGTTCGACCGCCGGCGAGCTGCGCGCGGTGATGACGCCGACCTCGATGCCGGCCTCCATCAGCAGCTTCATCCCGTGGCCGTCGCGGGAGTGGAAGGCCTTGGTCTCCTCGCCGTCCGGGCCGAAGATCAGGCGGCCGTCGGTGAGCACGCCGTCGACATCGAACAGGACGAGCTGGATGGCGCGTGCGCGCTCGTAAATGTCCTGCATCAGGCCACCCCCGCGCGCAGCAGATCATGGGTATTCAGCGCGCCGATCGGGCGGCGGGCCTCGTCGATCACGATCAGGGCATTGATCTTGTGGCGGTCCATCAGGCCGAGCGCCTCGGCGGCCAGCATGTCCGCGGGGCAGGTCTTGCCGCCGGCAGTGTAGACGTCGTCGATGCGTGCGTTGCGCAGATCGATGCCCTCGTGGTCGAGCGCGCGGCGCAGGTCGCCGTCGGTGAAAACACCGGTGAGCAGTCCATCACCATCGACCACCGCCGTGACGCCCAGGCCTTTCTGGGTGATCTCCACCAGCGCATCGCGCAGCGGGGCGCCCAACCTGACAACGGGGAGGCGTTCGCCGCTGTGCATGACGTCGTGCACATGCAGCAGCAGGCGTCGGCCCAGCGCGCCGCCGGGATGGGAAAGGGCGAAGTCCTCGGCGGTGAAGCCGCGCGTTTCCAGCAGGGCGACGGCCAGCGCATCGCCCATCGCCAGGGTGGCGGTGGTACTGGCGGTGGGGGCAAGGCCGAGCGGACAGGCCTCCTTCTCCACGCTCACGTCGAGGTGTACGGCGGCTTCTCGGGCCAGGGTGGAGGCCGGGCGGCCGGTCATGGCGATGAGCGGCACGCCCAGCCGCTTGATGATCGGCAGGATGGCGAGGATCTCCGGGGTCTCGCCCGAGTTGGACATGGCCAGCACCACGTCCCGGCGGGTGACCATGCCAAGGTCGCCGTGGCTGGCTTCGCCGGGATGGACGAAGAACGCCGGGGTGCCGGTGCTGGCGAGGGTGGCGGCGATCTTGCCGCCAATGTGGCCGGACTTGCCCATGCCGGTCACCACCACCCGGCCGTTGCATTCGAGCATCAGCTCGCAGGCCCGGACGAAGCTCTCGTCCAGACGCTCGGCCAGGCGCGCGACGGCGGCGGTTTCGGTGTCGATCACGGCGCGCGCGAGATCGAGGAGTGCGGACGTATGCCGGGAATCGGTCATGGAATGCGTTGTCTCGGGGCGGAAGTCGGGAAAGTATACCCAAGCCCGGCGACTGCGGTGCGAGTGCGTCGATATGCTTTGACGTGAACAACGCGAAGCGTTCTCTCGTCCCCCTCTCCCGCAAGCGGGCTCTCGAGCGCCGTACCCCGAAGGGGCCTGGGGCATGGATGCCCAAGGGTGCGAGAGGAGGGACCAAAGGGCAGGGGTGAGGGTAACGGGCAGGGCGAGAAGCCGTTTCATGTCCTGGGGCGGCGAGTCGCCATGTCCGTTTGATACAATGTTGGAATGAACGTTCAGACCCCTACGCCTCCTCCTCCCCCACATGACCCTTCCGTCAATGCGCAGGGGGAGGAAGCGGCTGCGCTTCAGCTCGGGGCCGCCGCGCGCCGCGGCCTTTCCGTCCATTTTTCCGACCTGATCACAGGGGGGGAGGCGGGGGAGGGGCCTTCGCTCGCCGTCATTCCTTCGGGTCACTTCTTCATGGGGGCGCCGGCGGGCGAGTTTGCACGCCAGTCCTGGGAAGGGCCTCAGCACAAGGTGACCGCGCTGTACGACTTCGCCCTGATGCGCCACGCCGTGACGGTAGGACAATACGCGCGCTTCTGCCAGGCGACCGGGCACCCGCGCCCGCGACGCTACAGCTGGACCGATCCCGCCCTGCCGGCCTTCAATGTCAGCTTCCAGGACGCCCAGGCCTTTGCGGCATGGCTGTCGGAAGTGACCGGGCGGCATTATCGCTTGCCGACCGAGGCCGAGTGGGAGTACGCCGCGCGTGCCGGTACGGACAGCGCCTTTGCGTTCGGCGAGAAGATCCATCGAAGCGAGGTGAACTGCGCCGGGGGTCTGCATTGCACCCGTGGTCTTTACCTTTGTGGGTTGAGTCGTCCAGTCACGGTCGGCAGCCTGCCCGCCAATGCCTGGGGCCTGCACGAGATGCACGGCAACATGCAGGAGTTCGTGCTCGACCACTGGCGCGAATCCTACAGCGGCGTGCCGCGCCTGGCGCACGAGGCATGGACCGAGAGCAATACCCGCCTGCGTGTGGTGCGCGGTGGCTCCTGGTTCGACCCTCCAGGCATGTGCCGCAGTGCGGCCCGCTGGTTCCGCGAGCTGGGCGAGTTCGATTTGAATCTTGGATTCCGCCTGCTGCGTGAACTGGAGCGGGTGGCATGATCGCCCTCGGCGCCTGGGGTTGGCGTCACTCCGGCTGGGTAGGGGCGTTCTATCCCGAAGAGTTGCCGGAGGAGTGGCGGCTCACCTTCTATGCCAACGAGTATGAGGTGGTCGGTCTGCGCGCCGACGACTGGCTCAAGCCTGAGCTGGATAGCTTGCGAGGTTGGGTGAACGACACGCGCGAGGGCTTCCTCTTCGTGCTCGAACTGCCGGAAGCCTTGCCGGCCGATGTCGATGAGCGGCTGGCGATCCTGACGCCGAGGTTGGGCGGTCTTCTTGCCGGAGAAGGTGAGCCCGTCGGGCTGGACCGCTTCGCGCCGATCTGGCCGGTCTCCGGGGCGGCGCACAACCTGGTCGAGGCGCTGGAGGTGGATCGCCCGCCGCTGGCGCTGCTCGAGGCAGGCAAGCTCGATCTGCGAGCCGCGCGTCTCGCCCTGGAAAGCCTGGGCGGGCGTGGCGATGCCATCATCCTGCTCGATGACGGACCTGAGTTGCTGGAACGACTGAGCGCCTTGCGCACGCTGCGCGATCTCCTGGGGTGGCAATGATGAAGATCAATGCCGCTTCAATTCTTGAACAGGGATGGCAGTGATGGCCCTGATCGAGATTCGCAACCTCAGCTTCCGGCGCGGCTCGCGGGTCATTTTCGATGATCTGAGCCTGACCATCGAGCGCGGCAGCGTGGCGGCCATCATGGGGCCGAGCGGTACCGGCAAGACCACCCTGCTCAAGCTGATCGGCGGCCAGCTGCGCCCGGATCGCGGCGAGATCCTGGTCGATGGCCGGAATGTCCATGTCCTCTCGCGCAAGGCGTTGTACGGGCTGCGGAAACGGATGGGCATGCTGTTCCAGCACGGCGCCCTGCTGACCGACCTGTCCGTGTTCGAGAACGTGGCTTTTCCGCTGCGTGAGCATACGGACCTGCCGGAATCGATGATCCGTGACCTGGTGCTGATGAAGCTCAACGCGGTGGGGCTGCGCGGCGCGCGGGATCTGATGCCCTCCGAGCTGTCCGGCGGCATGGCGCGGCGGGTGGCCCTGGCCCGGGCGATCATCTTCGACCCGATGCTGGTGATGTATGACGAGCCCTTCACCGGCCAGGATCCGATCACCCTGGGCGTGCTAGTACGCCTGATCCGCAACCTGAATGACGCGCTTGGCTTGACCAGCATCCTGGTCTCCCACGACGTGGCCGAGGCCTCCTCGATCGCCGATCAGGTCTTCGTGCTGGCCGGGGGCAAGGTCGTGGCCTCCGGGCGCGCCGATGAGGTGAGCCGGAGCGAATCACCCTGGGCGCGTCAGTTCATGCAGGGGTTGCCGGATGGACCGGTGCCCTTCCATTACCCGGCCGCTGAGCTGGTGGACGATTTCCTCATTCCGGAGCAGTCCTCATGATGCGCGCCCTCGCTGTCCTTGGTCAGCATGCACAGGCCGCGCTGGCGCGCCTTGGGCGCCTGCACCTGTTCCTGTTCGCCCTGCTGCCGGGGCTGCCGGCGGGGCTTGCCCGGCCGCGCCTGGTGGTCGATCAGCTCTATCACATCGGCGTGCTGTCGCTGCAGATCATCCTGGTCTCCGGCGCATTCGTGGGGCTGGTGCTGGGGCTGCAGGGGTACAACATCCTCATCACCTACGGCTCGGCGGAATCGCTCGGCGTGGTGGTGGCGCTTTCCCTGGTACGGGAACTCGGGCCGGTGATCACGGCTCTCTTGTTTGCAGGGCGTGCGGGATCGGCCATCACCGCCGAGATCGGCCTGATGAAGTCGACCGAGCAGTTGTCGGGCATGGAGATGATGGCCGTCGACCCCGTCAAGCGGGTGGTGGCGCCACGTTTCCTGGCGGGTTTCATCGCCATGCCGCTGCTGGCCGCGCTGTTTTCGGCGGTGGGTGTGCTTGGCGGCTACTTCATTGGTGTCGGTCTGCTCGGGGTGGATGCGGGCGCCTACTGGTCGCAGATCGAGTCGGGGGTCGATTTCTACGATGACATCATCAATGGCGTGATCAAGAGCCTGGTGTTCGGCGCGGTGGCCGTGTGGATCGCCGTGTTCGAGGGGTTCGACTGCGTGCCGACCGCCGAGGGCGTGAGTCGCGCCACGACCCGCACCGTGGTCAACACTTCGCTGGCGGTGCTTGGGCTGGATTTCATCATGACCGCGTTGATGTTCAATGTTTGAAGGTTGAGGGAAACATGCAAGAAAACACGATGCGTGATGTATGGGTTGGCGTGTTCGTGGCCCTTGGCCTGGCGGCACTGGGGATGCTGGCGCTGCGGGTGAGCAATCTCGCCAGCCTGCCCAGTGATGAGGGCTACAGGGTCAGCGCCCAGTTCGACAACATCGGCGGACTGAAGGTGCGCGCGCCGGTCAAGCTGGCGGGCGTCGTCGTGGGGCGGGTGGATTCCATCCGCATCGATCCGCAGACATTCCGCGCCGAGGTCGGCATGCGTATCGAGGGTCACTATGCCATCCTGCCGACCGACACCTCGGCCGCCATCTACACCTCCGGTCTGCTCGGCGAGCAGTACATCGGACTCGCCCCGGGGGCGGAAGAACAGATTCTCAAGGAAGGCGACAGGATCACTCTGACCCAGTCGTCCATCGTGCTGGAAAACCTGATCGGCCAGTTCCTTTACAACAAGGCGGCCGAGGAGACGAAATGATGAAAGGTATGCGTCCCTTCGTTCTTGCCCTGTTGGCCCTGCCTTCACTCGTGACGGCTGATCCGGTCACCCTGGACAAGGCCGTCGAGATGGCCCTGAATGCCGATCCGCGCGTGCGGGAGCGCCAGGCCGTGGTCGAACAGGCCCAGGCCCTGCTGGACGAGGTCAAGGGGCATGGCGGCCTGAGCCTGGAGAGCAACCTTTATCTCTCGGTGGCTCCTGGTGTGAAGGGTGGGTTTTTCAAGGAGGGCACCACGGAGCTTCGTGATGACGCCGGCGAGTTCAAGGATGGCGTCTCGCTGCTGGCCGGGCTTCAGCTGGCCCTGGTCAAGCCGCTCTACACCTTCGGCAAGATCGAGAATTACGGTGCGGCGGCCGAGGGCAACATCGGCGTCAAGCAGGGCGACGTGAAACTCGCCCGCGCCCAGACTCAGATCGATGTCCGCCGTGCCTGGTATGGCCTGCTGACCGCGCGCGAGAGCCGCGCCTTTCTGGAGGACCTGAGCAAGAAGGTCGATGACTCCCTTGCCGCCTTTGACCGCCGCGCGACGAATGGAAAGCCCATGCGTCAGGCGGATCGCTATGCGATGGAGGCGGTGAAGGGGCTGGTCGGCCGTTACCTTGCCCAGGCCAAGGCGATCGAAAGGATTTCGCTGGATGGCCTCAAGACCCTGGTCGGTCTGCCACTGTCCGCCACGCTGGATGTCGCCGATGCGCGGATCGAACCGGTCGAACTGCCGGAGGGCTCGCTGGACGAGATGGTCAGGAAGGCCCTGGTCAAGCGCGCCGAGATGGAGCAGGTCGAATCCGGCATGGCGGCCTTGCGTGCGATGGTCGAGGCCCGCCGTGCCGATGCGCGGCCGGATCTGTATGCGGCGGTGGTGGGCGATGTGGCGTATGCCCCACGCCGCGACACCCTGGACAACCCCTACCTGAGCGATCCCTTCAACCAAGCCTACGCGGCCCCGGTGGTCGGCTTGCGCTGGAACTGGCAGCCGGGCGTGCAGGATGCCCGTACCCGCCAGGCCGAGGCTGAGCTGCGCGCATTGACCGAGAAGGCCAACTTCGCCCGCATGGGCATCCCGTTCCAGGTGGCCGAGGCCTATCACCAGGCGCGCGGGATGCAGGAGGCCCTCGAGCAACTCAAGAGTGGCTACCAGTCCGCGCGCCGCTGGATGGTCTCGAACTTCATCGACATGGAGGCCGGCTCGGCGGAGATGGAGCAGGTGGTCGAGGCCTTCAAGACCTACGCCACGCTGTACGGCGACTATCTGCTCAGCGTGAATGACTACAATATGCAGGTCGCCAGCCTGCGCCAGGCCCTGGGAGAATGGCATCAATGAAATTCCTTCAAACCCTGCTTGCCGCGCTTTTCCTTGTCCTGGTCAGCCCGGTCCAGGCGGAGATCGCGCCAGATGAGCTGGTCCGCACCACCTCGGACAAGGTCCTCGCCGTCATCAAGGAGAACCGCGAGCAGCTCAAGACCGATCCGAAGCTGGTCTATCGCATCGTCGACGAACTGGTGCTGCCGCATTTCGACTTCGAGGCGATGAGCAAATTGGTGCTCGGGGTGAACTGGCGCCGCGCCACGCCCGCGCAGCAAGCCACCTTCACTCGCGAATTCCGCACCCTGCTGGTGCGCACCTATGCCAAGTCGCTGGCCGAATACGACGAGCAGGGCATCCGCTATCTGCCGATGCGGCCGGAGGCCGATCCCGCCGAGGCCACGGTGCGCACCGAGATCCAGCCCAAGGCCGGGCCGTCCATTCCCGTGGACTACCGCCTGAAGAAGGCCGGGCAGGACTGGAAGGTGTTCGATGTCAGCATCGATGCCGTCAGCCTGGTGACCAACTACCGCACCACGTTCGCGCAGGACATCCAGCGGATCGGGATGGATGGCCTGATCAAGCAGCTCCAGCGCCGCAATGCGGGTGAGGGCGCGTGAGTCAGTGCACCATCCAGCCGCTTGCCGATGGCCTGAGGATCGAGGGTCAGCTGCGGATTGATGGTATCGTGGCCGCCCTGCGTGACCTGCAGGCCAGGTTCGCGGCTGGAGACCCTCCTTCCTTTGTCGATCTGGGCGGCGTTTCCGGCAGTGACAGTTCGGCTGTGGCGTTGATGCTCGAATTGCGCCGCATGGGGCTGCGCGAGATCAGAAACATGCCCCGTGGGATGCAGGACATCGTCAATGCCTGCCAACTCGAGGGGCTCATGCAGGATGACTCTTTCGGCAAGGATTGAAGCCGAAACATGCTGGACTTTGTTGGAAGTTAACGGGATTTCATGAACAAGCTGCTCATTCAAGGCGGCGCGCCGCTGCATGGCGAGGTGCGCATCTCCGGGGCGAAGAACGCCGTATTGCCGATCATGGCTGCGGCGCTGGCCGCCGACGGTCCGGTGGTGATCGAGAATGTCCCGCATCTGATGGATGTCACCACGATGATGGAGCTGATCGGCGGCATGGGCGCGCAGCTGATGCTCGGTGACCGCATGAGCATCCACATCGATCCGCGCACGGTGACCCACTGCTCCGCGCCCTACGACCTGGTGCGGACCATGCGTGCCTCCATCCTGGTGCTCGGCCCGCTGCTGGCCCGCCATGGTCGTGCCGAAGTCTCGTTGCCCGGCGGTTGCGCCATCGGTTCCCGTCCGGTCGATGTGCACCTGAAAGGGCTGGAGGCCATGGGCGCCACCATCCGCGTCGAGAACGGCTATATCCGCGCGACCGCCGACCGCCTCAAGGGCGCACGCGTCGTGATGGACCTGGTGACCGTGACCGGCACCGAAAATCTGCTGGTCGCCGCCTGTCTGGCGGAAGGTACTTCGGTGCTGGAAAACGCCGCGCGCGAGCCCGAGGTGGTTGACCTGGCCAATTTCCTGATCGCCATGGGAGCGCGCATCGAAGGCGCGGGCACCGATACCATCACCGTGCATGGCGTTGAACGTCTTTCCGGCGCCGCCCATCGCGTGCTCCCGGACCGCATCGAGAGCGGCACTTTCCTGGTCGCCGCCGCCATGACCGGGGGCCGGGTCAAGCTGAAGGACGCCGATCCCTCAGCCCTCGATGCCGTACTTGCCAAGCTGCGCGAAGCAGGGGCGAAGGTCGAAACCGGGCCGGACTGGATTGAGCTGGACATGGAAGGTCGCCGCCCGCGCGCGGTGGACATCCGCACCGTTCCGCATCCGGGCTTCCCGACCGACATGCAGGCCCAGTTCGTCGCCATGAACGCGATTGCCGAGGGCACGGCCACGGTGATCGAGACCATCTTCGAGAACCGTTTCATGCACGTGCATGAGTTGTCCCGCATGGGCGCCAACATCAGCGTGCAGGGCAATACCGCCATCGTCCGCGGGGTGGACAAGCTCTCCGGCGCGCCGATCATGGCGACCGACCTGCGCGCCTCCGCCAGCCTGATCCTCGCGGGCCTGGTGGCGGAAGGCGAGACCGAAGTGAACCGCATCTATCACATCGACCGCGGCTATGACGCGATCGAGGAAAAACTGGCCAAGCTCGGCGCCAACATTCGCCGCGTACCGGGCTGAGGACAAGGCATGAGCGAAACTTTGACCATCGGTCTTTCCAAAGGCCGCATCTACAAGGAAACCCTGCCGCTGCTGGAGGCCGCCGGCATTGTCCCGGCGGAAGATCCGGAGAAGAGCCGCAAGCTGATCCTGGACACCAACGTGCCAGGCGTGCGCGTGGTCCTGCTGCGCGCCTCGGACGTGCCGACCTATGTCGAATACGGCGCGGCGGACGTCGGCGTGGCCGGCAAGGACGTGCTGATGGAACACGGCGGTGAGGGCCTGTACGAGCCGCTCGACCTGAACATCGCCCGCTGCCGACTGATGGTGGCGGGCAAGCCGGGCTGTCTGGACGGTCACCATCGCCTGCGCATCGCCACCAAGTACGTCGAGAGCGCGCGCGCCCACTTCGCGCGTCAGGGCCGTCAGGTCGAGGTGATCAAGCTGTACGGCTCGATGGAGCTTGCGCCGCTGGTCGGCCTGGGCGACTGCATCGTGGACGTGGTCGATACCGGCAACACCCTGCGTGCCAACGGCCTGGAACCGCTCGAACACATCGCCGACATAAGCTCCCGCCTGATCGTCAACCGCGCCTCCATGAAGATGAAGTCCGCCCTGTTGCGCGGATTCATCGAGAAGATCGGCGAGGCTGTCGAAGCGCGCCGGTAAGTTATTTATTGCCACAGAGAATGCCGAGGGCGCGAAGAAGGATGGCTCGATGCTGATTTAAGCCCCTCCCCCCTGGCGGGGGAGGGGTTGGGGAGAGGGGGAGGGACAGTTGGCGAGAGGCGTGCAATCTTTCGTCAAGCGGCTCCCCCCAACATAAAGCCTCACCGTGTCCTCCGTGGCTAAAGCAAATTTGGAAACGACCATGAACATCCAAAGACTCTCCACCCTCGAAGCCGATTTCCAGACCCGCCTGAACGCGCTGCTGGAATGGGAATCCGTCTCCGACGACAAGGTCTTCGCCACCGTGCAGGGCATCCTGCGCGACGTGCGCGCCCGTGGCGACGCCGCCGTGCTGGAATACACCGCCCGCTTCGACCATTTCGAAGCCGCCTCGATGGCCGAGCTGGAAATCTCCGTCGCGCGTATGGACGACGCCCTGCTGCGCATTCCCGCCGTGCAGCGCGCCGCACTGGAACAGGCCGCCGAGCGCATTCGCCGCTATGCCGAACACCAGAAGCTGGAATCCTGGAGCTACCGCGAGGCCGACGGCACCCTGCTCGGCCAGCAGGTCACCCCGCTGGATCGCGTCGGCCTCTATGTGCCGGGCGGCAAGGCGGCTTATCCGTCCTCCGTGCTGATGAACGCCATCCCGGCCAAGGTCGCGGGCGTGGCCGAACTGATCGTGGTCGTTCCGGCCCCGCGCGGCGAGCTGAACGACCTGGTGCTGGCCGCCTGCCGCATCGCCGGGGCGGACCGCGTGTTCGCCATCGGCGGCGCGCAGGCCGTGGCCGCGCTGGCCTACGGCACCCAGACCATCCCGCAGGTGGACAAGATCACCGGCCCCGGCAACATCTTCGTCGCCACCGCCAAGCGCATGGTCTACGGCACCGTCGGCATTGACATGATCGCCGGGCCATCCGAGATCGTCGTCGTCTGCGACGGCCAGACCGACCCGGACTGGATCGCCATGGATCTGTTCTCGCAGGCCGAGCACGACGAGCAGGCGCAATCCATCCTCATCTCCCCGGACGCCGCCTTCCTCGAAGCCGTGTCCGAGGCCGCCGACCGGCTGGTCGAGGAAATGCCGCGTGGCGAGATCATCCGTGCCTCGATGGAAGGGCGGGGCGCACTGATTCATGTGCGCGATCTGGACGAGGCCGCCGAGGTCATCAATTTCATCGCCCCGGAACATCTGGAACTGTCGCTGGAGGGCGCCGAAGCCTACGCGGGCAAGATCCGCCACGCCGGTGCCATCTTCATGGGCCGCTACACCGCTGAGGCGCTAGGCGACTACTGCGCCGGGCCGAATCATGTGCTCCCCACCTCACGCACCGCGCGCTTCTCCTCGCCGCTGGGCGTGTATGACTTCCAGAAGCGTTCGAGCCTGATTGGATGCTCCTCTCAGGGCGCTTCCGAACTGGGCAAGATCGCCCGTGTGCTGGCGGAAGGCGAGGGGCTGTTCGCGCACGCGGCTTCGGCGGCTTATAGGGTCAAGGACTAAAGCAGCTTCAATTTCTCCGATTTGGTTGGTGTAAGCATGTTGATATTAGCAAGCGTAGCCCGGATGGAGGCTTTGCCGTAATCCGGGGTGAAGAAGTTCCCGGATTGCGCTTCGCTACATCCGGGCTACGAATAGAGTCAGCTCGTGTAGGGCGCAATAGCGGAGCGTATTGCGCCGGATGATTTGAGCCGATGCGCGTAACTCATCCGGCGGGTTACGCTGCGCTAACCCGCCCTACGGGCTGATTTGAATCCGAGTTGTTCTATGAGCAAGCGTAGCCCGGATGAAGGCTTTGCCGGAATCCGGGGTGGAGTTCCCGGATTGCGCTTCGCTACATCCGGGCTACAAAAAATTGTCAGAGCATCATCAATGAGCCGTTTCTGGAGTCCGCTGGTATCCCGTCTTTCGCCCTATGTGCCGGGCGAGCAGCCGAAGATCGCCAATCTCACCAAGCTGAACACCAACGAGAACCCCTACGGCCCGTCGCCGAAGGTGCTGGAGGCGATTCGCGCCGAGGTGGGCGACAGCCTGCGCCTGTACCCGGACCCGGACGCCTCCGCGCTCAAGCAGGCGATTGCCGATTACCACGGTTTGCAGACCCGGCAGGTCTTCGTCGGCAATGGTTCGGACGAGGTGTTGGCCTTCATCTTTCAGGCGCTGTTCAAACACGAGCAGCCGCTGCTGTTCCCGGATGTGACCTACAGCTTCTATCCGGTCTACTGCGGCCTGTACGAGATCGACTACCGCACCATCCCGCTGGCGGACGATTTCTCCATCCGTATCGACGATTACCTCTCATCGAATAGGGGGCCGAACGGCGGCATCATCTTCCCCAATCCGAATGCGCCGACGGGTCGCGCACTGGCGTTGGCGGAGATCGAGGCTTTGCTTGCGGCGAACATCGATTCCGTGGTGGTGGTGGACGAGGCCTATGTGGACTTCGGCGGCGAGAGCGCCATTCCGCTGGTCAACCGCTATCCGAACCTGCTGGTGACGCAGACGCTCTCCAAGTCCCGCTCGCTGGCCGGGTTGCGGGTGGGCTTCGCGGTCGGCCATCCCGAGTTGATCGAGGCGCTGATCCGGGTCAAGGACAGTTTCAACTCCTACCCGCTGGATCGTCTCGCCATCGTCGGCGCAACGGCCTCTTTCGCGGATGAGACCTACTTCCAGCAGGCTCGCCAGGCGGTGATCGACAGCCGCGAGGCGCTGGTGGCGGACATGGCGGCGCTGGGCTTCGAGACGATTCCTTCGACCGCCAACTTCATCTTCAGCCGCCATCCGGCGCACGATGCCGCCATGATTGCGGCGGGCTTGCGCGAGCATGGCGTGATCGTGCGCCACTTCAACAAGCCGC
>JBFLVP010000012.1:0-53797 GCA_040758395.1 Pseudomonadota bacterium
TTCTTTGTTCGCGCAAAGAAATGGGGGAAAGAAACGCGCCCCCACGACCGCGCCCCTTCGGGGTTCCCGCGTCTGGCATGCCCGGCAGGGGGTCAAACCGCCATCCATGGCGGGTTGACCCCCTGCCGGGCATGCCAGCCACGGCGCGGCCAAGGGGGATTGTTCCCTTCGTTCACCCTTGTCCGGAAAACCTTCGTTTGACGAACACCCGCTGTGTCTTTCGCGGCCTCATAAAGAAAATGATAACGACGCTCGTCTTGTATCAAGGAGAACTCAACCATGTCCCGCTCGCATGACCTTTTCGTCCAGGCCCAGAAGCACATCCCGGGGGGAGTGAACTCACCGGTGCGCGCCTTCCGCGGCGTGGGTGGCGATCCGATCTTCTTCGAGCGCGCGCAGGGCGCCTACCTCTTTGATGTGGACGGCAAGCGCTACATCGATTACGTGGGTTCATGGGGTCCGATGATCGCGGGTCATACCCATCCGCAGGTGATCGAGGCGGTCAAGAGTGCCGCCGAGCGCGGCCTGTCCTTCGGCGCGCCTACGGCGATCGAGACCCGCATGGCGGATCTGCTGTGCGAGATCGTGCCCTCCCTGGAAATGGTGCGGATGACCAGCTCCGGCACCGAGGCGACCATGAGCGCCATCCGCCTCGCGCGCGGTTACACCGGGCGTGACACCATCATCAAGTTCGAGGGCTGCTACCACGGGCATGGTGATTCCCTGCTGGTCAAGGCCGGTTCCGGCATGCTGACCCTCGGCGTGCCCAGTTCGCCGGGCGTGCCTGCCGCGCTGGCGCAGCACACCCTGACCCTCGAATACAACAACCTGGCTCAGCTCGAGCAGGTCTTTGCCGAGAGGGGCGAGGAGATCGCCTGCGTCATCGTGGAGCCGGTGGCCGGCAACATGAACTGCATCCTGCCCAAGGCAGGCTTCCTGGAGAGCCTGCGCGCGCTCTGCACCAAGCACGGCGCGGTGTTGATCTTCGACGAGGTGATGACCGGCTTCCGCGTCGCGCTGGGGGGCGCCCAGCAGCACTATGGCGTGATCCCGGACCTGACCACGCTTGGCAAGGTGGTCGGCGGCGGCATGCCGGTCGGCGCCTTCGGCGGCCGCCGCGAGATCATGGAATACATCGCTCCCCTCGGACCCGTCTACCAGGCAGGAACCCTCTCTGGCAACCCGGTGGCCATGGCGGCCGGCCTCGCCACCATGGAACTCATCATGGAGCCGGGCTTCTACGAGACCTTGTCCGCGCGCACCCAGAACCTCTGTGACGGACTGCGTGACGCGGCCAAGGATGCTGGCATCCCGTTCACCACCAACAACGTGGGCGGCATGTTCGGTTTCTTCTTCACCGACAGCCACAGAGTCGAGTCCTTTGACGATGTTGGTCAATGCGATATCCAGCGATTCAAACACTTCTTCCATGCCATGCTGGAAGAAGGCGTCTATCTCGCACCAAGTGCCTACGAGGCGGGCTTCGTCTCAGGCGCTCACAGCTGCGCGGACATCGATGCGACGGTCGATGCAGCGCGTCGGGTGTTCAAGGCGCTTTGATTCACCCTCTTATGAATGTCAAACCCCGCCCCGGCGGGGTTTTTTATTTATACGAATGAGCCTATAAATACATTTTCTGACCAATCATCGGGAGATGACGATGCGCTCCATGCTTGCAGCCCTGCTTTTACTGCCCGCACTGGCCATGGCTGATGAACAGGGCACGATGCTGAAGGTAGGTGATCCCTTGCCGACGTTCCAGCTGAACGATCAGCACGACAAACCGATGCCGATTGGCGACGATACCCGCATGGTGCTGTTCACCGCCGACAAGTCGGCCGGCGACATGCTTAATGGCCTGCTCAAGGAGCGTCCGGGCGATTTCATGGTGCAGCGCAAGATTGTCTACATTGCTGACATCAGCCGTATGCCAGGCTTCATCACCAGCATGGTGGCGCTACCCAAGATGCGCGACTACGCCTACCGCATGGCCGTCGGCATGGAAGAGGCGCAGACCATGATGCTTCCCCGTGCGGAAGACAGCGTGACCGTGCTCGGCCTGGAGGCGGGCAAGGTCAAGTCGATCCAGCAGTTCAATGAGAGCAAGGCGGCGGCGCTCGCGGCTCTTCTGGATGCCGCGCCGGTGGTGCAGGCGGAGCCTGCCAGGGCACCCTGAGTCAATGCTGAGTAAAGCCATCCATGGCTTTATTCAGCGCGCCTCGTCCCGGTACAGGCTCGGGGCGGTCTCCACGAATCAACGGCTTGCGCCGCTTTCGCGTTGCGGCATCCTGCCGCAAACGGGAACCACTGAATGATTCAGCGGTTCCCTGAGGGCCTTCATGACAGGTCTTGCTGTTTGCAAGGCCGGAAAAGCAGAAGCCCCGCTTTCGCGGGGCTTCGTCTTGGGGGGCGGTCAGCGCCGGGATCAGACTTTGGCGATACCCGGGTTGCCTTCCATGCCGATCAGCTTCGGCTCGTTCACATCGACCTTGGTGATGTGCTTCTTGGCAACGAAGTACTCTTCCAGCACGTCCCAGATCATCTTGCCGGTGTCGCCCGGGATTTCGCCCGGCTTGGCGACGGAGGCCCAGCCCGCGACCTTGTAGTTCTTCTTCGGATCCAGCGGCTTGCCGTTCAGGGTCAGCTGGCTGATGCGCTTGCCGGACTCGCCGTTCGGGGCCACGGCGTACTTCAGGCCACCGACGCGAACCATGTCGCCGCCCTGCTGGTAGTAGGGGTCCGGGTTGAAAATGTTGTCACAGACATCTTCCAGAATTTCCTTGATGCGCGCGCCGGTGAACTCGTTCACGGTGACGTTCGGGTAGGTCAGGGCGCACTGGGTCATCATGTCTTCATAGGTGACGTCCGCGCCCGGAACCAGGGAGGTGCCCCAGCGTACGCCCGGCGAGAAGGATATTTCCGCGCCCTGGGTCTCGATCAGCGCGTCGCAGATCAGCTGGTCCCAGGTGCCGGAAAAGTTGCCGCGGCGGTACAGGGTGGTGTCGTTCTTTGCCAGCACCTTGTTCAGGCGCTCTTCGGCGACGAACTCCTTGCCCTGGAACTTGATGGTCTGCTTGTGCAGCTTGTCCACCAGGTCCTGCATCTCCTTGTCGGCCTCGATGAAGTTCGAGAACACCGGCAGCAGACGGTACTGGAAGCCCGCGACCTTGTTGCCCTTGACGTCCATGTCCAGCACGCCGAGGAACTTGCTGTTGGAGCCGGCGTTGCAGACCAGGGTCTGGCCGCCGCCGTTCTTGACCAGGGTGGGGTAGGGCACGGCGTCGTGGGTGTGGCCGCCCATGATGGCATCGATGCCGCGCACCTTGCTGGCCATCTTCAGGTCCACGTCCATGCCGTTGTGGGATAGCACGATGACGGCCTGGGCGCCGGCGGCGCGGGCGGCGTCCACGGTCTTCTGCATCTCTTCGTCCTGGATGCCGAAGGACCAGCCCTCGGTCATCCAGGCCGGGTTGGCGATCGGGGTGTACGGGAAGGCCTGGCCGATGAAGGCGACCTTGACGCCGTTCATCTCGCGGATCACGTACGGCTTGAACACGCGCTCGTTGAATTCGGTCTCGAACACGTTCTGGGCCACGAAGTCCATGCCGGAGGCTTCAAGATCCTTGATGCCCTCGACCATGCGATCCTTGCCGTAGGTGGCCTCCCAGTGGGAGGTCATGATGTCGACGCCGAGCTTCTTGGAGGCGTCGATCATGGCCTGGGCGTTGGTCCACAGGGCCAGGCCGGTGCCTTGCCAGTTGTCGCCGCCGTCCAGCAGCAGGGCGCCCGGGCGGGAGGCTTTCAGCTTCTTGACCAGGGTGGCCATGTGGGCGAAACCGCCGACCTTGCCATACTTCTCGGCCGCTTCGGCGAAGTTCAGGTAGGTGAAAGCGTGGGCTTCCGGAGTGTTGGCCTTCAGGCCGAAGTGCTTGAGGAACTTCTCGCCGACCAGGTGCGGGACATGACCTTTCTGGGTGCCGATGCCGAGGTTCACGGACGGTTCGCGGAAGTAGACCGGACGCAGTTGGGCGTGGCAGTCGGTCATGTGCAGGATGTGCACGTTGCCGAACTTGGGTACTTCGTACATGTCGGCGGAAGCCATGTTGGACTTCACGCTGGAGGCGACCTTCTGAGTACCGGTTTCGGCCTGCGCGGTGCCCAGGTTGATGCCGGCGGCGCTGGCCACGGCGAGCATTTGCATGAACTCGCGGCGAGAAAGGTTCATCGTGGGTTACTCCGTAATATTCACTGCCGTTGAGGCGATGTTTGTAAACCGATGCCGGAATGCCTTGGGGGCACGCAGACATTAGCGGGCGATGATATAGAAGCCAGCGCGGGCTTGCCTCTAAAAAAAATCCTTATCGGATAAGCCTCCGTAATGAGAGCTCTCTGGGGGCATAAAAAAACCGGCCGCAAAGGGCCGGTTTGTGGCAGCGGGTGCGGTTTACTTGCGCACGGCCGGGCCGGTGATTTCAAGGCCGTTGTCGACGTAGGCCAGGAAATACTCTAGCGCACGATACTCGTCGCCATAGCGCTTGTAGGGCTTGGCGCGGGTGTCGCGCACACAGCCGAAGAAGCGGTCGTTGAGCATGACCAGCCCGTCGCCCTTCAGGCGCCAGACCGGGAAGTGCGCGGTCTTGCCGATGCCCGGGCTGAGGGTTTCGGAGCGCGCGCGCTGGCCGGAGTGGTACTGGTGGCAATCGGCGCAGGACAGGTTGAGCTGACCGGTCTTGCGGAACCAGTGGGCCTTGCCCGCCTCGAACGCGGCCAGGGCAGCGGCGTTCGGGATGGTGACGTTGACCTTCATGCCGTGCGACTCGCTGGAGAGATAGGCGGACACGGCGGCCAGATCCTTGCTCTTCTCCTTATAGACCTTGTCGTCACCGTACGCCTTGGCGCACTGGATCAGGTCGGCTTCGAGGTTGCGCACCTTGCCGCTTGCGATGTCGAAGAACGGGTACTTGGCGCGCAGGCCCTTCGCCTCACCCAGGCAGTCCTTGAGGGACTTGCCATTCGGCAGAGGCTTGGCGTACAGCTCCTTGCCCTTGGCGATCGCGCCCTCGTAGGGCGGGAATTCGTTCATGGCTTCGAACTGGGAGCGTGCGTCTTCGTTCAGCGAGTACACACCGTAGATATAGTCGGCCGGCTTGATGTCCGGGAAGCGCTTGTGGAAGAAGTCGCGGAACTCCTTGGCCTGCGCTTCGGCGGATGCTGCGGGATCAGCGGCATACAGTGCCGGGGCGGCAAGGCCGACAGCCAAGGCGGCGGCAGTGATCTTGAGCAGGTTTTTCATGATGATGGTCCTCCGCGTCTCTTACAGGCTGTGGATGAAGTCCACGACCTTCTCCACTTCATCCTTGCTCAGGATGCCGTGGGCACCGATCGGCGGCATGATGGTTTGCGGGCCGAACTTGGAGCGAGGGTCCCAGATCACGTTATACAGTGCCTGGCGGTCCGGATAGCGCTGTTTCATGGCCAACAGGGGCGGGCCAATGGTGCCGGGCTGGTCGCCACCGGCGATCATGTGGCAGGCGAGGCAGTTGCCCTTGCCGCGGTCGAAGGCCAGTTCCTTGCCGGACATTTCCTTCTTCGATTCTTTTTCCTGGGCCATGGCCGGCGTGGTCACGGCGAGGGTGCCCATCAGCGCGGCGGTGGATACGCTGAGCGCGAGGATGCGGGGGATATTCCGCATGGCTACCTCCTTTGGGGTGGTTGATTGGCGCCTTCTCCCATCCACGCAGCGAAGACTGGAGGGCGCTCTTAAAAAGCTGCTTTTGCAGACGGATGCAGCATAACCCCCTGAGTTGCGCAGGCAACGAAATTATTTTTATCCACGCATTCCCGTGGCTGTTCATCAGCCACGCGCGCGATGTCAGCCATGTTCCTGCTTGAGTCGACGTTGTTCCAGGATTTCTGTTTCCACCCGGTCGATGAGGGCGTCGATGCGTTGGCGGGCGATGCTGTCGCTGGCACTCAGGGCGCGTGCGGTTTCAAGTTCCGCGCGGGCTTCGGGCAGGCGACGTTCCTGGATGAAGAACAAGCCCATGGCTTCATGTTGTTCCGCAGGCCGCTGAGCGTGGCCCGCTGCGTCGGAGAAAGCGCGTAGTAGTGGCGCATTGCTCGGATTGTCGCGCACGGCCTCGCGGAGGAGGTGGTAGGCGCGGTCCGAATCCTCGGGCTGGCCGTTGCTCATCCACAGTTGTCCCAACTGCATGATCAGGACGGGGTGGCCAGGATAGAGCGTGAGTTGCCGTTGAAGGATGGCGGCGGCCTTGTCGTCCTGGCCTTGCTGACGGTAGGTTTCCGCCAGTGCTGTCGCAATCCAGGGATTGTCGACGGCATTCTTGTGCAGTGTGTCGAGCAGCCCAAGGGCTTTCTGGTGCTGGCCTCCGCGATTCAGTAACAGGGCCTCCTGGTATCGGTTGACTGGGCTGGCGGAGAGCTTGCCGATGCGATTTGCGGCGGCCATGGGCTGCGATTCCCGCAAGGCTGCGAGCGTGGCCTTGGCGTAGGCATAATCCGGCTGATTGAAAACCTTGCTCGGTTGGGCCGCGCGTGCGCGGTTGGCTGCCTCCGCGATGCGGTTGGTGGTCACGGGGTGGGTACGCAGTAACTCGTTATGCACGTAGAATCCGTCACCTTCCTGACGGGCAAGTTTTTCGAAGAAGCTGACCATGCCCTCCGGGTTGAAGTTGGCGCCGGACAGGATCTGGATACCGATGCGGTCGGCCTCGTATTCGTTGTCGCGGGTGAAATTGATCTGCTGTTGAATCGCGCCTGCCATGCCAAGGTTGACGGCGGCGGCCGCGGCATCGGGGTTCGAGCCGCCGACGAGGATGGCCGCCGCCAAGGCGGCGAGGGCGGTCAGGCTCATGGCGCTACCGCCCGCGATCATGCGCGCGACATGGCGCTGGGTGACATGCGCCATTTCATGCGCCATCACGCCAGCCAGTTCGTTTTCGTTGTCGGTGCGCAGGATCAGTCCGGAAAACAGGCTGATATGTCCGCCCGGCGCGGCAAAGGCGTTGACGCTATCGTCGCGGATGATGGTGAAGCTGAACGGATAGGCCGTCCAACCGCTGGCCCCCGCCAGTCGCTGCCCCAGGGACTGGATATAGTGATTCAGAAGAGGGTGGTCGATGAGGGGCGCTTGGCGCTTCAGGGCTTGCATGAAGCCGTCGCCCATGGCTTGCTCTTCGGCAAGCGTGATGTCGCGGTCGATCGCCTCCCCCATGTCCGGCAGATGGGCATATGGAGTTGGCTGGCCGAAAGTTGGCATAGTGGATAGCGCCAGCACCAAGGCGGTGACGAGCCCTCTGCGGGCTATCGAGGCTTGATCCGGGCGATACTGAGTTTTCATTGATTGAGAGGTTTTTTAATGTTTTCGATTGATCAGGTGAGCGCACAGGAGCTTTCGACATGGCTGCAGGAAGAAAAATTCCTTCTTCTTGATGTGCGCACCCCGGGCGAAACCGCTTACGGCATCATTCCTGGCGCCAGGCTGCTTCCGCTCCACCTCTTGCCATTGAACGTGGACAAGCTCAAGGGCCATGACAAGATCGTAGTCTACTGCCAGAGCGGTGCCCGCTCGGCGCAAGCCTGCGCCTTCCTCGCGCGCCAGGGGGTCGGCAATGCCTGGAATCTTGCCAACGGCATCATGTCCTGGGCGGGAGCTCGACTGCCCATCGTTGCTCCGGATGCCGACAGCGCGTTGATCTGATGGACTGGATTCCTTCCGCCGAAGTTGATGCCTGCGGCCTGCCATGCCCTCTCCCTTTGCTGCGGGCCAAGAAGGGGCTGGCCGAGTTGGTTGCGGGGGAGGTCCTGTGTGTGAGGGCCACGGACCCGGCCGCTCCGCGTGATTTCGCTGCCTATGCCGATGCCACCGGTCACGTGCTGGAGCGGGTCGAGGAGGTTGAAGGCGTTTTCCTCCTCTATTTGCGCAAGCGGGAGGCCTGAGCATGGCAGCCAAGCGACTGGCTCTTCTCATCAGCGGTTCCAGCATCCAGGCGGCGTATGTCCCCTTGATGATGGCTGCTACGGCAGCCGCGATGGACTACGAGTGCAAACTGTTCTTCGCTTTCGAGGGGTTGGCGTTGTTGCTGCCCGAGCCGCCGTTTGATGTGCCGAACGAGATGGCCCCGGCCGTCCCTGCGTTTTCAGTCCTGCGCGAGGCCTGTCTCGAGCAGGGCGTCGAACTCATCGCCTGCTCGGCGTCTCTGTCCATGCGCGGCATGGAACCCGGTCAGCTCATCCCCCAGGTCACGCTCGCAGGTATGGCAACCTGGCTGGCTTTCGCTTCGGGCGCCGACATTCAGCTCAACTTTTCCTGATATCAATGTTGTAACTATTTATGGCTTGATGGAGTCATTCAAAAATTTGAAACAGGGCCGCATCAGCGGCCTTTTTTATGGGTTTTTCGAGTCAATCCGCGCTTGAGTGAGTTTTTTTCCTTCATAGCCTTGCCTGATGGCTCATCAAAACTCTATTGGTTTGAAAAAAACCATTTAGAAACAATGCATTGGTTCGTATGTTGCCGTTTTTTTCAAAAACCCATGATTCGGGCGATGGTCTTCTTGGAAATATCAATAAATTCTTATGTTCTTATCCGATTCTCTGGGGTTTTGACAGCCTTCGCCGCAGCTGTGAAAGTGCGCCACAGCCTCATCAGGAGGCCGTCAACAGTGCACCTGCTACAACGAATCAATAAGGAGTAAGGCATGACATTCGCGCTGAAGCGTTCCGTCCTCGCCACCGCTGTGGCCACTCTCGTGGCCGCTCCCGCCTATGCAACCAACGGCATGAACATGGAGGCCTATGGCGCCAAGGCCGGTGGTATGGGTGGTGCCTCCATGGCTTACGACTCAGGCAACTCCGCCATGATGAACAACCCGGCGACCCTGGCGCTCAAGAAACAAGGTTGGGATTTTGGTGTTGGCCTGACTGTACTGCAGCCGAATGTCGATGCTCAGCTCGGTGGTTCAGGCGGCCCGTCTTTCGGTTCGACGGGTGATTCCTATCTGATGCCCTCCATTTCCATCGTTCGTAAGCAGGGCAAGTTTGCTTACGGTGCAGGCATCCTGGCCCAAGGCGGCATGGGTACTGAATACGATGGTTCGCTTGCAGCTGCATTCACTGGCGGTGCGCTGAGCGTGCCGCAGCGTTCGGAGCTTGGCTTCATGCGCGTCATGTTCCCGCTGGCCTACCAGGTCAATGACGATCTCTCGGTTGCGGCCCAGCTTGACTATGTGCGCGCAACGCTTGATCTGCAAATGCTCGATCCGGCAAGCGGTGCCTACATCGATGTTTCCGATGACAGTGATTTCAGCGGTGAGATGACGGGTGACGGTTGGGCGTTCAAACTGGGCGCGCACTACAAGATCAACAAGGAATTTGCGATTGGCGCCACCTACCACAGCAAAACCGATATCGGCGATCTGACCGGAAGCGGCTCGGTAAGTGCCGCGGGTGGGGCCTTTGACGCGGATTTCCGTGCGGTGGATTTCCAGTGGCCGGAAACCTATGCGGTGGGTGTGGCCTGGAACGTGACTGACAAGCTGATGCTCGCGGCCGACCTCAAGCGTCTGATGTGGTCGAAGACCATGAAGAACTTCAATTTCGGCGTCGAGGGCAATATCGGCGCCATGCCGCAGGAATGGGATGACCAGACCGTGTTCATGATCGGCGGCCAGTACATGATCGCCCCGAGTGTCGCTCTGCGCGCCGGTTTCAACTACGCCGAGAACCCGATTCCGTCCGACAACATCAACTACCTCTTCCCGGCGATCACCGAGAAGCATTACACCCTCGGCGTCGGCTGGAACATCGGCGGAGGTCATGCCGTGGCCGCGTCTTTCATGTACGCCCCCAAGGTTGACCAGGATGGTACGGGTCCTTTGAACACCGGCCTTTCCATGTCTCACAGCCAGACCGTATGGCGCGTCAACTACAACTACCATTTCTGATGGTGGATGACGTGGTTGGATGACCTGAGTGTCTGGATTCAAGGGCGGCGCAAGTCGCCCTTTTTGTTTGCGTGGAGAAGAACAATGAAATTGATGAAGGCATTGAAACTCAGCTTTTCTGTCTGTGTTCTGGGAGGCGCCTTGGCGGCCAGTGCGCATGCCGAAGAGTTGCTCAAGCCTTTCCTCGCGGCTCCTGATCTGACGGGTGAAGTGGGGCCTGTCGGCGATCAGCTGAAAAGCAATCTCAAGGAGGCGGGCTTGAGGGTTGTGGGGGATTACACCGCCTATGGCAAGACACGCGTCCTGGCGGTTACCAATGACGCCCTGAGGAAAATCGCTGCACGTACCGAACGCGGAGCCTATGGCGCGGTGATGCGTGTTGCGCTGGTGGGGGGCGAGGGCAAGGTGCAGGTGTCCTGCACGAATCCTGGCTATCTCGCCGCTGCCTATCGCCTTGGCGACAATCTTGCCGGGGTTGCCGGCAGCCTGGAAAAGTCGGTGGGTTGCAAAGAGCCCTATGGTGCGAAGGGTATGAGCGCCAGTGATGTTGCCGATTATCACTATGCGGTGGGGATGGAGTACTTCGAGGATGCCTATGACCTCGGAAAATACGCGAGCTTCGAGGAGGCTGTGAAAAAGATCGAAGCCAACCTGGCCGAGAAGAAGGGCGGGGTCGGCAAAGTCTACCGAGTCGATATTCCTGGCAAGCAGCAGGTGTTGTTCGGGGTGGCATTGCGCACCAAGGCGGCAGGTGGCGACAAATATGCCGATGATGCCTTCCAGATGGGAATCGTGGATGACGAGGGGCGCAAGCGAGCGGCTTGCTTGCCGTATGAGATCCTGGTCACGGGCAACAAGGCCGAGGCTTTGCACATGCGTTATCGCATGGCTCTGTATTTTCCGGATCTGCCGATGGTGGGGGAGGGTGCGAGCTTCTTCAAACTCAGTTCCTCTCCGGATGCGGTGCTGCAGGCATTGCGGACGGCCTCCGGCGGCAAGATCGACGAACCGACGAGCGCGCAGGGCTGGCAATTCGCTGATCAATAGAGCCTCGGAGCCGTTTGGCAATATCCCCGATGCGTTTGAGGGTGGCGTAAAGAGGCGGGATGCGTAAAATACGTCCTCTTTCGCATCATGCGCGGGGTCTGCCCGCGCAGACCCTGGGAGTCGTTCGTGGAGTTGTTGTCCGGCGCAGAGATCTTGGTCCGCTGCCTGCAGGAAGAGGGCGTCGATGTCGTCTTCGGCTATCCTGGCGGCGCGGTGTTGCATATCTATGACGCACTGTTCCAGCAGGACAAGGTCAAGCATGTGCTGGTGCGCCACGAGCAGGGCGCGACCCACATGGCGGACGGCTATGCGCGTGCCACCGGCCGTACCGGCGTGGTGCTGGTCACCTCCGGGCCGGGCGCGACCAATGCCGTCACCGGCATCGCCACCGCCTACATGGACTCCATCCCGATGGTGGTCTTCACCGGTCAGGTGCCGCTGCAGCTGATCGGCAACGACGCCTTCCAGGAAGTCGACAACATCGGCATCACCCGTCCCTGCGTGAAGCACAACTTCCTGGTCAAGGACGTGCGCGACATCGCCGACACGGTGAAGAAGGCCTTCTATCTCGCCAGCACCGGCCGTCCGGGCCCGGTGGTGGTCGATATTCCGAAGAACATCACCGACCCGAAGGTCAAGGTCCCCTTCGAGTACCCGAAGGAAATCGCGCTGCGCTCCTACAACCCGACGGTGAAGGGTCATACCGGCCAGATCAAGAAGGCGGTGGACCTGATCCTGTCCGCCAAGCGGCCGATGATCTACACCGGCGGCGGCGTGGTGCTTGGCCGTGCGTCCGAGCAGCTGACCCAGTTCACCCGCAAGCTGAACTATCCGATCACCCAGACCCTGATGGGCCTGGGCGCCTATCCGGCCTCCGATCGCCAGTTCGTCGGCATGCTCGGCATGCACGGCACCTACGAGGCGAACATGGGCATGCATCACTGCGACGTGCTGATCGCCATCGGCGCGCGCTTCGATGACCGCGTGACCGGCAACCTGGAGAAGTTCTGCCCGACCGCCAGGATCGTCCATGTCGACGTCGATCCGGCCTCCATTTCCAAGAACGTCAAGGTGGACGTGCCCATTGTCGGCCAGGTCGGCGAGGTGCTGACCGAGATGATGCGCATCATGGAGCACGAAGGCCGCGCGCCGGACGCCGAGTCCATCGCCGCCTGGTGGAGCCAGATCGAGGAATGGCGCGGCCTGGACTGCATGAAGTACCAGTGGAGCGACGAGGTCATCAAGCCCCAGTACGTGGTCCAGAAACTGTGGGAAGTCACCGGAGGCGACGCCTACGTGACCTCCGACGTCGGCCAGCACCAGATGTGGGCCGCGCAGTATTACCCGTTCGACAAGCCGAATCGCTGGATCAATTCCGGCGGCCTGGGCACCATGGGCTTCGGTCTGCCCGCCGCGCTGGGCGTGAAGATGGCCTTCCCCGAGGCCGAGGTCGCCTGCGTGACCGGCGAGGGCAGCATCCAGATGAACATCCAGGAGCTGTCCACCGCCCTGCAATACCATTTGCCGGTCAAGGTCGTCAGCCTCAACAACCGTTACCTTGGCATGGTCCGCCAGTGGCAGGAATTCTTCTATTCCGGACGCTACGCGATGAGCTACATGGAGGCCTTGCCGGACTTCGTCAAGCTGGCCGAGTCCTATGGTCACGTCGGCATGCTGATCGACAAGCCAGCGGACGTGGAGGGCGCCCTGCGCGAGGCCTTCAAGCTCAGGGATCGCCTGGTGTTCATGGACTTCCGCACCGATCCGACCGAGAACGTCTATCCGATGGTGCCGGCCGGCGCCGGCCTCAATGAAATGATCCTGGTGTAAGGTAGGCCACGATGCGTCACATCATTTCCGTACTGATGGAGAACGAATCCGGCGCGCTGTCCCGTGTGGCCGGCCTGTTCTCCGCGCGCGGCTACAACATCGAGTCGCTGACCGTCGCGCCCACCAACGATGAAACCCTCTCGCGCATGACCATCGTCACGCGCGGCGATGACCAGATCATCGAGCAGATCGTCAAGCAGCTGAACAAGCTGATCGACGTGGTCAAGGTGCAGGACATCCAGGAAACCCCGCACATCGAGCGTGAGCTGATGCTGATCAAGCTGCAGGCGACCGGCGAGCAGCGCGACGAGGTGTTCCGCCTGACCGAGATCTTCCGCGGCCAGATCCTCGATGTCACCGACAGCAGCTATGTGGTGCAGATGACCGGCCCCGGCCACCGCCTGGATGCCTTCATCGAAGCGGTCGGCAGCATTCCCGTGATCGAGATGGCCCGTACCGGGGCGCTGGGTCTGTCCCGTGGCGCGCGCGGCATGCACGTTTGATGTTTTTTTGTAGGAGCGAGCTTGCTCGCGATCAGGGGTAGGTATCGCGAGCAAGCTCGCTCCTACGACCACACAACAGATTCGCTTTATTTTCGACGGAGTCCCGCCATGCAGGTTTATTACGACAAAGACTGTGACCTTTCCATCATCCAGGGCAAGAAGGTCGCCATCATCGGTTATGGCTCCCAGGGCCACGCCCACGCGCTGAACCTGCGCGATTCCGGTGTGAACGTCACTATCGGTCTGCGTCCGGGTTCCGCTTCCGCCGTCAAGGCGCAGAACGAAGGCTTGGCCGTGAAGAGCGTGCCGGAGGCCGTCGCCGCCGCCGACCTGGTCATGATCCTCGCCCCGGACGAGCATCAGGCCGCCATCTACGCCAACGACGTCGAGCCGAACCTCAAGCAGGGCGCCACCCTGGCCTTCGCCCACGGCTTCAACATCCTCTACAACCAGATCGTTCCGCGCAAAGACCTGGACGTCATCATGATCGCGCCGAAGGCCCCGGGCCACACCGTGCGCTCTGAATTCGTCAAGGGCGGTGGCATCCCCGACCTGATCGCCATCCACCAGGACGCCTCCGGCTCCGCCAAGGCCACCGCGCTGTCTTACGCCTCCGGCGTGGGCGGCGGCCGCACCGGCATCATCGAAACCACCTTCAAGGACGAGACCGAGACCGACCTGTTCGGCGAGCAGGCCGTGCTGTGCGGCGGTGCCGTCGAGCTGGTGAAGATGGGCTTCGAAACCCTGACCGAAGCCGGCTACCCGGCCGAAATGGCCTATTTCGAGTGCCTGCACGAGCTGAAGCTGATCGTCGACCTGATGTACGAGGGCGGCATCGCCAACATGAACTACTCCATCTCCAACAACGCGGAGTATGGCGAGTACGTGACCGGCCCCGAGGTCATCAACGAGCAGTCCCGCGCGGCCATGCGCAACGCCCTCAAGCGCATCCAGAACGGTGAATACGCCAAGATGTTCATCCAGGAAGGCCGCCTGAACTACCCGTCCATGACTGCCCGCCGCCGTCAGAACGCCGAGCACGCCATCGAAGTCACCGGCGCCAAGCTGCGTGGCATGATGCCGTGGATCATGAAGAACAAGATCGTCGACCAGACCAAGAACTGATCGATCCTCGTCTCCGCCCAAAGGCCGCCTTGTGCGGCCTTTTTTGTGGCCGAGTTCTGGCCCAGGGCTTAAACTCGCGCCAGTACTTACATCCGGATGCCCCGCATGGAATCCAATCACGAAGCCGCCCGCGAGTCGGATGATCAGCCGCGTGGCAAGGCCATTTATCTGCTTCCCAACCTGCTGACCACGGCAGGGTTGTTCTCCGGCTTTTTCGCCATCATCGCGGCGACTCAAGGGCGGTTCGAACTGGCGGCGATGGCGGTATTCCTGGCCATGGTGTTCGATGGACTGGATGGGCGGGTGGCACGGATGACCAACACCCAGAGCGCCTTCGGGGTCCAGTACGACTCCCTCTCCGATGTCATCGCCTTCGGCATCGCACCCGCGCTGGTCATGTACCTGTGGACACTGGATGGCATCGAAGGGCGTTGGGGCTGGATCGGGGCTTTCGTCTACGTGGCGGGTGCAGCCTTGCGTCTGGCACGCTTCAACGTGCAGGTGGATACCACCGACAAGAATTTCTTTGTCGGGCTCGCCAGCCCCGCCGCGGCGGCCCTGTTGATGGGCATGGTGTGGGTTGGGGAGGATAGTGGCTGGGATGCCGCGGGTCTCGCTGGCTGGGCCTGGCTGCTGACCGTCAGTGCGGGCCTGTTGATGGTGAGCAGCCTGCCGTTCTACAGCTTCAAGGGGTTCGATGTGCGGAGGCGCGTGTCCTATCTGAGCGTGCCGCTGGTGATCGTGGTGTTTGCCTTGGCGATGCGCGATTTCGCCTTTACCCTGTGGGGCCTCTTCCTGCTCTATGCCCTGTCCGCCCCGGCCTACCTGATTGCGCGTCGCCTGATGCGTCTTTCGCGTTGATGCCGGGCTTGTCTCCGACTTCCTTGAGGAGACGCTGAAAAAATCCATCCCTGGATTTTTTCAGCTCGTCTCACCGTGAAGTGAATTCGCGGTGGACTCCGCGAATCAAGGGCTTACGCCCTTGTTCGCGCCGTGGGCTTCCATGCCCCGGACAGGAGACGCTGAATTTTTCAGCCTCTCCTTGAAGTCGGCGCGGGATTGCCTTTATATTCGGATGCATGAACGGTTTTACCCGCCACCTCCCTGCCTTGTGCGTTCAGGCCTCCCTGCTAGGTCTGAGACTGCTGCCGCCCAGCGGCAAATAATCCCCCATGCCTGGCGAGGCCCAATACGCAACCTACCGAATTCAGAATCTTTCGCCCCAGGGCATCAGAGCGATGTGCCCGCTGCTTCAGCGAGCGAGCCGGGGGCGTGAAAAAGCAGGAACCTAAGCCATGAGTAGCAACAAGCTCATCATTTTCGACACCACCTTGCGCGACGGCGAGCAGAGCCCCGGCGCGTCCATGACCAAGGACGAGAAGATCCGCATCGCCCGCGCGCTTGAGCGCATGCGGGTGGACGTGATCGAGGCCGGTTTCGCGGCCGCGAGTCCCGGTGACTTCGATGCCATCAAGGCGATTGCCGAGACCGTGAAGGAGTCGACCGTCTGCTCGCTCGCACGGGCCCACGAGAAGGACATCCGCGCGGCGGGCGAGGCGATTCGTCCCGCGGTGCGTGGCCGTATCCACACCTTCATCGCGACCAGTCCGATCCACATGGAGAAGAAGCTGCGCATGAGTCCCGACCAGGTGGTCGAGGCGGCGGTGCGCGCGGTGAAGATGGCGCGCGAGTACACGGACGACGTCGAATTCTCCGCCGAGGACGCGGTGCGTTCGGAGATGGACTTCCTCTGCCGCATCTTCGATGCCGTGATCGCGGCCGGGGCGAAAACCATCAACGTGCCGGACACCGTCGGCTATGCGGTGCCGGACCAGTGGGCCGAGCGCTTCCGCACCCTGATCGAGCGCGTCCCCAACAGCGACCAGGTGATCTGGTCCACCCACTGCCACAACGACCTTGGCATGGCGGTGGCCAACTCGCTGGCCGCGGTTTCGGCCGGGGCGCGCCAGGTGGAATGCACCATCAACGGGCTTGGCGAGCGCGCGGGCAATGCCTCGCTCGAAGAGGTGGTGATGGCGGTCCGCACCCGTCACGATGCCTTCGGTGTCGACACCGGCATCGACACGACCCAGCTGGTGCCGACCTCCAAGCTCGTCTCCAGCATCACCGGTTATCCGGTCCAGCCGAACAAGGCCATCGTGGGCGCCAACGCCTTCGCGCACGAGTCCGGCATTCACCAGGACGGCGTGCTCAAGCACCGCGAGACCTACGAGATCATGCGCGCGGAAGATGTGGGCTGGACCACCAACAAGCTCACCCTCGGCAAGCTCTCCGGTCGCAACGCCTTCCGCACCCGCCTGCAGGAACTCGGCATCGAGCTGGAGAGCGAGGAGGCCCTCAACGCCACCTTCGCCCGCTTCAAGGAGCTGGCTGACAAGAAGCGCGAGATCTACGACGAGGACCTGCAGGCCCTGGTCTCCGGGGTGGCCGAGGAGGCTGTCGAGACCCTTCGCCTGGTCTCGCTCAAGGTCTGTTCCGAGACCGGCGAGACGCCGCACGCTCAGCTGGTGCTCAATGTCGATGGCGTGGAGCATGATGTCGAGGCCGTTGGCGGCGGTCCGGTCGATGCCGTATTCAAGGGCATCGAGTCCATCGTCAAGAGCGACAGCGCGCTGACCCTCTACTCGGTCAACAACATCACCGGTGGCACTGATGCGCAGGGCGAGGTGACCGTGCGGGTGGAGAAGGACGGGCGCATCGTCAACGGTCTGGGCGCGGACACCGACATCGTCATCGCCTCCGCCAAGGCCTACCTGAACGCGCTCAACCGCCTGCGCGCGCCGGAGCAGCGCCAGCATCCCCAGCTTGGGGACGTGTGAGGCCTGACCAGGATGGGTCTTTCGCGAGATGCAGTACTTGCCGAACTGGGGATTCCCCAGTGGCGAGTGCGGACGGGCGTGATCTTTCCGGGGTTGCCTGAGTACTCCGCGTCCGATTTGTCGACGATGCCCGAGGCCTCGATTGCCCCGGCGGTAGACGTCGTACCCTTGCCGTCCGATCTATGCCTCTATGCGGATGCATGGACGGCGGCGGAGAACGAACTGCTGGAGCGTATGCTCCAGGCCGTGCGCGGTCTGCGCGAGGGCTTGCGGCTCGAATGTCATGCCCTGTCCGGGGCAGATGTTCCGGCCCGCGTCCTGGTTCGGCTGGATGGCCAGGCCTTGCCCACACCGGCGGCCATGGTGGCCGATCCCTCCCTCAAACGGCCGGTCTGGGCAGCACTCCAGGCTGCGGTTGCCTCCCTCGATTGAATCCCTCTCATGAGTGCCCTTGAAAACTTGCGTGTTCGCCCATGGCGCGCGCAGGACATCGGTCTGATGGCCGCCGTGGAGCAGCAGGCCTATCCCTTCCCCTGGCCGGAAGGCGTGCTGCGCGACTGCCTGGAAGCGGGGCATCTGGGCTGGGTTGCCTGGGATCGAGGCGAGGTGGTGGCCTATGCTGTCATCCAGGTGGTGCTGGATGAAGCGCATCTGCTCAATCTATGCACCGCGCCAGCCTGGCAGGGGCAGGGCATCGGGCGTGCAATGTTGCGCTATGTCGAGGCGGCGTGCCGGGAGGCTGGAATGACCCGCATGCTGCTGGAAGTGCGCGCTACGAACCAGGCAGCACTGGCGCTCTATCGGAGCGAAGGATTTGTTGAGGACGGCATCCGCAAGGGGTACTACCCCGCGAGCGGAGGCCGCGAGGATGCGGTACTGATGAGCCGCCTGCTGGAGTCCTGAGTTTCGGACACAAAAAAAACCCCGCCGAGGCGGGGTTTGTTGTATCGGATCGGCTTCCTGCTGATCAGAATTCGCCTTTGGCACCCTTCTGCATCATTTTCCAGATGGTATCGCGCACGTGGATGGCTTCGGTGCGGAACGGCTCCGGCATGGCCTTGCCACCGTGGACGAACATGTCCATGTTCAGGCTGTACAGCCACAGCTCACCATTCTCGTCCTCGACCACGGAGATTCGGCAGGGCAGATAGGCCGAGAAATACGGGCTGAAGTCGGTCGCCTTGCGCGCGGTGATCGGGTTGCAGAACTGATAGATGTGCAGGTAGCGCTGTTTCTCGCCGGTGCGGGCCTCGATCTCCTTGGAGAGCGGCATTTCGCCAACGTTCAGCAGACCGGTGCCGAGGGCGGCGGACTTGAAGGCCTCGGCGAGGTCGTCGGGGGTGACACCCTTCTCGACCTTGACGCGCCAAACCGTCGCGGCTCCAAGATCACCGCCACTGGCGACGAAGTTGTCATACAGATCCATGTAGGTATCCATGGCCTGCGGGTCGAGGTTGTCCTTGACGGACAGGAAGCCGCAGCCGCTCAGGGAGATGGCGGCGGTCGCTGCGATAAGCAGTTTGGCGAAAGAGTTCATCGGCACGTTGTCCTCGCTGTTGTTCGTGGACGGGTTGTTATGGCTACAACCCTCGTGCCGCAGTCTAGGAGCGCGTCCTTAATTAGTACAAACTAATTTAACTTAATGTTCATAAGGGGGTTTGATCTAAAAATCAAACTGATAGCCCCATGAAAACCATGCCGATAGTGCATTAAGAAAATTAGCAATTACTTCTATGTATTTGCCATAAAAAGTTATTGATTGGGCTTGTCCTACCCATGCGCTAGGCTACTTAGCCACAAAAAAAGATGATTTGTCAGAGAGGTCTCTTCGCATGTTCCGCACTATTCTCGCCCTGATCGGCATCGTCGCGCTGGCGGCCGGTGGCTTCATGTTCGCCAAGCTGCCGGGCATGATGCAGCTCATGCCGGGCATGCTCAGCGCTGAAATGAAGCCGATTGTCGACCTGATCAACAAAGATGCCGCAGGCATGGTGGCCGCGGCCAAGAACCTCGCCCCAGGCGCGGCCGAGGAGACTGCCACCATGCTTGGCCGCTGGGTCGAGAGCAAGGGCGAGATCGCCTACACCACCACCTGGGAGCGCAAGGTCGAGGAAGGCGTGACCCTGGAGGACATCCAGGATGCGCTGGCCTCCGTTGCCACCTCCCGTAACATCAAGCCGGTCGGCGAGCTGCCGCTTTCCGAGGAGCTCCAGGCCCGAGGCATCGAGTCCGGCGTGCTGAAGGTGTTCTCCTACTGCAACCCTGAAACCGCGCGCAAGATGACCGACTTCGCGCCCCATATGGCCGCCTATCTGCCCTGCCGCATCGTGGTGGTCGAGAAGGCGGATGGCCTGTGGCTGTACACCCTGAACATGGACATGATGCTCAAGATGGGTCAGAGCCTTGAAAACAATCCTGAGCTGAAGGATGCGGCCATGCAGGTTCGCGACACCATCTGGGAAATGATGGAAAAAGGCGCCAAAGGTGAGTTCTGATCCGGGGGCCATTTGACCTGATCGGATTCCGGAGCCCGGCCATGTGCCGGGCTTTTTGTTGTCTGCGCGACTAGCTGGACGCATTGCCGAGTCCGGCGCAAGCGAGTTGAGCCCGGGGGCAGTCGCCTCTTCGGTCTCTCCGTTCCTGCTCTTCGATCCCCCTCGTTGATCTCCCCCCAATTCCTGTACCAGGCTGCCCTTCGTTGAGGCATCGGCTGATCCCTGGTTGGGTCCGCTCGAATCGGATGAATTCACACCCTTTTTGTGTGGCATTTATCTTGCTTCCGAAGAGGCGTGGATAAGGATTGTGATGAGGTATTGGGCATGTCGATACGGCGGGTTGACTCGATAGGGTTTCGCACGAGTCTGGCCATCGCGGGGGTCATCATCTTGCTGCAGGGCTTGATGCTCCTGGATCGGGCGAGAACGGGTTGGAATGACTCGATCAAAGCCGAGGTGCACTCGGCCCGCAACCTTCTGCTGATGAGCGAGTCGGTGCTCGAAAACATGGAAGAGAAGTGGCGCCTGGGCTTGTTCAGCACGGAGTCACTGAACCTGCTCGCCTCGACAGCCGTCGATCCCGCGGATCTCAAGGCAAGGATTCTCGCCGCGGTTCCAGTGGTTTCGGCCTGGGAGGCCGCCAAGGCCAAATCGGCGGAAGGCGGCTTCACATTCAAGAGCCCGAGGGTCAACCCGCGCAATCCGGACAACAGGCCGGATACCCTCGAAGAGGAAATGCTGACCTTTTTTGGCGCAGATCCAGAGGTGAAGGAGCGCTTCGTCATCGATGAAAGCACGAATACAGTGAGGTACTTCCGTCCCGTGCGCCTGAGCCAGACCTGTCTGATGTGCCATGGCGACCCCGCCCACGCGAAAATGCTGTGGGGGCGCGACGATGGCAAGGACATCACCGGTTATCCGATGGACAACAAGAAGGTTGGTGATCTGCATGGGGCCTTCGAGATCATTCGCCCGCTCGACGAAGCCGAGGCCCAGGTCTGGCGGGGTATCTGGACAGGAGGACTGACCGCGTTCGTAGGGCTGCTCATCACGCTCTTGATGGTGTTCAGGCTGGTTCGGAGCCATGTCTCCAAGCCCATTGAGGAGGTCATGAGCAAGCTTGATGAGGCCGTGGCCGGCAATGATTTGCGGGTTCGGCTCAGCGAGGATGGGCGGGGTGAGATGGCACAGATGGCATCGGCCCTGAATCGTTTCATTCAGCGCGTCCAGGGGGCGATGCAGAGCGTCGCCAGCGCTTCGACAGAGGTTTCGGGAACCGCCGATGAGGTGCATGCCATCGCGGATCAGACCAACCGCAGCCTGGAAAGGCAACGTATGGAAACCGACAAAGTGACGGTGGCGATGAATGAAATGAACGCAACCGTACAGGAAGTCGCCCGCCATACGGCTTATGCCGCCCAGGAATCGCAAAAGGTTGAGGCGACCACACGGGAGGGCTTCGCGGTGATCAAGGACACCATGGAAAACATCGAGATCCTGGCCTCGAGGGTCGGCCACTCGGCGGAGATTATCCAGCAGCTGCGCACGGACAGCATGGCTATCGGGGGCATACTCGACGTGATCCGGAACATCGCCGAGCAGACCAATTTGCTGGCCCTCAACGCCGCGATCGAGGCGGCTCGCGCAGGCGAGCAAGGGCGTGGATTCGCGGTTGTCGCGGATGAAGTGCGCAATCTCGCCAGCAAGACCCAGGCGTCCACGCACCAGATCCAGGCGATGATCGAGCAGTTGCAGGACAAGTCGCACCTTGCCAGCGAGGCCATGGATAACAGCCGTCAGCAGGCCGCCATGGCGGTGAGCCAGTCCTCGCAGGCCAGTGAAGCGCTGAGCGCCATCAACGAAGTCATTCATCGCATCAACGACATGATCCTGCAGATCGCCACGGCGACCGAAGAGCAGAGCGCGGTGGCTGGCGAGGTGGTGCGTAACATCGCCAGCATCAGTCATGCGGGAAGCGAGACGGAGCGGCAGGCCGAGCGAACGCTGGTTTCAAGCAAGGAGCTGGCGGGCCTGGCGGAGCATCTCAACGCCTTGGTCGGGGGGTTTCGGGTATAACGTCGCACGTCCGAATCGGTCTACCCGATGATCGGGAAGCCCGGCCCCGCGCCGGGCTTTTTGCTATCATCGCGGCCACTTTTTGCACTTCCCTGGCCCCGCCATGACCGACCTGAACGTCGAGCGCGACAAGCGCCGCACCTTCGCCATCATCTCCCACCCCGACGCCGGCAAGACCACACTGACCGAGAAGCTGCTGCTGTTCGGCGGCGCGATCCAGATGGCAGGCACGGTCAAGGGCCGCAAGGCCAGCCGCCACGCCACTTCCGACTGGATGGAACTGGAGAAGCAGCGCGGCATCTCCGTGACCTCCTCGGTCATGCAGTTCCCGTTCAAGGGGCGCATCGTCAACCTGCTCGACACCCCGGGCCACGAGGACTTCTCGGAAGACACCTACCGCGTGCTGACGGCGGTGGATTCCGCGCTGATGGTGATCGACAGCGCCAAGGGCGTCGAGGACCGCACCATCAAGCTGATGGAGGTCTGCCGCCTGCGCGACACGCCGATCATGAGCTTCATCAACAAGCTCGACCGCGAAGGCCGCGAGCCGATGGAACTGCTCGACGAGGTGGAGGACATCCTCAAGATCAAGTGCGCGCCCATCACCTGGCCCATCGGCATGGGCAAGGCGTTCAAGGGCGTCTATCACCTATACGACAACCGCATCTTCGTGTTCGAGCCGCACGGCAAGGCCGAGGCCGAGGTCATCGAAGGGCTGGACAACCCGAAGCTGGACGAGTTGCTGGGGATGCGCGCGGCCGAGTTCCGCGAGGAGATCGAACTGGTGCAAGGCGCCAGCCACGCCTTCGATCTGGAGGCCTATCGCCGTGGCGAATTGACCCCGGTGTTCTTCGGCTCGGCGATGAACAACTTCGGCGTGCGCGAACTGCTGGAATTCTTCGTCGAGAACGCGCCCGGCCCGCAGGCCCGCGCCACCAGCACCCGCGTGGTTCGGCCGGACGAGGAGAAGCTGAGTGGCTTCGTGTTCAAGATCCAGGCGAACATGGACCCCGCGCACCGCGACCGGGTGGCCTTCTTCCGGGTCTGCTCGGGCAAGTTCAGCAAGGGTATGAAGGTCAAGCACGTGCGCCTGGGCCGCGAGATTAAGATCGCCGATGCGCTGACCTTCATGGCGAGTGAGCGCGAACATGTCGAGGATGCCTATCCGGGCGACATCATCGGCATCCACAACCACGGCACCATCCGTATCGGCGACACCTTCACCGAGGGTGAGAACTTCGCCTTCACCGGCATCCCCAACTTCGCCCCGGAACTGTTCCGCCGCGCCCAGTTGCGCGACCCGCTGAAGATGAAGCAGCTGCAGAAGGGTCTGATCCAGTTGTGCGAGGAGGGCGCCACCCAGCTCTACCGCCCGCTGATCAACAACGACATGATCCTGGGCGCGGTCGGCGTGCTCCAGTTCGACGTCGTGGCCCACCGCCTGAAGGCGGAATACAACGTGGATTGCTCGTTCGAGATGGTCAACGTCAACACCGCCCGCTGGGTGGAATGCGACGACGAGAAGAAGCTGGACGAGTTCAAGGCGAAGCACGAGGCCAACCTCGCGCTCGATCATGCGGGCGATCTGGTTTACATCGCCTCGACCCGCGTCAACCTTCAGATGACGATGGAACGCTGGCCGGACATCCGCTTCCTCGCCACGCGGGAACATGGGGATTATGTGACGGAGTGACCCCGTCCCGGATCGCTCCAGCCAAAGATAACGCCGTCGTTGACGGCGTTATCTTTTCGGAAATGCAGGGAGTGATATGTAGGAGCGGACCTTGGGCCGCGATTTCTTGCTGGGTCAAATCGCGGCCCAAGGTCCGCTCCTACATGGCATGCCGAGTGGGTTGTGGTCAATCCATGATCGAACGCGGCAGTTCACGGCTGATCTTGTCCTTCAGGCGCGGGAAGTCGCTGGGCGCGACGTACTGCAGCAGTTCCTTTTCCTTCTCCGCCAGCATGACGACCAGGCCCTTGTCCGGATAGAGCCAGTATTCGCGGCCTTCGTCGATCGGGCGGCGTTCGGCGGGTTTGCCGAAGCGCTTTTCCAGCATCACTGCGTCGAACTGGACCGAGGCGGGGATGTAGGTGAGCGAGCGCACCGGAAGGTCCTGGATGGCCGGGATGTCCGGGAAGCTCAGGTCGTATTTCCATGCGCCGCTCGGCTGGGCCTCGGGGTTGGACGCGCGCTCGGCGAGATCCTTGAGCTGCGCCTGGCCGGCATCGACCTCGGTGATCAGGTAGGCCTCCAGGAAGCCGAGCTTCACCCGGCCGTAGAACAGCTCCAGGCTGAGGGTGCCGTCGGCGGACTTGAACAGCTTGACCTCGGCCTTCTTGTCCAGCGCGCGCTTGGCCTCCAGCAGGCTGGTCTGGCCGGGCACGATGCCGAACACGCGGCTGTGGCCGTCCGGCAGGATCTCGATCTGCCAGGGCAGGTTCTGCGTCAGCGCGGGATCGGGTTCCTGGGTGCCGCAGGCGGTCAGGAGCAGGGCGCAGGCGAGGGGCAGCAGGGCGCGACGAACGAACATGGGCAGAGGGTCCTCCTGAGGGTTGGGGTATTGTAAGGTCTGAATCACGGAGCAGCACATGTCCCGCCTTTCCCCCGCCACCGCCTGGGCCCTCTACGACTGGGCCAATTCTGCCTTCGCCACGGTGGTGATGGCCGGCTTTTTTCCGTTGTTCTTCAAACAGTACTGGGCGGACGACCTGCCGAGTACGGAAAGCACCTTCTGGCTCGGGTTGACCACCACCGTGTCCAGCGTGCTGTTGATCCTGCTAGCGCCCCTGATCGGCGGGCTGGCGGACAGCCTGGGCTGGCGCAAGCGTCTGCTTTGGCGATTTACCCTGCTCGGAGCTATCTCGACGGCGGTCCTGGCGTGGGTCGCGCAAGGCGAGTGGGCCTGGGCGCTCGGGCTGTATGGCCTGGCCAGCCTGGCCTTCATGGCTTCCACCATCGCCTACGACGCCCTGTTGCCGACTGTCGCCGCGCCGCACGATTTCGCCCGCGTGTCCTCGCGCGGTTTCGCCTTGGGCTATCTCGGTGGTGGCCTGCTGTTCGCCCTGTGCGTGGGCATGACGCTTCAGCCCGCCTGGTTTGGGCTGGATGGCGTGGCCCAGGCGGTCAGCCTGAGTTTCCTGCTCACTGGCCTGTGGTGGCTGCTGTTCAGCCTGCCGTTGATGTGGCGGGTGCGCGAGGAGGGGCCCGCCACCCCGCCAGGGGTGCGCGAGGCCATGCGCGCAAGCCTGGGCCAGTGGCGTGCGAGCTTGCGTCATCTGCGTGCCGAGCCGCGCGCGCTCACCTTTCTCCTGGCCTACTGGCTGTACATCGATGGGGTGGACACCATCATCCGCATGGCCGTCGATTTCGGCCTCTCCATCGGTCTGCCGTCGGATGCGTTGATCACGGCCCTGCTGCTGGTCCAGTTCGTCGGCTTTCCCGCCACCCTGATCTACGGTCGGCTCGCTGAACGCATCGGCATGGCGCCCGCGCTGTTCGCCGGGTTGGCGGTGTACGTGCTGATCCTGTTATGGGCCGCGCGCATGACCAGCGCATTCGAGTTCTACCTGCTCGCGGTGGGGGTCGGACTGGTGCAGGGCGGTGTGCAGGCGATCAGCCGCGCCTATTTCGCCCGTCTGGTGCCGATAGGCCGCGAGGCGGAGTTCTTCGCCTTCTACAACATGCTTGGCAAGTTCGCGGCGCTGTTCGGGCCGCTGCTGGTGGGCGCGCTGACTCTGCTCAGTGGCGACCATCGCATCGGCATGCTGGCCGTGCTGCCTCTGTTTGCCGGCGGCGCCTGGCTGTTGTGGCGGGCGGAGAAGCAGGCACGAGGTGGCTGAGGGATGTTGTGGGAGCTTTGGCACGGCCTGATCACTCCCGCGCCCGTCTGGGCGCGACGCGCCGGGCTGTTGCACCAGTCCATCGCGCTCGAGGCGCGCTATCGCCGCTGCCGTGCTGCATGGGATGGACATTACGCCCGCTGCCGCGCCGTGATCGAACAGGCCGCAGGGCAGGCTGTGCCCGGCGGTACGGTGGTCGTTCTGGGGTCCGGTCTGCTGCATGATCTACCCCTTGACGTCCTGAATGCGCGTTTCGAACACATCCTGCTGGTGGACGCCGTTCATCCCTTGTCCGCCCGGCGCAGGGCGCGAGATTTCCCGCGCATCGAACTGATCGAACATGATCTGTCGGGATGGCTTGATCCCGTCGCCGGCCTCCTGCGTCTGCCGGATGACACCCGGCTGGCGGTTTCGGTCAATCTTCTCGGCCAATTGACCTTGCCGTTCGAGGATGAGGAGGGCAGCGCGCCCGGGCTCATCGCCGCGCATCTGAGCCTGCTGCGACAGGCCCCGGTCGCTTGCCTGATCAGCGACACGGTCTGGCGGACGGAGGATGTGCACATGGGGACGAGGGTGGAAACAGACCCTTGGCACGGTGTGCCGCACCCCGACGGCATCCCCGTGGCCTGCTGGTCATGGGAGGTCGCTCCGCGAGGCGAAATCAGTCGCGGGCAGCGACAGACCCACGAGGTGTGTGCCTGGCTTCTTCAGCCATCGGCCGCCGGTGATTGAATTTCAACCCGGTTGCGCCCCGCGAACTTCGCGCGGTAGAGCGCCTGGTCGGCGGCATGCACCAGATCATCCAGTCGCTCGCCGAGCCGAAGACCGGCAACGCCCACGCTGATGGTCACGGGGGCATCATCGAGCAGGATCTCGCCAACGATCCTCGAGCGCAGGTGCTCGGCCATCTCGGTGGCCTGTTCCAGCGATGTGTGCGGCATCAGGATCAGGAATTCCTCCCCGCCCCAGCGGCAGAAGGTGTCGGACTGGCGGAGTTTCCCCTTGACCAGCTCGCTGAGCCTGCGCAAGACGAAATCTCCCGTGGCATGGCCGTAGCGGTCGTTGATCTGCTTGAAGTGGTCGATGTCGATGAACAGCAGCGCGAGGGGATAGTGGTAGCGATTGCTGCGTACGATCTCGGCTTCGGCGGCGTCCGTGAAATGCATCCGGTTCCAGAGGCCGGTCAACGGGTCGATGCTCGCCAAGCGCTGCGATTCCTCGAGATTGCTTCGCAGTTGCTCCTCGGCGCCCTCCCGTCGTGTCACCTCTTTCCGGAGGGCCTGGTTGAGTTGCGCGAATCGCAAGGCGATCGCGCCGATGATCAGCAGGGCCAGGAGCGCCACACCGCCGAAGCGGTAAAACAGGCCGTAGTCCGGGGTGCCGCGAGGAGTGTGGAGGAAACCGTCCAGTCTGACCGGACCGGGTGACATGCCCAGTGCCACATAACTTTCTGCAATGACTTCCCAGCGGCCCGGGTTCATATGACCGAGCTGGATCAGTTCGGGCATGACGAGTCGTTGCATTTCCCGCGCTTCGTAGCGCAGGTGGTCGATGTGCTTGTTTGGCGCGTAGCGGTTGTGGATCAGCTGCACCGTTTCCTCGACATGGGTCATCGCGTATTCCCAGCCGAGCAGGCTGGCCCGGGTGAAGGCATCCACGGCATCGGGCTTGCGACCGAGCAGGCGTTCGCTGGTAATCAGTACGTCGTTGTAGAAATTCACCCCGTAGTCGCGCGGATTGATGATGCGATAGTCATGACCCTCCCGGCCGAGCAGCCAGGGTTCGTTGGTCACATAGCCGTTGAAGGCATCTGTTTCTCCGCGCACCAGGGCCATCGGGTCATAGCTGCTGAGCTGGGTGCGGACGTGTTGCGGATCGATGCCCTCCCTGAGCAGGGTCATGAGCAGCTCCGCGCTTTCCGGGGCGGGGGAAACCATCGCGCGCTTGCCAATCAGGTCCGCGGGGGTGTGGATATCGGCATCGCCCCGCACGATCCAGACCAGCGGCGAGGTCTGCATGATGGCGGCCAGCGCGACCACCGGTCTACCGGACATGCGGGCGATCACCGCGCCGCTCCCGCTGACGGCGAAGTCGGCCCGCCCGCTCAAAAGGGCCTCGATCGGCCCCGGGCGCGCGGGTCCGCCCTCGAGAATCTCCACGTCCAGGCCGGCATCACGGTAGAAACCCTTTTCGAGCGCCATGTAGTAACCGGCATACTGGAACTGATGCAGCCAGCGAAGCTGCAGGCGCAACGGCTCATCGGCCACGGAGGGAGGCGTGCCGAAGGCGGCAGTGAGCAAGAGCAGGACCGCGAGGACAGGTGCGTGGCGATGACAGGGGCGCGAGCCGGGAAACGACATGGGCGGTCTTGCGAATCGGGTGAGGCTTGCGAAATTCTAGTCCGAACTTGCAGTTCCGACATGAAATCTTCGCGAAATGAGGCCACTCACCCGTGCCCTGCCAGGCGAGCAGGGAGGCGAAGAGGGCAGGCGCTCGCGTCCGTCCTGGCTGGTCGATGGCGGGCATGCGCGGTATCGTCAGGCCAGCATCCAGAGGTGAACCGCCATGAACATCCGACCGCTGGGAACCACGGACCTGCGAGTTTCCGAACTCTGTCTGGGCACGATGACCTTCGGCGAACAGAACAGCGAGGCCGAGGCCCACGCCCAGCTTGATCTTGCCGTCGCGCACGGGGTCAACTTCATCGACGTGGCCGAGATGTATCCCGTCCCGCCGCGCGGCGAGACCCAGGGGCGGACCGAGGCCTACGTCGGCAGCTGGCTCGCGCGTCAGGTGCGCGACCGGCTGGTCATCGCCACCAAGGTCACCGGCCCCGCGCGCGGCTACGACTGGATACGCGGCGGGCCGCGCATCAGCGCCGCGCATCTGCGCGAGGCGCTGGAGGGCAGTCTGCGGCGTCTGCGCACCGACTACGTCGATCTCTACCAGATCCACTGGCCGGACCGCTACGTGCCGATGTTCGGCGAGACCAGCTACGACGCATCGCGCGAGCGGGAGGCCGTCCCCATCCTCGAGCAGCTCGAGACCCTGGCCGGCTTCGTGCGCGAGGGCAAGGTGCGCCACATCGGCCTGAGCAACGAGACCCCCTGGGGCGTGTGCGAGTTCATGCGCCTGGCGCGCGAGCACGGTCTGCCGCGCATCGCCACGATTCAGAACGCCTACCACCTGCTCAACCGGACCTTCGAGACGGGGCTGGCGGAGGTCTGCCACCACCTCGAGGTGCCGCTACTGGCCTACAGCCCGCTGGCCTTCGGCATGCTGAGCGGCAAGTACCTCGACGATCCGCGGGCGGACGGGCGCCTGACCCGCTATCCCGCCTTCGGTCGCCGCTATGCCAAGCCGAATGTGTCGCCGGCGGCGGCCGAGTATGTGCGCATCGCCCGCGCCGCCGGGTTGGATCCGGCCCGGATGGCGCTCGCCTTCGTCGCCAGTCGCCGTTTCGTGGGGGCCACCATCATCGGCGCCACCTCCCTCGAACAGCTCGAGGCCAATCTTGGCGCGGCGGGTTTAGTCCTGTCCGGGGACGTGCTGGCCGAGATCGAGCAGGTGCACCTGCGCTATCCCAATCCTGCCCCCTGACAGGATGTCGAAAAGGGGCATTCATGCCCTTTTTCAACTCGGCTCGTCGCGGCACATGCCCGCGACGGACTCCGAAGGTCAAGCACTTAGAGGACTTGAGCTTCGAGCACGTCGCTGAGAAAAGCCTCTCAGCGGCCTGCCAAGGCCCGGTGGCTCAGGAACTGCAGGAGAGCATCGAGCAGCCGGCCCGCTGCCGCGCCCATTCCGGGCGTTTGGCGGCGTAACGCTCGTGCTCCGGCTGCTCGTCGTAGGGGTGGCGGAAGACTTCGAGCAGTTCGTGGATCATGGAGGGATCGCCCGCCTCGGCCTTGTCGATGGCGATCTGGGCGAGGTAGTTGCGCGGTACGTATTTCGGGTTGACCGTATTCATCACCGCGCGCCGCCCGTCGTGATTTCGCCCATCGCGGGCGCGGCGCGCGAGGTAGAGGCGCAGCCAGGCGGCGGTGCGCCGGCGTATCTCCGGATTGACCTGGTCTGGCAGATACCAGGCAGGGGCGATCACCTCCAGCAGGGCATCATCATCCGTCGCGGGATCATCCGTAAGGTCGGCCAGGGCGCGGAAGAACAGGGTGTAGTCGGTCTCGGTCAGGCTGAGCATGCCCCACAATGCATCAATCAACGCGTCGTCTTCCTCGCCTGCATGAGCGCGCAAGCCGAGCTTGGCAGCCATCATCGCATCGTAGGCGCGGTCGTATTCGGCGGGGTAGGCGTGCAGAACCTCCTTCATCGCCTCGATATCACCCACCAGCGGCATCAGGGCCTGAGCCAGCCGCACCAGGTTCCAGCGGGCGATGTGTGGCTGGTTGCCGAAGCTGTAGCGGCGACCCTGGGCGTCGGTGGTGTTCGGTGTCCAGAGCGGGTCGAAGCCTTCCAGCCAGCCGTAGGGACCGTAGTCGATGGTCAGGCCGAGGATGGACATGTTGTCGGTGTTCATCACCCCGTGGACGAAGCCGACCCGCATCCAGTGCACGATGAGATGCGCGGTGCGGCGGGCGATCTCGCGGAACCAGGCGAGGTAGGTTTCGCGGTCAGGCGTTTTGCTTTCAGCGAGCAATTCGGGAAAGTCGGTGCGTATCGTGTAATCCGCCAGCTTGCGCAGGGTGTGGAGGTCGTCGCGCGCGGTGAAGATCTCGAAGTTGCCGAAGCGGGTGAAGGAGGGGGCGACACGGCAGACCACGGCGCCGGGTTCGAGTTGCGGATTGCCGTTGTAGAACATGTCGCGCACCACGCCCTCGCCAGTCCCGACCAGACTCAGGGCTCGGGTGGTGGGGATGCCGAGGTGGTGCATGGCCTCGCTGCACAGGAACTCGCGCACCGAGGAGCGGAGCACCGCGCGGCCGTCCGCCGTGCGGGAGTAGGGTGTCAGGCCCGCGCCCTTGAGTTGCAGGGTCCAGCGTTCATTGCTTGCGTTCAGCACCTCGCCCAGCACGATGGCGCGCCCGTCGCCCAGCTGCCCGGCCCAGTGGCCAAACTGGTGGCCGCCGTAGCAGGCCGCATAAGGGCGCATGCCGGGCAACAGGGCATTGCCGCCGAATATCTCGGCGAAGTGCGGCTCGTGGCAGGCCTCGTCGTCCAGGCCGAGCAGGGCGGCGACTTCGCGCGAATGCGCCAGCAGGCTCGGCTTGGTCACGGGCGATGGTTTCACCCGTGACCAGCAGGCGCCATAGACCTGGCGTGGAGTGTTGCCGGTTTCGAGGTCGCCGGGCAGTTCGCGCAGATAGCTGTCGTCGATGCGCAGGGCGTCGAGCGAACCGGGACGGAGTGATGCAGGCATGGCGGTCGAGCACGAAGAAGTTGCCTACCATCCTAGCGGATAGCGGCGTGACTCGAACCATGGCATTGGAGGGGAGGGGTGGTGTCCCCGACTGGAGTCGAACCAGTGGCCTTCCCCTTAGGAGGGGGACGCTCTATCCAGCTGAGCTACGGGGACGTGGGCCGCATTCTAGCATGTGGGGCGGGAACCACTTCCTACGCCTGCGAACCAAAGCTCTTGTATGATGCGCCGATCATGAAATACCCCGCCCTCGCACACGCTGTTCCCGCGCCGCCGCTGCGCAGCTTTGCCGCGCTGATGGAGCTGTATGAGATGAACTTCATGCTCATGCGGCGCCTGATGCCGGGCATGGCCGCCTTGCCCGCGACGCCGGGCGCCATCCTTTCCTCACAGGGCGAGTCCGGCCTGCCGTTGATGGTGGAAGTGCTCGAGCAGGATCGCTTCACCACCGTGCTGCGCCTGTTCTACCGTCTGCCCAAGCCGGATGGGTCGTTCGACGAGGCCCCCGACCTGCAGGTGCGTATCTATCACGACGCGCGGGTCGCGGAGGCGATCTCCGGTCGGCTGCGCGGACGCGACTGCGTGGCGCAAGGCCAGTCGGGTGAGCGTTGCCTGGACGTCCGCTGGCGCCTGAATCGTTTCCTTTACAAGTGGTTACGCTTTGTCCTGCACCGGAGGCATCGTATCGGCTGAGGACGGAACTCACGGTCGTAATACTTGACTAATTTGCTTGGGAAGATTAATTTCCCGAGCACAACACTCAAGAATTACGGAGGCGCGCATAAACATGAGAGTCTCGACCAAAGCCCGTCACGCCATCACCGCGATGATGCATCTGGCCGCCCACAATGGCCGTGGTCCGCTTACCCTGTCCGACATCGCCCAGGTCCAGGGGATGTCCCTGTCTTACCTGGAACAGCTGTTCTCTCGCCTCCGCAAGCATGGCCTGGTCAACGGCGTGCGCGGTCCGGGCGGCGGCTACTGCCTGGCCATGTCGCCGGCGGAAATCAGCATGGCGCAGATCATGGACGCGGTGGATGACCGTTCGCCCGCCGAGCGCGAGCGTTTCTTCGCCGCCTACCGCCCCGGCACCCGTGGCGAGGCGCACGACATGTGGCACGATTTCAGCAAGCGTCTCTACGATTTCCTGGCCGATCTCAGCTTGCAGGAATTCATCCGCAGCCAGCAAGCGCAGGTGGGTACGCGCCGCGCGAGCCGTACTGGCGTAGAATTGCACGCCGCCTGCTGATGCGACTGTTTTGATAAGGAATGATCCGATGACCGTGAAACTGCCCATCTACATGGATTACAGCGCCACCACCCCGGTGGATGAGCGCGTGGCCGAGAAGATGTGCGATTGCCTGACCAGGGAAGGCAACTTCGGCAACCCTGCATCCCGCTCGCATGTCTTCGGCTGGAAGGCCGAGGCGGCGGTCGAACACGCCCGCGAGCAGGTGGCCGCGCTGGTCGGCGCCGATCCCAAGGAGATTGTCTGGACCTCCGGCGCCACCGAGTCCAACAACCTGGCGATCAAGGGCGCAGCCTCGTTCTACAAGAAGAAAGGCCGCCACATCGTCACCATCAGCACCGAGCACAAGGCGGTCATCGACACCTGCCGCGCACTGGAGCGCGAAGGTTTTGAAGTCACCTATCTCGACCCCGAACCGAACGGCCTGATCGACGCCGACAAGTTCGCCGCCGCCCTGCGGGAAGACACCGTGCTGGCGTCCGTCATGTTCGTCAACAACGAGATCGGTGTGATCCAGGATATCCTCAAGTTGGGTTCGATCTGCCGTGAAATGGGCGTGATCTTCCATGTCGATGCCGCCCAGGCCACCGGCAAGGTGAAGATTGACCTCGCCAGTCTGCCGGTCGACCTGATGAGCTTCTCCGCCCACAAGACCTACGGTCCGAAAGGCGTCGGCGCGCTGTACGTGTGCCGCAAGCCGCGCATTCGTGTCGAAGCCCAGACCCACGGCGGCGGCCACGAGCGCGGCATGCGCTCCGGCACCCTCGCCACCCACCAGATCGTCGGCATGGGCGAGGCCTTCCGCATCGCGGGCGAGGAAATGGCGGCCGAGAACGAGCGTATCCGCATGCTGCGCGACCGCCTGTGGGCCGGTCTGCAGGACATGGAAGAGGTCTACCTGAACGGCGATCTGGAACAGCGCGTGCCGCACAACCTCAACGTCAGCTTCAACTTCGTCGAGGGCGAATCGCTGATCATGGCGCTCAAGGACATCGCCGTGTCCTCCGGTTCCGCCTGCACCTCCGCCAGCCTGGAGCCGAGCTACGTGCTGCGCGCCCTGGGCCGCAACGATGAGCTCGCGCACAGCTCCATCCGCTTCTCCATCGGCCGTTACACCACCGCCGAAGAGATCGACTACGTCATCGAGCTGGTCAAGAAGGCGGTCGGCAAGCTGCGCGACCTGTCGCCGCTGTGGGAAATGCATCAAGAGGGCATCGACCTTACCAAGGTCGAGTGGGTCCATCACTAATCACGGGAGAACCTTCATGGCATACACCGACAAGGTCATCGACCACTACGAAAACCCCCGCAACGTCGGCAGCATGGACAAGGAAGATCCGAACGTCGGCACTGGCATGGTCGGTGCCCCGGCCTGCGGTGACGTCATGCGTCTACAAATCAAGGTCAACGAGCAGGGTGTCATCGAAGACGCCAAGTTCAAGACCTACGGCTGCGGTTCCGCCATCGCTTCCAGTTCGCTCGTCACCGAATGGGTGAAGGGCAAGACCCTGGATGAAGCCAAGGCGATCAAGAACAAGGACATCGCCGAAGAGCTGGAACTGCCCCCGGTGAAGATCCACTGCTCCGTGCTGGCCGAAGACGCCATCGCCGCGGCGATTGCGGATTACCAGAGCAAGCATCAGGGCTGATCAGGCCCGGAAGCTGTAACGAAGAAGCCCCGCCTAGTGCGGGGCTTTTTTGTGCTGATACGCGTGATTCAGTCCGGCAAGATGAAAGTCAGCTGAGTGACAAACGCTGTTTGAGCTTGTCGAGCGCCTCTCGCGCGGCGCGTTCGTGTCCGGCTTGCGGTGGGGCGTAACTCCATTCGAGATAGCGCTCGATGAACAGTCGCAGCGGTGGGGCGTATTCAGACTGTTCGCGCTCCATGCGCGTGGCCAGCGCACGGGGGCCTTCGCCGGGGCGGCGTTCGATGCGGGCTTGATCGAGCAGGCGTTCGAATTGACGCCATAGCTTCTGCTGCGGAGTCATTCTTTCGCGCTGCATGAGGCGCGGGAGCAGGCGGGCCAGCGCGTACAGGCCGATCAATCCGAACAACAGCGTGCCCCACAGCCCCCAGCGAATGGAGCCGGTCCACCCCATCCAGGCCAGCAGGGCGCGCTGGTCGTCCTGGCTATAGCCCAGCACCCAGCGGTTCCAGCGGTTCTCCATGCCATCCAGTTGCAGGCGGGCCCGATGGAGGAAGCCGAAGTCGCGGCGCAGCGCGGCGGGTAGTTCACCGATGGCCTGGGGCACGGCGGCGGCGAGGCCCTGCTGGATGCGCTCCGGGGCGATGGCCTGGGTGGGATCGACGCGCAGCCAGCCTTCGCCTTCCAGCCAGACCTCCGCCCAGGCATGGGCATCGCCCTGGCGCACGATCCAGTAGCCGTCGGAATGCCGTTCGCCGCCCTGGTAGCCGGTCACCACCCGCGCGGGCAGGCCGGCGGCACGCATCAGTAGCACGAAGCTGGTAGCGTAGTGTTCGCAGAAACCTGCGCGGGTGTCGAACAGAAAGGCATCCATGCCGTCCTGCTCGGGCAGGGCGGGAGGCTGCAGGGTGTAGCGGTAGTCCTGTTCGCGGAACAGGCGCAGGGCGGCGTCGATGCGTGCGCGCGGCGGCAGTCCGCGCCACTCCGCGCCGAGGTCGGCCAGTAGAGGGTTTTCGCCTTCGGGCAGATGCAGGGCCTGGCGGCGCAGGCGGTCGGTCAGTATGGGGTCGAGCACGGCCTCGGGCGCGGATTGCACTTCGACCAGTTGGCGGCCGAACTGGGGACGGAGGAAACGAAGGTCCTGGTCGGCCATCACCCTGGCGCCTTCGGGGGCGTTCAGGGGGCGATCCAGGGCAGGCAGGATGCGGGTCTCCTGCGGCTCCAGCATCAGGCTGTAGCGCAGGATGGGGGTATGCGCGTCGATGTCGAGGGCGTCCTCGCGCGGCTGGTCCGGCTGGCGTGTCCAGCGGCGACCGTCGTAGTGCCAGAATACCGGGCCGCGCCAGTAAAGCTGGTCGCGGGCCGGTTCGGCACCCTCGAAGGTGGCGCGGAAGGCGACTGCCGCGGAGCGGGAGAGATCAGTGATGCTTCCCGGGGCCAGCTCGTCCGAGAGGCCGGTCAGGCCCTGGCTTTGTTGCGGCAGGCCGAGCAGCGGCGCCGTGGGGCGCGGCACCAGCATGAACAGCAGCAGGGCGACCGGCAGGGTGGCGCCCAGCGCGGGGGCGAATTGGCCAAGGCGTTCGCGCAGCGGGCGCGGCTTGTCGAAGCTTGCCAGATCATTCAACAGCGCGATCAGCAGGATAAAGGCGCCAAGCGCCCACAACGCGGTCAGCGGACCCTGATCGAACAAAAAGAGGGTCAGCAGGAGGAACAGGCCGAGCAACAAGGTGACGCCGACATCGCGACGGGTCCGTGATTCCAGAGCCTTCATGCCGGTCAAAAGCATAAGAAAGCTGACGCCGCCCTCGCGCCCGACCAGGGTGCCGTGGGTGGCCCAGTTGGCGGCAATGCCGCCTGCGACCAGCAGGATGAGCGTCAATTTCGAAGCCTGTGGCGCGAGGCCGCGCAGCTGCAGCTCCCGCCACAGCAGGCCAAGCCCGGCCAGCAGGCTGATCCAGGGCGGCATGTGCAGCACGTGCGGCAGCAGCACCAGTGCCAGGGCGAGCAGGACGCGGTGCTCCAGGGTCTTGGGAACGTCCGTCACGCGGTTCATGTGCGCGGCGCCTCGGCCAGCAGGCGCAGGCAGCGCAGGCGCTGATCCGCGCCCAGGCCGGTCTCTGTGCCGCCGCCATCGTTCAAGCGCAGTGCATAGGGTTCGCCGCGTTGCTCGCATTCCAGCACCCAGGCGCAGAGCTGGCGCAGACGCGCTTCGCGCGGGATCGAGCTCAACAGGGCTTCATCGAGCATGCGCGGCCCGCGCGGCGCGGTGTGGCCGCTGAACTGGCGGGTCTGCAGTGTGCCTCCGCGCGCCAGCGAGGCCCAATGGATGCGGGATGGGCTGTCGCCCGGCTGGTAGTCGCGCAGGCTGCTGAAGTCTTCATGCCCGGTATGCAGGGTCTCGCCCTCGGGGGGTGGCAGTGGGTGCCCGCCGCGTGGGGCGGGAAAGACCCAGTGTCGGCCACCGAGGGGGCGCTGGTCTTCCACCCGCACCAGGCCGAGACGGTCGCGCAGGGTCAGGTACAGGCTGCCGGGTGTGTGTACACCGCGCAAACGCTCGGGGAGGGGCAGGCGCAAGGTCATCGGCTGTCCGGACGGGAGGTGGGCAGGACGCAATCTGTCGGCCTCAAGGCCGAGCAGGCACTGGCTGTCGTGCGGCGATCGCAGTTCGAGGGTGAGATGGAGAGGGTCATCCTCGAAGCCGGAGTCGACATGCAGGACCCGCGTCGTGATCTCGCCCAATCGGCCGCGCAGGCCCAGCAGTCCGCCACCTGCGAGGGCCGCCAGCCAGAAGCTGAAGAAAAAGCCGAGGTTGTTGGCGTATTGCGCCGAGCCGAGCAGCAACACCAGCAGCAGCCCGACGAAGGGGATGGCGAGTGGTTCGGGTCTGAGTCGGGACGACAACACGGCTATTCGGGCGCGGCGATGCGCTCCAGCAGCCATTCGGCGGGGCGCATGCGTGCCTGCAGCAGGCCGGGATCGGCGAAGTGGAGGCGGTGCCCGGTGACATGGGGGGCCAGTTGGCGCAGGTCTTCCGGTTCGACGTGCATGCGGCCGTGCAGCAGTGCCCAGGCGCGCGCGGCATCCAGCCAGCCGAGCCCCGCGCGCGGCGAGAGGCCTTGCACGAACACGCCGGGCAGGCGTGACGCATGGAGCAGGTCGAGCAGGTGGTCGAGCACGGCCGGGCTGGTGTGCACGCCTCGCACCGCCTCGCGCAGGCGGCGCAGGCCGTCGGCATCCAGGCAGGGGGTGAGAGTGTCGGCGGTGGGGCGGGTGGTACCGCGTCCGAGCATCCGTTTTTCCGCCGCGCGCTCCGGATAACCCAGCGAGAGCCGCAGCAGGAAACGGTCGAGCTGCGATTCGGGCAGCGGATAGACGCCCTGCTGTTCGGTCGGGTTCTGGGTGGCGATGACGAAGAAGGGATCGGGGAGGGGGTGACTCACGCCGTCCACGCTCACCTGGCGTTCCTCCATGGCCTCCAGCAGGGCGCTCTGCGCCTTCGGACTGGCGCGGTTGATCTCGTCCGCCAGCACCACCTCGGCGAAGATCGGGCCCGGCTGGAAGCGGAAATCGCCGCTCTGAGGTTGATAGATGGAGGCGCCGATCAGGTCGGCGGGCAGCATGTCGCTGGTGAACTGCACGCGGTGCGCGGTCAGGCCCAGCACCCGCGCCAGCGCGTGGGCGAGGGTGGTCTTGCCGACGCCGGGGATGTCCTCCAGCAGCACATGGCCGCCCGCCAGCAGGGCGGTCAGCGCCAGGCGGATGCGGTCCTGCTTGCCGATCAGGGCTTCGGCGACGCGCGCCTGGATGCAGTCGAGTTGCGGGCGGTGGGCGAGGGCGGTCGTCTCAGGAGTGCTCATCGTGGCTGTCCTCGTCGTCCGTGTCGGTGGGGCCTGGCGTGCCATGCATCTCGCGCGCGAGGCGCTTCTGCACGTCGACGAACAGGGCGAGTCCGGCCTGGATGCGGCCGTTGACGGTGTCCGGCGGGTAGTGGCCCTCGGCATCGGCCGTGCCCGCCTCCAGCCCGGTCAGCAGGGTCATCACCTCGTCGAGCGAGCTGGCGGGGTAGATGGCGAAACGGCCGTCGCGCACGGCCTGGATGACGTCCTCGCGCAGCATCAGCTGATGGACGGTGCTGGCCGGGATGATGACCGCCTGGTCGGGCTGCTGGCCAAGGGTCTGGCAGGTGTCGAAAAAGCCTTCGATCTTTTCGTTGATGCCGCCTACCGCCTGGATCTCGCCGTGCTGGTTGACCGAGCCGGTCACCGCGAGGGTCTGCCGCAGGGGGAGGTTGGCGATGGCGGAGAGCAGGGCGCAAAGCTCGGCGACCGAGGCGGAGTCGCCCTCGACCGGGCCGTAGGACTGCTCGAAGGCGAGGGAAGCGCGGATCGACAGCGGGGAGGTGCGGGCATAGCGCTCGCCGAGGAAGGCGCTGAGGATCATCACCCCCTTGGAGTGGATGGCGCCGCCCAGTTCGACCTCGCGCTCGATGTCGATCACGTCGCCTTCGCCGAGGCGCACGGTGGCGGTGATGCGGGTAGCGCGGCCGATCAGGGTGTCGCCCAGGGCGACGACCGACAGTCCATTGACCTGGCCGATGGCCTCGCCGCTGACCGCCAGGCGCAGTTCGCCCTCGCGCACCGCCTGCATGACCTGCTCGCGGTAGCGGTCGCCCCGGAAGCGGTGCGCGGCGATCGCCTGTTCGATCTCGTCGCGCCCGATCTGGCTGGCCTGGGCCTGGGCGGCGTAGAAATCGGCCTCGCGCAGCAGGTCGAAGACATTGCGCATGTGCAGGCTCAGACGGTGGGCATCGCCCGCTTCGCGACTGGCCTGTTCGATCAGGCGCGCCAATCCTTCGCGGCTGATCGGGCGGAGCTTCTCGCGGCGCGCCAGGGTGGCGAGCAGGCGGGCGTAGAGCGCGGTGTTTTCCGCCGAGCGTTCCAGGTCCTCGGCGAAATCGGCGTTGAGCTTGAACAGCGCGGAAAAGTCGGGATCGTATTCGCGCAGCAGGTAGTAGAGCAGCGGCGAGCCGACCAGGATGACCTTCAGGTCCAGTGGGATCGGCACCGGCTCCAGGCTGACCGTGCTGACCATGCCGAGCACCTGCTCCAGCGACTGGATGCGGATCTCGCCCGCCTGCAGGGCGGACTTGAGGCCCTCCCAGGCGTAGGGGGCGGTCAGCACCTTGTGCGCGTCCAGCAACAGGTAGCCGCCGTTGGCGCGGTGCAGGGCGCCGGCACGGATCAGGGTGAAGTTGGTCACCAGGGTGCCCATGTGGACGATGTGCTCGATGCGCCCGATCAGGTTGACGTGGCTGGGATTGAGCTCCTCGACCAGCGGCGCGCCGCCATCCGTGTCGTGACTGACCAGCACGTTGACGCTGTAGCGTTCCAGGGCGTCCGGGTCGGGCTGGTTCTCCTCGCCGAGGATGTCGACCATGTTATCGATCGCGTCCGCCTGCACCGCGTCCAGGTGGCTCAGGACGTCCGGGGCCTCGGCATGGCGCGCGCGGATGTCGCCGACCAGGCGCTCGATGGTGGCGCCGATGGTCTTCTCCTTCAGCTCCCGCAGCTTTTCGAGGGTGGCCTTGTACCAGATCGGCACCTCCTCGCGCAGCAGGCGGAGCAGGGCCTGCCGGTGCTTGTCGAGCCGTTCCTCCCAGGCCTCCTTGTCCCGCGCGGAAAGTTGCTTGAACACATCCGGGGGGATCGGCGCATCATCCTTGAGCGGTGCCAGGGTGTAGCCGGTAGGGGTGTCGATGATGGCGACGTCCTCCTTCCGCGCCGCCTCGCCGAGGGCTTCCAGGGCCTGCTGGCGGCGCTGCTCGAAGGCTTCCTCGAGGCGCTTCTTTTCCTGCGGATATTCGCCGGAGGCGAAGCTGCGCGGCACCACTTCGATCAGGTCACGGATGAACTGATCCAGGTCATCGCGCAGGCGCACGGCCTGGCCGGCGGGCAGTGACAAGGCCCGTGGCCGCTGCGGGTCGTCGAAGTTCTGCACGTAGCACCAGTCGCGCGCCGGCTCGGCGAGCCTGGCCTGGGCCTGGATGGTGGCGCGCAGGGCGCTGTGCTTGCCGAGACCGCTGCGTCCCATGGCATACAGGTTGAAGCCGGGATGGCGCGTGCCCAGGCCGACCTTGATGGCCTGGTCGGCACGCGGCTGGCCGAGCAGCCCCTCGAAATCCTCCAGCTCGTCGGTGCTGACGAAGGCGAGCTCGCCAAAGTCGGCGACTTGATAGAGGGCCTCGGCAGGAAGTCTTTCAGACATGCATGCATCCTTGGAGGTGGCTTCGTCCGTACCCTGTCATTTTGGGGCACGCGGGTCAATTGTTGGATGGAACGCTGCCCCTGGCTTCGGGCCTGTGGTACATTTCCTGGCCCGATAAAGGCTGCGTCGCTCCGACGCGTCATATGGCCTGGCCGGGCGAAAGTGGCGGAATTGGTAGACGCACTGGATTTAGGTTCCAGCGCCGCAAGGCGTGAGGGTTCGAGTCCCTCCTTTCGCACCATCGATCGCTACGGGGCCTCTTGCCCTGCCTCTCCTGCTTTCCGACAGCGCACTTGTTCCAGGTTTCCTCCTACCCTTGGGCTGGAGCTTCGTGCCGGACAGGAACGCTTCGCCGCTAATTCCCGCTTGCCTGGTGTGTGAAGGTCCCCTTGCCGAGTATAGGCAGCTGTTGCCGGTTCCTTCGTGCAGGGCGCGCCACGCAACGCTCGTCCAGATCGGGAGGCTCCGATGGCGGTTGTAGAGCAGGGCGTCGGATCCTGGCACCCTCGGGATCAGGGACTATGCTTTGTCTTGTGGAGGTTGCTGTCTGCGCCGTGATCGGGGTCATGCCCCGAGGAGGGCCAGCATGGCTAGTCTTGTCAATTTCGATTTCGACGATTGGGCGCGGCTCGCTCGAAACGACCCCGAAGCCTTTGAACAGCGCCGTGCCGAGGCCATCGAGGAGCTCATCCGCTCAAGTACCCCGAGGATGCAGCGCCGCTTGCGTGGCCTGCAGTTCCAGGTGGACGTGCAGAGGCGTCTGGCCAGCAACCCGCTCAGCGCGTGTATCCGGATCTCCCGGATGATGCTGGATATGTTCTACGACGAGTTCGTTCCGGCCCTCAACGGATATCTTCCGCCCAGGCGGGCGAAGAAGGCGGGACAGGTGGTCCCATTCAGGCGTCGTGCCGAGGGGGGCTGCTGAGTCCTTCGGGGTTTCGCTGAATGTGGGGGCTGGGGAGCGGTCAGGCCGGTCCACCGGCGTTTTTGTGGGGGCGCTCAGGCTTGGTCTTGCGTCTGCTTCAGATGCGGACGGGTGATGCTTTCCACAGTGCGTACCACCTCCGCCAGAGGGAGGGGCGGATGGCTGCGCGCCGTGCTCCAGCAGACCAGCAGCTCCGTGACCACTTCGGGGTCCACGCCGTGCCAGAGGAGATGCCCGGCCAGGGAGGCGATGGCGTTCCAGCCGCGGGCAAGGTAATCGAGAGCAGTGCCCTTCGGGCTGTCGGCGTGTGCCATGCAAGCTCCTCGGCGGGCGGTTCCTATGCCTTGAACCCGGATTGTCCATTGGACCGGCCTACCCCCTTTGCACCGGACGGATGGGCTGGCGCCTGGCCTACGCGGGGTCTGGCGGCCTGCGGACGGCATCTTTACCCCCGTGCTCCTCACCCATAGACCGGGCTATGGGATCGTCGCCCGTGCGCAAATCTGCTCGCCCTCGGCTACGCCATACTCCCGCGTTCCAATGGACAATCCGGGTTGAAGTAAAGCCTCGCTCGGGGCCTTCTGCCAGTTGGGGGATGAGATGCCGAGCGTGCTTGTCGCGGGGGCCGGTTGTCTGGCGCGGCGAGAACTGCTGCCTGATCAGTGGAGCCCGAGGGAACGGCATGATGGGCGTCCGGTCCGTGGTTCAATACCCCTCTCCATCAGCTTCATGTATCATTCGCCCCTGCCGCTTTTCCCGGATGGCCCCGAAAAAGGCGGCATATCTTGCGGAAGTCATTGTAATCAAAGGTCTTTTTGTTCCTGTGTCGCGAAGCGCGCGGACTCGAATACCCCTTTCGCACCACGAAATTTCCGCGCATGGAAGGCCTCGTGCCATCCGTGCGCCTGATCGAATGAACCCCTAGTTTTGATGTTTTTGAGGTGTACGACATGCAAGTGACGTTGGAAACCGCCGAAGGCCTGCTGCGCCGTCTCTCGGTCCAGGTGCCGGCCGCCCAGGTGGATGAAGCGGTTGAGCAGCGCCTGAAGGATCTCGCCCGCCGCGTGCGCATGGACGGTTTCCGTCCGGGCAAGGCACCGATGGCCGTGGTGCGCCAGCGTTATGGCGAGCAGGCCCGCGACGAGGTCGTGGGCGACCTGATCCAGCGCAGCTACGTGGACGCCGTGACTCAGCAAGATCTGCGCCCGGCAGGCGCGCCGCGCATCACCGAGGTCGATATGATCGTTGGTGAAGGTCTGCGCTACGTGGCCGAGATCGAGGTCTATCCGGAAATCACCCTGGCCGATCTGTCCACCATCGAGATCGAGCGTCCGAAGACCAAGATCCTGAAGGCCGACGTCGATGCCATGATCGACAACCTGCGCAAGCAGCGCGCCACCACCAAGACGGTCAAGCGCGAGGCGAAGGAAGGCGACCGCGTGATCGTCGACTTCAAGGGCAGCATCGACGGCGAGCTGTTCGATGGCGGCACCGCCAGCGACATGCCGATCGAATTGGGCAAGGGCCAGCTGCTGAAGGACTTCGAGGAGCCGATCGTCGGCATGAGTGCAGGCGAGACCAAGACCATCGAGGTCACCTTCCCGGAGGACTACCACGCCGAGCATCTGCAGGGCAAAAAGGCTAGCTTCGAGGTCACCGTCAAGGAAGTCACCCAGATCGTGCTGCCGAAGGTGGATGACGAGTTCTGCGCCGCGTTCGGCGTCAAGGAAGGCGGCGCAGATGCGCTGCGCGAGGAAGTCACCAAGAACATGGAGCGCGAGCTGGCCAATGGCATCAAGCGTCGCGTCAAGCAGCAGGTGATGGATGGCCTGCTGGCCGCCAATGATGTAACCATGCCGAAGGCCCTGGTGCAGGAAGAGGCCCAGCGCGTGCGTCAGCAGTTCACCCAGCAGATGCGCGGCGCCCAGGCTGACCAGCTCCCCCTGAACATCTTCGAACCGGAAGCCGAACGTCGCGTCAAGCTGGGCATGCTGGTGGCCGAGCTGATCAAGACCGAAGGCCTCAAGGTCGATGCCGCCCGCGTCGATGCCCTGCTGGACGAGATCGCTTCCAGCTACGAGGACCCGGCCGAGGTCAAGGTGTTCTACAAGGGCCGCCCGGACCTGATGCAGAACCTCGAGGCTCTGGCAGCCGAGGACATGGTCGTCGAGCATGTCCTGTCCAAGGCCAAGGTGGCCGACGTGGCGATGAAGTTCGACGAGGTCGTCAAGCAGGAGGGCTGATCGCTCCCCCTGATGAACAAGGCGGCTGCGGCCGCCTTGTTGCTTTCTGGCGTTTGCGCTTTTGTGACACACTTCCCGCAGTATCTTGAAATGCGGACATCAAGCCCGCATCTCGACACCTAAACCTATTTAGAGAGCTCTCCGATGATCCTGTCCTCCAGCGCCTCAGCCCACGCTCAAAACTCGGGCGTGGACCCGCAACTGCTCGGGCTCGTGCCGATGGTGGTCGAACAGAGCGCGCGCGGCGAGCGTGCCTATGACATCTATTCGCGCCTGCTCAAGGAGCGGGTGATCTTCATCGTGGGCGAGATCGAGGACCACATGGCCAACCTGGTGGTGGCCCAGCTGCTGTTCCTCGAGTCCGAGAACCCGGACAAGGACATTCACCTGTACATCAACTCGCCGGGCGGCGTGATCACCTCCGGCATGGCGATCTACGACACCATGCAGTTCATCAAGCCGGACGTCAGCACCCTGTGCATCGGACAGGCCGCCAGCATGGGCGCCTTCCTGCTGGCCGGCGGCGCGCAGGGCAAGCGCTTCTGCCTGCCCAACTCGCGCGTGATGATTCACCAGCCGCTGGGCGGTTTCCGCGGCCAGGCGTCGGACATCAAGATCCACGCCGAAGAGATCATCAAGACCCGCCAGCGCATGAACGAGCTGCTGGCTCACCACACTGGTCAGCCGGTCGAACGTGTTGAGCAGGACACCGACCGCGACAATTTCATGAGCGCGCAGGCGGCGATGGACTATGGCCTGATCGACAAGGTGCTGGCGCGTCGCGAGGGGTGAGCCTTCGCCGGTTTCCGAAGGCTTGCATGCCATGCCCAATCCGGGCATGGTTACGCTTATATGACTGTTTGAGAATGGCTTGATGTCCAAGAAAAATGACGATCGCTCCCGCGATACCCTGTACTGCTCCTTCTGCGGCAAAAGCCAGGATGAAGTGCGCAAGCTGATTGCCGGGCCGTCCGTCTACATCTGTGACGAGTGCGTCGAACTGTGTAACGACATCCTGCGTGAAGAGCTGCAGGAGACTGGCGACACTGGTCAGCGCAAGCTGCCAACCCCGCACGAGATCCGCGCCACCCTGGACGACTATGTGATCGACCAGGGTGCCGCCAAGAAGGCCCTCGCGGTGGCGGTGTACAACCACTACAAGCGCCTGGAGCTGCAGGGCAAGCGCGGCAAGTCGGACGAGGTCGAGATCGGCAAGAGCAACATCCTGCTGATCGGCCCGACCGGTTCCGGCAAGACCCTGCTGGCCGAGACCCTGGCGCGCATTCTCAACGTGCCGTTCGCGATCGCCGACGCCACCACGCTGACCGAGGCCGGCTACGTGGGCGAGGATGTCGAAAGCATCATCCACAAGTTGCTGCAGAAGTGTGACTACGACGTGGAGAAGGCGCAGACCGGGATCATCTACCTTGACGAGATCGACAAGATCACCCGCAAGGGCGACAACCCCTCGATCACCCGTGACGTGTCGGGCGAGGGCGTGCAGCAGGCGCTGCTGAAGATGATCGAGGGCACCGTGGCCGCTGTGCCGCCTTCCGGTGGACGCAAGCATCCGCAGCAGGAGTACCTGCACGTGGACACCTCCAACATCCTGTTCATCTGCGGCGGGGCGTTCGAGGGTCTGGACAAGATCATCCGCCGCCGCGCGGAGAAGGGCGGCATCGGCTTCGCCGCCGAGGTCACGAGCAAGGACGACAAGCGCAACCTGAGCGAGCTGTTCAGGGATGTGGAGACCGAGGATCTGGTCAAGTACGGTCTGATTCCGGAACTGGTCGGTCGTCTGCCGGTGGTCGCCACGCTCGAGGAACTCGACGAGAAGGCGCTGGTGCGTATCCTGACCGAGCCAAAGAACGCCCTGACCAAGCAGTTCACCAAGCTGTTCGAGATGGAGGATGTGCACCTGGAGTTCCGTCCGGATGCCCTCAGCGCCATCGCCCGCAAGGCGATGCAGCGCAAGACCGGGGCGCGCGGCCTGCGCACCATCCTCGAGCACACCCTGCTCGACACCATGTACGACCTGCCGTCTCAGCCCAACCTGCAGAAAGTCGTGGTTGACGAAGCCGTCATCAAGGGCGAGGCTCAACCTTATCTGGTGTTCGAAAACAGCGAGCTGCCACGCGCGGCCTCCGAATAGAGTCGTCCGCCCCGCATCTCTCCCATGCAGGATGTGGGGTCGCTCTTGCAAACGGGCCTCCCAGCCCTTAAGTCCTGAAACATGAAGCGGCTTCATGCCGCGTTGAGGACACTATGCCGCACACTGAAATTCAATCCGAGATCATCGACGGCCAGCCGCGCATCGTGCCGGTGCTGCCCCTGCGTGACGTGGTGGTCTATCCCCACATGGTCATCCCGCTGTTCGTCGGCCGCGAGAAATCCATTGCCGCCCTCGAGGCCGCGGTGCAGGCCAACAAGCAGATCCTGCTGGTGGCGCAGAAGAGCGCCGAGGTGGACGAACCGGGGCGTGACGATCTGCACGCCATCGGCACCCTGTCGCAGATCCTGCAGCTGCTTAAGTTGCCGGACGGCACCGTCAAGGTGCTGGTCGAGGGCAGCGAACGCGTCCAGATCGATCAGCTCTACCAGGCCGAGGAATACTTCACGGCCCGTGTGGCGCCGGTCGCCGAGCAGGCCATCGCCGACGAGCGCGAGTTGGCCGTGCACATGCGCACCCTGCATGGTCAGTTCGAGCAGTACGTCAAGCTGAACAAGAAGATCCCGCCGGAGATCCTGACCTCGCTGTCGGGCATCGATGACCCGTCGCGCCTGGCCGACACCATCGCCGCGCACATGGCCCTGAAGCTCGAGGAAAAGCAGCACATCCTCGAGATGGTGGGTGTCGCCGAGCGCATGGATCACCTCATGGCGCTGATCGAGGCCGAGGTCGACCTGCTGCAGGTGGAAAAGCGCATCCGTGGCCGCGTCAAGCAGCAGATGGAGAAGAGTCAGCGCGAGTACTATCTCAACGAGCAGATGAAGGCGATCCAGAAGGAACTGGGTGAGCTGGAGGAGGCGCCGAGCGAGCTCGAGGAGCTCGAGCAGCGCATCGAGAAGGCCGGCATGCCGAAAGAGGCCCGCGACAAGGCCCGCGCCGAGTTGAACAAGTTGAAAATGATGTCGCCGATGTCCGCCGAGGCGACCGTGGTGCGCAATTTCCTCGACTGGCTGCTGCAGGTTCCGTGGAAGAAGCGCAACAAGGTGCGCAACGATATCGCGCTGGCCGAGCAGGTGCTGGAGGCCGATCACTACGGCCTGGAGAAGGTCAAGGAACGGATCCTCGAATACCTCGCGGTGCAGCAGCGTGTGAAGGCGCTCAAGGGCCCGATCCTCTGTCTCGTCGGTCCTCCCGGGGTGGGCAAGACTTCGCTTGGCCAGTCGATCGCCAAGGCCACCAACCGCAAGTTCGCCCGCATCGCCCTCGGCGGCGTGCGTGACGAGGCGGAGATTCGTGGTCACCGTCGCACCTATATCGGCTCCATGCCGGGCAAGATCGTGCAGACCCTGTCCAAGGTTGGCAGCAAGAACCCGCTGATCCTGCTGGACGAGATCGACAAGATGTCGAACGACTTCCGCGGCGATCCGTCCTCGGCCATGCTCGAGGTGCTGGATCCGGAGCAGAACAACACCTTCGCCGACCACTACATGGAGGTGGACATCGACCTGTCCGAAGTGATGTTTATCGCGACGGCCAACAGCCTGAACATCCCGGGTCCGTTGCTGGACCGCATGGAGGTGATTCGCCTCGCGGGCTACACCGAGGATGAGAAGGTCAACATCGCCCAGCGCTATCTGCTACCCAAGCAGATGAAGAACAACGGCCTGCGCGATGAAGAGCTGGAGCTCAGCGAGGCGGCCTTGCGCGACATGGTGCGCTACTACACCCGCGAGGCGGGCGTGCGTAACCTGGAGCGCGAGATTTCCAAGATCTGCCGCAAGGTGGTGAAGGAGATCTTGTTGGCCGGCGCCAAGACGAAGGCCAAGGGCGCGATCAAGGTCAATCCGAAGAACCTGGAGAAATACCTCGGGGTGCGCCGCTTCAGCTTCGAGAAGGCGCAGGAGCAGAACCAGGTGGGTCAGGTCAACGGCCTGGCCTGGACCGAGGTCGGCGGCGACCTGCTCACCATCGAGTCCGCCGTCGTGCCCGGCAAGGGCAAGCTGACATACACCGGTCAGCTGGGCGAGGTGATGCAGGAATCTATCCAGGCCGCGATGACCGTGGTTCGCTCGCGCGCCGAGCAGCTCGGCATCGAGCCCGATTTCCACGAGAAGAAGGACATCCACATCCACGTGCCGGAAGGTGCCACGCCGAAGGATGGTCCAAGCGCGGGCATCGCCATGTGCACCGCGCTTGTCTCCACCCTGACCGGGATTCCGGTGCGCGCCGACGTGGCGATGACTGGCGAGATCACCCTGCGTGGTGAGGTCCTGCCGATCGGTGGGGTCAAGGAAAAGCTGCTCGCCGCCCACCGTGGAGGTATTCGCACGGTTATCATTCCGGAAGAGAACCGCAAGGATCTGGTCGAGATCCCGAAGAACATTCAGGCGAAACTGGATATCCGTGCGGTGAAATGGATTGATCAGGTTCTGGATGTCGCACTCGCGGAGAAACCCCGTCCGCGAGTGACCGAGGATGTTCCGCCCACGCCAGAGGAAGCTCCTGCCACTCGCCGGGGCCGTGGACGCAAGGCCGAGGTGCCCCTCGCACACTGATGAGGGATAAATATCCTCGACGTTGACGTTGCCGGAACCCCTTGTTATAAACCCTAGCAGTTCCGGCAAAACCCGCCAGCACGCGGTTTGGCGTGCATGGTGAGTGCCGGGGGCGACCCTGTCAGGACCGGGAACCTGGCATGGGGAAGTCAACCACCCGCAAGCACAACGCCTAAAGGACCCTTAGACCATGAACAAATCTGAACTGATCGACGCTGTTGCCCAGTCTGCCGACATCTCCAAGGCCGCTGCTGCGCGCGCCGTGGATGGTTTCATCGCTGCCGTGTCTGATGCACTCAAGAACGGCGAGCAGGTGACTCTGGTAGGCTTTGGCACCTTCCTGGTTCGCGAGCGCGAGGCCCGTACTGGCCGCAACCCGCAGACCGGCGCCGAGATCAACATCGCTGCGTCCAAGCTGCCCTCGTTCAAGGCTGGCAAGGGTCTGAAGGACGCCGTGAACTAAGTTCAGGCCTCCCCTCGGCCTCCCGTTCCTTTACGAGGAGCGGGGGGCTTTTTTATGTCCGCTTTTTTGTTTTCCCGACCGTGAGTATGCCGCCATGTTGATGAACCTTCGAGACCGCCTTTCGGGCTGGATTGCCTATGCCATCGTGGGGCTCATCAGTATTCCGTTCGTCCTGTGGGGCATCGGCGAGTACTTCCAGGGCGGCAAGGACGCACCGGTCGCGACTGTCAACGGACAGGAGATTTCCCCTCGGGCTTTCGAGCAGGCCTACAACCAGGAGCGTCAGCGCATGGCGCAGGCCTTTGGCGGTTCGGTGCCGCCTAACATGCTCGAGGGCCTGGGACTCAAGCGCCAGGTGCTGGACGGCCTGATTCTGCGTGAACTGCTGCGCCAGTACGCGCACGATAACGGCCTGCGAGTGAGCGATGCCGAACTTGCTGCCTTGCTGCGCAGCATTCCGGCATTTCAGGAAAACGGCAGCTTCAGCCAGTCGCGATATGAGCAGGCCCTGCGTGTGCAGGGGCAGGGCATGAGCGCCTTCGAAGCGGATGTCAGGCAAGACCTGGTGCTGGAGCAGCTTCAGCGCGGCATTGCGTTGAGCGCCTTCGACGTGCAGGCCGATGCCGACCTTTTCCTGCGCCTGCGCGAACAGATTCGTGGCATCGAGGTCTATACCCTGCCCGCCGCCCCGCGTCGTGCCGCGATCAAGCCGGATGAGGCTGCCCTGGAGGCCTATTTCAAGGATCACGTCCATGATTTCCGCCGGCCTGAGCGGGTACGCCTGGATGTGATCGAACTCTCGGTCGACACCCTGGCCTCCAGGTTGCAACCCTCCGACGAGGATGTCCGCCGCGCCTACGAGGACTACGAGGCGCGCGAGGCCCAGCGGGAACGCCGGGAGGCCCGCCATATCCTCATCACCCCGGAGGTTGGGGGTGACATGAACGGTGCCCGTACTCAGGCGGAAGCCCTGCGCGAGCGCTTGCTCAAGGGCGAGAGCTTCGACGAGTTGGCCAAGGAATACTCCCAGGATCCCGGTTCCGCCAGCGAGGGCGGCAAGCTGGGTCTGGTCGAGCGTGGGATGATGGTCGAGCCGTTCGAGAAGGCCTTGTTCGCACTCAAGGTCGGCGAGTTGAGCGAGCCGGTCGGGACCGAGTTCGGCTGGCATCTGATCCGCCTCGATCACATCGAGACCGTCAAACCTCAACCGTTGGAGGCCGTGCGCGATCAGATGGTCAAGGAAGCCAGCCGCCGTATGGCCGAGGAGCGCTTCCATGATCTGGCCGATCGCTTGGCCACACTGGTCTACGAGCAGCCTGACAGTCTTACGCCTGCCGCCGAACAGCTGGACTTGCAGATCACCACGACTGATTGGGTGACCCGTGAGCGTGGCGTAGGCGTGGCCAGTTCACCCAAGCTGCGTGCCACCGCGTTCAGCCCGGAGCTGCTGAAGGAAGGGCGCAACAGCGATCTGATCGACCTTGGAGACAACCGTGCGGCGGTGATTCGTGTCGCTACCCATGAAGAAGCCGCCGATCAGCCGTTCGAGGATGTACGCGCCGAGGTTGAGCGCCGTGTGGTCGAGCAGGAGCTGGCGCGAGTCATGGATGCCGATGCCGCCAAGCTGCGAGAAGCACTGGCCACTGCAGGGGCGGTCGATGAGCCCCTTGCCACGCTCGGCGCCGAGCGCGTTTTCGCGGGTGAGATCAAGCGCAGTGGGCAGGATGCGGTTGAGCCGGCCGTGCGTCGGGCGGCCTTCGCCGTGGGCCGTCCTGGCGAAACGCCGCTTGCCGAGAGCCTGCGTCTGGCCAATGGCGACATGGCCGTGGTGCGCGTGTTGGAGGTCAAGGATGGCAATCCGGATGCCATTGATCCAGACGAGCGTCTGGCGGTGATGGACGAGTTGCGCCAGGCGGTCGGCATGAACGAGCTCGGCGCCTTTATCGCCGATCTGCGGGCACGTGCCGAGATCACCCAGCGCCAGGATCTCTGACGTCCCGCGCCGGCACGCTTGAGCATGTCCGCCCACGGCGCCGGTCATGTCGCCTCGGTACGCGCCCCGGTCTCGGTGCGCGCCATCCTCCTGGCCGTCGCTCTGGCCGTGCTGGCTGGCTGGCTCGGTGGCCCGGATGCACAGCTCATCGGTCTGCGGTTGCATGACGTCTATGCCTTTGTCGGCGAGCTGTTCCTCAATGCGCTGAAGATGTTGATCGTGCCGCTGGTGATGGCTGCTGTCATCAGTGGTGTGGGCTCCATGGGGGACGGGCCGGCACTGGGCCGGATCGGTGGCAGGACCTTGCTTTATTACCTGGGCACCAGCCTGCTCGCCATCTTTACCGGGCTGTTGTTCGTGAATCTGATTCAGCCGGGGGCGATGGCCGAACTGCCTACCCTGGCCCATGGCGCGGCGGAGAGCGCCGCCGTGGCCGCCGCCACCGAGGGGCGGGGCCTGGGCGATCTGGCGGGCATCTTCAAGAGCCTGTTTCCGCCCAATATCATTGCCGCCGGCGCCCAGGGCCAGATGCTCGGCCTGATCACCTTCAGCCTGCTGTTCGGCGTGTTCATGACCCGCATCGAAAAGGGGCCGGGTGATGTGCTGCGCGCCTTCTGGCAGGGCGTGTTCGAGGTCATGATGCGGATCACCGACCTGGTGCTGCGTTTCGCGCCCATCGGCGTGTTCGCCCTGGTCGCCAAGGTGGTCTCCGAGTCCGGCCTGGACGCCTTCCGGCCGCTCGCGGGTTTCATGCTCACCGTGCTGCTGGCGCTGGCCTTCCATCTGCTGGTCACCCTGCCGTTGATCCTGCGCTTTATCGCCGGGGTCAACCCTGTACGCCATTACCGCGCCATGCTGCCGGCCCTGCTGACCGCGTTTTCAACCTCCTCCAGCTCGGCCACCGTCCCGGTGACGATGGAGTGCATCGAAAAAGGCGCGGGGGTGTCCAACCGCACCGCCAGCTTCGTCCTGCCGCTGGGGGCGACGGTCAACATGGACGGCACCGCGCTTTACGAGGGCGTGGTCGTGCTGTTCATCGCCCAGCTCTACGGGGTCGATCTCAGCCTGATGCAGCAGCTCACCGTCCTGCTGCTGGCCCTGATGACCTCGGTCGGCGTGGCGGGCATTCCCGCCGCCAGCCTGGTCGCCATCACCCTCATCCTCACCAGCCTCGGCCTGCCGCTGGAGGCGATGGGGCTGATCCTCGCCGTCGATCGCGTGCTCGACATGAGCCGTACCGCCGTGAACGTGTTCTCCGATTCGGTGGGCGCGGTGGTGATTGCCCGGTCGGAGGGAGAACCGAACGTGCTTGGGGAGCCCGCGCGCGTGCCATCCTGATTTGGCTTGAGGGCAGGGGCCACGAGCCTGCCGGGAGACGCATCATGCTGACCGACGTTCTCATCATCCTCGGGCTGATCCTGCTCAATGGCTTCTTCGCCTTGTCCGAACTGGCGGTGGTTTCCGCCCGGCCGGTGCGCCTGAGGCTACTCGCGAAGGCGGGGCGACGTGGCGCCGAGACGGCGTTGCGGCTGGCTGAAGACCCCTCGCGCTTTCTCTCCTCGGTGCAGATCGGCATTACCCTGGTCGGCATTTTCGCGGGCGCCTACGGGGGGGCCACCCTGTCCGCCCCGCTCGCCGAGGGTTTGGTCGACGTTCCCCTGCTCGCGCCACATGCCGAAGTGCTGGCCTTCGGCATCGTGGTTGCCGCACTGACCTACCTCTCCCTCATCGTCGGCGAACTGGTGCCCAAACAGCTCGCACTGGCCCACGCCGAACCCCTGGCCGCCTTTGTGGCGCCGCCCATGAGCCTGATCGCGCGCTTCTCGGCCCCGTTGGTCTGGCTTCTGGATGCCTCGACCCGGCTGGGATTGCGCCTGCTCGGCCAGCACGCGGCCGTGAGGCAAAAAGTCAGTGACGAGGAAATTCACGCCCTGCTTGGCGAGGCTACTGAGGCCGGGGTGGTCGAGCGCAGCGAGCATGCCATGCTGCACCGGGTGATGCGTTTCGCCGATCGCCCCATCGAAGCCATCATGACCCCGCGCCCGGACATCGTCTGGCTGGACATCCATGCTGACGAGCGCACCCTGCTGCATCTACTGGAAAGCTCGCCGCATTCGCGGCTTCCCGTCTGCCGGGACGAGCTGGACGACATCGAGGGCGTGGTTCTGGTGCGTGACCTGCTGATCCAGCGTTTGCGTGGCGAGGAGTTCGATCTGCAAAAGGCCATGCGTTCACCGCTGGTCGTGCAAGAGGGCATGCGCGCCCTCAACCTGCTGGAGAGCCTGCGCGAGGCGCCCATCCCCATCGCCTTCGTGGTGGATGAATACGGCACCCTGCAAGGGCTGGTCACGGCAATGGACATCCTCGCCGCGCTGGCCGGCGAGACCACGGAAACCGCCGGGAGCGAGAACCCCATGGTGGTGCGTGCCGAGGACGGCAGTTACCTGCTCGATGGCGGCCTGCCGCTGGATGAGCTTCTCGAAGTGCTGGGGCTGGCTGACGAGGAGTTGCCGCGAGGCTTCCACACCCTCGCGGGCTATGTCCTTTACCACCTTGGCCACCTGCCCGAAATCGGCGAACACTTCGAACGGGAGGGGCATGTCTTCGAGGTGGTGGATATGGATGGGCGGCGCATCGACCGGGTCCTGGTCAGGCGTATCAGGCCCGACCAGCAGGGCTGAGGCCTTCGACGCTGCCTGAGGCGGCGCAACGTTCCGTGTCAGGCGTCTATGCCCAGAGCAGCGGTGCAAGCTCATCCCGATTGAGCAACACAATCTGCTGCACCTTCGGATCGGGATGCTCCCGCCCGGGCTCCACTTGCATCAGTCGCAGGAAGTAGGGTATCAGCGCGGCGCGCAGCCACTGCTCGCTTTGCCCGTCCCGCATGCCGTAGTCCTCGGCAATGATGCCCTGCTGGACCTGGGGCAACTCGGGATGGGGGCCGATCACCACCCTCGTTTGCGTATGCCAGGCCACATCCCCGTCCGCCGCCACACCCGGCGCATCCATCACCTCCGGCAGGCCGCGCACCCGCGCCAGCACAAAGTCCCGATATTCCCCGTGCGTATCGCTGAACGCCCGCACATGCCAGCGGAAACCGCTGAACACCAGCGTATGCGGGGAGAGTACCAGCTCGGCGGGCTCCGGCTTGTTCATCGACTGATAGGCCAGACGCAGCTTCACCTTGTTGT
>JBFLVP010000013.1:0-36711 GCA_040758395.1 Pseudomonadota bacterium
CGCCGCCTTCGCGGTAGTCGTGGATGATGCTGGCCAGCTCCTCGCGGTCGCCGTCGTCCAGCTCTTCTCGCAGATAGCCCGCCAGATGTTGCAGCACGTTGGCGTTCTTGCCGCGCGTGGCGATGTGTTTCAGCCCCTGCATCAGGGTCAGCAGATAGGTCTGGCCCAGGGTTTCCAGATCGGCATGGCGCAGGTCGGCCAGCAATCGGCCGAGATCGGTATAGCTCTGCGGGTGATGGGCCAGCAGCAGGAGCTTGTGCGCGGTGTGAAAATCCAGCAGGGCCTTGGCGCTCAGGCCGTCCTTCGCCATCTGCCGCCAGCGGTGCAGGGTGAACACGCGGGTGATGAAGTTGTCGCGCAGCATCGGGTCGCCCAGCCGACCCTCTTCCTCGTAAGGCAGTTCGGGGCGGGCGGCCATGAAGACTTCAGCGAACTGGCCGACACCGGTCTTTTCGGGCGGGCGCTTGCCCTCCCAGTCGTTGTAGAGCGTGACCCGCTCCATGCCGCAGCTTGGCGACTTGCTCTTGAGGATGTAGCCGCAGAGTTCGGGGTGCTTCGCCGCCTGCTCGGTGCCGCTCCCGCGCAGGGCGTCGGTCACGTCGAGCTCATGGGTCTTGTTGCCGCGTACGCGGATGTCGCCGTCGACCCGGATCAGACGCAGGGTCTGGCGCGGCGTACCCAAGCCAATGGCAACCTCGGGGCAGAAGGGCACGAAATGGAAGAACTGGCCGAGGGTGCCGAGGATGTAGCTGTCACGCTTGTGCCCGCCGTCGAAGCGGACGGCCTCGCCGAGCAGGCAGCTGCTGATGCCGATAGGGATTCGAGTGGACTCTTCGGAATGGCTGGACAACTTTTGACCCCCGTGGGCGGTTTGCCGCAGGATAGCACCCCAAAAAGGGGTTGGGATTGTCATGCGGTTGCCGATCGTTTTCGCGCTGTTGTTGTTTCCGGTCTTCGGTGTGCCACCAGCATTTGGCATGAACGAAGAAAGCTTCGGGGCGGAACTTGCCATCACCCCGAGCCGATTGCCTCAGCGCCTGGATGAATCCCCCTCGCCGATCACCGTGATCGACCGCGACATGTTGCGCGCGTCCGGGGTGCGTCGCCTCGCCGATATCCTGCGGATGGTGCCGGGCATGGTGGTCGGTACGCGGAGTCCGGCCATCCAGCCCGCGACCTACCTGGGACTGTCGGACGACTATTCGCGACGGATTCAGGTGCTGGTCGACGGCGTCTCGATTTATGCGCCCTCCATAGGAGCCGTGCTCTGGCAGGATTTGCCGATCGCCATCGACGACATCGAGCGGATCGAGGTGGTGCGTGGCCCCAATACGGCGGCCTACGGCAGCCACGCCCTGCTGGCCACCGTCAAGATCATCACCGTCAAGCCGCGCGAGGTCGCCCGCTGGGGAGGCTCCGCCAATGTCGGCTCCAACGGTGTCCGCGACGTCCATGCGCGTCTTGCCAGCGAGGTGACTGGTGGTGCCTGGATGCTCAGCTACCTCCATCAGGAGGACGATGGACAGGCGCGCCTGCCGGACTATCGGGGCGGGCGGCGGCTTGATGGGGTGCGCCTCAGGGGCGACCAGGATCTTTCCGCGCATGCGGACTTGCAATGGGAACTCGCCTTCGCGCGTGCCGAGAATGGCCTAGGCAACGCGCTCGAAAGCGATGTCAGCGCCGCGATCAACGACAGCTTCCGCGATGAAAACAACCACCAGTTCCTGACGCTGCGTCATCGTCCATCGGCTGGCGATGAGTGGGTCTTGCGGCTGGCTCGCAACGCCCAGCAGTACAAGGAGCCGTTCGCGATCCGGCTCGATCGTATCCATCAGCCGGGTGAGCCATTCCCGACGAGCTTGGAGGAGTTCCTCGCCGAGACCGAGCCGCTCACGCTTGGGCGCAATTTCCACGCTGTTCGCTATGAGGCGGAACTTGAAAACCACGTGCTTGCCGCGCGCGATCTGCGGGGGGTCTGGGGCCTTGGCCTCCGACGCGAGGAGGTCGAGGGCGAGCTGTTCTTCGGCGAGCCAGGCCCTCAGCGTCAGGATAGCGCCCGTCTGTTCGGTCACCTGGAGTGGCGGATCGCCCCTGACTGGCTGCTCAATGGCGGCGCCATGGTAGAAAACTCCTCCATCAGCGAGACGGTCTTCTCCCCCAGGCTGGCCCTGATTCACCATTTGACCCCCTCGCATACACTGCGCCTGTCCTGGAACACGGGCATTCGCCAGCCCCTGCTGTTCGAGAATCAGGGCCGTACCGCGACATGGCAGGCCAACGGCGAGCCGGTATGGCTCACCCGCGCGAGCGGCTCGCAGACCGGCGGGCTGGACGCCGAGCGGGCTTCGGAGTGGAGTCTGGGCTATCACTGGGCCCCGAACCGGGCCGTGCAGTGGGACATGCGCGCCTATCACATGCGCATTGATGACACCATCCGCCCCCTCATGAGGCTGGAAACCGAGGTCGCCGCACCACTGTATCCCGTCGGTGGGTTTTTCCTTCCGCTGGTGCTCGATACCCGCAATGTCGGTTCGCTCGATGTGTACGGGATCGAGGCTCAGCTGGACGCACGACTGGGGCGAGATACCCGACTTCATGTCAACTATGCGCTTGCCGAGGCCAGGGAGCGCGAGACCCTCCAGTCCGACTGGCCGGATTATGCCGCCTCGATTCCACGGCATACCGCGGGCGTGATGCTGACCCACCGCTTCAATGAGGCCTGGGACGCCAGCCTGCGTATGCACTATACCGATTCAATGCGGTGGGCCTTCCTGACCCGGGACGAACTGGAGGCAAGCCACAGCATCAACCTCAGGCTGGGCTACACTCGATCCTGGGGCGGGGAGCGCCTGCGTCTCGATCTGATCGGCGAGAACCTCGACGGCGACTTGCATGACTTCGGTCTTCAGCGAGGGTGGGGGCGCACGATCTGGCTGCGAGTCGGACTCGAATCCACATAGGGATGTATGACGAAGGGATGCGAAAAGCCAGCGGCATTGTTTTAGTGGTTTTGTGGTTCTTCGCGTCGGGCCTGTCCCACGCGGAGGACGTGTGGCTGCTGTCCACCGGGCAGGGGGCGGCGCAGCGTCTTGCGGATCGCGTGCGTGCGGCGCTTCCGGCTGGGTGGACCATGACCGAGCTCCGTCTGGGTGAGCGCCCCCTGGAGCACTGCCCTGGCACCCGACTGATCCTGGCCGAGGGCGAGGAGTCTGCCAGGGCGGCGTTGCAGGGCTGTCCCTCGGCGCGGGTATGGGCCTTCGCCCTGCCCGCGCTCAGCTTGTCCGGGTTGCAGAGGGAGGCCCCCGGGCGCGTCTCGGGCATCGGCGCCGATGTGCCATTCGCGCATCAGGCGGAGGTGCTGGCGAGGCTTCGTCCGCGTCCTGAAAGCGTCGCCGTGCCCTTTTCGCCTGAGGCGGCGGGACTGGCCCGGGAGGCCGAACGCGCCCTGCACGCGGCGGGGTTCCGGGTCATCCTTTTGTCGTCGGAGCCGCTCAACCAGCCACTCCGCCCGCTACGGGAGGTGCTGGGCGAGGTTCATGCCGTGTTGGCCTTGCCCGATTCGACGCTCTACCACGAAGGGCTGCTCAAGCACTGGTTGCTGATGACCGCGCGAGAGGGCGTGCCGATGATCGGGGGGCTGGGCAGGCGGAGTGTACAGCGCGGCATGGTCGCGGCTGCAGTGCAGCAGGATGAGGCTGTGGCTACCCTGACCTTGCGCTTGCTTCCACAGCTGCTGGGCAGCGGGCCGATGCCCGCACCGCAGAGGGTGGAGGCATCGATGGTCGTGGAAAACGCGTTCATGCTCGACCGTCTGGGGCTGCGGCTGGCGGAGGGGCAGTGATGTCTGGCGTGCTTTTTCCGGAACCGGCGCCGCGGGCCCGCGGCGGCAGGCTCTCAGTCACCGTGCAGCTCATGCTGCTGGCCGTGCTGCCCATGGCCGTGCTGTTCGTCGCCCTCACCCTGTTCTATGCCCATCATCGCAACACGCTGCTGGACGCCCAGTTCGACGCGCGGGTGCACGACCTGAGTCGCGCGCTGGCCACTGGCGCGTCACAGAGCCTGCTGAGCGGAGATCGGGAGTCCCTGGACGCCCTGGCACGCGAGATGATGAGGGAGTCGAATATTCACGGATTGCGTATCGCGGACGATCTTGGCGATGCCCTGGTGAAACAGGGGGCTGCTCCGGCGCAGCTGCCGTCAGGAGCCTTGCGTGAGGTCTTTATCCCGCTCTGCATCCCGCTTCCGGGGCGGGACGAGTACCAGCGCATCGGCGAGGTCTGGGTCTGGTTCGATCAACGCGACGTCCAGTCCAGCAAGCGTTCGAGCCTCTGGTGGTCGCTGATGCTGGCCGTGTCGCTGGCCGTGCTGGTCGCCTGGGTGGCCTGGCGTCTGGCCAACCGCATCCTGCGCCCCATGCGCGAGGCCTTGCAGGCGATGGAGCGCATGGGCCAGGGGGTCGGCGGCGTGCGGGTCCCGGAGGATGCCGATAACGAATTGCGCCAGTTGCAGCGTGGCGTCAACCTCCTGGCGGATGCCCTGGAAAACCAGGACCACCTCCGCGAGCAGGCCTTGAGTCTCGATCTTGCGCGCGAGCGCGCCGAACAGGCCAAGAAGGTACGCACCTTGTTTCTCGCCCACATGAGTCACGAGATCCGTACCCCGCTGAATGCCCTGGTCGGTTTCATGCACCTGCTGCGCCGCGAAATGGCCGGTCAGGCCACGACCCTGCGTGGCGAGCAGTATCTCGAAGCCATGCACCAGTCCGCCCACCATCTCAGCGACCTGGTGGCCGACATTCTCGATTTTTCCAGAATCGAGTCCGGCAAGCTGCAGATGCGCACGCAGCCGTTCTCGCTGAAGCGCCTGATGGACGAGGTCGCGGTTGAGCTTGCGGAGCGCGCACGGGCGAAGGGTCTTTTCATCGACGTGGTCTGCTTCCTCGACATTCCCGACCAGATAAGCAGTGACTCGCTACGCCTGCGCCAGGTGCTCTCCAACCTGCTGTCCAACGCGATCAAGTTCTGTCCTCAGGGTGGCGTGATCATCCGCGCCATGCTTGAGCAACCGGCCGATGAGCAGGGCTTGGGTTGCGTCCTGTGTTTCGAGGTCGAGGACAGTGGGCCGGGGATTCCGGTCGAGGCGCGCGACCGGCTGCTGGAGCCGTTCGAACAGGTCGAGATGGGCACCCGCCGCGCCCACGAAGGGACGGGGCTGGGGCTGTCCATTTGCCGGGGCCTGGTCGAGCAGGCGGGCGGGCGGCTCAGCATCGAGGAGGGGACCGCGTTGGGAGGGGCGCTGCTGCGTTTCACCTGGCCGGTCGGCCATGCCGTGGCTGAGCCGGAGCTGCCGCGCCTGCCGGTCGCGGCCGTCATCGTCGATGATCGTCCGAGTTTCAGGCAGGGGGCGTATTCCCGGCTCAGCCGTCTGGGCTGGGTGATACGGGCTCTCGAGGGAGTGCTGCGGCCCGAGACGGTTGAGTCGACTCTCGCACATGTCCCCCCCGATCAGCGGGTGCTGGTGCTTCGCGATCCCGTGGAGCATGGCGCGGCGGGGCGCGAGGCGCTGCTCGCGATGGTGCGGGAGGCGCCGAGCAAGGTCCGGCACGTGCTGGTATGCACCGCGCGCGATGAACCCGCCTGGGAGCGTCGGATCGAGATGCTGGGCGCGGTGGTGATCCGCTGTCCGGCCACCCAGCGCGACCTGGAGCGCGCGGTCGATGCTTTGGGGGATACGCCGTTTTACTCGGCTCGTCAGGCGATCGATGAGCTGTCTTCAGAGGGATCCTTCGATGGGCGCACCGTGCTGGTGGTGGACGATCACCCGCTCAATCGCGAGGTCCTCGCGCAGATGCTGGAACTGGGCGGGATCCGGGTCCTGCAGGCCGAGGGAGGCGAGGAGGCGCTGGCCCTTGTGGCGCGTGAGTGCGTGGACGCCATCCTGCTCGACTTGCATATGCCGGGGATGGACGGCGAGACGGTTTTGCAGCGCCTGCGCGAGCGCTACCCTGCCATCCCGGTGCTCATGCTGACCGCTGATGCGGTCAGCGAAACGGCCGAGCGCCTGTTGAGGCGGGGGGCGCGCGATGTATTGCACAAGCCGGTCGGTGAGACCCAGCTGATGCATGCCTTGGCGCATGTGCTCGGGGGGATGGCGCCGGAGCTGGCGGCCTCGCCATCCTGGGCCGGGCTGCGCGATCGCTTCTGGACGCAGGAGTGGACTGTTTTCGAGCAGCGTTTGCAATCGGCCCGGGAGGCGGAGGATACGCAGGCCTTGCGCGAAGTCCTGCACACCTTGGCGGGAACCGCGAGTATGGTCGGACTGCTTGAGCTGGCGAGTGTCGCGCGTCATCTGGAAGAACATTGGCAGGGTGGCGTATCTTCGCGGGAAGATGGCCTGGTTTGGCATGAGCTGCAGCGCTGCGTGGAGAAGGGGAGGCGCCTATGATCCGAATCGCCCTGGCGGACGACCAGAATCTGGTTCGTCATGCCCTGCGCATGCATCTGGAGGGCCAGCCGGGTCTTCGAGTGGTGGCTGATATGGACTCTGGCGAAGCCCTGTTGGCGCTGGCGGAGCGCGAGCTTCTCCATGTGGCGATGGTCGACATCCACATGCCGGGCATGGGCGGGCTGGAAACCATGCGCCGCCTGCGGGCGTTGCCACGCGCGCCAGGGATCATCGGCCTCTCGTCGATCACCGCGAGCGCCTTTGTCAGCGACCTGTTTCGGGACGGCCTGATTGACGGCTATGTTTCCAAGGAGGCCAGCGGCGCCGATCTGCCGCGGGCGGTGCGCGAGGTGGCGGCAGGACGTCGCTACGTCTGTACCAGGCTGGCAGCGGCCATCGAAGCCGAGCCGAAGGGCGCCGGCGCGCGCTTTGCGGCGCTGACCGAGCGCGAGCGGGAGGTCCTGATGCAGGTGTTCGCCGGTCATGACAACAAGATCATCGCCCAACACCTGATGCTGTCCGAAAAGACCGTCAGCCAGCACAAGCAGAACGCGCTGCGCAAGTTGGGCGTGAATGGCGAGATCGATGCCTATCGGCTGGCCGTGCTGGAAGGTCTGCTGGGTTAAATTGTTCGCATGATCTGTCATCACTTTCAGGCGGGGCGCTGTCGCTCCTGCACGCGTCTGGACATGCCCTATGCCGAACAGCTGCGCGCCAAGCAGACCGACTGCGAGGCGGCGCTGGCGGCGTGGCCCGGGCTTGCGTGGGACGCGCCGGTGCCGAGCCCGGAGGCGGGTTTTCGCAACAAGGCGAAAATGGTGGTCAGCGGCGACGTGGCCCAGCCGGTGCTGGGGATTCTGGGTGCCGAGGGGCAAGGGGTGGATCTGCGCGATTGCCCGCTCTACCCGCCCGCCATGCAGGCGGCCTTCGATCCGATCATCGAACTGATCCGCGCGGCGCGCATCGAGCCCTACAACGTGCCGGCGCGGCGCGGCGAGCTGAAATACATCCTGCTCACGCACAGTGCCCGGCATGGCGAGATGATGCTGCGCCTGGTGCTTCGCTCCCCGGCGTCGCTGGCGGCCATCCGCGCGCATCTTCCCGAGTTGCTGCGACGGTTGCCTGCCCTGAAGGTCGTTTCGGCCAATCTGCAGCCCGTGCACATGGCGATCGTCGAGGGCGACGAGGAAATCCTGCTGACCGGGCAGGACACCCTCACCATGTGGCTGAATGAGCTGCCACTGCACCTGCGGCCGCGCAGCTTTTTCCAGACCAACAGCACGGTCGCGGCAAGACTCTATGCAACCGCACGCGCGTGGGTGGCGGATATCGCGCCGTCCGGCATGTGGGATCTGTTCTGCGGCGTGGGCGGCTTTGCCCTGCATTGCGCGCCGGTTGTGCATGGCGAGGTGACCGGTATCGAGGTCAGTCCGGAGGCGATCGAAAGCGCGCGACTGAGCGCCATGGAGCTGGGGTTGCACAACGCGGCCTTCCGCGCCCTCCGGGCGGCTGATTTCGCCCTTGGTCAGAGCTCGACCCCTGAACTTGTGCTGGTCAATCCGCCGCGTCGCGGCATCGGCGCTGAACTGTGCGCCTTCCTCGATGCTTCCCGCGCGCGCTGGCTGATCTATTCAAGCTGCAATCCGGCCAGTCTGGCGCAGGATCTGGCCCGCCTGTCCGGCTTCACGCCGGTGCGTGCGCAACTGTTCGACCTGTTTCCGCACACGGCGCACAGTGAAGTGCTGGTTTTGCTGGGTAGGCACGGTCCACGGTAGGCCTGTAAGTTTGGCTGGCAGTCACCCCCCTTTGGCGTCACTCTTGTCAATATCATGCGAATGTCCATTTGGGCGATGACCACGCAGATGTGATCGCAGGTGGAGGGCCGCTGAACAACGTCCAAACAGGGCTTTTCAAAACAGGTTCATGCTGGAAAGCGGAATAAACTCCACGCAATCACCCTCGGAAAGCGTCTGACCTTCCGGTATGACGGCGATGCCGTTAGCCCAGGAGGCTGACTTGAGGGCACTTGATCCCTGATGGGGATAAAGGCTCACTCGACGCAGGGGGTCGCAAGGATCCACGCGCGCACGCAAAAACTCACGGCGTTTGCTGGGCGTGGGCCAGACGAAACCTGCCGGCAGGCTCAGGGTGAGCTGGCAGTCGTCAACCATCCCCTGCATGCGCAGGAGGAAGGGGCGGGCGAACAGGGCGAAATTGAGAAACGCGGAAACCGGGTTGCCGGGCAACCCGATCAGTGGTGTACGGGCCTCGCCCAGCATGGCAAAGGTGAAGGGCTTGCCCGGTTTCATGTTGACCCGCCAGATATGGATCTGTCCGAGTCGCTTGATGGCCTCGCGGACATGATCTTCCTCGCCGACCGACACGCCTCCCGTTGTCATGATGACATCAGCCATCGTCATGGCTGAGCTCATGGCGTCCATGGTCGCTTCAAGGGTATCTTCAACCCGCTCGACGGCCAGCACGTCCATCCCCAAGGTCTTGATCTGGGCCGGAATGAGGTAGCGATTGGAGTCGTAGGTGCAACCTTCGGGCAGTAAATCGCCAGGTTCGCGCAGCTCGTTCCCGGTGCACAGCAAGGCGATACGCAGGGGGCGATAGACTGGAAGTGTCGCCACCCCTGCCGAGGCCGCCAGGGCGATGTCCTGGGGGCGCAATAGGCGTCCCTGGTGCAAAATGCGCTCACCGGCGAACAAGTCGCAGCCTTTCTGGCGCACATCCTCGAGCGGCGCGGGATGGGCATGGAAGTGAACGAAGTCCCCCTTTCTGAGCGCCGCTTCCTGGGGCACGACCGCATCAGCGCCAACCGGCATTGCGGCCCCGGTAAAGATGCGCGCGGCCTCCCCTCTGGCGAGGCCCCCGCCACGCGAACCCGCCGTGATGCGCTGCGTGACGCGCAACACGGTTGGTCCACCAGCGGAAAGATCAGCTGTGCGAATGGCGTAGCCATCGAGCGCGCTACTTGGGTTGGGCGGGATGTCGCAGGGCGCATCGACAGGGGCGGCAAGGACGCGTCCCAAGGTGTCTTGCAACCTCACGCGCTCAATACTGGCAGTCTCGCGGGCCTGCTCCAGCAGGCGAGCCCTCGCGGTTTCGAAATCGAGCACATCACTCCCTCCATCAGCCAGGCTCGCGCATGCCTCGGTCCCGGAACAGGCCATCACATTGCAACTCATACCTCTTGCCTCCTCGGGGGGGAGCACCGCCAAGAGGCTGCCGATGCTCGTTGGGCTGATGAGCTCGATGAAGCAAGATGCCGGCCAATAGAGCTGGTCTGAAACCTGCTAGATCAGCGCATGACCAACTTGTCGTCCTCGGTCCCATGCTCAATAAAGAAATTGCAGAATTCCTGGTGCGTTCACGCCAATGCGAGATCGCGGGGCTGGAACAGCTGCTCGTGATGAGCACCATGATCGGCCGCCTCAGGGCGCTGATTCATGGCCTGCAAAAAGAGCGTGGCGCAACGAATCTGTACCTCGATTCGCAGGGGCGCTACGCGGAGCGCGTGCGGGATTATCGCGCCGAGGTGGGGGCGGCCGAGCATGAGGTGCGCGCGCATCTTGCCGAATGGCGCGAGCTCCCCTGGTGTCATCTGTCCACCAGTCGTTTCTACGCTCATGTCGCCCTGGTGCTTCACGGGCTCGCCGAGCTACCGGCGCTTCGGGAGCAGATCGACCGCGTCGACATCGGCGCCCAGGACGCCATGGGCAGTTACAACGAACTGCTCAGGCGCATGCTTTCGGTCGCCTTTTCCGCGGCCGATGCCGTGTCCGACCCCGTGATATCGAGCGCGGTGGTGGCCTTGCTCAATTTCATGCAGGGCAAGGAGCTTGCTGGCCAGGAGCGTGCGGTAGGTGTCACGGGCTTCAGCCACGGATGGGGTGATGAGGGCCTGCGTTCCGCGCTGCTGAATAGAATCGATGCGCAAGAGCGATGCTTCCAGATCTTCTCCGAGTTCGCCGATGCTGAATCCCTGGCGGGTTGGCAGCAATTGCTGGCCTCGCCCGTGAGCGCCGAGCTGGAGCGCTCGCGGCGTCTGGCCTTCGCCATGACGGCCAGCCATGCATCGGGCCATGAAATGGCGCAAATCTGGTTCGATCAAGCGACCCGGCGCATCGATGCCATGAAGGTCATCGAAGATCAGCTCGAGCGAACCATGCATGATTTATGTGAGCACCGCCTGAGTCAGGCGCGTCTCGACTGGCGAGCGGATGAGGCCCTGATCGCTGCCGAGGCGAAGGCTGCATGCGGCTCATCGCTTCCAAAAGGGGTGTTGCTGGGGCGCCCCGTGGACGCCTCGGAAGCAGGCACCCTGTTCGATCTGGTGCGCGATCAGGTCGACGGGTCCCAAGCCGTGACCAGTCGAACGCTCATTGATCTCGTCCAGAACCAGGCACGCCGGCTCCAGACCATGGAGGGGGAGCTACAGGCCGCCCGCGAGGCGCTCGAGGAACGCAAGGTGATTGAACAGGCCAAGTCGTTGCTCATCAAATACCGGGGCATGACGGAAGACCAGGCTCACCGGATGCTGCGCAAGACGGCCATGGATCAGGGCAAGCGCCTGATCGAGGTCGCCCGTGCCGCCATCGCCATGGCGGATATGCTCGGCCCGGAGTTTTAAACCGGGCACCCGCGTGCTTCATCGCGGTGCGTGATGGCGCGCCATCACGGTGCGCCAACGCGGACCCGGCGAAGTTCATTCCCCGCAAACGGCCATTCTGGCGGACTCGCCTCGCTGGCATGGTGCTTGCTGCATCGTTGCCAACGGCCAACGTCGGTCGGAAAGGTTTTAGGGCAAAGGCGCTCATTTCGCGGGATTCCAAGGATCCCCGATGTGAGCGCCTTTTTATTTTGCTGAAAACGGGGAATACACATGAGCAAGCAACACCAGAGTCGTCGCGGCTTCCTCAAGCGAAGTGCGCTCGCTATCGCATCCGCCGGTCTGCTGGGCGCTGGCCTGCTGGGCAGCCATGCCGCCCTGGCAGGTGCCGGCCAGCCGGAGAAGGAAGACCTGAAGTTCGGGTTCATCAAGCTGACCGACATGGCCCCGCTGGCCATCGCCTACGAGAAGGGCTATTTCGAGGACGAGGGCCTGTACGTCCAGCTCGAGGCGCAGGCCAACTGGAAGGTGCTGCTCGACCGCGTGATCACCGGCGAGCTGGACGGTGCCCACATGCTGGCCGGCCAGCCGCTCGCCGCCACCATCGGCTTCGGCACCAAGGCCGACATCATCACCCCGTTCTCCATGGACCTGAACGGCAACGGCATCACCGTCTCCAACGCCGTGTGGGAGGCGATGAAGAAAACTGTGCCCATGGGCGCGGACGGCAAGCCGGTTCATCCGGTCAAGGCCGATGCGCTCAAGCCCGTGATCGAGGCTTACAAGAAGGAAGGCAAGCCGTTCACCATGGGCATGGTCTTCCCGGTCTCCACCCACAACTACGAGCTGCGTTACTGGCTGGCCGCGGGCGGCATCCATCCTGGCTTCTATGCCCCGCACAAGGGCGACACCAGCGGCACGCTGAAGGCTGAGGCCTTGCTGTCGGTAACGCCGCCGCCGCAGATGCCCGCCACCCTGGAGGCCGGCACCATCTACGGTTACTGCGTGGGCGAGCCGTGGAACCAGCAGGCCGTGTTCAAGGGTATCGGCGTGCCGGTCATCACCGACTACGAGATCTGGAAGAACAACCCGGAGAAGGTGTTCGGCATCACCCGGGCCTTCGCCGACAAGTACCCCAACACCACGATCCGCCTGACCAAGGCCCTGATCCGCGCGGCCTACTGGCTGGATGCCAGCAACAATGCCAACCGCCCGGAGGCGGTAAAGATCCTCTCCAAGCCGAACTACGTCGGCGCGGACGAAAAGGTGATCGCCAACTCCATGACCGGGACCTTCGAGTATGAGAAGGGCGACAAACGCGCCGTGCCCGACTTCAACGTGTTCTTCCGCCACCACGCGACCTACCCGTACTACTCGGATGCCATCTGGTATCTGACCCAGATGCGCCGCTGGGGCCAGATCGCCGAGCACAAGCCGGACAGCTGGTACATGGAGACCGCGAAGCAGGTCTATCGCCCGGACATCTACAAGCAGGCCGCCGAGGCACTGATCGCCGAGGGCAAGCTGAAGGCCGCCGATTTCCCGGACTTCGCCAGGGAAACCGGCTTCAAGCCGGCCACCCGGGAGTTCATTGACGGCATCACCTACGACGGCACCAAGCCCAACGCCTATCTGGAGCAGTTCAAGATCGGCCTGAAGGGCGCGGACAAGATCTGATCCCCGACCGGACCCCGCATGGTGGGGTCCCCGCTGGAGCTTCCATCATGAGCGCAACAATCAAGCTTCCCGCCTTCCTGGTTCCGCTGGTCAAGCTGGCCCGTTGGGAGGAGCCCCGCGCCCAGTTCGACATCATTCTGAAATCGCTCGGTCTACCAGTGTTCGGCCTGATCGTCTTTCTGGTGATCTGGCACGGGGTGGCCAGCAACATCCATACTTCGCTCGGCACCTTCCCCGGCCCCGCTCAGGCCTATGAGCAGGCCAAGGGACTTTACAAGGAGCACGTGGCCGAACGCGCCAAGGAAGTCGAGTTCTACGCGCGGCAGGAAAAACGCAACGCGGAGCGGCTGGCCGAAGACCCTTCCTACGAGGCGAAGATTCGCCCCTATACGGGCAAGCCGACCTTCTTCGACCAGATCGGAACCAGTCTGCTCACGGTCCTCAGCGGCTTCGTCATTGCCAGCCTGATCGCGATTCCGATCGGCATCATGATCGGCCTTTCCGCGGCGCTGTACTCAGCCTTCAATCCGCTGATCCAGCTGTTCAAGCCGGTCTCGCCGCTGGCCTGGCTCCCCCTGGTCACCATGGTCGTCAGCGCGGTGTATGTCACCGACAACCCCATGGTCGAGAAGTCCTTCCTCAACTCGATGATCACGGTGCTGTTGTGCTGCCTGTGGCCGACCGTCATCAACACCGCCGTCGGCGTGGCCTCCATCAGCCGTGACCTGCTCAACGTCAGCAAGGTGCTGCGCCTGAACGCGCTGACCCATGTGCGGAAGATCGTGCTGCCCTCCGCCATCCCGATGATGTTCACCGGCCTGCGCCTCTCCCTCGGCATCGCATGGATGGTGCTGATCGCCGCGGAAATGCTGGCCCAGAGCCCGGGCCTCGGAAAATTTGTCTGGGACGAGTTCCAGAACGGTTCGTCGAACTCGCTCGGCCGGATCATGGTCGCCGTGCTGGTCATCGGCTTCATTGGCCTGCTGCTCGACCGCGGCATGCTCGCCCTGCAACGCGCCGTGTCCTGGGACAAGAGCGTCGCACTGCGCTAACGGACATGGCGACTCGCCGCCCCAAGACATGAAAAACGATTCCACGCCATATCCGTTTCCCTCACCCCTGCCCTTTGGTCCCTCCTCTCGCACCCTTGGGGCATCCATGCCCCAAGCCCCTTCGGGGTACGGCGCTCGAGAGCCCGCTTGCGGGAGAGGGGGACGAGGGAACGCTTCGCGTTGTTTCACGTTAATGACTGATCGACGGAGATATTTCAATGACGATGTCCCATCTCGAACTGACCAAGGTCTCGATCGAGTTCCCCACGCCCAAGGGGGTGTTCAAGGCGCTCAACGACGTGAATCTGAGCATTGCCAAAGGTGAGCTCGTCTCCCTGATCGGCCACTCCGGCTGTGGCAAGTCCACCGTGCTCAACATCGTCGCCGGCCTTTATCAGGCGACCGAAGGCGGTGTCCTGCTCGACGGCCGCGAGGTCAACGAACCCGGCCCGGAGCGCGCCGTGGTATTCCAGAACCACTCCCTGCTGCCCTGGCTCACGGCCTACGAGAACGTCGAACTGGCGGTCAAGCAGGTTTTCAAGGGCAAGAAGACCAAGGCGGAGATGCGCGACTGGATCGAACACAATCTCGAACTGGTCCACATGAGCCATGCCTTGCACAAGCGTCCGGACGAGATCTCCGGCGGCATGAAGCAGCGTGTCGGCATTGCCCGCGCGCTGGCGATGGAGCCCAAGGTCCTGCTGATGGACGAGCCGTTCGGCGCCTTGGACGCGTTGACCCGCGCCCACCTGCAGGACTCGCTGATGGAGATTCAGGCGGACCTCGGCAATACCGTGATCATGATCACCCACGACGTGGACGAGGCGGTATTGCTGTCCGACCGCATCGTGATGATGACCAACGGCCCCGCCGCCACCGTGGGCGAGATCCTCAAGGTTGACCTGCCGCGTCCGCGCAACCGCCTGGAGCTGGCCGACGATGCCGCCTACAACCACTACCGCCACGAAGTGCTGAAGTTCCTTTACGAAAAGCAGCGCAAGGTGGAGGACATGGGCGAGGCGCGCAAGGCCCGCTTCGCCAAGGGCAAGAGCAAGGCGGCCTGAAGCCATGAACCGGCAGCGACTGGTGGTGATCGGCAACGGCATGGCCGGGATGCGGATGGTGGAAACCCTCCTGCGTCTCGCCCCTGAGCGTTACACCATCACCGTGTTCGGCAGCGAGCCGCGCGGCAACTACAACCGTATCCTGCTCTCGCCGGTGCTGGCGGGCGAGAAGGCCTTCGCCGACACCCTGCTGCACGACCTCGACTGGTACATGGCGAACGGCGTCACCCTGCACGCCGGGACGACCGTCACCGCCATCGACCGCGAGACCCGTACCGTGCGGGCCGACAACGGCCTGGGCGTGCCCTACGACCGGCTGGTGCTGGCGACCGGCTCCGCGCCGTTCATGCCCGTCCTGCCCGGCATCGGGCTGCCCGGCGTGCTCGGCTTCCGCGACCTGGACGACGTGGAGGCCATGCTCGACGCCGCGCGCAACCACCGCCACGCGGTGGTGATCGGCGGCGGCATCCTCGGCCTGGAGGCGGCGGACGCCCTGACCCGGCGCGGCATGGACGTGACCGTGGTGCATCGCAACGGCTGGCTGATGGACCGCCAGCTCGATGAAGACGCCGCGCGCATGCTGCAGGAGGCGCTGGAGGCGCGGGGCATCCGGTTCGCGTTGAATGCGCGGACGGAGGCGATCGAAGGGACGGGCCGGGTTCAAGGCGTACGGATTTCAACTCCCTCCCTCTTGAGGGGGGCTCTCGACGGCCGCTCTCGACAGCCGAACCCCAAAGGGGCATCGGCCATGGATGGCCGATGGGCTGGAGAGGAGGGACCAACCCCGCAGGGGCTTCCGGCATGGATGCCGGAAGGGTCGGAGAGGAGGGAGCAAGGCCGGGGAGAGGGTGAAAAAACGCAGGCCACTGCTCCAACACCAAGCACCGTAGCCCCCTCTCCCCAACCCTCTCCCGCGAGGGGAGAGGGAGTTCTGCTGCCCGCCGGCCTGGTCGTGGTCACCGCCGGGGTGCGCCCGCGCATCGAACTCGCCCGCGACGCTGGCCTGTCCTGCGGACGTGGCGTGATCGTGGACGACACCCTTGCCACCTCCGACCCCGCCATCCTCGCGGTCGGCGAATGCATCGAGCACCGCGGCGAGACCTTCGGCCTGGTCGCCCCCTTGTGGGAGCAGGCCGAGGTGCTGGCGCGCGTCCTGGCCGGGGATGAAACGGCCCGCTACCACGGTTCCCCCGCGCAGACGACACGCCTCAAGGTCACCGGCATCGAGGTCTTCTCGGCCGGTGACTTCCACGGCGGGCCTGATGCCGAGGTCCTGACCCTGCACGACCCCGTCGACGGCCATTACCGTCGTCTCGTGCTGCGCGACGGCCGCCTGACCGGCGCCGTGCTGTACGGCGACGCGGGCGACGGCGGCTGGTACTTCGACCTGATGCATTCGGGCCGCGATCTGCGCGCGGCCCGTTCCACCCTGATCTTCGGCGAGGCCTTCTGCCGCCTCGACGAACCCAACCCGTCCGCTGCCATCGCGGCGAGGAGCCCTGTCATGAACAAGCCCACCCTGATCGTGGCCGGCAACGGCATGGTCGGCCACAACCTGCTCGAAAAGCTGGTCGAGCAGGGCCTGCACCAGACCCACCGCGTGATCGTGTTCGGCGAGGAGCCGCGCGCCGCCTACGACCGCGTGCACCTCTCCGAGTACTTCGGCGGGCGGACGGCGGAGGACCTGTCGATGGTCACCGAGGGCTTCTTCGAGAACCACGGCATCGAGTTTCGCCTGGGCCAGGCCATCACCGCCATCGACCGCAGCCGCAAGTGCGTGACCAATGCCAGCGGCCATGAAACCCCCTACGACCTCCTGGTCCTGGCCACCGGCTCCTACGCCTTTGTCCCGCCGATCGAGGGGCGTGAGCGGGAGGCCTGCCTGGTCTACCGCACCATCGAGGACCTGGAGGCCATCCAGCACTGGGCCGGCCAGTCCAGGGTCGGCGTGGTGGTCGGCGGCGGCCTGCTCGGTCTGGAGGCGGCCAACGCGCTCAGGCAGCTGGGCCTCGAAACCCACGTGGTCGAATTCGCCCCGCGCCTGATGCCGGTCCAGCTCGACGAGGGCGGAGGCGCCATGCTGCGGCGCAAGATAGGGGCGCTGGGCGTCCGTGTGCACACCGGCAAGAACACCAGGCGGATCGTGGCGGGCGAGCAGCACCGCCACCGCATGGAGTTCGCCGACGGCGAGTTTCTTGAGACCGACCTGATCCTGTTCTCCGCCGGCATCCGCCCACGCGACCAGCTGGCGCGCGACTGCGGCCTGGACGTCGGCCCGCGCGGCGGCATCGTGATCGACAACCAGTGCCGCACCTCGGACCCGTCCATCTTCGCCATCGGCGAGTGCGCGCTGTGGAATGGGCAGGTCTTCGGCCTGGTCGCCCCCGGCTACCAGATGGCGCGCGTGGTGGCGGATACGCTGGCCAACAAGGACAGCGGCCCACTTTCACAGTTTGGCGGCGCGGACATGAGCACCAAGCTCAAGCTGCTCGGCGTGGACGTCGCCTCCATCGGCGACGCGCACGGCGCCACCCCCGGCAGCCTGGCCTACACCTATGTCGACGGCCCCAACGCCATCTACAAGAAGATCGTGGTCTGCGGCGAGGCCCGGACCCTGCTCGGCGCGGTGCTGGTGGGCGATGCCGCCGAGTACGGCACCCTGCTGCAGATGGCGCTCAACGGCATCCCACTGCCCGAGCACCCGGACAGCCTGATCCTGCCCGCCCGCGACGGGTCAGCTCCAAAAGCGATGGGCGTGGCCGCCCTGCCTGCCAGCGCGCAGATCTGCTCCTGCCACAACGTGAGCAAGGGCGGCATCACCGCCGCCGTCGAGGCCGGCTGCACCACCGTCGCCGAGCTGAAGGCCTGCACCAAGGCGGCCACCGGCTGCGGCGGCTGCGCGGCGCTGGTCAAGCAGGTGCTGGACTTCGAACTGGAGCGGCGCGGCGTGGAGGTGAAGAAGGATCTCTGCGAGCACTTCGCCCATTCGCGCCAGGAGCTCTACCACCTGGTCCGCGTCGGCGGCATCAAGACCTTCGACGAGCTGCTCGCCCGCCACGGCCAAGGCGAGGGCGTGCGGCATGGCTGCGATATCTGCAAGCCCGCCGCTGCCTCCATCCTCGCCTCGGTGTGGAACGAGTATGTGCTCAAGGACGAGCACTTCGGCCTGCAGGACACCAACGACCGCTACCTCGCCAACATGCAGAAGGACGGCAGCTATTCCGTCGTCCCCCGCATCCCGGGCGGCGAGATCACCCCGGACGGCCTGCTCGCCATCGGCGGCGTGGCCAAGAAGTACGGCCTCTACACCAAGATCACCGGCGGCCAGCGCATCGACCTGTTCGGCGCGCGCCTGGAGCAGCTGCCGCTGATCTGGAAGGAGCTGATCGACGCCGGCTTCGAGACCGGCCAGGCCTACGGCAAGTCGTTGCGCACGGTGAAGTCCTGTGTCGGCTCCACCTGGTGCCGCTACGGGGTGCAGGACTCGGTCGGCCTCGCGATCGAGCTGGAGAACCGCTACAAGGGCCTGCGCGCCCCGCACAAGATCAAGTTCGCCGTCTCCGGCTGCACCCGCGAATGCGCCGAGGCGCAGGGCAAGGACGTGGGCGTGATCGCCACCGACAAGGGCTGGAACCTGTACGTCTGCGGCAATGGCGGCATGAAACCGCGCCATGCCGACCTGTTCGCCGCCGATCTCGACGAGGAAACACTCGTTCGATACATCGACCGATTCCTGATGTTCTACGTCCAGACCGCTGACCGCCTGCAGCGCACCAGCACCTGGATGGACAACCTCGAGGGCGGCATCGACTATCTTCGTGACGTGGTCATCCACGACTCGCTGGGCCTCGGCGCGGAACTCGAGGCGCGGATGCAGCATGTGGTCGACACCTTCCAGTGCGAGTGGAAGACCACCCTCGAGAACCCGGACCGCGTGCGGCTGTTCCGCGCCTTCGTCAACAGTGACTCACCGGACGAGAACATCGTGTTCGTCGAGGAACGCGGGCAGATCCGCCCGGCCACCGAGGAGGAAAAGGCCTTGCGGGCCGCTGCCTGATCCGAGGGCTGACGGGGAAAGCCCTGGCCGCGAATTTGCTTTGTCGCGCTTCGTGGGCAAGTCCGCCCCCGCCATGCCTCATTTGGGAACACAGACACCATGAACATCGCCATCCTCCAGCACTTCGCCCAGGAAGGGCCCGGCAGCATCGCCGATTGGGCCATGACCCGCGGCCATACGCCGGTCGTCCATCATCTCTATCGCGGCGACGAGCTGCCCGCCACGGACGACTTCGACATGCTGGTGGTGCTCGGTGGCGGGATGAGCGTGCATGACAGCGCCGACTACCCCTGGCTGATCTATGAGCGCGGGCTGGTCCTGGCCGCACTGGAGGCCGGCAAGCCGGTGCTCGGCATCTGTCTTGGCGCGCAGCAGATCGCCCTTGCCCTGGGGGCGGAGGTGAAGCAGAGCCCTCAGCGCGAAGTCGGCTTCTGGCCGGTCCGCAAGACCGGCTCGATCCTGCCGCTGCCGGACGAATTGAGCGTGTTGCACTGGCATGGCGAGACCTTCGACTTGCCGGACGGCGCCACCCTGTTCGCCAGCAGCGAGGCCTGTCCCAACCAGATGTTCCTTTCCGCCGATGGCCTGGCCCTCGGCCTGCAATGCCATATCGAAACCACCCCGGAGATGGTGGAGGAGTTTTGCCGCGAGGATGCCGACTACCTGGTCCCGCCCCCCGGACAGGGGCGCTGGATGCAGAGCGCCGAAGGCATGCTCGCCGAACAGGCCGCCTATGCAGGGATGCGCGAGGCTCTCTTCATTCTGCTGGACGCCTTCATCAGCCAAGCGAGACGACCATGAGTACCTGGACCGACATCTGCGCCCTCAACGACCTGCCAGTGAATGCCGGTCTCGCCGCCCGCCTGGGCCATGCCCAGATCGCCCTGTTTCACCTGCCGGACACCGAAGAAAAGGTCTTCGCTCTCGCCAACCACGACCCCAAGAGCGGGGCCAATGTCCTGTCACGCGGGATACTCGGGGAGCTGGGCGGCGAGCGTGTGGTCGCATCGCCCCTCTACAAGCAGCACTACCGTCTGCGTGATGGACAGTGTCTGGAGGAGGAGGGACTCAAGGCACAGGTGTGGAAGGTCAAGATCGAGGCAGGGCGGGTCCTGGTGGCGCACTGAGCCCCTTGCCTTATCGGTGCATTGCGCGCGCTTTTGGTGCGCCCGCATCCCGTCATGGGGGATTGGCTCGGCCCGACGGGCTTCAGATCATGATTGATCCCAGTCAGGCTGCTCTGGCATCAAACCTGCATTGATACCCTCAAACCTCGCCCAATGACGGGTAGGTTTCTTGGAGAGGACAAAGGCGTCCTGTTCCCATCGCATTTCAGGTGCGCGGTGGGTTCAGGGCGCCTTTTTATTTGCGCGGCTGACAAGCGAGATCGCCATGACGAATCCACATCACGCCCTGACCACGTGCCCCTACTGCGGCGTCGGCTGCGGTGTCCAGGCGCGCTTCAAGGATGGCGAACTGGTCGGCGTGAAGGGCGACAAGGCGCATCCGGCCAACCTCGGGCGCCTGTGCGTGAAGGGCTCGGCCCTGCACGAAACCGTCGACCTGAAGGGTCGTATGCTGCACCCGGAGATCGGCGGCGAACGGGTGGACTGGGATGCGGCACTGGATGCCGTGGCCGATGGCTTCACCCGCATCATCCGCGAGCACGGCCCGCAGGCGCTGGCCTTCTATGTCTCCGGCCAGCTGCTGACCGAGGATTACTACGTTGCCAACAAGCTGATGAAGGGTTGGATTGGCGCGGCCAACATCGATACCAATTCACGCCTGTGCATGGCCTCCGCCGTGGTCGGCTACAAACGCGCCTTCGGCAACGACGCCGTGCCCTGCAGTTACGAGGATCTGGAGTCGGCCGACCTGATCGTGCTGGTCGGCTCCAATACCGCCTGGGCCCACCCGGTGGTGTATCAGCGCATCGAGGCGGCCAAGAAGGCCCGCCCGGCCATGCGTGTCATCGTCATCGACCCGCGCCGCACCGCAACCTGCGATATCGCCGACTTGCACCTGCCGCTCGAGCCCGGCACCGACGCCGTGCTGTTCAACGGTTTGTTGGCCTGGCTTGCGGCGACCCGCACGCTCGACCGCGTCTTCATCACCGACCACACGCATGGCTTCGATGCCGCCATCGAGGCCGCGCGCGAGTGGACGCCCAGGCGCGTGGCCGAGACCTGCGAACTGCCGCTCGCCGACGTGCTCTCCTTCTTCAGCCAGTTCGCCGACACCCCGAAAACCGTGGCGCTGTATTCGCAGGGAGTGAACCAGTCCTCCAGCGGCGTGGACAAGTCCAACGCCATCATCAACGCCTTCCTCGCCACCGGCCGTATCGGCAGGGTCGGCATGGGGCCGTTCTCGATCACCGGCCAGCCCAACGCGATGGGCGGACGCGAGGTGGGCGGACTGGCCAACCAGCTTGCCGCGCACATGGACTTCGCCCCGGAAGACGTGGCCCGCGTGCAGCGATTCTGGAAGAGCCCGGTCATCGCCGACGCGCCGGGCCTGACAGCGGTCGACCTGTTCAAGGCCATCGACGAGGGCAAGGTCAAGGCCGTGTGGATCATGGCGACCAACCCGGTCGTCTCGATGCCGGATGCCGACGCCGTACGCCAGGCCCTGGCGGGCTGCGAACTGGTGGTGGTGTCCGACATCATGCGCGAGACCGACACCACGGCCCTGGCCGACATCCTCCTGCCGGCCACCGGTTGGGGCGAAAAGGACGGCACGGTGACCAACTCCGAGCGCCGCATCTCGCGTCAGCGCGGGATTCTGCCGATCCCGGGCGAGGCGCGGCACGACTGGTGGATCATCACCGAGGTCGCCGGCCGCATGGGCTTTGCCGACGCCTTTCCCTACGCGTGCCCGGCGGACATCTTCCGCGAGCATGCCGCCTTGTCGGGCTTCGAGAACGCCGGCCGCCGCGCCTTCGACATCAGCGCCCTGGCGGGCATCACGGACCAGCAGTACGACGCACTGGCGCCGATCCAATGGCCAGTGACTGCCGCCGCGCCGCAGGGCACGCCGCGCCTGTTCACCGATAGGCGCTTCCATACGCCGGACAGCCGTGCCCGCTTCATCCCGATCACACCGCGCCCGCCGGTCAACGCCACCAGCGCGCGCTATCCCTTTGTGCTCAACACCGGCCGCGTGCGCGACCAGTGGCACACCATGACCCGCACCGGCAAGGCCGCTCGCCTGCTGGCCCACATTGACGAGCCGTACTGCGAAATCCATCCCGACGATGCCGGAGCCATCGGGCTTGCCGAGAGCGCCTTGGCGCGCATCAACTCGCCGACCGGCTGGATGCTGGCGAGCGTGAGGATCAACGACGGCCAGAGGCCCGGATCGGTCTTCGTGCCCATGCACTGGAATGGTCAGTTCGCGGGGCAGGCACGCATGGGTACTCTGGTGGCACCGGTCACCGATCCGCTTTCCGGCCAGCCGGAATCCAAGCACACCCCGGCCCGGGTCGAGCCATGGCAACCCGCCTGGCAAGCGACGCTGTTCTGCCGCGACACCGCGCGCACGGGCGATCTGCCCTACTGGGCACGCATGACTGGCGAGGGCTTCGACCGCTATGAGATCGCCGGCACGGATGTCCCGGACGACTGGCGGCAGTGGATGCTGGGGCGCATCGGCGCCTCCGGCCTCATGCTGGACGCGGGCGATCCAGCCAGCCTGAACTACCACGCCCTGTTGTGGGCTGCCGGTCAACCGGTCGCCGCCCTGTACGTCGCCGCCGGCCGCCCCGCCATCGATCGCGAAGCAGTGAGCGCGGCCTTTCGCGAGCCCCCGGCCGACAGCGCCGGTCGTCTCGCCCTGCTGGCCGGCCGTGCCCCGGCGGGCGGCGAGGATGTAGGCCGCCTCGTCTGCGCCTGCTTCTGCGTCGGCGAAGTCGCCATCCACAAGGCCATCGAGGCTGGCTGCAGCTCGGCCGAGGCGCTGGGTGCCGAACTCAAGTGCGGGACCAACTGCGGTTCCTGCATCCCCGAACTGAAGGCGATGGTCCGGGCGCACGCCAGGACCAGGGCCGCCTGAGGAGGTCCACCATGGAAAACCTGCCCATCTTCATGAACCTGAAAGGTCGCAAGGCGCTGGTCGTCGGCGGCGGCACCGTGGCGGCGCGCAAGGCCGAGCTGTTGCTGCTGGCGGGCGCCGGGGTCACGGTCATTGCCCCGCGCGTGCGCAACGAGATGCAACGCATGATCGAGGCCGGGCGGGTGCACTGGCGCGCACAGGTCTTCGGGCCGGGCATCGTGCGTGGTTTCCGCATCGTCATCGCCGCGACCGACAACGACGCGGTCAACCGGCTGGTGTTCGACGAGTGCGAGCGGCACGCCATCCCGGTCAACGTGGCCGACCAGCCCGAGCTGTGCAGCTTCATCCTGCCGTCCATCGTCGAGCGCGGGCCGATCACCATCGCCGTCTCCACCGGTGGGCGCTCGCCCATCCTCGCCCGCCTGCTCAAGGCGCGGCTGGAAACCTTGATCCCGGCCGGGTTCGGCGTGCTGGCCGACCTGCTTGGCCGCTACCGCGCCGCGGTCAAGGCACGCCTTGCCCGGGTGGACGACCGCAAGCACTTCTGGGAACGCCTGCTCGACGGTCCGCTGGTCGGCCTCGCCACCTCCGGGCGGTTGGACGAGGCCGAGCGCCTGCTCGAGCGCGCGCTGGATGATGGGTTGCCCGAACGGCAGGGCGAGGTCTGGCTGATCGGCGCGGGTCCGGGCGATCCCGACCTGCTGACGCTCAAGGCCCTGCGCCTGCTGCAACAGGCCGATGTGGTGGTCTACGACCGGCTGGTGCCGGAGGCCATCATCAACCTCGCACGCCGCGAGGCCGAGCGCATCGACGTGGGTAAAAGCATGAGGCACCACACTCTGCCGCAGGACGGCATCAACCGGCTGATGGTGGATCTGGCCCGGCAGGGCAAGCGCGTGGCGCGTCTGAAGGGCGGTGACCCGTTCATCTTCGGGCGCGGCGGCGAGGAGATGGGAACCGTGGTCGAGGCGGGCATCCCTTGCCTGGCCGTGCCGGGCATCACCGCCGCCGCCGGCTGCGCGGCCTACGCCGGCATTCCGCTGACCCACCGCGATCATGCGCAGTCGGTGCGCTTCGTTACCGGCCACACCAAGAAGGACGACATGGGCCTCGACTGGCGCGCGCTGGTGGCGGAGGGCCAGACCCTGGTGTTCTACATGGGCCTGTCGAACGTCGAGCGCATCTGTGATCACTTGAAGGCGCATGGCATGCGCGCGGACATGCCTGCGGCCATCGTCGAGCGCGGCACACTGGCCGACCAGCGCGTGTTCAGCGGCACTCTTGCAACGCTGCCTGAGATCGTGCGCGCCGAGCAGCCGCGCTCGCCCAGCCTGATCGTGGTCGGCGAGGTGGTGGCCCTGCGCGAACGCTTGGGTCTTTCATCCGCCGCGGATGAGGCCTCTTCGTGCGCCCAGGCGCTGTTTGCAGCCTGATCGAAGAGCCACCTGCATGCATCCCTTCGCCCCCTTCATCCAGATCCTCGGCAAGGGCCGTCACGGCTCGCGCAGCCTGACCCAGGACGAGGCCCGCGAGGCCATGGGCATGATCCTCGACGGCGTGGCCGCGCCCGAGCAGATCGGTGCCTTCCTGATGCTGATTCGCGTGCGTGAGGAAACCCCTGAAGAAGCCGCGGGCTTCGTACAGGCCGTGCGCCAGCGCATCGCCCTGCCGCAAGGGCTGTCCGCGCCCGCCATCGACTGGGGCAGTTATGCCGGCAAGCGCCGCCACCTCCCCTGGTTCCTCTTGGCTGCGCGCGTGCTGGCCAGGCGCGGCTTATCGGTGCTGATGCACGGTACGGAGGGTGAGTCGGCGGATCGGCTCTATACACGCCGGGCCTTGGGCGCGTTGGACATCCCCGTGGCGGGATCGGTCAGTGAGGCCGCGGATCAGCTGGCCTCAAGCCATTTCGCCTTTCTTCCCCTGGAAACCTTCGCCCCCGGCCTCAAGCGCCTGATGCAGCTGCGTGAGCTGCTGGGGCTGCGTTCGCCGGTGCACAGCGTGGCGCGCATGCTCAACCCGCTCGGCGCGCCACTGTCGGTGCATGGCATCTTCCACCGTGGTTACGAGACCATCCATCAAAAGGCGGCCTGCCTGCTCGCAGAGCCAGCCGTGGTGGTGTTCAAGGGCGAGGGGGGCGAGGCCGAGATCAACCCGGAAATGCTGACCGAGGTGTTCGTCACCCAAGGGGCCGTGGCCGCAGCCTTTGATGGGCCTCCGCTGCTGATGCGCCGACAGATCAAGCCCGAACGGCTCGATGTCGTCCATCTCGCCGCGGTATGGGAGGGGGATGTTCAGGATATCTACGGCGAGGCTGCCGTCATCAGCACGCTGGCCGTATTGCTGCGGGCGTTGGGTCGAGCGGACAGGCGGGATCAGTCCGTCGCACTGGCCCGCGCCTGGTGGGCGGAGCGATGAGCCATCATGCCAAGCGCTCCGCAGGTATCACCGGCGTGATCCTTGCCGGTGGGCGGGGCACGCGTATGGGCGGAGTGGAAAAAGGCCTGCTTGAATGGCAGGGTCGGTCCTTGATCGCCCACCTCATCGACGACCTGGCGCCCCAGGTCGATCAACTCGTCATCAATGCCAATCGGTCGTGGGATCAGTACCGGGCCTTCGGTCTGCCCGTCATTGCCGACGACCCTCGTTACGTTGGCCGGGGGCCCATGGCAGGATTGCATGCAGCCCTCACGTTCGCAGCCACGGATTGCATCGTCTCCGTGCCATGCGATCTGCCGGGACTGCCCCATGATCTCGTCACGCAACTTGAGCAGGCGGCATATGGTCAGGATGTACCGCTGGTCATGGCCTCAACGGCCGAGCAACTGCATCCAACGGTGGCGTTGATGCACGCATCCTTGCTTGGCCGACTGCAGGCCAGCCTGGATGCCGAAGAGCTCGCACTGGGACGTTGGCTGCGGGCTCAGGATGCGCGGAGGGCGGATTTTGGGGCGTCAAGCGTGCTGGGGCGTAATTTCAACTGCCCTTCGGATTTCTTTGACGAAGGACCGCAAGCCCATTGAGTTGGACGGCTCGATCATGAGGCGGTTGTCCTGTCCGCAACGTGCACCGGTCATTGATCCGGGGTGGGCAGGCGCAGGATGTTCCTGGAAAGGCTTGAGCCCCGTGAGAAATGGCGCGCCCGACTGGAGTCGAACCAGTGACCCCTGCCTTCGGAGGGCAGTACTCTATCCAGCTGAGCTACGGGCGCATGGGGGGCTAAAGAATACCCGCTGTCTAATTGGGTCGTCCATTTTTTTATTGTCCGTCGCGGGCGGCCTGCAACTATAATCCACGCAGTCTGTGGCAGAACCAACTGCCCGCTCAACGCATTTTCAAAAACAATGAGGACATCCTTGTGGCCCAGCATGATGTGAAAGTGGATCCCATGGCCAAGGTGGTCACCGCGATTGGCGCGGTGCTGCTGTTGATCGTGGTTGGTTATATGGTGAAGTCGCTGCTGAACACCATTGACCGCAACAGCACCAAGGGCGAGGTGGTGATGGCCCCTGGCGCCCCCGCCACCGTGCCGGAAGCCGCTCCAGAGGCGACCACCCCGGCAACCGCCGCCGCTCCGGCCGCAGAGACCGCCCCGGCCGCTGCCGCCGCTGGCGATGCCGCCGCTGGCAAGGCCAAGTACGCGACCTGCGCAGCCTGCCATGGCGCGAACGGAGAAGGCAGCGGGGCGTTCCCGAAACTGGCCGGCCTGAGTGCCGGCGACGCCGAGACCAAGCTCAAGAAGTACCGTGCGGGTGAGCAGGTCGGTCCGATGACCTCAATGATGGCGCCGAATGCCAGCGGCCTGTCCGATGCCGATATCGCCAACCTGGCCGCCCATATCGCGTCCTTCGGTGGCGCCACAGCGCCGGCCGCTGCCGACGAGGCCGCTCCGGCCGCCGCCGCTGGCGATGTCGCTGCGGGCAAGACCAAGTACGCCACCTGCGCGGCCTGTCATGGCATGAACGCCGAAGGCCAGGGCATCTTCCCGAAGCTGGCGGGTCAATCTGCCGGTGACTTGGCGGACAAGCTGAAGAAGTACCGCGCGGGTGAGCAGGTCGGTCCGATGACGGCCATGATGGCGCCGAACGCCACCGGCCTGTCCGATGCCGACATCGCCGATCTGAGCGCCTATCTCGCCTCGCTGTAAGGGGTTCTACAAGGGGGTGGCCCCTCGCGCATGGAAAAGGAGCTTCGGCTCCTTTTTTATTGCCGTAAAAAAACCCGCCAGGGTGGAGGCCGTGGCGGGCTTGGGGTCTGCGGAGGGCGAGGTCAGTTCGCGCGCTGAATCGCTCCCAGCAGCAGCGAGGGCTTCATCTTCTTCGGTGCAGGCAGGCCCATCAGCTCCAGCACGGTGGAGGCGATGTTGGAGATGCCGCCGCCGGTGCGCAGGCGCCAGGGTTGCTCGTCGATGATGACGCAGGGTACCGGGTAGATGGTGTGCTGGGTGTGCGGCTCGCGGGTGATCGGATCGACCATTTCATCGCAGTTGCCGTGGTCGGCGGTGACGATGACGCTGTAGCCAGCCGCCACTGCCGCGTCCACCACTCGACCCGCGTGGGTATCGACCGCCTCGACGGCGGCGATCACGGCCTCGCGGATGGCGGTGTGGCCGACCATGTCACCGTTCGCGAAGTTCACCAGAATGAAGGCGTACTCGCTCTTCTGGATGGCGGCGATGGTGGCATCGGCCACCTCGGCGGCACTCATGTCCGGCTGGAGGTCATAGGTGGCGACCTTGGGCGAGGGCACCATCACCCGGTCCTCGCCGGCGAACGGCTGTTCCTTGCCGCCGTTGAAGAAGAAGGTGACGTGCGCGTACTTCTCGGTCTCGGCGCAGTGGAATTGCTTGTAGCCGGCCTGGCTGACGACCTCGGCCAAGGTCACGCCCGGGCGCTCCGGTGGGAAGCCGATGGGGGACAGGAAGCGCGGATCGTATTCGGTCAGGCAGGTGACGGTCAGCGGGTCGAACTCGAAACGGTCGAAGCCGGTGAAGCTCTTCTGTCCCAGTGCTTCGGCCAGCTGGCGCGGGCGGTCGTTGCGGAAGTTGAAGAAGATCATGCCGTCTTCCTGGCGCGGGCGCTCGTAGCCCGGAAGGACGATCGGCTGGATGAATTCGTCGGTTTCGCCGGCTTCGTAGCAGCCCTCGATGGCCTCGCGCGCGCTACCGGCCTTGCGGCCCTCGCCATGCACGATCGCGTCCCAGGCCTTGAAGGTGCGTTCCCAGCGCTGGTCGCGGTCCATCGCGTAGTAGCGGCCACAGACCGTGACGATGGCGCCACCGGCCTCGGCCAAGGCGGCTTCCACCTCCGACAGGTAGTTCACAGCGTTCTTCGGCGCGGTGTCGCGGCCGTCGGTGAACATGTGCACCAGCGGGCGCGCGCCCTGTTCCTTGGCCAGCTTGATCAGTGCTAGCAGGTGGTTCACATGGCTGTGCACGCCGCCGTCGGAAACGAGGCCGACCAGGTGCAGCGGTCGGTCGTTCTTGGCGGACTTCTGCGCCGCCATCACCAGCGCGGGGACCTCGAAGAAGCTGCCGTCGGCAATGGCGTCGTCGATCCGAACCAGATCCTGGCGGTGGATGTCGCCGCAGCCGAGGGTCAGGTGGCCGACCTCGGAGTTGCCCATCTGCCCGTCCGGAAGGCCGCAGGCACGGCCGGAGGCTTCCAGCACGGTGTGCGGGTGGCTGGAGAACAGGCCGTCGAGGCGCGGTGTGTGGGCCAGCGCGACGGCGTTGTTTTCACGGCTCGGGTTGACCCCGACGCCATCGAGGATGATGAGAATGACGGGGCGACGGGGGGCGATGGATGAACTCATTGGGGGACGAGGCGCCTTGATTTTTCGATATAAAACAAACCGCTGAGAATATAACACTATCGGCTTAAGACGTTAGACCCCTGCGCATCCCGTGGGTTCATCGGCCGGGCGGCTTCGACGGCTTCCAGCAAGGTGCTGATGTATGCCAGCGGTTCCTCGCGGACCGATGAGCTGGGGCACGGAGGGATTGAGTTACTCAACCCCATCCGGGAGGCGAGACGCCACCAGGTTGCACTGGCGGAGGGGTATTCATCGTCGGGCAGGTCGGGCGTCGCGCCGCTCCACGGTGGCAGGGGGCGGCGGCTTGTCTGCCAGCCATCGGCGCGCTGGAATTGTCGGGCCGCACTCTCCAGCGCAGCGCGCGCCTGTTCGACGGCTACCTGGTCGTTGTGCCGGCGGCCCCAGCCGGCCAGACCATCCGCCAGATGGGTGAGGTCCCGCAGATCGTCGATATCCCCGTGCGTCAGCACGCCCAACCGTGCGGCCAGCCGCTGGCCCGCGGGACATGCCTCGTGTACGCCGTCGATGCAGGCCTCGCTCAACGTGGCGAGCAGCTGGCCGTTGGCGGCGATGGGGGTCAGCTTGTCGCGCGGGTGTACAGGACGCGGACGTGCCTTCAGCATCCGTTGCAGGGCATCGCGGCTTTCCGGGCTCGTGTCGATGCGGCTGGGCAATTGGCCGCCGTGCCAGTCATCGTGGTGGGCCCAGCCCCAGTGGCGGGTTGCCCGCCAGGCAGCATCGGAGAGAAGCGCGCGCAACGCCGTCTCGGTCCACAGGTAGCCTCCGCCTTCCACCCCGTCGGCATCCAGTGCCGAGATCGAGGAGACATAGAGGCCGGAGGGATGGGCGAAGTCATGCAGGATGGCGTGGATGAGCCGTTCCGCTGTGCTACGAAAGCGGGGCGCGGGCAGGATTTTCGCGGCGCGCAAGTACACCCTTGCCAGCAAGGCCTGGTCGATCAGCATTTGTTCGAAGTGCGGATGTTGCCAGGCCGGGTCGGTGGTGTAGCGGAAGAAGGCACCGCCCACCCGATCCCGCAGGCCGGAGTTGGCCATGGTGTCGAGGGTCAGGTTCAGGTGTTCGCGCAGTGCGGGATCGGGCGCCTGTTCCAGTATCCGTAGCATGGCCAGCAGGCGGATGGCATGTGGGAACTTGGCGCCTTCGCCGAAGCCGCCAGCGAGCGGATCCGCGGCCTGAAGCAGTGCATCGCGCAGGAGGTCGCGGGCCGCATCTGCTTCAAGGCAGGCGGTCGGCGACGGCTGGGGTTGAAGCTCGGCGCTGGCGGCATGGGCGAGGCCTTCGATACGCTGAGGAGCATCCTGCCGGAGGCGGTGAATGCGGGCGAGCCGCGCGATGAGTTCCGGACGCGGCGCGTAGATGAAGCCGTACAGCGGGTCGCCTTGCGGGCTGAGGACGAGGTTGAGCGGCCAGCCAGCTCGGCCGCTGATGGCCTGCATGGCGCGCCGGAGTTCGGCGCCCAGCGCCGGGTCGGCCTCGCGGTCGACCTTGATCGGCATGAAATGCTGGTTGAGCAACGCGGCAAAACCCGGGTCGCTGAAGCTTTCCTGCTGCAGGACATGGCACCAGTGGCAGGCGAAAAAGCCGCTGGAGACGAAGATCAGCCGGTCTTCGCGCCGGGCGCGGGTCAGGGTCTCCTTCGACCAGGGCTGCCAGGCGACCGGGTCGCCGGCATGCATGGCGAGGTAGGGCGATGTCGCCCCCGTGAGGGCGTTGCGCGGCGGTCCGGCGTGGGCCGTGAAGATGCAGGCAAGGAGCAGGGGGATGAGCACATAGGCATGCACCCCTCGCACAAGCCAGTGGTCAGTCCTTGCGGTCCGGGTCCTGCAGCGGGGTGTTGCGATCATCGCGCTGGGCGGGTGGAAGCGCATCGGGTTCGTCGTCCACGCCTTTGCCTTCTTCAGCGGTGGGCGTCTGGTTTTCTTCCCCGGTCGAGTCTGCTTCGTCCGCATTCAGACGACGTTCCTCTTCCTCGGCACGGGCCAGTTCGTCTTCCATCTCGTCATGGCTGAGGGCGCGGAAGGGTTCCTCCGCCTGTTGCTCGCTGCTGGGTGACTCTTGGTCCTCGCCCCCGGCGGCGGGCAAGGTGGCCGCCGTGGCGCCCGCCGCGAGCGGCAGGGCCGGGCCCACGTCCAGGTCCTCCTCGTCTTCCCGCTTGCGGTTCCGGGTCAGGATGCGCGCGACCAGGATGCCCAGTTCGTACAGCATCCATACCGGGATGGCGAGCATGAACTGGGAGAGGATGTCTGGCGGGGTGAAGATGGCACCGATGATGAAGGCCACGAGGATCGCGTAGCGGCGCTTCTCGGCCAATTGGTCCGGGGTGACCACGCCGATCACGCTCAGCAGCACCACCGCCACCGGCACCTCGAAGGCCAGGCCGAAGGTGAAGAACAGGGTGATGGAGAAGTCGAGGTAGCTGCCGATGTCCGGCATGAAGGACACGCCTTCCGGCGCGAACATGCCCATGAAGTGGAACACCGCCGGGATGACGACGAAGTAGGCGAAGCCCGCGCCGATGTAGAACAGCGCCGAACTGGAGACGATCAGCGGCACCGCCAGGCGGCGTTCGTGCTGGTACAGGCCGGGTGCGACGAAGGCCCACAGCTGGTACAGCAGGTAGGGCATGGCCAGGAACACGGCGGCCAGCGCGGCGAGCTTGAGCGGGATGAAGAACGGCGAGATCGCGCCGGTGGCGATCATGTTCTGGCCTTCCGGCAGGCTGTTCAGCACAGGGGTGGCGAAGGCGTGGAACAGCTCGCTGGCCCAGGGGAAGAGCAGCACCATCAGCACGATTACGGCCAGGACGCCGCGTAGCAGGCGATCACGCAACTCGATCAGGTGCGCGATGAAGCCCTTCATGCCCTCCGAAAGGCCGGATTCCGGGGTGTTGGCGTGCGGATCGCTCATGCTTGTTTCGTCCCGGTCGGGGTGGACTGGGAGGGATGGAGGTCGCTCTCGCCACCGAAATTCGGGCGATGCAGGGTTTCCCCGAGTTCCTGGCTGAGGCTCTGCATCTCGTCCTCGATGCTGCGGGGCGCAAGCGGGGCGCTCGCCGGAGTCGAACTGGCTGATGGCGCAGGCTTCGACGGTACCGGCTTCTGGGCGGCGGCGTCCTGGACCGAGTGCACGGTGTCTTCAACCGTCTGGGTCAGCAGGTTCTGGCTTTGTTCGACATCGTGGCGGGTATCTTCCACCAGTTTGCGCAGCTTCTGCATTTCCTCTTCCTGGGCATTCAGCAGCTTGCGCAGCTCGGCGGTGTTGAACTCGCTTTCCATCTCCGCCTTGGCGTTGGAGACGAACCGGCGGATCTTGGTCACCCATTGGCCCGCCTTGTAGGCAAGCGAGGGCAGGCGTTCGGGACCGACGATGATGACGGCCACGATCGCGATGACGGCGATCTCCCAGAAACTGAGATCGAACATGAAGCGTGCTCAGGAAGGGGTGTGCACGGTTCGCTCAACCGCGCCGTGACACCCGGAACGGATCAGGACTTGGGGTTTTCGCGGGTGGCTTCGCCTTCGATCACGCGACCCTGCGGCTGGCCCTGTTCACCCTGCGGCGGCAGGTTCTGCGCGGTCTGGCCGCCCTCGGCCTTGCCTTCTTCGTCCTTGCTCTCGTCCTTCACGGCGGAACGGAAGCTCTTGATGGCGTTGCCCATGTCGGTGCCGATGTTGCGCAGGCGCTTGGTGCCGAACAGCAGGATGACGATCAGCAGAACGATCAGAAGATGCCAGATGCTAAATGCGCCCATGATGATGACTCCTCGTAGGGGTGGCTGGGGTCTCGCGGACCCTCGTCAAAGGTGGTGGTGATACAAAATATCAGTTCTTGGACCGGGCTGCCTTCTCCGCGTGACCGGAGAGGCCGAAGCGGCGGGCCAGTTCGTCGAGCACGTCCTGTGGCTGGAGGCCGGCCTCGGCCAGCAGCACCATGCTGTGGAACCAGAGGTCGGCGGTCTCGTAGACCAGTGCGTCGCGGTCCCCCTGGATGGCGGCGATGATGGTTTCCGCCGCTTCCTCGCCGACCTTCTTGGCGATGGTCGGGCGGCCCTTGGCGTAGAGGCTGGCGACGTAGGAGGATTCCGGCGCCGCCTGCTTGCGCGCTTCGAGCACAGCGTGCAGTTCGTTGAGGACGTCTTGGGTCATCCGTAGATCTCGTCGGGGTTTTTCAGGACCGGATCGACCGCGATCCACCGGCCATCTTCCAGGCGGGAGTAGAAACAGCTCTCTCGACCGGTATGACAGGCGATGCCGCCCTGTTGCTCGATCTGCAGCAGAATCACGTCGTGGTCGCAATCCAGCCGGATCTCGCGCACCTTCTGCACATGGCCGGAGCTTTCGCCCTTGTGCCACAGCTTGTTGCGCGAACGGGACCAGTAGACGGCCTCGCCCAGTTCGACCGTCTTCGCCAGCGCCTCGCGGTTCATCCAGGCGAACATCAGGATGCGCTTGCTGACCGCGTCCTGGGCGATGACCGGAACCAGGCCGTCCTCGGTCCATTTGACCTGGTCAAGGAAATCTTGATGATTCGGGGTGCTCACAGGCGCACCTCGATCCCGGCCCTGGCCATGTGCTCCTTGGCCTGGTGCACGCTGTATTCGCCGAAGTGGAAGATGCTGGCCGCCAGCACCGCGTCGGCCTTGCCCTTGAGCACCCCCTCGGTCAGGTGGTCGAGGTTGCCGACCCCGCCGGAGGCAATCACCGGCACCTCGACCGCCTCCGAGATGCGCGCCATCAGCTCCAGGTCGAAGCCCGCGCGGGTGCCGTCGCGGTCCATGCTGGTGACCAGCAGTTCGCCCGCGCCGTAATCGACCATCTTGCGCGCCCAGGCGATCGCGTCCAGACCGGTCGGCTTGCGCCCGCCGTGGGTGAATATCTCCCAGCGCAGCGGTTCGCCCTCGGCGGAAACCCGCTTGGCGTCGATGGCGACCACGATGCACTGGCTGCCGACCTTGTCGCTGGCCTCGCGCACGAAGTCCGGGTTGGCGACCGCGGCGGTGTTGATCGAGACCTTGTCGGCGCCGGCATTGAGCAGGCGGCGTACGTCCGCGACGGTACGGATGCCGCCGCCGACGGTCAGCGGAATGAAGACCTGGGCGGCGACCTGTTCGACGACGTGGACCATGGTCTCGCGGCCCTCGTGGCTGGCGGAGATGTCGAGGAAGGTCAGCTCGTCGGCGCCCTCGGCGTCGTAGCGCCGGGCGATTTCGACCGGGTCGCCGGCGTCGCGCAGGCCGAGGAACTGCACGCCTTTGACGACGCGGCCTTCCGCCACATCCAGGCAGGGAATGATGCGCTTGGCGAGCACTTAGAGCGTCCCGTGGGTCAGGGTGAAGGTAATGATGTAGAAAGGATCGGTTTCATGGGCGCGCTGGCCGGGGCGGCAGGCCTCGACCGTGCCAAGCAAGACCTTGCGTGCTTGCCCGGGGAGGGCGCGGCGGGTCACGGTCGCGGTCTGGCCGATCATCAGGGGCCTCGGCGAAACCAAAGTCAGGCAGCCGGGCGGATGGGCGAAGGCGACCAGGGGCGTGGTCGGAGCGCCATTGTCCGGTTGGTAGTCAAAGACGGCTGGCGGGATGGTGCCGCGGTTCTCCAAGGTCAGACCCGAGGCCATCAAGGCCTGGTCGAAAACGGGATCAATGGTCCCGTCATACATGCCAGGCAGGAAGTCTTCCCGTTCCGAGCCGCGTGAGGGTGTCATTCTGGGCAGTGCTCATCAGCGTATTTCTGGGCTTCGGCGAGGTCGAGCCCACCTTCGTAAAGCGCACGGCCAATGACGACGCCCGCCACACCCTCGTCGGACACCGCGCACAGGCGCTCGATATCCGTCATCGAGGTCACGCCGCCGGAGGCGATCACCGGGATGCGCACGGCCTGCGCCAGGCGTACGGTGGACTCCACGTTCACGCCCTGCATCATGCCGTCACGGCTGATGTCGGTGTAGATGATCGCCTCAACGCCATCGCGCTCGAAATGCTGGGCCATGTCGATCACGTCGTGGTGCGAGAGCTTGGACCAGCCCTCGGTCGCCACCTTGCCGTCCTTGGCGTCCAGGCCGACGATGATGTGGCCCGGGAAGGCGACGCACAGGTCGTTGATGAAGCCGGGGGTGGTGACTGCCTTGGTGCCGATGATGACGTATTTCACGCCGGCTTCCAGATAGGCCTCGACGGTTTCCTCGTCGCGGATGCCGCCGCCGACCTGGATCGGAAGGTTGGGGAAGGCTTCGGCAATCGCGCGGATCACCTCCATGTTCTGGGGCTTGCCGGCGAAGGCGCCGTCCAGGTCGACCAGATGCAGGCGGCGTGCGCCGGCTTCGACCCAGCGCGCGGCCACGGCCACCGGATCGCTGGAAAAGACGGTGTCATCTTCCATGCGCCCCTGGCGCAGGCGAACACACTGACCTTCCTTCAGGTCGATGGCGGGAATCAGCAACATGACGTCTTGGGTCCTCGGCGTGGGTCAGAAAGATTATGGGTTCCAATGGAGGAAGTTGCGCAGCAGGCGCAAGCCGGCCTCCGCGCTCTTCTCCGGGTGAAATTGCACGGCGGCGACGTTGTCTCGCGCGATGGCGGAGACGAAGCGCATGCCGTAGTCGGTGGCGCCGAGGGCCAGATCGGGCTCGCTCGGTACCACGTGATAACTGTGGACGAAGTAGAAGCGCTCGCCGTCGGGAATGCCCTCCCAGATCGGGTGGGCGCGGACCTGTTCCACGCCGTTCCAGCCCATGTGCGGGATCTTCAGCTTGTCGCCCGCCGCGTCGGTCAGGTTGTGGCCGAAAAAGCGCACTTCGCCAGGATAGAGGTCCAGGCAAGCGGTGCCGCCGTTCTCCTCGCTGTGGGTCATCAGCACCTGCATGCCCATGCAGATGCCGAGGAAGGGTTTGCTGCGGGCGGCCTCGAGCAGCGGGGCGCGCAGTTCACGCCGGTTCAGTTCCAGCATGCAATCGCGCGCGGCGCCTTGGCCCGGAAACACGATGCGGTCCGCGGCGGCCAGCTGGCGAGGGTCGTCGGTGACCATCACGCGCATGCCGGCGGGGGCGACATGCTCGATCGCCTTGGCCACCGAGCGCAGGTTGCCCATGCCGTAGTCGACGACTGCAACAACCGACATCTCAGAGCGCGCCCTTGGTGGATGGGAGGGCATCGCCCAGGCGGGGGTCGGCTTCGCAGGCCATGCGCAGGGCGCGACCGAAGGCCTTGAAGATCGTTTCCGCCTGATGGTGGGCGTTCACGCCGCGCAGGTTGTCGATGTGCAGCGTGGCCTTGGCATGGTTGACGAAGCCCTGGAAGAACTCCATCACCAGTTGGGTTTCGAACGCGCCGATCGTGGCGCGGGTGAAGTCACACTCGAACACCAGGCCGGGGCGGCCGGACAGGTCGATCACCACGCGTGATAGCGCTTCGTCCAGCGGCACATAGGCGTGGCCGTAGCGACGGATGCCGCGCTTCTCGCCGACTGCCTGGGCGAGGGCCATGCCGAGGGTGATGCCGATGTCCTCGACTGTGTGGTGGTCGTCAATGTGGATGTCGCCTTCGCACTCGACGCTCAGGTCGAACATGCCGTGACGCGCGATCTGGTCGAGCATGTGCTCGAGGAACGGTACCCCGGTGCGGAATTCGCCGCGGCCGCTGCCGTCGAGGTCGATCTGTACGCGCACACGGGTTTCCAGGGTTTCCCGGCGTACGTCCGCCCGGCGCGAGGTCTGGTTCATGTTGTTCATGACAAGATGGTGATAGTGGAAGGATAAATGAGCTTTCGCGGTGCGGAAAGTCGGAATATGTCCATTTCTTCAAAAAACTTGACGAATCGATCGCGCAAGGCTTTAATGCGCGGCTCATCGGCCAGGTAGCTCAGTTGGTAGAGCAGGGGATTGAAAATCCCCGTGTCGGGGGTTCGATTCCCTCCCTGGCCACCA
>JBFLVP010000014.1:0-57493 GCA_040758395.1 Pseudomonadota bacterium
AGGGCCGAGGCCCCCATCAGCTTGAGGAAATGACGACGCTGCATGGCGTGCTGCGCATTCATGCTCGATTTCATGGTGCTCTCCCTCATCACTTCGGCTGCTTGGCGAAGTATTCCGCCATCGCGCGAATCTCGGCCTCGCTGAAGGCCTGCGCGATCGGCCCCATCAGGGTGTTCGGACGTGCGCCGCTCTGGAAGTCCAGCATGGCCTTCGTGAAGCTCGCCTCGCTCATCCCGGCCAGCGGCATGAACGCCGATACGCTCTCAAGGCGCCCTTGTGTGCCATGACAGCCAGCACAGGTCTGCGCCATCATCTCGCCGGTGTGTTCGGCAAAGGCCGGGCTGGCGGCCAGGACGGCCGCCCCCAGCAATACAACTCGTTTTATCATGGGATATTCCTTACCTACTGGGCTCAGGACAGCCAGACATAGAAGCCGATGGCGAAGTACTGGATGATCCAGAGCGCAATCAGCGCAATGGCGATGTCACCCATGCGTGAGATGACCGGACCCGGTGTGTAGACCCCTTTGGTCTGGCCAGCTTTCCAGGCCACGGTGATCATGTAAGCCAGCGCACCGCCGCCCACGATCAGGAAGGTCGCGAAGAACAGGATGGTGCTGTACCAGTCCATGTTGACCGGGTATTCCATGGCATTGTAGTTGTGCACGCCCATGAGAATGTCCCAGCGCAGGATTTCCCGCGCGATGGCCACAACGATCCCAGCCACGGCACCCACGCCCAGCACCGCATAAGCCCACAGGCTGTCCATCCGGCCAGCATTCACCCAGCGCGCGAAGGCAGCAAAACCGAGCAGGGCAAGGAGGGAAATGATGGCCCACGGCGAGTAGGCGAAGCCTGCGACCTTCTCCGGCAGGGTGGCCATCCACCAGATGCCCATCACGACGGTGAGCACGCCACCGATGGAGATCATCTTCTGCCCAAGGCGGCCGGTCCAATCCAGGTACTCGCGGCTCATGTTCAGGGACTCATCACCCAGGCGCGGCAGGTAGAAGCGGCGATAGCCAACCAGCACGGCGCCGATCACCGGCACGCTCATGACGATGAAGAACAGGAAACGCGGCAGATTGTACTCATGCAGGGTACGGCCGGAGGTGTCCAGCACACCGCCCGGGGCATACCACTCCATCCATTTCTCCGGGGAGAGCATCTGGTTGGTCAGCACGTGCATGATGAAGCCGACCACCAGCAGCAGGATCACGGACAGGATTGCCGAACCCGGGCAGGAGGTCTTCTTGCTCTCGCCGAGCTTGTAGTTCCTGGCGTTGAACCAGAACCACAGCAGGGAGGCCACGGTGAGGATGAGGATGAAGCCGATCACCCACCAGGCGGAAAGCACGTTGGAGGTGTACCAGAACGGATCGTAGGTCACCTGCACGAACAGCAGCGGCGCCACCCCGATGAGGATGGCCACCGACAACATGAACTTGGTCACCATGACCATGGACTGGGCCAGGCGGCGCTTGTGGGCGTCACCGCTGAGCGCGCCCCAGATGGTGAGCCCCGAGGCGCCGAGCATGATCTGCACGGCGGCGATGTGCAGGGCGAAGGTCGCCACACCCAGGATGAGGAACACCACCGGGTGAGTCGGGATGCCGGCGACATCCCGCAGTGCGTATAGGGCTTGTGCGTCCATCGATTACTCCTCTACGGATGCAGCCTGGGCCAAGGCGCTTTTCTCTTTGGCATAGCGCTCGGCCACGGTCTTGTCGGTCAGGGTGGCGAGATACACCGCCAGGGCCTCGGCCTCTTCATCCTTCATCGGGATCTTCGGCATGTACATGGTGTTGCCAGTAGCGAGAGCCGCGAGCAGATAGGTCTTGATGGCCGGGATGTCGGTCACGCCACCCAGATAGTTCTTCATCGGGCGGATGCCGGTCTCGGACAGCGAGTGGCAGTTCGAGCACATGGTGATCGCCAGCGCCTCGCCCACCCGGGCCGCGTTCTGCGGGGTGACCGTGCGCAGCTCATCCGGAATGAAGGCATGCGTCTTGAGCCAGCCATGCTCCTCCAGGATCGGCATCTCGCTCTTGATACCCATGCCGGGCACGTCACGCGCGATGACCTGGTTGGAATACACATACTGACCAGAAACGAAGGGCTTGCGGATGGACTCGCGCGCGGTCTCGACCGGCCACAGACCGAACACCAGGATGGCGACGGTCGCCAGCGATGCCACCGCCGTGGTGATCATGCGCGGGGTGATCAGCATGAACACGAAGTAGGCCAGGATGCCGGCGAGGATGGCGTAGATGCTCGGCTCAAACCAGGCCTGCAGACGGTTCTCCATGATCAGATGCGCGTACTCCGGCAGGGTTTCCAGGTACCAGCCGAACAGCGCCGCGCCGATGATGGTGGAGACGATGCCCATCACCGCCAACCAGCGGTTCATCTGCGCGCGGAAGGCCTGGTCCTTGAAGCCCGAAGTCACGATACTGCCCACCACCGCGGTGATGGCGAACATGAAGGCGGTGCGCATGGCCAGCTGGGCGAAGGTGTTGTCGCCGTAGAAGCCGAGCAGGTAGCCGCCCTCGGTGAACCATTCCTCCTTGCCCGGCCACATCATGAAGCTGAGGATGCCGAGGATGATCATCATCGTGGTGTAGGACGCGAGACCCAGGATGATGGTCAGCTTGAGGTGCGTCTTCTGGTCCACCTTGCCGACCAGATAGGTCACCAGGTAGACACCGACCACCTCGATCACGAAGAACACCCATTCGGTCGCCCACTTCCACACGAAGCTGTGGATCAGGGACGAGATGCCCCTCGGACTCGCCACCGTGGTCGAATACCAGATGCCCGGCCCGGTAATGGAGCCAAGGATGTAGGAAAACACCAGCAGGAACAGGCCGTACTTCTTGATGAAGTCGAGAAGTTCCGGCCTGTTCTGCCGGTAGGCGATGGTGGCCAGGGCCATGAAGAACAGCGCGGCGCCGACCGAGGTATGCGAGAACAGGACATGGATGGTGGCGATGAGGCCGACCACCCAGCCACTCCCGATACCCGGTTCGTACCAGGTGGGATAAAGACCGATCAGGTCCATGCGTGACTCCTCAGGTTTTCTAGGGGCTGGCTATACATAAGCCAGGCTAATAGAGATCAATACATGATTTATGCCAATAAGCAGAACATCGGCATATCAATCAATTAGCACATACCCCCCAGGTGACGATGTGTCATATGCCTCAATCAGGAGTGGGTGAAATCCCTCAGCCAAAGTGTCAGGCCTGCGTGAGCGAGCCATAAAAAACAGCCCTTGGGCCTAACCGTTCACTCAAAGTGTTGGCGAGCTCCGAAAGCCCCTCGCCCCTTGTGGGAGAGGGCTTGAGGAGAGGGCTTGAGGAGAGGGCTTGAGGAGAGGGCTTGAGGAGAGGAGGAAAGCGCGTTCGAGTGTGTTGCCATGGATCACTCGTCCGTCACTCTCTCCCCTGCCCTCCCCCCAAGGGGGAAGGCGTTTGTTCGGTGCATGATTTAGACATTCAGGGATCGGCAACACCTTTGCCGATCCCCTAGCCTTTGGGCTGCTCTGTTGGCCAGCCGCGCTCGCCGCACGAGCCTCACTCCGCGTCCGGCACGAACTTCAGCACATTGCCGTTGATGCAGTAGCGCTTGCCGGTCGGCGGCGGGCCGTCATCGAACACATGACCCAGATGGATGCCGGAGCTTGCGCTACGAACCTCGACCCGACGCATGCCGAGCGAGTTGTCCTCGTGCAGGGTGATCGCACCCTCGACCGGGTTGAAGAAGCTCGGCCAGCCGGTGCCGCTGTTGAACTTGGTGTCACTGCGGAACAGCGGCGCACCGGTGATCGGATCGACGAACATACCCGGCCGCTTCTCGTCCAGGTGCGAGCCGGTGAACGGCCGCTCGGTGCCCTGCTCGAAGGCGATCTTCTGCTGCTCCGGCGTCAGGAGCTGGAAGCCCAGCCATTTCCAGAAACGGTCCTTGTCACCGTTGTAGCCGGTGTAGCGCGAGACTTCCTTGCCCTGCTCGAACAGCACGATGGTCGGGGTGGCAAACAGCGCCTTCTCAAGCTTCCAGTCCTTGGGTGGATTGGGATGGAAGGTGGTGACGATCGGCGTCTCTCCCTTCCAGCTGTCCAGTACCTCGGCATGAAACTGCTTGCAGAACGGGCAGTCTTCCGCCTCGAACACGATCAGCTGGCGGTCGAAATTCAGCTTGGCGGCATCGAGCGGAGGGGGCGCGGCCTTGGCCCCGGTCGATGAAGATCCGCCCGGATAGGCCACCCCTGTACCGCCCAGCCCGCAATAACCGCTCGGGTTCTTCTTCAGATAATCCTGGTGGTAATCCTCGGCGCGGTTGTAGTTGCGCAAGGGGACAATCTCGGTGGTGATGCGGCCACGACCGACCTGGCTCAGCGCCTGCTGGTAGGCCTCGCGGGTCTCCAACGCCACCGCCTTCTGCGCGTCACTGGTGAAATAGATCACGCTGCGGTAGTTGCTGCCCACGTCATTGCCCTGTCGGTCGCCCTGGGTCGGGTCGTGGTTCTCCCAGAACTCGATCAGCACGGTCTTGAGATCGACCTTGTCCGGATCGAACGTCACCTTGATGACCTCGGCATGATTGCGCGCCTTGGCAGCGCCGCGCCGCAACTCCTTCTCCAGGCCCAACACGTCGTAATAACCGGCCTTCTCTGCATCGCCCCCCGCATAACCCGATTCGACGTCGAGCACGCCAGGGATTGCCGACATGCGCTTCTCCGCACCCCAGAAACACCCCATTCCGAGCACGATGGATTCGGTCTTGGCGGCAGCGGCCAGTGGCATGACCATGATCAGCCCTCCCAATAACACCCAAAGACTGCGTTTGATGAACAGCATGACATTACACCTTTGTTATAGGCCGCTGGAATCGGCAGGCAACCCCGTAAGGCGGGGGCTCATTTCGAACGAAGCTGGGCGTGGACCGCCAAGGCCACCCGCGCCAGTTCACCCTTGTCCGCACCGGCCGAGATGGCATAGCCCATGCCCCGATCGACCCAGAAGAACACGCCGATCGGCCCCTCCTCGGCGAACTGGAAGGCCGTTTCTCCCTCATCGTGCGTCTCATGCGAGACATAGAGAGTCAGACGCTTGCCGGAGACATCGTGATACATGAATTGCGCGACCGGCCCTGCATCCCCCGGCAGCAGCCGTCCGCCGATCAGCTCATAGCCGAGGTCACCCAGAATGGGCGGCTTGAGACTCACACCAAGCCGTTTCGACAGCCAGGCGACGAGTTGGTCCTCCTGGTCAGCGCTGATCTCTACCGGCCGCCGCACATCCGGGCTGTAGACCGCATGCGCGATAGCGGCCCGACGGGCAAGCCCCGTACCGGACGCGGAGGCCGGCATCGAACGCACGGCATGGCTTGAGAGCTCGGGCTGGGCCATTTGCAAAGGCAGAACCTCGCTCCGCAAGGTCCAACCGAGCACGCTACCCAACCCAACCGCGGACACCATGGCCGCCACACGCAACCAGGCCGGGCCCCCGGGGCGGGCCGGGCGGACCGCCGCCGACAGCCGTTCCGGCACGGGCTCATCCATGACCGGCGCGAACAGGGAGCGCATGGCCTCGTTCTGCTGCTGGTAGGCCCGCAGGCGCGCGGCGTCCTGGGGACGATTGGCCAGCCATGCCTCCACCTCGTCACGACGCTCCAGCGTCAGCTGATCATCGACATAGGCCTGCAAATCATCTTCGGTGACGGGTAATACCTTCATCTCACAACCTTCAACGGGACGACACGAGGCCGTCCCTCCATCAGTTCACGCAAGCGTTCACGACCTCGGGACAGGCGCGACATGACCGTCCCCAAGGGGATATCCAGGGTGCGCGCCACATCCTTGTAAGCCATCTGCTCCAACGCCACCAGCAACAGCACCTGGCGCTGCTCCGCGGGCAGCAGCGCCAGGGCGCCCTGGAGGTCATGGACTTCGACCAGATCCTCCTGGGTTGCGCGAACGGGAATATCGAGATCTACCTCGTCCAGCGACAGGGTGTCCACGCCGTAGCGGCGTGCCTGGTCGACGTAGAGGTTGTGCATGATGCTGAACAGCCATGGCCTAAGCTCGGCGCCTCGCCGCCAGAGATGAAGCTTGCGCCAGGCGCGTTCGAGGGTGTCCTGCACCAGATCGTCCGCCCCGCCGCGCGCCCCTAGCAGGGCGCGCGCATAACGGCGCAGGCGCGGAATGCAGGCCCCTAGCTCTTCGTTCGGATCCACCCGCAGCTCCTCGGGGTTGATTGAGCGAGCATCAATACGATGAGCCGACCGCGAGATCCGGGGCGATCTGCCAGGTTTCGGCCACGAGCCTGCCTTCGCGATAGATCAGTACGTAACGCACCTTGATCTTCTGCTTGCCCTCGAACAGGACGTTCGCGGTGACGGTTGCCCCCTTTGGATTGGCGGCCTCCTCCAGCTCGTCCATCGTCACCTTCAGCACGCCCTGGGACTCGGTGAATTTCTTCCATACCGTGCCGATCGCCTCCCTCCCGGCGTAGATGCCATCGAGCGGCCCGCCGATCCAGTAGAGCCGGGCGTCCTCGGCATAGGCTGCGGCCAGTTGCTCGACATTTCCCGCGCCGATCGCCTCGAAGTGCTGGCGGGCATCGTCCGAAGGACCGGCCCAGGCCGCACCGGACCACATCGCCAAAACATAGACAACGAAAGGAACTTTGTTCATTTTCTTTTCTCCTCATGGAAGCCTGGTGTTGCGGCGCAACAAGCGCCACACCGAGGTATACGGGATGAGCTGCGCGCTTATTCCATGGCGGATGAAAAATATCGCTGTTGCCCATCCCCCGCCCCATCAGCCTGACGCAGATTCACGGCGCACGACCCCATACGCCCCGAGATACATCACATCACCTTCAAGCTACGTACACTCGTCGTACGGAGGCATGGCATGCCGCTCGGCATGACGAAACGGACCGTCTCCGGGCGCGCGTCTCGGAAGGTTGGATGAAGAACGCCAAGACCGCCTTTCATCGCCTCATGATCTTCAAGAGGGAAAACACCATGCAAGCAGACATCCTTGTACGCAGAGCAACCCCTGAAGATGTGCGCGAGGTCATCGTCATGGTTGATGACTTGCTGCATGAAGTCATGGGCGCGGTTCAGCAGCAAGCCTTCAACTTCGATACCGAAAAGGCGGCCCATAACCTTAAGAAGTTCATCGAGGAGGATGCCTATTTCGTCTACATCGCCCGGACCCTTGATGGATCGCCTGCCAGTTGCATCACCATGGAAGAAAACAGGGCACTTTACGCGGGGGGCGTCTGCGGCACACTCAGGGAGTTTTATGTTCGACCAGAGCTTCGATCCGGAAAGATCGGCCTGAGGCTATTGGAAGAGGCCAAGGCCTTTGGCAAGTCGCGGGGCTGGACCCGCCTGGAAGTCACGACGCCGCCGCTTCCGCAATTCGAACGGACATTGGCCTTCTATGAGCGGCAAGGCTTCACCATCACGGGCGGGCGCAAGCTGAAACTGGCGCTGTGAGGCAACCGCCGGATTGCCTGGCCACATCAACAAAAACGCCTCGCAAGGCGAGGCGTTTCACGGGCCGTCGTCGCTGGCCTGCTTCAGGCCAGGGCGAACTTTTTTAGGCGGTACAGCAGGGTGTCGCGGGTGATGCCGAGCAGGCGGGCGGCGCGGCTCTTGTTGCCGCGCGCGCGTTCCAGCGCCTGGCGAATCATCTCGGACTCCAGCCACTCGAGGTCGATCCCCTCGTCCGGCAGATGGAAGCCATCCTGACTGGCCACGCCCTTGCTCGCGGACTGGCTGATCTCGCGCGGCAGGTTGCCCAAGTCCACCGTGCGACCGTTGAACAGCACCACCAGGCGCTCGCACAGGTTGCGCATCTCGCGCACATTGCCCGGCCAGCCGTGGCGGCGCAGGGCGGAGCGGGCTTCCTGGGTCAGCTGCGGCATCGGCACGCCGTGCTCGCCCGCGAAATGCAGGAGGAAGCGGTTGAGCAGCATGTCGATGTCGCCGCTGCGTTCGCGCAGGGCGGGCAGTTCGAGCGGGACCACCTGAAGGCGGTAGTAGAGGTCCTCGCGGAAGCGGCCTTCGCTGACCAGCTTGGCCAGGTTCTGGTGGGTCGCGGCGATCACGCGCACATCCACCCTGACCACCCGGCTGTCACCCACCGGCATGCACTCGCCGGATTCGAGGAAACGCAGCAGCTTGGCCTGCACCGCCAGCGGCAGCTCGCCCACCTCGTCCAGGAACAGGGTCCCACCCTCGGCACTGCGGACATGACCGAGACGGTCGTCCAGCGCGCCGGTGAAGGCCCCGCGCTTGTGACCGAACATTTCGGACTCGACCAGCGATTCCGGCAGCGCGGCGCAGTTGATCGCGACGAAGGGACCGCGAGAACGGGGGCTGGCCTCGTGCAGGGCGCGCGCCAGAAGATCCTTGCCGGTACCGGTCTCGCCACTGAGCAGCACGGTGACGTCCGTCCGCGCGACGATCTGGGCCGAGCGGATGACGGTCTCAAGCAAAGGCGATTGTGTGACGATGCGTTCGAAGGCGTTCAAGGAAACCTCCACCTCAAACAAACTGCGGCATATAACGTAACCTTATCACACATTCATATTGGGGACGGATTGGTGGAAATCTACCTGGTCGGCGGCGCGGTGCGCGACAGCCTGCTCGGACTGCCCGTGCGCGAGCGCGATTACGTGGTCGTCGGCGCCACGCCTGCCGATATCGAGGCGATGCTGGCGCGCGGCTTCAGCCAGGTCGGCAAGGACTTCCCGGTCTTCCTGCATCCCGAGACCCGCGAGGAATACGCCCTCGCCCGCACCGAGCGCAAGTCCGCCCCCGGCTACCACGGCTTCGTCGTGCATGCCGCGCCGGACGTGACGCTCGAGGACGACCTCGCCCGCCGCGACCTGACCATCAACGCCATCGCCCAGGCGGCGGACGGCACGCTGGTCGACCCCTATGGCGGCACACGCGACCTGCAGGCGCGACTTCTGCGTCACGTCTCGCCCGCCTTCGTCGAGGATCCCGTGCGCCTGCTGCGCGTGGCGCGCTTCGCCGCGCGTTTCGCCGGACTCGGTTTCCGCGTGGCCGACGAGACCATGGCGCTGATGCGGCGCATGGTCGAAAACGGCGAGGTCGACGCACTGATACCGGAGCGCGTGTGGCAGGAGATCGTCAAGGCGCTGGACACCGACCAGCCCACCCGGTTCTTCGAGGTGCTGCGGGAGACCGGCGCCCTCGCCCGCCTGCTGCCGGAACTCGACGCCCTGTTCGGCGTGCCGCAACCGGAAAAGCACCATCCGGAGATCGACTGCGGCATCCACAGCCTGATGGTTCTGCAACAGGCCGTGCGCCTTGGCGCGGACATGCCCACCCGCTTCGCGGCCCTGATGCACGACCTCGGCAAGGGCACCACGCCGCCCGAGCTCTGGCCGCACCACTACGGCCACGAACGGCGCGGCGCCCACCTGATCGAAGCACTGGCCGAACGCCTGCGCCTGCCCGCCGAGGTGCGCGACCTGGCGATCATGACCGCACGCTGGCACACCCACGCGCACAAGGTTTTCGAGCTGCGCCCGTCCACTCTGCTGAAATTGCTGGAAGGTTGCGATGCCTTGCGTCGCCCCGGGCGTTTCGAACAGTTCCTGCTCGCCTGCGAGGCGGACGCGCGCGGCCGCACGGGGTTCGAGGAGCGTCCCTATCCGCAGGCCGATTACCTGCGGAATGCCTTGACCACCGTGAAGACGGTGCCCGTGCAACCGCTGCTTGAGGCGGGGTGGCGCGGCGAAGCCCTGGGGCACCGCCTGGAACAGGAACGCGTCAAGGCCCTGACCGGGCTCAAATCAGTGCTGGCCGCTGGTCAGGCCACCGGACCTCAGGCGAAGTAATCCACGTTCTGACCCACGTTGGGCGGATTGGCCTCGGGGTTCGGCTGCTGGGGAATGGCTTGAATCAGCTGGGCAGCCGTCTGCTCCTGGATTTCCATCGCCTTCTTCTGCATGGCGATGTCCGTGGACTGCAGCATACGCGCGGTCTGTACATCCGCGGCGTACGAGGTGAGGTTGTTGATTTCCACGGAAGTCCCCTTCAAGAGATGTCTCAGGTGGAATCATAGTCCAGATCGAAGCGTCGATGCATGAACCTTTTGTTCATTCACCCCGCGAGCTTGAGCACAATCACCCCTGACAAAATAAGGATGACCCCGAAGTAGCGCATCAGGCTGGCCGACTCTCCGAAAAACCACATGCCGACCAGGAAGGTACCCGCCGCACCCAGCCCGGTCCAGACGGCGTAGGCGGTGCCGATCGGGATGTCGCGCTGCGCCAGCCACAGGAAGACGCCGCTCAGGCCGATGCAGACCAGGGCAATGCCGAGTCCCGTCCAGCGCAGTCCCGGCATGGTGGAGAGCTTGTAGCCGACCGGCCAGCCGATCTCGAACAGGGCCGCAACCAACAGATAGATCCAGCTCATCGAGGCCGTCACTGGCGCTGGCCCGGACAGGCCAGATCGCGCTGGCCGGTGCGGCTGCGCTCCAGCCGGGCCGCGCGCAACTCGACCATCGGCCGCAGTTCGCCTGCCGCCCCCGCCGCACGCCACTGCATCTCGGCGACCAGCGACAGCGCAATGGCCGCGGTTTCCTGCCCACCCAGATCGATCCCCGCAGGGGCGGAGACCCGTTCCAGCAGGCCCGGATCGCCCAGGCGCTCGGCCACCAGCGCCAGCACGCCCTCGGCGCGCTTGGCCGAGGCCACCAGGAAGACCCGTTCCGCCCCTGCCCGCAACAGCGCCTCGACCGACTCGGGATCGCCCTCGTGACCGCGCGCAATCACCGCGAAGGTGTACGGAGGCAACGGCTCGGGAGCTTCGGCGAACACCCTGTTCACCGTCCCTGCGCCGTCTGGCCAGGTGTGCTCACCCGCATCCCTTTCCCACACAGCCAGCGGCCAGCCCATCCGGCTGACGAAATGGGCAAGCTCGCGCGCAACGGCGCGGCTGCCAAGGATCAGCACATTCGGCAAAAACGGTTCACTCACGGCTACGCCCCTGTCATGAAGAAATGCATACCTCGGCGTATGCTCTCAACAAGCCAGACCAAGGGAAAGAGCATGACCCCGGACAAAGACGCCATCTACCTGCGTGAGGCCATCGAACTCGCCTCGGCGTCCGTCCTGGCGGGCGGCGGACCGTTCGGCGCCCTCGTTGTGCGTGATGGCATGATCATCGGCCGCGGGCAGAACACCGTGGTGCGCGACAGCGACCCCAGCGCCCATGCCGAGGTCAACGCCATCCGCGCCGCCGCGCATGCCCTCGGTCGCCCGCACCTCGACGAATGCACGCTCTACGCCAGTTGCGAGCCCTGCCCCATGTGCCTGGCGACCAGCCTGTGGGCGCATATCCCGCGCATCGTTTATGCCGCCAGCCACGACCAGGCGACCCGCGCGGGCTTTGACGACACCCCGATCGCCGAAGCCCTCTACGGCGGTGCCCACCCCGCGGCCTGCCACCGCCTGCATCATCATCCTCTGCCCGAAGCCACCCAGCCCTTCGATCAGTGGCTGAACAAGCAGGATCGTGTGCACTACTGAGCCCCGGTTGGACAATTGACCACAAATCACTTGAGAATGGCCCCATCAACTGACCACGGGTCATCACGATGCGGTCACGCGCCATCAGCACTGAAGACAAGGCCCAACGCCTCGACGACATCCTCAATGCCGCCGAGCGGCTCTGGCTCGCCGAGCCCGGCCGCATGCCCAGCGTGGCCGAGATCGCCGGTGGCGCGGGGCTCGCCAAGGGCACGGTGTATCTCTACTTCCGCAGTAAGGAAGCCTTGTTCCTGGCACTCCACGAGCGGCATGTGCGCCAGTTCTTCGGCCATGTGATCGCCCGCGCCATGCAGGAGCCGCCCATGAGCATCGACGACATGATCGCCCTGCAGCGTCAGTTCCTGCTCGACACCCCCGCCTTCCTGCCTATGGCCGCGCTCAGCCACGGTTTGCTGGAGCGGCATCTGCCGCTGGACACGGCGTTCGAATTCGAAGAACGCACCCATGCCGGCCTGAGCGCGACAGTCGAGGCCCTGCGGCGGCATTTCCCGCGAATCACCCAGGAACTCATGCTGCAAAGCTATGCCCTGATCCTGGGCCTGTGGCAGCTGCTGCGCCCCTCGCCGCTCAAGGAACTGATGAAGGAGCGCGAGTTGTACTGCGCCTGCACGCTGGATTACCTGAACATGCTGGAAGCGGCGCTGCGCGCCCTCTGGCACGGCGCGTTCAACAAGGAGAACGACGCATGAAAAAACTTCTGCCCCTCGTCCTGCTGCTCGCGCTCTCCGCCTGCAAGGAACCCGAGCCGCCCGCCCAGGTGATCCGCCCGGCGCAGGTCTGGACCGTGGGCGAACAGTCCACCATCGGCGCCACGACCTTCTCCGGCGAGATCCGCGCCCGCCACGAGGCCGAGCTGGCCTTTCGGGTCGGCGGCAAGGTCGCCCAGCGGCTGATCGAGACAGGTCAGCACGTTGCCACAGGCGAGGTGCTGGCCCGCCTCGACACCGCCGACCTCGAACTCAGCCTCGCCAGCGCCCGGGCGAACCTCGCCGCCGCCGAGGCCGACCTGGCCAATGGCGAACAGGAGCTCGCCCGGCTCAGGCCGCTCCACCAGCAGAAGTTCATCGGCAAGTCCGTGCTCGACAGCGCGCAGGCCGCGCGGGACGCCGCCGCCGCGCGGGTCAGCGCCGCCCGCGCGCAGATGAACCTCAGCGCCAACCAGGCCCGATACACCGAGCTGCGCGCGGACAAGCCGGGCGTCATCACCGCGACGGCGCTGGAGGCCGGTCAGGTCGTGGCCACGGGCGCGCCCGTGATCCGCATGGCCTACGACGGCGAGCGCGAGGCCCATGTGCGGGTCGGCGAGACCACCGCGCAGGCCCTCCAGCCAGGCTCGGCCGTCCAAGTCACGCTCTGGGCGCAGGCGGACCAGACGCTCGCGGGCCGCGTGCGCGAAATAGCTCCCGCCACGGACGCCACCCGCAGCTTCCTGGTCAAGGTCAGCCTGCTCGAGCCGCCCACCGATCTTCGACTGGGCATGACGGCCAACGTCAGCCTGCCCGCCTCGGCGGCGCAGGACACCCACACCCTGCCCGCCTCCGCCCTGTTCCAGCGTGAGCGGGACGCGGCCGTCTGGGTGCTGGATGCCGACGACACCCTTCACCTTCGCCCGGTCAGCGTGCTGAGCTATCGCCAGGACGGCGTACTGGTAAGCGGCCTCGAGCCCGGCGAGCGCCTGCTGGCGGCCGGCGTGCACACCGTCACCGAAGGTCAGAAGGTGCGGCCCATCCCGTACGATGGAACGTCCGCCCCCTCTCCCCGGGGGGGAGAGGGTTGGGGTGAGGGGGCACCGCCACGCGCAGCCCACCCCCTCCCCGGCCCTCCCCCCTCAAGGGGGAGGGAGCCATCCGGCGGTGAGGCCAGAGCCGATTCATGAGCGGCTTCAACCTGTCCGGATGGGCGCTGCGGCATCGCAGCTTCGTCCTCTACCTGATGGCCCTGACCCTGGCGCTGGGCGTGTTCAGCTACGGCAAGCTGGGCCAGTCCGAGGACCCGCCGTTCACCTTCAAGGTCATGCTGGTCCAGGTCGCCTGGCCGGGCGCGACCGCGCGCGAGATCGAGCGCCAGGTGGTGGACCGGATCGAGAAGGTCATCCTCGAGACCGAGCATGTCGACGTGGTCCGCAGCTTCTCGCGGCCCGGCTCGGCCAACATCATGGTGATGGCCAGGGACAGCGCCCCATCGACCGAGATGGAGGGCATGTTCTACGCCATCCGCAAACGGGTCGGGGACATCCGCGACAGCCTGCCGGAGGGCGTACAGGGCCCGTTCTTCAACGACGAGTTCGGCGAGACCTACGGCAACATCCTGGCCCTGACCGGCGACGGCTTCAGCTTCGCCCAGCTGCGCGACGCGGCGGACGATATCCGCAAGGAACTGCTGCGGGTGCCGGACGTGGCCAAGGTGCTGATGATCGGCGAACAGGACGAGCGCGTCTTCATCGAGCTCTCCAACAGCAAGCTGGCCAATCTCGGCTTTTCCGTGCAGCAGATGGTCGAGGTGCTGCGGGCGCAGAACGGCATCGCCGCCGTGGGCGCCTATCACACACCGGACGACCGCATCTTCGTGCGCCCCGAAGGGGCCTTCGGCAGCCTCGACGACATCCGCGACCTGCCGATCAACCTCAACGGCAAGACCCTTCGTCTTCGTGAAGTGGCCGAAGTGCGACGTGGCTACGAGGACCCGGCCGCAACCAGCTTCCGCTACATGGGCGAACAGGCGCTGGGCATCGGCGTGTCGATGCGCAAGGGCGGCGACATCATCGCCCTGGGCCAGGCGCTGGACGCGGCGATGGTGCGGATCGAGAACCAGCTCCCGGTCGGCATGAGCCTGCACCGGGTCAACGATCAGCCGCGTGCGGTCACCGCCTCGATCAACGAATTCCTCAAGGTGCTGGCCGAGGCCGTCATCATCGTGCTCGCCATCAGCTTCTTCAGCCTCGGCCTGCGCGCCGGACTGGTGGTCACACTGTCCATCCCGCTGGTGCTCGCAGGCACCTTCTTCGTCATGCACCTGTTCGGCGTCGGCCTGCACAAGATCTCGCTCGGCTCGCTGATCCTCGCCCTTGGCCTGCTGGTGGACGACGCCATCATCGCGGTCGAGATGATGGCGGTGAAGATGCACGAAGGCATGGAGAGGATGAAGGCGGCGGCCTATGCCTATACCACCACCGCCTTCCCGATGCTGACCGGCACCCTCATCACCGCCGCCGGCTTCCTGCCCATCGCCATGGCGCAGTCCTCGGTGGGTGAGTACACCCGATCCATCTTCCAGGTGGTCGCCATCGCCCTGATCCTGTCCTGGTTCGTGGCGGTCATCGTCATTCCCTACCTCGGTTACCGGCTGCTGAAGGAGCATCCCCACGTAGGAGCGAGCTTGCTCGCGAACCGGCCCGAGGATCGCGAGCAAGCTCGCTCCTACATCGGAAGGTCAAATCTACGGCGCCGCCTCGCCGAAGGTTTCCAGCGTTGGTTCCGCCGCCTGATCCAGCTCTGCGTACGCAACCCGCTCAAGGTCATCGCCCTCACCGTGGCCGCCTTCGCGGGCTCCATTGTACTGTTCGGGCTGGTGCAGAAGCAGTTCTTCCCGGACGCGACCCGGCTGGAACTGATCGTCGATCTCAAGCTGCACGAGGGCGCCTCGCTGGAGGCCACCGAGCGCGAGGCGATCAAGCTGGAGCGCCACCTCGACACCCAGAAGACGCACATCGACAACTACGTCGCCTATGTCGGCGACGGCTCGCCGCGTTTCTACCTGCCGCTGGACCAGCAACTGCCCGCGCCGAGCTTCGCCCAGTTCGTCATCACCACACGCAGCATCCCGGACCGCGAGGCCCTGCGCGCCAAGCTGATTGACCTGATGGACAACAGCGGCGAGTTCAGCGGCCTGCGCGGGCGCGTGATCCGGCTGGAGAACGGCCCGCCGGTCGGCTACCCGGTGCAGTTCCGGGTGTCCGGCGACGACCTCTGGGCACTGCGCGGGATCGCCGAACAGGTGGCCGGCGTGATGCGCGCCAACCCGCACCTGGTCAACGTGCACCTGGACTGGAACGAGCTGAGCAAGTCGATCCGGCTGGAGGTGGACACGGCCAAGGCCATCAGCCTGGGCGTGACCCAGAACGACCTCGCGCAGCTGCTCAAGACCACGCTGGAGGGCAGCCGCATCGGCGAGTTCCGTGAGCGCGACCAGACCATCCCCATCCTGCTGCGCGGCGCGGAAGATGAACGCGACATGCTCTCGCGCCTCGCCGGGCTGAACGTGCCGACCGCCAGCGGCGCCACCGTGCCGCTCGCGCAACTGGCGAGGATCGACTACGTGCAGGAGGAAGGCATCATCTGGCACCGCAACCGGGTGCCGACCATCACCGTGCGCGGTGACATCTACGGCAGCATCCAGGCGCCGACCGTGACCGCCCAGATCGAACCGGCGCTCGAACCGATCCGCGCCGCCCTGCCGCTCGGCTACCGGCTGGAGACCGGCGGCACGGTGGAGGAAAGCGCCAAGGGCAACGACTCCATCGGCGCGGGCTTCCCGGTCTTCATCATCGCTGTGCTCACCCTGCTGATGATCCAGTTGCAGAGCTTCCAGCGGGTGGTGATGGTGGTGCTCACCGCGCCCTTCGGCCTGATCGGCGTGGCGCTGTTCCTGCTGCTGTTCGACCGCCCGTTCGGCTTCGTCGCCATGCTCGGCACCATCGCCCTGTCCGGCATGATCATGCGCAACTCGGTGATCCTGGTGGACCAGATCGAGCGCAACATCCGCGAGGGCCTGGTGCCGGTGCAGGCGGTGATCGAGGCCGCCGTGCGCCGCTTCCGCCCGATCATGCTGACTGCGATGACCGCCATCCTGGCCATGATCCCACTCTCGCAGAGCGTGTTCTTCGGCCCGATGGCGGTGGCGATCATGGGCGGGCTGTTCGTCGCCACCGTGCTCACCCTGCTGTTCCTGCCCGCGCTGTACGCAGTCTGGTTCAAGACGGTCAAGGGCAAGGCTGCGTTTGAAGGACAATCCCCGGCCTGATGTCCCCCTGTAGGAACGGCGCCCCCGCCGCGATCAAGACCAACGCCGTGCCAACGCCCCCATCGGCGACACCCATCGACACAGGGCGGGCCTCCCGCGCATGCGGCGCATCTCGCCCCGCGCCCGGTTATCCTTGGAGCATGACCCGCAAGCCACCACGCGCCCCCCATGGACGGGGCGCGCTATCCAACCCGGACAACCGTTTTTCGGACTTTTCCTCGGAGCTGACGGATGACGGCTGGGGCAGTCTGGAGGCGCTCGCCGAAGAAACGAAGCCACGCACCTTGCTGGAGACGGACACCGCGCGCAGCGTGATCAGCTTCAACCAGTCGCCGGACGTGCCGTTCGACCGCTCGATCAATCCCTATCGCGGCTGTGAACATGGTTGCGTGTACTGCTTCGCCCGCCCAAGCCATGCCTATCTTGGCCTCTCACCCGGACTCGACTTCGAAACCCGCCTGTTCCACAAGCCGGACGCGCCGGAGCTGCTGCGCAAGGAACTGTCCAGGCCCGGCTACCGTTGCCAGCCGATCGCGCTGGGCATCAACACCGACGGCTGGCAACCGGTCGAACGCGGAACACAGCTCTCGCGTCGTCTGCTGGAGGTACTGGACGAATTCAGCCACCCGGTCTCCATCGTCACCAAATCCGCCCTGATCGAGCGCGACATCGATATCCTCGCGCGCATGGCGGAACGCAACCTGGCCCAGGTGATGCTTTCCGTCACCACCCTGGACGCCGACCTCGCCCGCCGCATGGAACCCCGTGCGTCGCGGCCCGAACGTCGCCTGCAGGCCATCAGCCGCCTGCGCGACGCGGGGATTCCGGTGGGCGTGCTGGTCGCCCCCGTCATCCCGGCGCTGACCGACCACGAGCTGGAGGCGATACTCGAGCAATGCCACGCGGCTGGCGCGCAGACCGCGGGCTACGTACTGCTGCGCCTGCCTCACGAATTGAAAGACCTGTTCAGTGAATGGCTGGAAACGCACGCCCCCTTGCGTGCGAAGCATGTCTGGTCACGCCTTGCGGAGATGCGCGAGGGACAGACCTATCAATCCGGATTCGGTCAGCGCATGACCGGCAGCGGGCTATGGGCGGACCTCCTGCGCAAACGCTTCGAGATCGCTCGCCGCCGGCTGGGTTTCGGGCGCCTGCCCCCGCTGAACAGCACCCGCTTCAAGGTGCCGAACACCGATGGGCAGATGGACTTGTTCAGCTTCTGAGTCTCGATCAGGCCAAGCATGGCCCATCCCACTCATGTCTTCGGCAACTTGGCCGATAAACCTGGGGGTGGCATCACGTGTCTGCGCGCGCGCCATCACCACGGAGTCATTGGATGGCAGGCGTTGGCGCTGAGCCAACGTGGCTGCCAACATTCTGCGTTGAGATCAGAAGGTTTGGCGCAAAAAAGAGGAATGCCATGGCCACCCGAGCGGATGGAATCACCAATCGTCAATCCATTGCCGCCCGCCCGCCCAGCGGCCTGGGATATGCCGGCGAATTGTCCTGCGCAGGCTGAGACCCAGACATGGATGAAACGGATATCTACCGCGAACGCCTTGAACTCGCCCTCGAGGCGGCGGGGCTCGATCTATGGGAAAACGATCTCGTCAGCGGCGAGGTCACCTGCAAGGTCAGCAAGATCTTCGCGGAGTTGGGTTACGACGAGCAGGAATCCCTGTCCTACGTCGAAGATCTCTTCGGCATCGTCCATCCCGACGACGCTTCCGTCGTCAAGGAAGCAATCAACAACCACCTGTCCGGACGGACCGCGCAATACCGCTGCGAATTCAGGATCCGCGCCAAGTCCGGGGCCTGGGTCTGGCATGCCAACTACGGCAAGGTCATGGATGGTGACGGTAGCCGTCTGGGTCGGCGATTCGTCGGGGTGACCTTCAATATCGACGACAGAAAGCGCAAGGAAGATGAAGTCCAAATCATGAACCGCAAGCTCGTCGAACAGAATGCGCTTCTTGAAGAAATGAACAACCAGTTGCAGGCGCTTGCGACCAGCGACCCCCTGACAGGTACGGCCAACCGACGCAAGCTGATGGAAGCCGGGGAACGTGAGCTTCTGCGAGCGCGGCGATTTGACCACTCCCTCTCACTGCTGATCGTGGATATCGACCTGTTCAAGGGGATCAATGACAGCTGGGGCCACATGACGGGCGACCAGGTCATCCAGGCCGTGGCCAGCACCTGTGTGCGGAGCACGCGCGGCCATATCGACACGGTCGGGCGCATCGGCGGCGAGGAATTCGCCATCCTGCTGCCGGAGACCGACCACCACACCGCCAGCCTCCTCGCGGAGCGCCTGCGCAAGGCCGTGGAAATCCAGCACATTCCGGTCGCGCAAGATACCGTGCTTACCTGCACGGTCAGCATCGGGGTAACGACCTCGCCAGGCTCGTCCAGTGCAACCTTCCGGGATTTACTGATCCACGCCGACAAAGCGCTTTATCTGGCGAAACATGCCGGAAGAAATTGTGTGCGCGGGAGTCTGCCTCCGCGGTAGTTCGTACAACTCGCGGCAAGGCCCCCTCACAGGGAGAGCTTAGAGCCGGTCGCGGAAATCCCGCATGGTGAAGCCTGACAGAGGCATACCCATGCCCTTGCCCAAGGCAATAACCTTGAACCGCTCGCCCATTTCACCCGGCATCATCAGGGTCTTGAAGCCCTGCGCCAGACGCAGCTGATCGGTCTCGCTTGCTGCCTCGGCGAAGGCCTGTTCGTAGACCTGCGCCAAACCACAACCAAGCAGGAAGTGCGCCTGCATGGTGTAGCCCAGCACGTCCAGCCCGGCCTGTTCGGCACCGGCCGCGACCCGGGAGAAATCCACCCAGGCAGTAATATCCTGCAGGCCCGGATGGACCAGCGGGTCGTCATGCGCATGATGGCGCAGATGGCAGCGCAGGGTACCCATCCAGCGCTCAGGCGCGTACAGCTCGCGCGCGGTGCCTCCATAGTCGAACAGGATGGCCACCCCCTGCTTGAGTGCGTGGGCCAGGCCAAGGATCCAGCCTGGCAGTTCGGGGTGGAATTCAACCCGATAACCGACCGGGAAGGGCTCGCCACGCCGGGTTTCGATCTCGGCCAGGGTCGCGCGATCCTCGTCCGAGGCAGGCAAATGCCCCCATGCAAGCCCTCCCTCGCCCAAGGTCACGCAAATCCGGACGGGGCCATCCGCACGAATCTCCAGCAGGCGCAGGGGCAGCGCATCCAACACCTCGTTGCCAACGATCACCCCGGCAAAGCCCCCCGGCCAGGCGTCGATCCAGCGCACCAGTTCGAGCAGATGTGGCGCGCGTTGCGCCAGACGCTCTCGCTGCACCGCGCGCAGGCTGGCGGACAGGTCGAGGATCAGGTAACGCCGCGGCAGCCGATCGAGCCGCTCCAGTTCGAGCAGCAGTTCGACCGCCAACGCACCGGAACCCGCGCCGAATTCCAGCACCTCGCCGTTGGGGATAGCCTCAAGCACCTCCGCCACCTGGCGGGCCAGGGCACGGGCGAACAAGGGCGAGACCTCCGGCGCGGTGACGAAATCTCCTGCCGCGCCAAATTTCGGCAGGCCCGCCGCGTAATAGCCCAGCCCCGGCGCGTAAAGCGCCTCGCGCATGAAGTCGGCGAAATCCAGCGCTCCGCCCGCCGTCTCGATCCGCTGGCACAGGTGGACAAGGACCTGCTCGCCATGCGCAAGCAACTCCGGTGGAAGAACCGGAAGCCCGTCCGCCTTCGGCGCCCCCGGCGTGACGCAACGCATCAGCGCACGCCCCGCTCGATCTGCACACCCACCTCTGCCGCGCCCTTCACTGCGCCGGGTTTGGCCACGCGCACCCGCACCCAGGGGCTGCCGAATTCGCTCAAGACAATCTCCGCGATCTTCTCGGCCATGGTTTCGACCAGCAAGAACTCGCTTTCACCGACGAACTGGATCAGACGCTTGGACACAGCCTTGTAATCCAGCGCCTTGTCGATGCACTCGTCCGCCGCCGGGGCGCGATTGTCCCAACCCATTTCGAGATCGAGACGGACGCTCTGACGGGTCACGCGCTCCCAGTCGTAGATGCCGATGATGGTCTCGATGCGCAAGTCACTGATAAAGACGATGTCCATCAGGAAAGGTCCTACTGAGGTCTTGAAGATCGCCTCACTATACCGGGCAGAAAAAAATACATCACCGCCGACGCTACCCCTTGACATGACCGCGTAACTGCTTAGAATGCGCTCCCACCCGATGCCTAGGTGGCGAAATTGGTAGACGCACTAGTTTCAGGTACTAGCGGGTAACACCGTGGAGGTTCGAGTCCTCTCCTAGGCACCAACCATTCATAAAAATGGCGACAAGCCGTTTTTGAATAGCCCGGCGTGTAGCCGGGTTTTGTTTCAGGCGCATAGCTCAGCTGGTTAGAGCACCACCTTGACATGGTGGGGGTCGTTGGTTCGAGTCCAATTGCGCCTACCATATTCAGGGCGCGGCCAAGGCCGCGCCCTTTTCGTCTGTGCGAATGTCTGCTCATTCGTCCTTTGTGTCCCATGCGGCCCGTGGTAGGGGTCGCCACTGAACCGAGGAACTCGTCATGCCGAACATCACCCTTCCCGATGGCTCCCAGCGCCCGTTCGACCGCCCCGTCAGCCTGAGCGAGATCGCGACCGACATCGGCCCGCGCCTGGCCAAGGCCTGCCTGGCCGCCAAGGTCGACGGCCAGATGATGGACATGAGCCGCGTACTGACCCACGACGCCCATGTGCAGTTCATGACCGCCAAGGACGCGGAAGGCGTGGATGTCATCCGCCACTCCACCGCCCACCTGCTGGCGCAGGCGGTGAAGCAGCTCTACCCGCAGGCGCAGGTGACCATCGGTCCGGTGATCGAGAACGGCTTTTACTACGATTTCGCCATCGAACCGCCCTTCACCACCGACGACCTCGAGAAAATCGAGGCTCGCATGCACGAACTGACCAAGGCCGACCAGCACCTCAAGCGCGAGGTGATGAGCCGCGACGAGGCGGTCGCCTACTTCAAGGGTCTGGGCGAGGACTACAAGGCCGAGATCATCGAGTCCATCCCGACCAACGAGGAGCTCTCGCTCTACACCCAGGGCGACTTCACCGACCTGTGCCGCGGCCCGCACGTGCCCTCCACCGGGCACCTCGGCGCGTTCAAGCTGACCAAGGTGGCAGGCGCCTACTGGCGCGGCGATTCCAACAACGCGATGCTCTCGCGCATCTACGGCGTCGCCTTCGCCACCAGGAAGGAGCTGGACGAATACCTCCACCGCATGGAAGAGGCCGAGAAGCGCGACCATCGCCGGATCGGCAAGCAGCTCGACCTGTTCCACTTCCAGGAAGAGGCGCCGGGCATGGTGTTCTGGCATGACAAGGGCTGGCGCCTGTTCCGTCAGGTGGAGGGCTACATGCGCAACCACCTGGCCAAGTACGACTACCTCGAGGTCAACACCCCGCAGGTGCTCGACCGCTCGCTGTGGGAGAAGTCCGGCCACTGGGACAAGTTCGGCCACATGATCTTCGCCACCCACACCGAGGGCCGCGACTACGCGATCAAGCCGATGAACTGCCCGGGCCACGTGCAGGTATACAACCAGGGCCTGAAGAGCTACCGCGACCTGCCCTTCCGCATCGCCGAGTTCGGCACCGTGCACCGCAACGAGCCGTCCGGCACCCTGCACGGCCTGATGCGCGCACGCCGCTTCACCCAGGATGACGCGCACGTGTTCTGCACCGAGGAGCAGCTGCAGGACGAAGTCGCCTCATTGATCGAGCAGACCTTCGACGTCTACAGCACCTTCGGCTTCAGCGACATCACCCTCGCCCTCTCCACCCGCCCGGAGCAGCGCGTGGGCTCCGACGAGCTTTGGGACAAGGCCGAGGACGCGCTCGCCAAGTCGCTCGAAGCACGCGGCCTCGACTACCGCCTGCAACCTGGCGAGGGCGCGTTCTACGGGCCGAAGATCGAATTCACCCTGAAAGACTGCATTGGCCGCAACTGGCAGTGCGGCACCATCCAGGTCGACTTCTCCATGCCCAACCGCCTGGACGCCGAATACGTGGCCGAGGACGGCAGCAAGAAGACCCCGGTGATGGTTCACCGCGCCATCCTCGGCAGCCTCGAGCGCTTCGTCGGCATCCTGATCGAGCACTACGCCGGCCAGTTCCCGCTCTGGCTCGCCCCGGAACAAGCCGCCGTCATGGGCATCACCGATCGGCATGCTCCGTTCGTCCGGGAGGTCGAGAAAGCCCTGCGCGATGCGGGCTTCCGGGCACGCGCGGATTTGCGCAATGAGAAGATTGGCTTTAAAATCCGCGAATTAACCTTGCAGCGCATCCCCTATCTTGCAGTGATCGGGGATCGTGAAGTGGAGCAGCGTCAAGTTGCCGTACGCACCCGTACGGGCGAAGACCTCGGCAGCATGAGCCTGGAAGACTTCCTCGCCAAGCTGCGGGATGAAGTCGCCCAGCGGCACTGACGGCACGACGCTGATTTGATTGAGAAACCGAGGATACCAACATCGCTTTTGCACCTCCTGGGCGTGACAAGAAAGACGACGAGCCGCGCCTGAACTCGGAAATTACCGCCCGCGAAGTCCGCCTGATCGACGCCGAAGGCAACCAGGTCGGCATTGTTTCCCGTTATGACGCCCTGCGCATGGCGGAGGAAGCGGAACTGGACCTGGTCGAGATCTCGCCACAGGCCTCACCGCCCGTGTGCAAGATCATGGACTACGGCAAGTTCCGCTATCAGCAGCAGAAGAAGGCGAACGAGGCCAAGAAGAAGCAGAAGACGATCGAGGTCAAGGAAGTCAAGTTCCGCCCCGGCACCGAAGAGGCCGACTACCAGGTCAAGCTGCGCAACGTCATCCGCTTCCTGGAAGAAGGCAACAAGGCCAAGATCACCCTCCGCTTCCGCGGTCGTGAGATGGCCCACCAAGATATCGGCATGCAGATGTATGACCGGATCGAGCAGGATCTTGGCGACCTCGCGGTCGTCGAGCAGCGCCCCAAGCTCGAAGGCCGGCAAATGGTCATGGTGATCGCCCCGCGCAAGCATTGATTGCGAGTACAGGCGATCACTCCGACGCCCCTCCAAAGGGGCGTTTTTGATGGCGGCTCATCCCGAGGATGATCCACCGAGCCCTGAAGCGCTGACGCTCCGGCGCCACGGGATTTTTAAACATTGAAACTGGAGTCGAAACGATGCCCAAGATCAAGAGCAACAGCGGCGCGGCCAAGCGCTTCAAGAAGACCGCGCGCGGCTTCAAGCGCGGTAGCGCGTTCATGCGTCACATCCTGACCAAGAAGAGCAGCAAGACCAAGCGTCAACTGGGCGCCCCGGTCTATGTTCACGAGAGCGATGTCAAAGGCATCACTCGCCTGCTGCCCTACGCCTGATCCAGGCCTTAGTTAAGGAGACCACACATGGCACGAGTTAAACGTGGCGTAACCGCCCGCGCCAAGCACAAGAAGATTCTCGCCAAGGCCAAAGGCTATTACGGCGCCCGGTCACGTACCTTCCGCGTCGCCAAGCAGGCCGTCATCAAGGCCGGCCAGTACGCTTACCGCGACCGCCGTCAGAAGAAGCGCCAGTTCCGCGCTCTGTGGATCGTGCGTATCAACGCCGAGGCCCGCAACAACGGCCTGTCCTACAGCCGCCTGATGAACGGCCTGAAGAAGGCTGCCATCGAGATCGACCGCAAGGTCCTGGCGGACATCGCCATCCACGACAAGGCCGCCTTCGCTGCCCTGGCCGAGAAGGCCAAGGGCGCACTCGCCGCCTGAGTACCGCGCGTGTAAGGATCAAGAAGGGGCGGCCCATGGGCCACCCCTTTTTTGTCTTTCGGCTGATGAAAGCGGATCGCGGCCCGAGGGTCCTCTTTCATCAGCCCGAATTCAGTCAAAACGCAGCCTAAACGCAGGTATAGTCCGCATGAGCGCCGACACGACCATCGATCTGCCATTCATCGGCGCGGCCATCGATGCCGCGCTGCCCGAGGTGGCCGCCAGCCCCGATCTGCCCGCGCTGGATGCCATCCGCGTCCAATTCCTCGGCAAGAAGGGCATGCTGACCGAGGCCATGAAGGGCCTGGGCAAGCTCTCCCCGGACGAGAAACGCAGCCAGGGCGGCGCCCTGCATGCCCTGCGCCAAAAGCTTGAGCAGGCCCTTGAAGGACGCAAGCAGGCGCTGGAGGCCGCGCAACTGGCCGAGCGCCTGGCGCGCGAGGCGGTGGACATCACCCTGCCCGGCCGCGGCCAGGCGATGGGTAGCCTGCACCCGGTGACCTTGACCCTCCGCCGCGTCGAGGACCTGCTCGGCCAGCTCGGCTTCAGCGTCGCCGAAGGCCCCGAAGTGGAGGACGATTTCCACAATTTCACCGCGCTGAACATCCCGGAAAGCCATCCCGCGCGGGCGATGCACGACACCTTCTATTTCGACGCCCACACCCTGCTGCGCACCCACACCTCGCCGGTCCAGATCCGTGCCATGGAACAGCAGCAACCCCCGCTGCGGGTGATCGCGCCGGGTCGGGTCTACCGTTGCGACTCGGACGCCACCCACTCGCCCATGTTCCACCAGATCGAGGGCCTGTGGGTGGACGAGCAAGTCAGCTTCGCCCACCTCAAGGGCGTGGTGCAGGAGTTCCTGCAACGCTTCTTCGAACGCGACGATCTGCAGGTACGTTTCCGCCCGTCTTTTTTTCCGTTCACCGAGCCCTCCGCCGAGATGGACATGAGCTGGAACGACGGCTGGCTGGAGATCGGCGGCTGTGGCATGGTGCATCCGAACGTACTAGCCCACGTCGGCATCGACAGCGAGCGCTACCAGGGCTTTGCCTTCGGCCTGGGCATCGAGCGCCTGACCATGCTGCGCTACGGCATCGACGATCTGCGCCTGTTCTTCGAGAACGACCAGCGCTTCCTCGAACAATTCGCCTGAACACCCACCTCACCCCGTCATCGCGAGCGCAGCGAGGCAATCCAGAACCAATGCACAATCAACGCACCATGGATCGCCACGTCGTTACCCTCCGAACGCGAAGCTGGCGAAAGCCCGCGATGACGGAGTAAAACCGGACACCTCAAGGGACAACCGCGATGCGTTTTTCCGAAAACTGGCTGCGCGAGTGGGTCAACCCCGCGCTCACCTCCGAAGAACTCGGCGCACAGCTGACCATGGCCGGACTGGAACTGGATGCGCTGGAGCCCGCTGCGCCCCCCTTCTCCGGCGTGGTCGTAGCCCGCATTCTCTCCGCCGAGCAGCACCCGGATGCCGACAAGCTGCGCATTTGCCAGGTCGATGACGGCAGCGGCGCACCGGTCCAGGTCGTCTGCGGCGCCCCCAACGCGCGCGCGGGCCTGATGGCGGTGTTCGCCCGCGTCGGCGCCGAACTGCCGGGCGGTCTGAACATCAAGCAGGCCAAGCTGCGCGGCATCGAATCCTTCGGCATGCTCTGCGGCGCCTCCGAGCTGGGCCTGGACGGCTACAACGACGGCCTGCTCGAACTGCCCGCCGACGCCCCGGCCGGCACCAACTTCCGCGCCTGGCTGGACCTGGACGACCACGTGCTCGAACTGGGCATGACCCCCAACCGCGGCGACTGCCTGAGCATCCTTGGCCTTGCGCGCGAAACCGCCGCGCAGAACGGGCTTCCCCTCGGCGGTCCGGCGCTGGCTCCGGTCGCGCCCGCCAGTGAGGCCGTCATCGAGGTCAGCGTCAGCACCCCGGAGGCCAGCCCGCGCTACTGCGCCCGGGTCATTGAAGGCCTGGCCGCCGACGCCGCCACCCCGCTGTGGATGTGCGAGCGGCTGCGCCGTTCCGGCCTGCGTCCGATCCACCCGATCGTTGACGTCGCCAACTATGTGATGCTGGAACTTGGTCAGCCACTGCACGCTTTCGACATCGACAAGCTCAACGGCGGGCTCGATGTGCGCCAGGCCCACGCCGGCGAAACCATGACCGGTCTGGATGGCAAGGAACTGAAGCTCGAAGCCGATATGCTGGTCATTGCCGATGCCAGCGGCCCGGTCGCCATGGCCGGCGTGATCGGCGGTCTGGACTCCGGCGTCAAGACCGGCACCACCCGCATCGTGCTGGAAAGCGCCTACTTCACCCCGGACATCATCGCCGGCCGTGCCCGCCGCCTGGGTCTGCACACCGATGCCTCCCACCGTTTCGAGCGCGGCACCGATCCCGAACTGCCGCGCATTGCCATGGAGCGTGCCACGCAACTGCTGTGCGAACTGTACGGCGGCATCCCGGGCCCAGTGATCGAGCAGACCAGCGCCACACATTTGCCCGCCCGCTCGCCCATCACCCTGCGCCGTGCGCGGATCGAGCGCGTCCTCGGCTTCACCCTGGCCGATGAAGAAATCGAGGCCATCCTGGCCCGCCTCGGCATGCGGATCGAGTCCTCGGCGGAGGGCTGGACGGTCACCCCGCCCAGCCATCGTCACGACATATCCATCGAGGTGGACCTGATCGAAGAGCTGGTCCGCCTGCACGGCTACCGCAACCTGCCAGCTCGCCTGCCAATCGCGCCGCTCGCGATCGAGGCACGCCCGGAAGACCGTCTGAGCCTCGACACCTTGCGTGACCGTATGGTCAGTCTGGGCTATCGCGAGGTCATCACCTACAGCTTCGTCGATGCCCCGCTGCTGGAAATGCTGACCCCGGACCTGGCCCCGCTGGTACTCGCCAACCCCATCTCCAGCGAGATGTCGGCCATGCGCACCACCCTGTGGGCCGGCCTGATCAACACCCTCCAGTACAATCTGAATCGCCAGCAGACCCGCGCCCGCCTGTTCGAGACCGGCCTGCGCTTCGTGCCCTCGGCCGACGGTCTGAAGCAGGAGCCGATGATCGCGGGGCTGGTGTTTGGCGACGCCCTGCCCGAGCAATGGGGCGACAAGGCGCGCAAGACCGATTTCTTCGATCTCAAGGGCGACACCGAGGCCCTGCTCGAGCTCGGCAGCCTGAAGGCGCGCGTTCAGTGGACCCGTGCGGAGCATCCAGCCCTGCATCCAGGCGTCTCCGCCCGCCTGCTGCTGGACGGCGAAGAACTCGGCTGGGCCGGCCTGCTCCATCCCAGCCTGGAGAAGGCGCTCGACCTGCCGGGCAAGGTCTTCCTGTTCGAACTGCACCAGGGCGCCCTTCTCCAGCGCCGCGTGCCGCGCTACACAGCCGTCTCGCGCTTCCCCGTCATCCGCCGCGACCTTGCCTTGCTGGTGCCGGATGCCGTTAATGCAGCCGAGGTCCTGGCCTCCATGCGCAAAGAGGCCCCCGCCTTCCTGCGCGATGTCGAGGTGTTCGACGTCTATCGCGGCCAGGGCGTACCTGATACCTTCGCAAGCATCGCTATCCGCTTGATTTTGCAAGATAACGAGCGCACTCTTGGCGAGAGTGACGTGGAAACGCTGATCGCGGCCATGCTGGCCCGCCTGCAATCCCGTTTTGGCATTACCCTGAGGACGTAACGCATGGCGCTGACCAAGGCCGACATGGTCGAACGCCTCTACGAGGAACTCGGTCTCAACAAACGCGAGGCCAAGGACCTGGTCGAGATGTTCTTCGACGAGATCCGCAACGCCCTTGCCCAAGGCGAGGACGTGAAGCTGTCCGGCTTCGGCAACTTCCACCTGCGGGACAAGAACGAACGCCCCGGCCGTAATCCCAAGACCGGCGAGATGATCCCGGTCACCGCCCGCCGCGTGGTGACTTTCCGCGCCGGCCAGAAACTCAAGTCGCTGGTCGAAGAGCATGCAAGCGCGGAAACGGCCTGACGATCTGGACGAATTGCCCACCATTCCGGGCAAGCGTTACTTCACCATCGGCGAAGCCAGCGAGCTGTGCGCCGTCAAGCCGCATGTGCTTCGCTACTGGGAACAGGAGTTCCCACAGCTCTCCCCGGTCAAACGGCGCGGCAACCGGCGCTACTACCAGCGGGAGGAGATCGAGCTGATCCGCCGCATCCGCAGCCTGCTCTACGACCAAGGCTTCACCATCAGCGGCGCGCGCCAGCAATTGGAAGGCACGGAGGGTGAAGCTGCCGTCGCCTCGGGTTCGTTGCGCGATGCTATCCTCCGCGTGGAAGCCACCCTCGCCCTGCTGCGCCAAGGCATCAAAGAGAATCATTGACGCAGGAGCACGCTGCCGCTAATATGCGCGGCTCGCAAGCTCGGCAAGTAAATCCGATCCGGGGTGTAGCGCAGTCTGGTAGCGCACCTGGTTTGGGACCAGGGTGTCGGGGGTTCAAATCCCTCCTCCCCGACCACGTTGGAAATACTTACCGTCTCTACTGCGCCCGTAGCTCAACCGGATAGAGCATCGGCCTTCTAAGCCGAGGGTTGCAGGTTCGAGTCCTGCCGGGTGCGCCATGTCTTTATGGTGGTCGTAGCTCAGTTGGTAGAGCCCCGGATTGTGATTCCGGTTGTCGTGGGTTCGAGCCCCATCGATCACCCCACCTTTTTCTCCTGCATTTGCCCTTCGCCTCAGGATGGGATTTCAGATGCACGCATCCTTTTCCATGACATCTCGTTGGCTCCTTGCCGCATGGCTGCTTGCCTTGTCCGGCTGTGCCAGCAACGCGCACTACCCGCTCAACCGTCCGGCCGATGACGCGCCGTCGATCACGAATGAGGCGCGTGCCGGCATCCAGGATCATGACGACCTCCTGCTTGTGCTGAGCTTTTCCGGAGGTGGCACCCGTGCCGCCGCACTGGCCTATGGCGTGCTCGAAACGCTGGCCGGCCAGCAGATCATGCGAGATGGCGAGGCGCGTAACGCGCTTGAGGAAGTCGACATTATTTCCTCGGTGTCCGGAGGAAGCTTTGTCGCGGCCTACTATGGTCTGTACAGCAAGCGCCTGTTCAGCGACTTCGAGCACCGCTTTCTCAAGCGTGACATCGAAGCCGACCTGACCAACGAACTGCTGAAGACGGAAAACCTGTCCCGCATCACCTCGGCCTATTTCGGACGCTCCGACGTATTGGCGGAGTACTACGACCGAGCGCTGTTCGACGGCGCATCGATGCAGCAACTCTTCAACAACGGCAAACCGCGCATCCTGATCAATGCGACCCGCATGACTCGCGGCACGCAGTTTGCTTTCACACCCAACCAGCTCGCCGCCTTGAACACCCGCCCGGACAGCATCAGTGTTGGCCGTGCAGTGGCAGCTTCTTCCGCGGTGCCGGTCCTTTTCACCCCGATCGTGCTTCGTGATTACCAGTACACCGATTGCCTGACTCTCGCCTGGCCAGAAGACATGGATGCGGAATTGATCGCCAGGGAAACCGGCGGCTGCTACATGCATCTGATCGACGGTGGGGTGAACGACAACCTCGGCCTCGGGCTGCTGCTCGATGGCGCCAAGGCGGATCCGGACCCCCGCAACGTCATGCGACAGGCCGGTTATCCCGCGACGCGACGGATCCTCATTATCCTGACCGACGCCTCAACTCCGATCGACAAGCGGTGGGAACGGACTGGCCGCGTACCGCCCACCGAAGCCGTGTTCAAGGCCACGCTGGACATCCCCGTTGTGAACGCGAACCAGCGCACGCTCGCGCGCCTGGATGCCATCAAGCAAACCTGGGCACAGCACGGCATCGAGATCGAGGTCATCAATATCAACACCGATCTGCTGAAGGACCCCGAGCGGCGCGCTCATCTGCGGGCGCTGCCCACCGCGCTCACTCTCCCGGCGGAGGATGTCGATGCTCTGCGCGCTGCGGCGCGTGAATTGCTGCTCGCTCATCCCCTGTTTCAGAAGCTGAAGGGGACGAAATAAGAAAGGGGGCCTGGGCCCCCTTCGTATTTGGTCTAAAACTGTCAGACCTGTTCTATCGCCAGCCCCAGCCCCTCGGCCTCCGCGCGTGCGCCAGCGTGGGTGAGCACGCCGATGCTGGCTTGCTCCGGCTTCAGGTACTGGCTGGCCACGCGGCGCAGGTCGTCCAGGGTGACATCCAGCAGTCGCGCTCGGTAGGCCATGCGGCGCTCTGGCGTGGCTCCATGCAGGGCGTTGTGGAAGGCCTTCTTCGCCTCGCCCGCGGGTGATCCCGGCTTGTCGATGCTGGAGATGACCGACAGCAGGGCTTCTTCCAGCGCCTGCGCGCTGTGGCCCTCGCCATGCAGCCAGTCAATGGCGCGGTCGAAGTCGGCGAGGGTGTCGGACAGGCGCGGGTCGCGGTAGGAGAAGAAGCGGAAACTCGCGGATTCCGGGTCGTAGCTGGAACCGCCGCCATAGGCCCCGCCCTGCTCACGGATCGCCCGGTGCAGGAAACCGTTGCGCAGGTAGGCGCCCAGCAGGGCGAGCGGACCGGCATCGGGATGGTCGACCGGTACCGCCGGGTAGGCCTTGGCGCAGAAATGCACCTGGGTGTTGGTCAGCCAGGCCTCGCGGGTGGTCGCGCGAACGCCGGGCAGGGCCACCGCGGACACGCCCGCGGCAGCCTCGCCCCAGGTCGCGGCCTGGGCCTCGGCCAGCGCGGCGAAGCTGCGACCCTCGGCCACCATCAGCCACTCGCGCGGGGCCTCGAGCAGCTTGCGATGCAGCGCACCCAGACGTTCAGCGAAGGACGCCAGGCTTGCCACCTCATCCAGACCGTCGTCCAAGGCCTTGAGGCTCTGCAGGCCCTGCAGACCACTCCAGCGATGAGCCAGGCGCGCGGAAGGCGACAGGCGCGAGGCGGCAATCGCCATCGCGTGGCTGTGACCGGCGGAGGTGACGCCCTGTTCGCGCGCGAAACGGGTCTGGGCGACCAGTTCGCGCAGGCGCGGCAGCTCATCGAAGCGGGCGGTTTCCAGCACCTCGCGCATCAGGCCCTGCAGGGCGGCGCCGTTGCGCGCCAGGGCCTTGCCGGAGAGGACCATGTAACCGCGGGTCTGCTGCTCGTCGTCAAGGTGTGCGCGCACCGAAGCATAGGCGCCGATCCCGCCGGTGGCGGCGGACAGGCGCTGCTGCATGGTCAGGTAGTCGTGCTCGCCGGCACCGACCTCGCTGATCATGCCGGTGACGAAGGGCAGCAAGGCCAACTCGTCGTCCGACAAGGCCGTCATCGGCATCACCACCTGGCTGTAGACGATGCCGTTGGTGCTGGCGTCATACCAGGTGGTGCGGCGCGTACCCTCGTCCACCTTGGCGGGCACGGGGATGTCGAGGGTGCCGGGAATGTCCTGGCGCGTCACCCGAGGCAGGATCTCCGGATCGTCCTGCTGCGCCTGGCGCGTCAGCAGCGCCTTGGCCTGTTCGATCACGGCCTGCTTGTCGGCCTCGCTCATGCCGGCCTTCATCAGTTCCAGACGGACCTTTTCCGCCTCGACCTTGCGCGCGGACAGCCCGGTGTCCGGCACCAGCGCCAGACGCACGCGATGCTTGTTGTCGAGCAGCAGGCGGCTTACCAGGCCCTTGATGTACTCGGGATCCTGGATGCGCGCGCGCAGACGAGCCAGCACCGGCTCCAGGTCCAGCAGGGCAACCGGGTCGCCGTCATGGATGGCGGCGGGAAGCGCATGGAGGATCAGTTGCAGGCCGTAGGGATAGGAATCGCCGGTGATCTCGCGCTGCGAGAGTTCGAGTTGGTGCAGCACCGCCTCGACCATCGCCAGCGGCACGCCCTCTTCGGCCACCTTGTGCAGCACATCGAGGACGAGCTGCTCGACCGAGCCGGCGTGCTCGGGATTGGAGCCCTCGACTCCGGCGGCGAACAGCATCTCCTTCTGCGAATCCTCCAGCCCGCACAGCGGCGATGGCGCGCTGCCAAGCCTGGTGGTCTCCAGCGCCTGCATCAGCGGCGAGGCACTGTTGTCGAGCAACACGCCGGACAGCAGTTGCGCCTCAAGCAGGCCTTCAAGATCGGCGTTCTCGCCCAGCAGCCAACCGACCACGATGTGGGTCTTGTCAGCCGTCTCGCCTTCCACCGCATAGGATTCGGTCACCGCCTTGGGCTCGGTATAACGCTGTTCAGCCGGCACCGTGGTATTCGGGTCGATCTTCTGGAAGCGTGCCAGCGCCTTGTCCTGGAACATGGCCTGGAGTTCGGCGGCCGGGATGTCGCCGTAAGTCATGAACACCGCATTGGAAGGGTGGTAGTGGCGCTTGTAGAACGCCACCAACTGCTCGTGAGTCAGATCCGGGATCGCCTCCGGCTCTCCGCCGCTGTTGTGATGGTAGGTGACGGTCGGATAGACGTGCTTGGTGAGCGATTGCCAGAGCGTGCTTACCGGGTTGCTCATCGCACCCTTCATCTCGTTGAACACCACGCCCTTGAAGACCAGCTCGCTTTCCGGATCGTCCGCCCTGGCGAATTCGACCCGATGGCCTTCCTGGGCGAAATCCAGCGCATCAAGGCGGGCGAAGAACACCGCATCGAGATACACGTCCAGCAGGTTCATGAAATCCTTTTTGTTCTGGCTGGCGAAGGGATAGGCGGTCCAGTCGCTGGAGGTAAACGCATTCATGAAAGTATTCAGCGAGCGGCGCGTCATCATGAAGAATGGGTCGCGTACCGGGAAACGCTCACTGCCGCACAGCGCGGTGTGTTCAAGAATATGCGCCACGCCGGTCGAATCCTGCGGCACGGTGCGCAGGCCGACAAGGAATACATTGTTGTTGTCCTGCGCCGCCAGATGGAAATGACGCGCGCCGGTGGCAGGATGCTCGAATTCATCGACGTGCAATTGCAACGCCTCGATCCACTGGCGGCGTTTGAATACAAAGGCGGAATGATGGGCAGGAACGGTATTCATGGATTCACTCTCACCCGCGCTCGGGCGGGCTCAGGGCAGGGATGGAAAGTCTTCGGATGATACCATGCGGCCTTTCGGCCACCTTTCCAACCCTGAAACCTGCCCAGATTTTGCCGGCAGATCCTCGGTATCCATCATGACCATCGACACCCAACTCCAGGCCCTGCGCGCAGGCTCCCTTGATGAGGCCGGCCAGCGCGCCCTGCTCGCGCACGCCATTGAAGCTGGCCAGCAGGACATCGCTTTCGAGGCCGCGGATCACCTCGCCTACACCCTGCTCGGTGCCGGGCGGGCCGAGGATGCCTGCACCGTCGCACAACAGGCGCTGGTACTCGGCCCGGACTTTGCCCTGCTGCACACCCTCGCCCTTGCGGAGCACGCGCTTGGCCGGCCGCTGGAGGCCATCGCGCAGCTTGAGCAGGCCCTCAGGCAACTCGGCCAGCCCCGGGACGAGGACATGAGGTTGTTGCAGGCCGACATGCTGGAGCACCTCGGCACCCTTTGCTTCGAACAGGGCAAGACCTTGCGCGCCTGGCAGGCGATGGAACAAGCCGCCGGGCTGCACGAGCAACTCGGCGATGCCGGCGCGCGACTGCGCTGCGAGATCGCCCTCGCCCGCCTGGCCCGCGAGATGGGCGACAACACCCAGTCGGCCGACAAGTGGCTGACCGTGATCGAGGTCGCCCGCCTGGCGGAAAGCCCCGAGGAGGAAGCGCGCGCCCTGCTGGAACTGGCTGCCATCGCCAAGGATGAAGGCCAGGAGGAAGCGGAAGGCTCGCTGCGCCAGGAAGCCATCGACGCCCTTGCCCGTGCCGGACTGTGGGGCGAGCTCGCCCGCACTCTGTTCCAGATCGGCCATACCCAGAAACGGCGCGACGCGGTCTGGCAGGCGATGTGGCTGCTTCTCGCCCTGCGCGGGCCGATGGAAGGCCTCATCAACGCTCAGGCCTGGCTGTTCATGCGCGAGGAGCAGAAGGCACAACCCGGGGCTGCCCGCGTGGCCGCCGCCGTGCTTGCTATCCTCGAAGGGTTGTCCAGTGAACTGACGCGCCATGCGGAAAACCATCGCATGGCCATTACCCACCTGCTGACCTGCGCCCGCCTGCAGGGTATCCATGAAACGGAAGTTTCGACATGGCTAGAGAGGGAAAGGCTGCGCGCCGAGGATGGCGTTGTCCTCAATACCATGGAAATGATCGAGAACATGGATGAAACAGGCGAGTGGCTTTTTGCGCGGAATCAGGTTTTCGCTCATTAAAAATTACAAAAACTTTCATAACCCCAGTTCTTTGCATAGAATCCAATTCGCAAGTCACCTCCACGTGTTAAACCAAAGGAAACCATCATGAATATTGACTCGATTGATCTGAGCCAATTCAGCATTGAAGAACTGGAAGAACTGACCAAGCGCGCCCAGGCCACCATTCGTCAGAACAAGGCCAAACGCGCCAGCGAACTGCGTCGCCAGGTCGAGCAGACCGCCGCAGCCCTCGGCATCTCCGTAGCCGAATTGGTAGGTCTGGACAAAGGCGCCAAGCGCTCCACCAGCGGCACCAAGGTCGCGCCTAAATACCGCAACCCGGACAATAGCGAGCAGACCTGGACCGGCCGCGGCCAGAAGCCGGTATGGCTGCGCGAGCGCCTGGATCAGGGCGCGCGCCTGGAAGACTTCCTGATTCGCTGATGCACTGACTTGCCTGCGTTCAAACGCGATTTAACAGGCAACAAAAACAAAGGCCCCGATCGGGGCCTTTTTCATTCCTCTTTCTGCAGTTCAAGACAGGCTTGGTAATAGGTCTTCTTGCTCCCCCCGAGCACGTCTGCCGCAATGGCTGACGCGCTTTTGACCGACACCCCATGCACCAGAAGACTGCGGAGCAAGGTTTCCTCGCTGACCCCGGCCGCAGCCTTGACCACAGGCTCCGCGCCCTGCACCAGGATGACGCACTCGCCACGCTGCTGGTCTTCATCCTGCTCCACCCACTCGGCCAGGACCGCCAGTTCATCCTGCCGAATCGTTTCGTAGGTCTTGGTGATTTCCCGCGCCAGCGTGGCCGGACGAGCCGCACCCAGCACTTCCGTCATGTCGCGCAAGGACTCAAGCAATCGATGCGGCGCCTCGTAAAAGATCAACGTGCGGGTTTCGTCCGCCAGCGCCTGCAGTCGGGCCTTGCGCGCCGAGGAGCGTGCCGGCAGGAAGCCCTCGAACACGAAACGGTCGCTCGGCAGGCCACAAACCGACAAGGCTGCCATCGCCGCGCTCGCGCCCGGAATGGGCGAGACCCGGATACCGGCCTGCAAGGCGGCGCGCACCAGGGGAAAGCCAGGATCGCTCACCAGCGGCGTGCCCGCGTCGCTGATCAGCGCAATATTCCGGCCACCGCGCAGACGCTCGATCAGATCCTCGACACGCTGCTGCTCGTTGTGCGCATGCATGGCCGTCAGCGGGGTGGTTATCCCGAAATGCTGCATCAGTTTGCGACTGTGCCGGGTATCCTCGGCGGCGATCAGGTCGACCCCGGCCAGGACCTCGCGGGCACGCGGGCTCCAGTCGCCAAGATTGCCAATCGGCGTGGCGACAACATACAAGACGCCAGACGGCATAAGCTGCCCCTGATATAGAAATGGACTGGGCTATACTCTAGCCCGCTGAAGACGAACAAGGAAAACCGCTGTGACAGGACTGCTTCGCGGGCACGTGCTCGCCCTCGTATTCATGACCGGTCTGCTGACGGCCTGCGCCCCCCAGGTGCAACGCCCCGATCCAGCGCTCGACCAGGCGCTGATCGAGGCCGAGCGCAGCCAGGACCCGGTCAGACTTGCGAGTGCCCTGTGGCGCAAGGCGGAGGCCTCGCCGCCGCATGAACAGGCGCATCTGCAACTGCGTGCCATCGAAATCCTGATCGACGCCAACAAGCTACAGAACGCGCTCGGCTATCTGCGTGACAAGAGCGCGAACCGCGCCGGCTGGGCCCGCTTCGAACCGCGCCGCGAACACATCGTGCTTGGTTTCGAGGCCCTGCAGCAAGGACGAACCGCCGACGCCATCCGCCTGCTGCAGGATATCCCGGCCCCTCTCGCCCAGGCCGAGGCCGAGCGCCGCCTGGACCTGATCGCCAGCGCCCTGGCGTCCGAACGACGTCTGCTGGACGCCGCGCGACAACGCATCGTGCTCGACACCCTGCTCACTGGCGAGCGCCGCGAGGCCAACCAGAACGCGATCCTTGGCCTGCTCCAGGGAATGGAGCAGGCGGCTTTCGACCAGGCCCTGCTCGAGATCATGGACCCCAACCTCGGCGGCTGGCTGCAACTGGTCAAGGCCGATCGCGACGGTGCAGACAAACTGATGACATGGCGTCAGAGTCATCCCTCCCATCCGCTGTTGGCCGTCATTTTCGAGCGCCTGTTGCGTGACGCCGCCCTGCGCGTACCTCTCATCGTTCCGCATGTCGCCCTGATCCTCTCCCAGGATCCGCGCCTGGCCGATGCGGCACGCGCGATCAGCGCCGGCGTCATGCTGGCCAGCCAGGAGGCCGGCGAGACTGCCCTGCCGGTGCGCGAATACCCGAGCCTGACCGACCCCGAAGCCTTTCGCAGGAACATGGACGAAGCCATCGCCCAGGGCGCCACGCGCATCATCGGCCCGCTCGACCGCGAGACCGTGCAGGCCCTTGGCATGCTCCAGCCCCAGGTGCCAGTGATCGCCCTCAACACGCTCGAGAATGCGGCAGCCACCAGTCCCAACCTGATCCAGTTCGGCCTGCCGCCGGAAGACGAGGCCGAGGCAACGGCTGCGCGCCTGCTCGCCCAGGGCAGCCTGCGCGCGCTCGTGCTGGCCCCCTCCGACGCCCTCGGCGAACGCATGCTCAAGGCCTTCAGTGAGCGCCTCACCGCGGGCGGCGGTCGGGTGGTGGATGTCATGCGCTACGGCAACCAGTCCAGCGCCTGGAATGCCCAGGCACAGCTGCTGCTGAAAACGCAGCCGAACCCCCTGAACGGCAGCCCGGCCATGCGTGAGGATGCGGACGCCCTGTTCCTGGTGGCGCGAGCGCGCGATGCGCAACATTGGGTGCCGGTACTGCGCGCCGAGGGTGCGGGCAACCTGCCCATCCTCGCCACCTCGCACGTCTACGAGGGAGCGCCCAAGCCGGCCTCCGACCGCAGCAAGGACGGACTCTATTTCTGCGACATGCCGCTCATCCTGGGCTATGCCAAGCGCCCCGGCCAAACGGATTCCACCCGCTTCGAACAGGCGGTTCTCAGCGGCCAGCCGCGTCTCTTCGCCCTGGGCTATGACGCCTACCTGCTCGCCAGCCGGCTTGATGAGCTCAAGACCAGGGGCAAGTTGCGCGGCCAGACCGGCGAGTTGCGTCTGGAGTCCAGCGGCCGGATTCACCGCACCCCCGCCTGGGCGGTGTTCCGCGCTGGCCTGGCCCACCCCATGGATGCCCTCCTGCCTTGAGCGAGCATCGAACCCCGGCGCAACGACGGGGCCAGGCGGGCGAACAACATGCCCTCGAACACCTCGAGCGGCGTGGGCTGCGGATGGTTGCGCGCAATGTCCGAGCCCGTGGCGGTGAAATCGACCTGGTGATGCTCGACGGCGCCACGCTTGTGTTCGTCGAGGTCCGCAGCCGGGCGGCGGGCGGACTGGTCGGCGCTCTGGAGAGCGTCTCCCTCGCCAAGCAGCAGCGGCTGCTGACCGCTGCCCGGGTGTTTCTCGGCCGCCATCCGGAACACGCCACGCGTCCCTGCCGCTTCGATGTGGTCGCCCTTACGCATGGCGACGGGCAGGACACGCTAGAATGGGCGGTCAACGCGTTTGAAGACCCCTTTGCATGAGCGACCTCCCCGAACTGATCCGCCGCCTGTCCAACGACCGTCTCCATCATGTGCGCCAGCTGCTCGACAGCGCGGCCCCGACCATGGCCGAGGCGGTTGAACTGTTGTTGGGCACCTGTCTGGAGGGCCACAAGGTCTTCCTGTGCCCGCAACGCGAAACCGAGGCCCTGGCCGAACAGCTCGCCACCATGCTGCTGCACGGAGTCGTCCAGCCGCGCCCCGGCCTGCCCGTGGTCCTGCTCCACACCCTCCCCGGCGAGGGCCCGGTCTGCGCCCTGCAGATCGGCAGCCTGGCCTCGCCAGGCGACCTCCTGCTTGCCCTGACCGGCGGCCGGCAGAAGGGTCTGGAGGCCCTGATCGAGTGCGCGCGCGCCAACAGCATGCGTCTGATGCTGCTCGGTGCCCCCATGCCCGACAGCCTCACCAGCCTGCTCACCGCCGAGGATCGCGTCATCTTCTTCGACACCTCGAACCCGACCATCCTGCATGAGGCCTCGCTGGCGGCCGTGCATGCGCTGTGCGAGGCCCTCGACCACCGCCTTCTGGGCCTGGCCTGATGCTGAGCGAGGCCCAGCTCGAAGCCCTGCGCAAGGCGGCCGGCGGCGAACATGTCAGCACGGAACACGCCACCCTGTGGGCCTACGGCATGGACAACAGCCGCCGCCACGCCCTGCCGGACGCGGTCGTCTACGCCACGGACCACGCCCAGGTCCAGGCAGTGGTGCAGGCCTGCCATGCCCAGCGCATCCCCTTGATCGCGCGCGGACGCGGCACCGGCACCACTGGCGCGACCGTGCCCATCCACGGCGGGGCGGTGCTCAGCTTCGAGCGCATGAACCGCATCCTCGAGGTGAACCCGGACGATCGGCTGATGGTGGTCGAACCGGGCGTCACCAACGGCGAGGTGCAGGCCGCCGCGCGCGCGCACGGCTTCTTCTGGCCGCCCGACCCCACCAGCTCGGCGTTCTGCACGGTCGGCGGCAACCTTGCCTACAACTCCGCCGGACCGCGCGCGGTGAAATACGGCACGGTGCGCGACAACGTGCTCGGCCTGCGCGCCATCACCGGTGACGGGCGCGAATTGCGCACCGGAACACGCACCACCAAGGGCGTGGTGGGCTACGACCTCACCCGCCTTCTGATCGGTTCCGAAGGCACCCTGGCGATCATCACCGAGGCCACGCTCAAGCTCACCCCGCTGCCCGAAGCCATCCGCACCGCCCGCGCCCTGTATACCGACATGTCCAGCGCCGCGCGCGCCGTCGCCCGCCTGATGGCGCAGCCGGTCACCCCCTGCGCGCTGGAGTTCATCGATGGCGCGGCGATGGACATGATCCGCGGCCATACCGATACCGACCTCCCGCGCGCAGCACGCGCCATGCTGATGATCGAGGTGGACGGCCCGGCCGCCTGCCTGGAGCCGGCCATCGCCTCCATCCGCCAGGCCGCCGAGGTGGACGGCCTGCTGGAATGGCGCGAGGCCCGCGACAAGGCCGAGGTCGAATCGCTGTGGGCCACCCGCAAGGCGCTCTCCCCGGCCCTGCGCAAGGTCGCGCCGAAGAAGATCAACGAGGATGTGGTGGTGCCGGTCTCGCGCATCCCGGAACTGATCGGCGGGCTGGAACGGCTGTCCACCGCACATGCCATTCCCATCATCAACTTCGGCCACGCGGGGAACGGCAACATCCACGTCAATCTGCTGCTCGATCCGGACGCCCCCGGCGAATGGGACCGCGCCCATGCCTGCCTGGATGAGGTCTTCGCCCTGGTCCTGGCGCTCGGCGGCACCCTCTCCGGCGAGCACGGCGTGGGGCTGGAAAAACGCGACTTCATCGACCGCGAGCTGGGGGCCACCGCCATCGACCTGATGCGCGGCATCAAGCAGGTCTTCGACCCGGCCGGCATTCTCAACGCCGACAAGGCCCTGCCGTTGCCCGGCCCGGTCATCGCGTCATAAACTGGGTTCCTTGCTCAGGAATTCCCCTATGACCGCCACGCTCGGGTTCGGAATCGCTTCCCTCATCGCCTATGCCCTCGCCGTCGTCCTGCTCTGGCGGCGCCTGCCGCGCCTGCGCGCGGGCGAAACGCCAGACAAGCGCGCGGCCCTGGTCATGGCCTTCATCGGTGTGCTGCTGCATGCCGGGGCGCTGGGCAGCTGCGTCTGCATCACCGACGGGATCGATCTGGGCGTGCTCAAGGCGCTGTCCCTGTCGGGCCTGGTAAGCCTGCTGATCGTCCTGGTGTCCAGCGTGCGCCAGCCGCTGGAGAATCTCGCCCTGCCGGTCCTGCCACTGACCATGCTGGCCCTCGCCGCGCAGCTGCTCTGGCCGACCGCGCCGCGCAATATCATCGGCAGCCAGCCCGCGCTGGAGGTGCACATCCTGCTCTCCATCCTCGCCTACAGCCTGTTCACCCTGGCCGCCCTGCAGGCCGGCCTGCTCGCCAACCAGCACCGGGCCCTGCACGAGCGCCGTCCCGTCGCCTTCTCCCGCGTCCTGCCACCGCTCGAGCAGATGGAGACCCTGCTGTTCCGCCTGATCGGCGCGGGCTTCGTGCTGCTGACCCTCGCGCTGATCACCGGCTTCATGTACCTGGAAGACATCTTTGCCCAACACCTGGTGCACAAGACGGCGCTCAGCCTGGTGTCCTGGGCGGTCTTCGGCGGGCTGCTGCTCGGCCGAGCCTTCATGGGCTGGCGCGGCCGTACCGCCGTGCTGTGGACCCTCAGCGGCTTCGGCGTGCTGCTGCTGGCCTATTTCGGCAGCAAGATCGTGCTGGAGTGGATATTGGGGATTCAGCGCTGAGGCAGGCGAGCGCTGACAGTCGCTATTCCAGGAATTTTTCGACCGGCGGAACCGGCAACGCTATCCCCTGAAACCGCGAATCAATGACTTGCATAGCGGTCCCCGATAGGGGCTGATCCAGCCCAAACGGAGAACGCTGATTTTTCAGCGTTTTCCTAATATCATCTCCGGCACACCCATCACCCTTTCAATCTTTTGGACGCCATACCCTTAAGCGTGCTGATCGGCGCGCTCATTTCCCTGATTCTCCTGTCCGCCTTCTTCTCCGGTTCCGAAACCGGGCTGATGACCCTCAACCGCTACCGGCTGCGCCACCTCGCGCAGGAGGGCCACCGTGGCGCGCGTCTCGCCCAGCGCCTGCTGGAGCGCCCCGACAAGCTGATCGGTCTGATCCTGCTGGGCAACAACTTCGTCAACGTGCTCGCCTCCACGCTGGCCACCGTGATCTTCATGCGCCTGTTCGGCGAGGCGGGCATCGCGATCGCGGCGGGCATCCTGACCCTGGCCCTGCTGGTGTTCGGCGAGGTCGCGCCCAAGACCATGGCAGCCCTGCACCCGGAGCGCATCGCCTGGCCCGCCGCCTATGTCTACACCGGTCTGCAGAAGGTGCTCGGCCCGCTGGTGTGGGCGGTCGGCCTGCTCGCCAACGGCCTGCTGCGCCTGTTCGGCGTCAAGGTCGGCTCGGCCGCCGGGCACAGCCTGTCGCACGATGAGCTGCGCACCCTGCTCGGCGAGACCGGCGGACTGGTCTCGGAGCGTTACCGGGACATGCTGATCGGCATCCTCGACCTGGAGGAAGCCATGGTGGAAGACATCATGGTGTCGCGCCAGGAGATGGGGGGCATCGACCTGGAGGCCGACTGGGACGAAATCCTGCACACCATCGGCTCCACCCCCTACAGCCGTCTGCCGGTCTATCGCGGCACGCTCGACCAGATCGCCGGCACGGTCAATCTGCGCCACCTGCTGCCGATCGCGCAGAAGGGCGAGCTGAGCCTGAAGACCTTCATGCGCTCGGTCGAAGAGCCTTACTACGTGCCCGAGGGCACCTCGCTCCACACCCAGCTGCTCAACTTCCAGCGCTCCAAGAAGCGCATGGGCCTGGTGGTGGACGAATACGGCGACATTCTCGGCCTGGTCACCCTGGAAGACATCCTCGAGGAGATCGTCGGCGAATTCACCTCGCAACCGGCCGCGGAATGCCCGGAGATCCAGTTGCAGGAGGATGGCAGCTACCTGATCGACGGCGCCACGCCCCTGCGCGAGATCAACAAGCGCCTCGGCACCGAACTGCCGACCGACACCGCCAATACCCTCAGCGGCCTGATCCTGGAGCACCTGCAGGAATTGCCCGACGTGGGCGTCCACCTGGAGATGTCCGGCTGTACGGTGGAAGTCACCCGCATTGCGCGCAAGGTCGTGGAGCAGGCCCGCCTTTGGCCAACGCTGGAGCACGTCAGCGAACTCGAGCCCTGAGCCTGGCGGGGACAGGGATGTCCCGCTCAAAAAGCAAATGCGCAAGCTTTTGATTTTTGAGCCGCATCCGGGCATGTGCCGGACGCGGTGAGGCTGAAAAACACCAGGAAGGCGTTTTTCAGCAACTTGCCAGGGGGCTTGAAACAGGAGGTGGGCGCCCCAACCCTCTTTCAACCCGACACCTCGCCCTGCCTACCCAAGTGTCTCGTGGTATGAAGCTTCTCCCGCCAGGCGCGGCTTAATCCACACAAATCCCCGTCCGACCGGATTCTCCGGTAAAGTTTCCACCTTCCTTTTTGTTCGCAGCGCTTCTTTCGGAATCCAAAACGTGCTTTCTACCGCCAACATCACCATGCAGTTCGGCCCCAAGCCGCTCTTTGAAGACATCTCCGTCAAATTCGGCGACGGCAACCGCTACGGCCTGATCGGCGCCAACGGCTGCGGCAAGTCCACCTTCATGAAGATCCTCGGCGGCGACCTGGAGCCGACTTCCGGCACCGTCATGCTCGACCCCAACGAGCGCATCGGCAAGCTGCGTCAGGACCAGTTCGCGTTCGAGGACTACACCGTCATCGACACCGTCATCATGGGCCACGCCGAGCTGTGGGAGGTGAAGAAGGAGCGCGACCGCATCTACGCGCTGCCGGAGATGAGCGAGGAAGACGGCATGAAAGTGGCCGAACTCGAGGGCGCGTTCGCCGAGATGGACGGCTACACCGCCGAATCGCGCGCGGGCGAGCTGCTGCTCGGCCTCGACATCCCCGTCGAGCAGCATTACGGCCTGATGAGCGCGGTCGCGCCCGGCTGGAAGCTGCGTGTGCTGCTCGCCCAGGCACTCTTTGCCGACCCGGACATCATGCTGCTGGACGAGCCGACCAACAACCTCGACATCAACACCATCCGCTGGCTGGAAAAGGTGCTCAACGCACGCAACAGCACGATGGTCATCATCTCTCACGACCGTCACTTCCTGAACAGCGTCTGTACCCACATGGCGGACCTGGATTATGGCGAGCTGCGCGTCTACCCCGGCAACTACGACGAATACATGACTGCCGCCACGCAGGCACGTGAGCGCCTGCTGGCCGAGAACGCCAAGAAGAAGGCACAGATTGCCGAGCTGCAGAGCTTCGTCAGCCGCTTCTCCGCGAACGCCTCGAAGGCCAGCCAGGCCACCTCGCGCGCCAAGCAGATCGAGAAAATCCAGCTGGCCGAGGTCAAGGTTTCCAGCCGCCAGAACCCCTTCATCCGCTTCGAGCAGGACAAGGGCCTGTTCCGACTCGCGCTGGAAGTGGAAAAGCTCAGCAAGGGCTATGGTGAAGGTCCGCTGTTCAAGGGCCTGGACCTGATGGTCGAGGTGGGAGAGCGCATCGCCATCATCGGCCCGAACGGCATCGGCAAGACGACGCTGCTGCGCACCCTGGCCGGAGATCTGGAGCCGGACAGCGGCAAGGTCAAGTGGTCGGAGAACGTCAACCTCGGCTACTTTGCCCAGGATCATGCCGATGATTTCGCCGACAACATGAGCCTGTTCGACTGGATGACCCAGTGGCGCCGCCCGCAGGATGACGAGCAGGCCGTCCGCGCCACCCTCGGCCGTCTTCTGTTCTCGCAGGACGAGATCAAGAAATCGGTCAAGGTGGTGTCCGGCGGCGAGCAGGGCCGCCTGCTGTTCGGCAAGCTGATGCTCCAGCGTCCGAACGTACTGCTGATGGATGAGCCGACCAACCACCTCGACATGGAATCGATTGAATCGCTCAACCTGGCGCTGGAAAACTATCCCGGCACCCTGATCTTCGTCAGCCACGACCGCGAATTCGTGTCTTCGCTCGCCACCCGCATCATCGAGCTGACCCCGAACGGCATCGTCAACTACAGCGGCAGCTACGACGATTACCTGCGCAGCCAGGGCGAGGAGTAAGGCGCGGCATTCATGCCGGCTTCCCCGTAGCCCGGATGCAGCGGACTTCGTCAGCTTCGCGTTAAGCGGAATCCGGGGAACGCCCGATCCCGGATTCCGGCCGACGGCCTGCATCCAGGCTACGGCCGAACCGCGCGGAATCGTTCATGTAGGAGCGGACCTCGGGCCGCGATAAGCTCGGCGCTCGATCGCGGCCCGAGATCTAACGCGTAGCTGGCATAAGCCCGCTCCTACAACCACTGCCGATCTGGACAGAGACCATGGCCCAAAAGCCCAAGACCCAGTACGTCTGCGCCGAATGTGGGGCTGCCAGCCCGAAATGGGCGGGCCAGTGCGGCGAGTGCGGCGCCTGGAACAGCCTGACCGAGCAGGCCGCGCCCACTGCTTCCGCCACGGGCAAGCGCGCGGTCATGCAGTACGCCGGGGAACAAGGCGCACGCAAACTGGGCGAAGTGCGGCTGGCCGAAACCCCGCGCCAGGCCACCGGACTGGATGAACTGGACCGCGTGCTCGGCGGCGGGCTGGTGCCCGGCTCGGTCATCCTGCTCGGCGGCGACCCTGGCATCGGCAAATCCACCCTGCTGCTGCAAACCCTGGTCGCGCTCCAGCCCACCCTGCCCGCTCTCTATGTCACCGGCGAGGAATCGCTCGATCAGGTCGCCCTGCGTGCCCAACGCCTGGGGCTGGAGGCCGCCGAGATGCAGTTGCTGGCCGAAACCTCGGTCGAGCGCATCGTCCAGCAGGCGGAAATCCTGCATCCGGGCGTGATGGTGGTGGACTCCATCCAGACCCTGTTCTCGGAACAGCTCAGCGCCGCGCCCGGCTCGGTCTCGCAGGTGCGCGAGGCCGCCGCCCTGCTCACCCGGCTGGCCAAGCAGCGTGGCATCTGCGTGTTCATCATCGGCCATGTGACCAAGGAAGGCGCCATTGCGGGGCCCCGCCTGCTGGAGCACATTGTCGATACCGTGCTCTACTTCGAAGGCGAACCCGGCAGCCGCTACCGCGTGATCCGCGCGGTCAAGAACCGCTTCGGCGCGGCCAACGAACTGGGCGTGTTCGCCATGACCGAGCACGGCCTCAAGCCGGTCAGCAACCCATCCGCCATTTTCCTCTCACGCCACGAGGAGCCGGTCTCAGGCAGCGTCATCATGGTCACCCGCGAAGGCTCACGCCCGCTGCTGGTCGAAGTACAGGCACTGGTGTCCGAAAGCCCCTTCGGCCAGCCGCGCCGGGTCGCCCTCGGGCTGGAACAGAACCGCCTCGCCATGCTGCTGGCGGTCATGCACCGCCACGGCGGCATCGCCATGTTCGATCAGGACGTGTTCATCAACGTCGTCGGCGGGGTCAAGATCAGCGAAACCGCCGCCGACCTGCCCCTGCTCTGCGCCGCCCTCTCCAGCCTGCGCAACCGCCCCCTGCCCGCCGACACCGTGATCTTCGGCGAAGTCGGTCTGGCTGGCGAGTTGCGCCCGGTGCCGCACGGCATCGAGCGCCTGCGCGAAGCGGCCAAGCACGGCTTCAAGCGCGCCATCCTGCCCAAGGCCAACCTGTCGGGCAGCCTGCCCAAGGACATGGAGTTGCATGGGGTCAGCCGCCTGACCGAGGCGCTGGGACTGCTTTGACTCAGGCGCCCGGCACGGGCGTGGTAAGATTTCCGACCTTTCGACCGGATGCCCCTCATGGCCACCAAACCACGCAAGACGCCAGAAGAAGCCGCGCCCGACCTGGCCACCTTCGAAGCCTCGCTCAAGGAGCTGGAGGCGGTGGTGCAGCGCATGGAGCAGGGCGAGCAGCCGCTGGAGGAATCCCTGCGCGACTTCGAGCGCGGCGTCCAGTTGACCCGCCAGTGCCAGACCATGCTGCAGAGCGCCCAGCAGCGGGTGGACATCCTGACCCGAGACGGCCGGATCGAGTCCTTCGCCAGTGAGTCAACCCGCGACGACCATGACCACTGAAGCCCTTTCCGCCGTGCTGAAGGCGACGGCCACCCAGGTTGAGTCCGCGCTGGATCGCATCCTCCCCGGCGGCGACACACCCCCGGCGCGGCTGCATGAAGCCATGCGTTACGCAGCGCTCGGCCCCGGCAAGCGGGTGCGGCCTTTTCTGGTCTACGGCACGGGCCGGATGCTCGGTGCGCGCGATGAGCTGCTTGATGCCCCCGCCTGCGCGCTGGAACTGATCCACGCCTATTCGCTGGTCCATGACGACCTGCCCGCGATGGACGACGACGACCTGCGCCGTGGCCGCCCGACCTGCCACCGCGCCTTCGACGAGGCCACCGCGATCCTGGTCGGCGACGCCCTGCAGACCCTCGCCTTCGAGATCCTGACCGAAGCGCCGGGGCTCGCCGCCGACACCCGCCTGTCCATGCTCGCCACACTCGCCCGCGCATCCGGCTCGCGCGGGATGGCCGGCGGCCAGGCTATCGACCTGGGCGCGGTCGGGCATAGCCTGGACCTTGCCGCGCTGGAGGCCATGCACCGCATGAAGACCGGCGCCCTGATCGAGGCCAGCGTGCGTCTCGGCGCGCTGGCGGGCGGCGCGGACAACCACATGCAGGAGCGCCTTGGCCGTTACGCCCGCGCCATCGGCCTCGCCTTCCAGGTGCGCGACGACATCCTCGACGTGACCGCCGACAGCCAGACCCTGGGCAAGACCCAGGGCAAGGACGCCTCGCACGACAAGCCGACCTATGTCAGCCTGCTGGGCCTGGAGGCGGCCCAGGCCCTGGCCCTGCGCCTGCGCGACGAGGCCATCGAGGCGCTCGACGACCTGCCCCAAGCCGAGCAGCTGCGCGCCCTGGCGCGCTACATCGTCGAGCGCCCGGCATGAGCCGAGCGCCGAACCGCGGTGCAACTTCGGGCGTCCTGTCCGAAGGGAAGGAGCTCACGATGGGACTGCTCGATGCCATCCAGTCGCCCGCCGACCTCAAGGCTTTGTCCAACGAGGAGTTGCGCAAGCTCGCCATCGAGCTGCGCGGCTTCATCATCGACAGCGTCTCCACCACCGGCGGCCATCTGGCCGCCAACCTCGGCACGGTCGAACTGACCCTCGCCCTGCACCGGGTGCTCGACCTGCCGCGCGACGTACTGGTCTGGGACGTCGGCCACCAGGCCTATGCGCACAAGATCCTCACCGGCCGCCGCGAGGCGATGCGCACCCTGCGCCAGTTCGGCGGCATTTCCGGTTTCACCAAGCGCACGGAAAGCGAATACGACCCATTCGGCGCCGGGCATTCCAGCACCTCGATCAGCGCCGCCCTGGGCTTCGCCAAGGCCTTCAAGATGCAGGGCCTGCCGCACCACGCCGTGGCGGTGATCGGCGACGGCGCGCTGACCGCCGGTCAGGCCTTCGAGGCGCTCAATCACGCGGGCGCGGGCAAGGCCAACCTGCTGGTGGTGCTCAACGACAACGCCATGTCGATCTCGCCCAACGTCGGCGCGCTCAACAAGCACCTCGCCCGCCTCATCACCAGCCGCACCTACAACCGCGTGCGCGAAGGCGGCAAGCAGCTGCTCGACTTCCTGCCCGGCAGTGAACTGGTCCGCCGCGCACGCGAACAGGTCAAGGGCATGCTGACCCACAGCGCGCTGTTCGAGGAACTGGGCTTCCGCTATGTCGGCCCGGTCGACGGGCATGACCTGGACACCCTGATCGACGTGCTCGGCAACCTCGCCGAACAGGACGGCCCGCGCCTGCTGCATGTCGTGACCCAGAAAGGGCGCGGCTACGCCCCGGCGGAGGCCGACCCGGTGCGCTTCCACGGTGTCAGCCGCTTCAATCCCTACAAACTGGAGCCCTCTCGCGCCGAAAAAATCCGTCCGAGTTTCACCTCGGTGTTTGGCCACTGGCTGTGTGATGCGGCCGAACGGGACGAGCGGGTGGTCGGTGTCACCCCCGCGATGTGCGAGGGCTCCGGCATGGTCGATTTCTCCATGCGTTTCCCGCAGCGTTATTACGACGTTGGCATCGCCGAGCAGCACGCGGCGACCTTCGCGGGGGGACTGGCGGCGGCGGGCATGAAGCCGGTGATGGCGATCTATTCCACCTTCCTCCAGCGCGGCTACGACCAGGCGGTGCACGACATCGCCCTGCAGAACCTGCCGGTGCTGTTCGCCGTCGACCGCGCGGGCCTGGTCGGCGCGGACGGCGCCACCCACGCCGGCCTGTACGACATCGCCTTCCTGCGCTGCGTGCCGAACATGGTCATCATGACCCCGTCCGACGAGGCGGAGTGCCATCGCATGCTGAGCACCGGCCTCGCCCACGACGGCCCGACGGCGGTGCGCTACCCACGCGGCGGGGGCTGCGGCGCCAGCGTGCCCGAGGATCACGGCCCCCTGCCCCTCGGCCAGGCCGTCTGGCGACGGCACGGCAAGGACATCGCCATCCTCGCCTTCGGCCCGTTGTTGCACGAGGCGCTGAAAGCCGCCGTGCAACTCGACGCCAGTGTCATCGACATGCGCTTCGTCAAGCCGCTCGACCACGCCGTCCTGCGTGAAGCTGCGTCGACGCACAACCGATTGGTCACGCTCGAAGATCATGCCCTGATGGGCGGCGCGGGCAGTGCGGTGCTGGAGGCGCTGGCTGACGAAGGCCTGAACATGCCGGTGCTGCGCCTGGGCCTGCCGGACGTCGTCACCGTGCAGGGCACCCAGGCCGAGCTGTACCGGCATTATGGGCTGGATGCGGATGGTATCCTGAAACAAATCAGGGCTTTGCTTGCCTAACGGTACACTCACCCTTACCATCCCCGCTTTGCACTTTTCAGACCGCCATGGCCGCCCAGTACACCCTCAAAGTCCACGCCGAATTCGCCGCTGCGCATCAACTGCGCGGCTACCCCGGCAACTGCGCCCGCATGCACGGCCATAACTGGAAGATCGAGGTCGAGGTCACCGGCACCCACCTGGACGGTGTCGGCATGGTGGTCGACTTCAAGACCATGAAGCGCGCCGCGCGCGAGGTGGCCGACCAGCTCGACCATTTCTACCTGAACGACATCCCGCCGTTCGACACCATCAACCCCACCGCCGAGAACCTCGCCGCCTGGTTCTTCCAGGAAGTGGGCAAGCGCCTGAACGGCGAGCACGCCAAGGTCAGCGCCGTCACCCTGTGGGAGACCGACCGCGCCTGCGTGACCTACCAAGAGACCAACGACTGATGACTGAAGCCATCCCGGACATCCAGGGCCTGACCGACACCCGCCGCATCGCCATCGACGCGGTCGGCATCAAGGGCCTGCGCCACCCGGTCGTGATCCAGGAGCCGGACGGCTCCAGCCAGTCCACCATCGCCACCTGCACCTTCACCGTCAACCTGCCGCACGACCGCAAGGGCACCCACATGTCGCGCTTCGTCGCCCTGCTGGGCGATGCGCCACGTACTCTCTCGGCCAGCATCATGGCCGAGCTGCACGGCGAGATGCTGAACCTGCTTGAGGCTGAGGAAGGCAGCATCGAGATGAGCTTCCCGTTCTTCGTGCGCAAGATCGCGCCGAAGTCGGGCGTCTCCAGCCTGATGGACTACGGTGCCCGCCTGGCCGCCTTCGGTGATCGTGAATCATGTCATGTGACCATGGGCGTGGAAGTGCCGGTCACCAGTCTCTGCCCCTGCTCCAAGGAGATCGCCCAGTACGGCGCGCACAACCAGCGCTCGCACATCCGGGTCGAGGTCCAGGCCGATACCAGCCTCTCGCTGACCGAGCTGATCCAGTTGCTGGAGGCCCAGGCCTCCTGCGAACTGTACGGCCTGCTCAAGCGCGCGGACGAGAAGCACATCACCGAGCGCGCCTACGAAAACCCGAAGTTCGTCGAGGACATGATCCGCGACGTGGCCCATGCGCTGGGCGAGGAGCCGCGCATCCATGGGTTCAGCGTCGAGGTGGAGAACTTCGAGTCGATCCACAACCACTCGGCCTATGCGCGCTTGAGTCGTTGAGTGTCTTCATTGGCGGCAAGCACAGAAACCCGGCCTTGGCCGGGTTTCTCGTTTCCAGGATTTGGACAGCCGCTCAAACAACAAACCCGGCCAAGGCCGGGTTTGCATCACGCAATAAAGTAAGCGTTTATCGCAACATCTGCGACAACCGATCCCCCAGCACCGCCTGGAATTTCGGCAGTTCCTGGTCGCCTGCCAGATCGGTCATGTCGATGCGAGTATCTCCGTTTTCCAGCGGCTTGAACTTCAGGGTCACGGCCACAGGGTTCTCGCCCGTACCTTCCTTGAGCTCGGCACCACGCAGGATCACGCCCTCGTACAGGCTACGCGGGCGCTGATGCTTGAGCTGCAGGGTGCCATCGGCCGCATCCTGCTTGACCACATCGAAGCCCAGGCGCTCGACAGCGGCACGGGTGCGATTGAGCACCACCGGGAAGCTCTGCTGAACCAGCAGGTAGCGTACATCCTTGTTCGAATCGAACACCATGCGCGCGCGCGGCTGCAGAGAGGCGGCAAGTTGCGCGCGGGCCTGGGCATCGTCGCCGGAGAGGAAGACCATGAGACGCTTGAGCATCTCGGCCTCGAAATCGGTGTTGCTCTGGCCCATGGCCCACTTGAAGGTGTCTGAGGAACCACCCGGAACCAGCGGGGCATCCTCGACACGCTCCATGCGCTGGCTGGTAAGGAATACGCGGGTTTCGGTGTCCGCCTCGCCTCGCTCCATGCGCAGACGCACGCGGTCCATGTGGTCCGGCACGAAGAAGAGGCGGGTGATGCCCTGCAGCAGGCCCTGAAGTCCGCCACGGTTGGGGTTCCCCGCGCTACCGCCAGTCCAGTCGGATTCGAGGATGCCCAGCTTGGGATCCTGACGGTCAAGGTTGTAGCCCTCTTCCTGCAGGAAGCTGGCAAGGCGCGGCCAGACGGAATCCGGCGCGGCCTGGACCTTGAGCCAGCGGGCGTCTGGCGATCCCTCGATGCTGACGGTGGCCGATTTCAGCAACACGCCACCACCCGTCGCCTCCCCCTTGGCGGCCTCGCCGGAAGCGGTCGCAGCGCGGGGCACGCTGGTCACCAGCGCGGGATCAGGAGTGGTGAACGCAGGCGGAACCTCCAGATTCGGCAGGCTGCCGGAACGGCGTGCCTCGCGCGCGTCGTCCTTACCCATACCCGGAATGTGGGAGCACCCAGCCAGAAACACGAGAGTCGCGGCGGGCACAAATACCCGTGCCAGCGTCTTCACATCCACCTTCAATGGCATCTCAAATCCTCAGTTCAACACGCCGGCGGCACGCATGGCCTGGCGCAGGGGTTCTTCATGAGCGGCTGACAGCCAGGTCAGCGGCAGACGGATACCGTTGTCGATCAGGCCCATGGCGTGCAACGCCCATTTGGCCGGGATCGGGTTGGACTCAATGAAAAGATTCTTGTGCAGGCCGCGCAGCGGCTGGTCGATCTGCTCGGCACGCGATGCATCGCCCGCCAGCGCGGCCTCGCACATCAGGTGCATGGCGCGCGGGGCGATGTTGGCGGTGACGGAGATCACGCCCTTGCCGCCCTGAAGGATGACCGCGCGACCGAGGTCATCGTCGCCACTGTAGACATCGATACGGCCGGCGACGCGCTGGATCAGCTCGCGTGTCCGCTCCAGGGAGCCGGAGGCCTCCTTGATGCCGACGATGTTGGTGACATCCGCCAGACGCTCGACTGTCTCCGGCAGCATGTCGCAGGCGGTGCGGCCGGGCACGTTGTAGAGCACCAGCGGCGCGGGCACGGCCTCGGCGATCGCCATGTAATGGCGATACAGGCCCTCCTGAGTCGGCTTGTTGTAGTAGGGGGTGACCAGCAAACAGCCATCCGCGCCAACTTCGACCGCCTGTTTCGACAAGTCGATGGCCTCGCGAGTGCTGTTGGCACCGGTACCGGCAATGACTGGCACGCGGGAATCCACGAACTCGACCGTGCGGCGGACGACCTCAAGATGCTCGTCGACGTCCAGCGTCGCCGATTCCCCGGTGGTGCCCACCGCAATGATGGCATCCGTGCCTTCGGCCACATGCCAGTCGACCAGCCGACGCAGGGCCTCGAAGTCCAGCGACCCGTCCGCCCGCATCGGGGTCACAAGGGCCACCATACTCCCGTGAAACATCGCACCACTCCAAATCAGGGTCTGACAATAAAATCGATTCATACTACCCGCCGTGAGGCGCGGCATGCAAGGCATCAGACAGGGGCTTCATTCCCCGGTTCCACGGGCTCGCCTGGGCGTGTACACTCGGGCAAAACCACCAGCACCAACACCATGCAGACCCACCTGGCCGTCAACCTGCTCGCCAAGGATGCCATCGGGCTGGTCGAGCGCGTCACCCGCCCGATAGCACAGAACAAGTGTCTGATCCTTGACTCCAGGTTCTTCACCCTGGGCGACCAGTTCTCCGCCACCCTGCTCGTCGGAGGCAGCTGGGACCGGATTTCCCGTCTGGAAACCGCACTGCGTCAGATTGCCGCGCAGCACGACATGACCCTGCAGATGACTCGCACCGAGCCGACTCCGGCTGCTGGCGCCACCCTGCCCTACGTGGTCGACATCGTCGGCATCAACAACCCCGACATGCCGCATGTGCTGGCGCAATTCTTTGCCGCCCAGGGCATCAATATCCGCGATCTGTCGACCATCCCCTACCAGGCCACGGGCAACAGCACCGCCATGCTCTCGCTCAGGATGCAGGTCGACATCCCCGCCGATCGGCGGCTCGCCCTGTTCAAGGACGCCTTCTTCGACCTGTGTGACGAACTCAATCTGGACGCCACGCTCGACCCGGTTCGCTGATCATCCCGACAACCTGACTGCCGGAGGGCCGCATGACCACGCAAACCCTGCCCACACTCGATGTCGAAAGCACGGCAGGCCCCCTGCACCTTCCCGATGACCTGCTTGGCCAATGGCTGGTGCTCTACTTCTATCCCAAGGACAACACCCCGGGGTGCACCACCGAAGGCCAGGACTTCGCCCGCCTGGCCACCGACTTCGAGGCGGCTGGCGCCCGTATCCTCGGTGTGTCGCGCGATGGACTGAAGAGCCATGCCAACTTCCGCGCCAAGTTTGACTTCCCTTTCCATCTCATCAGCGACAAGGACGAGGCCCTCTGCAAGGCCTTCGACGTCATCAAGCCCAAGAAGCTGTACGGCAAGGAATACCTGGGCGTGGATCGCAGCACCTTCCTTCTCGACCCCGAAGGCAATGTCCGCGCCGATTGGCACGGCGTCAAAGTGTCCGGGCACGCCGAAAGCGTGCTCGCCCGTCTGAACGAACTGATCCGGAACAGCTAACCCAACGAGGACCTGGTGACATCATGATCCATCACGAGCGCAACCGCCCCTGCCTGTTCGTTCTCGACACCAACGTCCTGATTCACGACCCGACCGCCCTCTTCCGCTTCCAGGAACACGACATCTACCTGCCGATGGTCGTCCTCGAAGAGCTGGACGGCATCAAGAAGGGCACCTCCGAGATCGCCCGCAACGTCCGCCAGGCCAGCCGTTTCCTCGATGACCTGATGGCGGATGCCAGGGTCGCCGAGATCGAGGCCGGCCTGCCGATCAACCATCCCTTCCATGACGCCCGCCTGCGCACCAGCACAGGCCGCCTGTTCTTCCAGACCAAGGTCATGGATGCCGCCCTGCCACCGCTGCTGGCGGGCGCCAAGGCCGATAACGCGATCCTCGGTGTCACCCTCGCCCTGATGCAGGACATCACCGACCGCCAGGTCGTGCTGGTCTCCAAGGACATCAACCTGCGCATCAAGGCCACCGCGCTAGGCATCATGGCGGAGGACTACGAGAACGACCAGGTCCTGGACGACGCGGATCTGCTCTACACCGGCATCACCTCCCTGCCGAACGACTTCTGGAACACCCACAGCAAGGATCTTCACGCCTGGCAGGAAGAAGGCCGCAGCTACTACCGCATCCATGGCCCCCTCACCCAGGAATGGCACGCCAACCAGTTCATCTATCTGGATGGCGACAGCCCGTTCGATGGCATCGTGCGCAACCATGACGAGCATGGCGCGGCGGTGGTGGAGACGGCGATCAACTACACCCTGAGCAAGAACACCGTGTGGGGCATCAATGCACGCAACCGCGAGCAGAGCTTCGCCCTGAACCTGCTGATGGACCCGGAGATCGACTTCGTCACCCTGCTCGGCCAGGCTGGCACCGGCAAGACCCTGCTCACACTCGCCGCCGCTCTGGCACAGACGCTGGAAAAGAACCTCTTCAGCGAGATCATCATGACCCGCGTGACCGTCCCGGTCGGCGAGGACATCGGCTTCCTGCCCGGCACCGAGGAAGAGAAGATGACCCCCTGGATGGGCGCGCTGATGGACAACCTGGAAGTGCTGACCAAGACCGAGGGCGGCGGAAGCTGGGAGCGCCAGGCCACCCAGGATCTGGTACGCGCGCGGATCAAGATCCGTTCGCTCAATTTCATGCGCGGACGCACCTTCCAGAACAAGTTCCTCATCATCGACGAGGCGCAGAACCTCACCTCGAAGCAGATGAAGACCCTCATCACCCGCGCCGGCCCCGGCACCAAGGTGGTGTGCCTCGGCAACATCGCGCAGATCGACACGCCCTACCTGACCGAAACCACCTCAGGCCTCACCTACGTCGTCGACCGCTTCAAGGGCTGGCCGCACGGCGGTCACATCACCCTGCTGCGCGGCGAGCGCTCGCGTCTGGCGGAGTTCGCATCGGAAACGCTCTAAAAGGATGTTGGGCAAGGGCTGTCCTGCTCCTTTTCAACGCGGCTTGTCGCATCACACTCGCGACCTCCTCAGAACATCAGGCACATATCGTGCTTGATGTTCGTGCAAGCCATCCGTGACTTGCCTCCCTGGTCATTGAAGCGAGATCGAAAATAATCGACCAGGCTTTCTACATGCTCTTTCAGGCACAGCCCCTCGAGCCACACGGCCAAAGGATGGCGGGGAAGACTTGCCTACTCATACGATTGACCCAGCGATTGCCCAAGCATTAACCACTATAATCATGTGGATGCTGAAACTCCCCACTCGCCTGCTCGACACGCGCAACCGCACCCTTCTGGTCAACATGGGGGTCGTGGTCCTGTTATCACTCATCTTTGTGCTGGCGCTTCTGAATCTCCATCGCAGCCGCGTCAAGGAGTCGATCCAGCAATTCGATCAAAGCCTGCAGCGCATAGCCCAGCAGGATGTGAGTGATCTGCTCGATTTCTTCGAGAACCGCGCGCGCGCCAATCTGGCCACCCCCGGCATCCGGGAGGCCATGCGCGCCCGTGACCACGACGCGATTCTCACCCTATCCAGCGGGCGGTTTGAAGTCCTCCAGCGCGAAACGCCCGAACTGGGTGTGATGCACTTCCATGCCGCGGATGGGTCCAGCTTGGGCCGCATGCACTATCCCGGCCATTGGGGCGACCCGATCAGCGCCAGCCGTCCCATGCTTGCGCGGGTACAGCAGAGCCACGTTCCCGCCAAGGGCATGGAACTCGGTCGGTTCGGGCTGTTCCTGCGCGTGGTGTTACCCGCCTTCATCGACGAGGAATATGTCGGCGCACTGGAGTTCGGCGTCACTCCCCAACTGATTTTGCGGCGGATTCGCGATGAGCTTGGAGCCGAAAGTCTGCTTCTGATCGATCCCGAAGCCGCACGCCAGTTGGCGCCTGATCTTTTTGATCCCCATGCGCTGAGCTGCCAGGGCATGAGGCACCGTCTTTGCCTTGCGGACAGCAAGCTTCCGCTGCCCCATGACTTCACGCCGGCGGCCGAATCTACCCTTGTCCAGTTCAACGGACGAAACCACATCCTCCACACCAACATCACCCTCAACGATCATGAAGGCCGCCGGGTGGCGATGCTCGTGGTGGCGCAGGACATCACTCATCTGCTCAAGCGATTCCAGGGCATGATGGGACTGATCCTTGTTGCGGCTCTCCTGGCGCTTGTTGCCGTTTTCTTCTTCCTGCGACACACCCTGATCCGTATGGAGCGGGAACTCGCCACGGGTCAGGCGCGCCTGGAGGCAATTGCCAGCAGCATGAGCGAGGGGATGTACATGCTGGATACGGAAGGGCGACTGGTCTTCATCAATCCGGCAGCGCTGCAGATGCTGGGCTACCGTGAAGACGAACTGCTCGGCCGCAACCTGCACGATGTGATTCACCACACCGACCGTCATGGAGACCACGTAGCGGCCGAGAATTGCCCGATCAACCAGGCCATTCACCGCAAGGAGCCCTGTGACGCGGACAACGATATCTTCTGGCGCAAGGATGGGCGCGCGATGCGGGTCGCCTACGCCGCCAGCCCGGTGGTGATCGATGGCAAAGTCGCGGGTTCCGTCGCCATCTTCCGCGACAATCACGACCGGCTGGAGCGCGAAGAAGCCCTGGCGATGGCCCAGGAGCAGGCAGAGGAACTCAACCGTCAATTGCAGGTGCAGATCGAGGAGGTCACGCGCGCCTCGGAAACCGATCCCCTGACCGGCATCGCCAACCGCGCCAAGTTCAACATGGTGCTGCAGCGTGAATACGATCGCGCGCGACGCTATGGCACCCCACTGAGTCTGGTCCTGCTCGATATCGACCACTTCAAGCAGATCAATGACACCCAAGGGCACCTGTCCGGTGATGAGGTATTGCGTGAGTTGACCCGCCTGATCCGCCACAATCTGCGTTCGAGCGATCATTTCGCACGCTGGGGTGGCGAGGAGTTCGTCATCCTCAGCCCGGAGAGCGCACCCTTGGCCCTGGAGCTGGCCGAGAAGCTGCGCAAACTCATCGCTGAACACCATTTCGAGCCGGTGGGATCAGTGACATGCAGCTTCGGCGTGACCCAATGCAACGACAACGACACGCTCGACCTCTGCCTGACGCGGGCGGATGAGGCGCTTTATCGCGCCAAGGCGCATGGCCGGAACCGCGTGGAATGCCACTAGCCCCGGCCCAAGGCGCAAAAGTCATCCCATAAAAAAGGCGACCATCCAGGGTCGCCTTGCTCGAGAACGATCCGCTCGTCGCCGAATCAACCTTCCTGCTGGCAGAACTTGCGCGAGAACTCCAGCAGTTCCTCCATCGCCGGCAG
>JBFLVP010000015.1:0-9970 GCA_040758395.1 Pseudomonadota bacterium
TTCAAAAAACTTGACGAATCGATCGCGCAAGGCTTTAATGCGCGGCTCATCGGCCAGGTAGCTCAGTTGGTAGAGCAGGGGATTGAAAATCCCCGTGTCGGGGGTTCGATTCCCTCCCTGGCCACCAATATATAAAGGTCAACCGTTCTCGGTTGGCCTTTTTTCTTGCGCGCTCGCGCGTGTTCGCGGGGACTCCTGCGGATTCCTGCGGACTTCCTTCCCCGGCCGTCTCGCCCACCTCGGGCAACATTCTGCTCTCTCCGCGCCGTTATTCTCTCCGGCATCGCTCCCCGGCGAAGGGCCGAAGTCCGCAAGGGCCGTCCGTGGCATCATTAAATATCAATAAGTTACGTGCTGACCGTTCAAGCGGTTGGATGTCGGCATCGCTTAACCAAACTGACTTTTGCTTCATTGGCTCTCACACGGCCACCCTAAAGAAGATCGTCGAATGACAGACGAGTCAGAGTAGTCGTACCGTGGGCCGCCGAAGGGAACGTTTCCGATGCGCTTCGTCACCTTCCGTCCGCTGCCGGGCCACGCAGCGTCATGACCGTGCCTGCCGCCAGAGCGACCTGTTTGCCGTCTTCGCGAATGATTTCGCATTGGTAGTGTGAAATGGTGCGTCCAAGTCTGACAGGACTGGCCTTCGCCATGAGAGTGGATCTCCAGACAGGGCGGAAGAAGTTGATGCGAAGGTCGATGCTTGTGAAACTCTCATCCCCTTCGACAACGGTCGAATGAGCTGTGCCGATGGCCGCATCGGCCAACTCACTCAGCAGCCCGCCATGGACCGTGCCTTGCTGGTTGCCGTGGATCTCTGCGTCAGCATCCATTTCCAGACAGGCATGTGCCTTGTCAATGCTGACCACCCTGAATCCAAGCAGTCGCGAAATGGCAGTCGGGTAGTTCATGCGACAGACCGCACCCGGAGGAAGAGTACCGTCGATCTGCCGCTGCAAGTATTCCAAAACAGTCAGTTCAGCGGTCATCATGCCTCCGCCGGAGGCTGAGTACTGAAGTACGCTGTCCCCGCGCCTGGCATGTAGATCATGTCCGTCTCGCCGAAGTCGTAGCCGAGCTGCGAGATCAGCGTCGTGATCTGGCCACGGTGGTGGGTCTGGTGATGGAACAGATGGGTCAGGATCAGACCGAGGGGGAGCGTCACCGATTCCTTCTTCACGAACGAGGTGTAGGTCAGCGGCTCGGCGAGGTGTGCCGGTTGTAGCCCAGCGATGAATCCCGCAATCACGGCATCGGTGTCCTCGCGTTCGCGTTTGAGCGTGTCGAAGTCTGCGTACAACTCCTGATCGAGCGACAGGATCGGAAAGGGTTTACCCGTGATGCGACCAAGCCAGAGCCGATCCACGAGCAGGAGATGATTGAGCGTGCCGTGGATGGAATGAAAAAAGGCGCCGAGATCGCGTTTGCGCGCCTCGTCCGGTATGCCGGCGCAGACCGCGTAGAGCTTTTCGTTCATCCAGCGGTTGTGGTCGGCCATCAGGCTCAGCATGGGCTTGTCGTACATCGGGAACGCCTCTCTTTGGTTTGGGAACGCCTACCTACTCCCCCTCATAACCAGAACAGCACCACAGTGGCCGCGGCGAGCAGTGCCATGACGCGATTGATTCGCCGCAGGGTGACGGGGTTGTGAATCCAGGTTCGTATCAGGCTGCCGCCGGCCGCCCACAGGGTGATGCAAGGGACGGCCACGGCGATGAACAACAGTCCGGCTATGACGACGCGTTGTACATACTGATCGCCGGCAGGTACAAAGGCGGCGATCACGGTCGTGGCCATCACCCAGACTTTGGGGTTCACGATCTGGAACACGGCCGCATCAAAGAACCGGATCGGCCGCTGCGCGTCGACGGCCGACAACGCGCCTGCGTTCCAGAGTTGGTGCGCGAGCCAGAGCATGTAGCCACTGCCCGCGAGTTTCAAAACCGTCTGGGCAGCGGGGACAGTAACGAACAGCGCCCCCAGTCCGGCGCCCACCAGACAGATCATCAGCCAGGTGCCCGCCAGCACACCGGCCAGATGCCAGCCGGTGCGACGCACTCCGAAAGCGAGCCCCGAAGCCAACAACAAGACGTTGTTCGGCCCCGGCGTGATGGTCATCACGAAGGCATAGGCGGCCAGCGACAACAGCATGTCCAGCGACAACATGAACGCCTCCTCAACGATCCGAGCTGATCGCGACAACCTGCGGCCTGCGCCACGCCATGACCGCGATGAGCGCGAGACAGGCCGCCGCCATCGCGGCCGGGAACAGCACGGTGGTGGCCGTAAGGCGGTCCAGCGCGGCAATGACCAGGGCATTGCGCAGCACCAGCAGCACCAGAAAGCTCATCGACTCCGAATACGGCTGCGACCAGGTCTTGCGGAAGGTCGGCCCGAAGCCCAGCAGTTCGATCACCGTGATCAGCCAGACCGCCCAGAGCGGATCGTCCGCCCAGTGCCACAGCGGCATGGCGGCGAGCGCGGCGATGAAAAACAGCCGGTCGGTCAGCGTGACGCTCACATCCGCACGCTTGATGTAGGCCAGCACGGCAATGAACAGCGTCACGCCGGCGGAAAAACCGATCACCCCGGCGCCGTGACCGCCACCGGCGTGCAGCGTGGCGAGAAAGGCCACGCTGGTATTCAGGCCCCAGATCACCCAGGAGAAGACATGCGGCCGCGTCCGGCCGCGAAAGATCGACAGGATGTACGGCAGGAAGGCGATGCAGGTGAGGATCACCGCGACCGCACTCAGCCAGGATTGGTACGTGCCCGCCTCCATAGCCGATCGCCGGCTCAGCCCGCGTACAGCGCCTGGCCGCGCCGCACTTGTCCGTTGGCATCGAACTCGAAGACCTCCGCCGACAGACCGCGATGCCCGCGGTACAGGATGAGCAGGCCATCGACGCCGGCCAGCACATCGACGAGTTCGAAGCGTAAATCCGGCAGACGCGCGAGCGCGGCGCTCCAATAGGCGCGCACGGCGGCCTTGCCCCTCAGCCTGCCGGACGCCTCGCCAGTGACGCGGACGATGTTGGGCGAGGAAAACTCGAAGTCTTCGCAGAAATGCGCCAGCACTGCGTCGAGGTCATGGGCGTTCCAGGCGTCGATCCAGCTTCTGGCGAAGCCGTGAGGATCGTGTGTCGGGTCTGTTGGCATGAGGGGCTCCTGTCAGTATCTGGAAAAGCCGCCGTTCGGGTTTGCAATCGACTTTACTGAGGACACAGCATCAGATACAGATACAGAAAATAATTATTGACGCAGTACAGATGTTGTTGTCGAATCTTTGTGCTGACGATCACTCCGTTTGCTGTACCGGCGTAAGCCCCTATGCCCACGCTCTATCGAGACATTGCCGAAGAACTCGCCAGGCAGATCGCCACCGGCGTACACCGCCCTGGCGATCGCCTGCCGGGCGTGCGCAGCCATGCACAGCAGCGCGGTGTCAGTGTGGCGACCGTCGTCGCCGCCTATCGGAAGCTGGAGGACGCGGGTTACATCGAGGCGCGCTCGCGCTCGGGGTTCTACGTGCGTGCGCGCCAGACCATCCAGACCATCGAGAGCACGGCTGCGCCGGTCGCCGCGCCGCCGCGCCCGGTGACCGGCCAGGCGATGGCGATGGCGCTCATCAAGGCCGCCAACGATCCCGGCATCGTGCAACTCGGTGCGGCCGTGCCCGATCCGTCCTATCTGCCGACCAACGCCGTGGCCCGTGCACTCGCCGGTATCGCACGTACCGAGCGCAGCCGCGCCGCGGCCTACATGATGCCGCCCGGCGCACCCGAGTTGCGCCGCCAGATAGCCCGGCGCATGAGCCAGACAGGCGGCAGCATCCCGGCCGACGAGGTGATCATCACCACCGGCTGCCAGGAGGCCCTGAGCCTCGCCTTGCGCGCGGTGACGGTGCGGGGTGACGTCGTGGCGGTCGAATCACCGGCGTTCTACGGTCTGCTGCACGTCATGGAATCGCTCGGGCTGGAAGCACTTGAAATCCCCGCGCATCCGCGCGAAGGCCTTGCCCTCGACGCCCTGGCCTTGGCCCTGGATCGCTGGAAGGTCGCGGCCTGCGTGGTTTCGCCGAACTTCAGCAACCCGCTCGGCTACTGCATGTCGGATGACAGGAAGCGCGCCCTGGTCGAACGGCTCGCGCAACACGGCATTCCCCTGATCGAGGACGATGTCTACGGCGACCTGGGCTTCGGCAACCGCCGGCCCTCCACCTGCAAGGGGCTCATGCCGCAGGCGGATATCCTCTATTGCAGCTCGTTTTCCAAGACCCTGTCTCCGGGGCTGCGCATCGGCTGGGTGGCCGCGGGAGGCCGCCATCGCGAGCGCATCGAGTACCTGAAATACGTCACCAGCATCGCCAGCCCGACCGTGCCGCAGCTCGCCGTGGCCGAACTGTTGGAGAGCGGCCGTTACGAGCGTTACCTGCGCGAGGTGCGCGGCCGCTACGCGAGCGCCGTGGCGCGCATGAGCGATGCCGTCATGAACTACTTTCCCGAAGGCACGCGCATCTCGCAACCGGCGGGCGGCTTCGTGCTCTGGGTGGAGCTGCCGCAGGACGTGGACGGCTTCGATCTGGCGCGGCGCGCTCTGAGCCAGGGCGTGAGCATCGCGCCGGGCACACTCTTCTCCGCCAGCGGGAAATTCAGGAACTTCATCCGCCTGTCCTGTGCGCGCGTCTGGGATGCGCGACTGGAAAGGGCCTTGGTCCAGCTGGCGAAGCTGATCTGACCACTTGTCGGCTTTGTTACGCCGCCACAAGTTGCAACCGGGCTCTCTGCTCCTCCCACAACAACGGCGTCCCCGACGCCAGATCGAACAGCGTCACCTCCGGTGGCAGGGTCTCGTCGAGGATGGCGGCGACGATGTCCGGCGCCAGGGTGGTGAGGTTCACCATCCGGCTCACATAGGCCCGATCCATCCCCTCGCACTCGGCCACTTCGGACAGCGTGCGCGCCTCGCCGGACTCCACCATCGCCAGCCAGCGGTGGCCGCGGGCGAGTGCGAGCTGGATCGGCGTCGGCGTGTCATCCCACGGGCGTGGTTGCACGGCACCACCGTCCGGCAGCATCACGGCCTTGCGGCTGCCGCGGCGCTTGATCCGGATCGGCACGGTGACGGTAAGGCTGCCGTCGCTGGCGGTGATCACCTCGGCCTGACCGGTCTTGTCGATCAAGATCTCGTTCATGCCACGGCCTCCACAAGGGTTTCCGGGGCGGGTTCACGGCGCACATCCTGTGCGCCGCCCTGCGGGCAGCCTTCGGCTGTGCAAATCGGCAATCCTGCCGATTTGTCGGGGCGCAGCTCCAAGGCGAGCACCTCGATGCCGTTGGGCCGGAACCGCACCTCGATGTCGTTCGACGAGACGATCACCTTATCGATGAGGAGCCGCACGATGCGCTGCTGCTCGGCCGGGAAGAGCTGATCCCAGATCGCATCCAGCCGGGTCATGGCCACCGTGACCTGGGCCTCGTCCAGGGAGGGATCGAGCCGGGCGGCACGCTCGGCCACCCCGGCGACCATGTCCGGTGCGCGCAGCACCCGGCGCATCTGCTCCAGCACGGCGGCCTCCAGCTCACCGGCCGGCAGGCGCGGCAGCCCGGAGGCGCCGGCATGCTCCTTGTTCTCCCGCGTCGGCAGGTAGTAGCGGTAGATGCGGCCGTTCTTCTTGCGTGTGGACCAGGGCGTGAGCGCCCGGCCATCGATCCCCACGACGATCCCCTTGAGCAGGAACGGCACCCGGGCGCGGGTGTTGTTGCCTCGCACACGCGAGTTTTGCGCGAGGATCGCCTGGACAGCATCCCACAGCTTGCGCTCGACGATCGGCAGATGCTCGCCCGGATACCACTGATCGCGGTGGCGGATCTCGCCCAGATAGACCCGGTTGTTGAGGATCTTGTAGACGAGACTCTTGTCGATGGGCTTGCCTTCACGGACCCGCCCGTCCTGCGTGGTCCAGTCCTTGGAGGTCACGCCGTCGAGGCGCAGTTCCTTCACGAGCATGGTCGAGGACCCGAGTTCGACGAAGCGCTGGAAGATGTGGCGCACGACCTTGGCCTCGCGCTCGTTGGGCACCAACCTCCGGTTCTCGACGTCGTAGCCAAGTGGCGGCACGCCGCCCATCCACATGCCCTTGCGCTTGCTCGCGGCGATCTTGTCGCGGATGCGCTCTCCCGTCACCTCGCGCTCAAACTGGGCGAAGGAGAGCAGGATGTTGAGCATCAACCGCCCCATCGAGGTGGTGGTGTTGAACTGCTGGGTGACCGAGACGAAGGAGACCCCGTGGCGCTCGAAGACGTCGATCATCCGCGAGAAGTCGGTGAGGGAGCGCGTGAGGCGGTCGATCTTGTAGACCACCACGATGTCGATCCTGCCGGCCTCAATGTCGACGAGCAGGCGCTTGAGCGCTGGCCGGTCCATGTTGCCGCCTGAGTAAGCCGGATCGTCGTAGTCGTCGGCCACCGGAATCCAGCCTTCGGCGCGCTGGCTGGCAATGTAGGCGTGGCCGGCGTCGCGCTGGGCGTCGATGGAGTTGTACTCCTGGTCGAGCCCCTCGTCTGTGGACTTGCGGGTGTAGACGGCGCAGCGCAGGCGGCGCTTCAAGGCTTCGCTCATCGCCGGCCTCCCTGCTTCTTCGGATGCTTCGGCTTGGCCGGCGCCTTCACGCCGAAGAAGAGCGGCCCGGACCAGCGGGTGCCGGTGATCTCGCGGGCGATCATGGAGAGACTCGGGTAGCGCCTGCCCTCGAACTCATACTGTCCGTCCTGGGCGACCGTCACCCGGTGCTCGATCCCCTGATACTCCCGGGTGAGCACGGTGCCGGGCACCAGCCGGATGTCGCGATCGAGCTTGCGCGCCTTGCCGGTCTCCAGCAGGGCCTTGATGCGCCGCTTGTTGCGCTCCAGCAGGTTGGGATCGACCTTGCGGAACTCGATCTCTTGCAGCTTGTAGGCGATCCGCCGCTCCATGAACTGGCGATTGGGCGTCGGGTTGTCGCTGCCGAAGAGTTCTCGCCACAGCGCCCTCATTTCCTCTATCGAGAGATCCGGGAGCCCGGCGATCCGCGCGGCGACGCTCGGCGGGGTGGGTGGGACGGTGCTTGCCTTCATGAGACCTCCTCGTGGGTGTTGTTGACGGGGTGGCTATGAAGGCGCTGGTGGCCGGAGAAGCCAAGCTCAAACTCGCTCTCCGCGGGGCCGCCCGCGGACTGAGCGAGCACGGCCTCGCGCAGTCGAGCCAGGCCGTGCGCCAGCAAGGACGCGACCTCGCGCCGGCGCTGCTCGGGCGTCATCCGCTCGGGTGGTAGGTGGTTGATCGTGCACATCGGTATCGGTCCTGAACGTCCAACTCGCTTGATGACGAGATTGTCCGGTCAGGCCTCTACCTGCGCCATGAGGGAATTTCGAACGGCTGCGAATCAGCGGGGAGTAATGAGGAAACGACCCGGGCCGGGAGGGACGTCGTCACCCGTGCTTCTGCATTTTCACGAATAGGTCGCCGATGTTGGCACCGTCGAACGCTAACTCGAACCGTCCGTCGATCAACTCCGCTCGCCCGTAGGCATACCATCGAACACTTGCAGCTTCTGCTACCGCGCGCTCGAGTTGACGAAGCAATGCCCTCCGCGCGCCGCGTAGCTGCCCTTCGTCTACGTCATGCAATGAAACGATGATGACGAATGGTCGTGTGGAGTTGTCGTCATCGATCTTTCCCGGCCGTTCGGACATGATTACGTAGCCGTCGTCGTTTGCCGTCACCTTGGCGTGCTTACCGTGAAAGACGCGTGGGTACTTCGGGACCGGAAACCAAAGGTCATGGAGCGCGCCTCGATAGGTCGTCGAGTAACCGCGCAAGTCGATCGGCGCTTGCAGCACCTCGCGAATCCAGCTCTGGCGCTCAGTGTCGGGCCAGCCGTGCTCTTTCTGCTTCTCGTAAGCATCCGCCAGGACCGCAAGGTGCGCTTCGGCCAGCGACTGAACAAGCGACACACGAAACCGCGCCACGCCGTAGCGGCGTCCTGCAGCCTCCCGGCGACGACGGATCTCGTCTGGAGTGGGAGCGCGGGCAGGCGCGCCGCCTGCGGGCCTCGGGGGTCGATCGACGTACTCGGCGAATTCCGTCGGCAACGAGAACTGGCGCTTCTCGATGTGTGCCTGAACGGGCTTTTTCCCGGTCGGGTGTTGGTAGTTAGATGAATTTCCGTCGCAACCCGAATAGTGCTTTGCACCGCCGCGACGGGTTCGAAAATGCGGACTCTTGCCGATCTCTTGATCTGCCGGCGCATAAACCAGCACTGGATCGAGCAACACTCCGCAGAACGGACAAAAGAACTCTGTGTAGAGCGTCTCATCACGGAGATACAAATCGCGAAAGTAGAGCGCGGAGTGGAAATCTCCGAATGGTTCCAGCGCGGCGACCTCAGACATTTCGCTACCCCTTTTTCAGCGCACCGGCAGCTGCCCGTTGCGGATAAAGCGATCGAAGGTGTCTTCCTCCGACTCCTCATCGTCGTGATGGGCTCCCTGCCACTCGGCTTCCGGCAGCAGGAGCAGGGTCAGGGTGTATTCGTACTGGCCAGCGTCCCTGATCATCTCATTGACCATCATGGATTCAGGCTCGCGCGGAAACCAAAGCCTCGCCGGTGTGGTTTGCTGCTGGCCGACGGCCAAGGCGTTACTGCTGTGCGCCAGCGCATCACACGGCAGCTCGATCGTGTTCTTGCGGGTCGCGAAGTAGGCACCGGACCTGAGCGCTCCCGTGTTCGACTTGGCCCACAGCATGTGGTCGTCGCGGCTGGCGATGAGGACTGCCCGTTTGGGCGCGATCTCGGTCCAGCGCAAAGCTGCCGCAGTCAGCGAGACGCCGTAGCGGTCGGCGCAGTGACCCAGCAGGTCGAAGCTGACTGGCTGCCCGTCCACCTGCCGCCGAAAGTCATCCAGCGGCATCAGCAGGGTCGAAGCGAAAAGATCCGCCTCGGCCTCGATGTCCCTCTCGTTGTTGTCACCGGTCTCGATGTCGTCGTCGCCACACTCGAAACGATCCTGCTGGTGGCGATGGAGGATGTAGTGACCGAACTCGTGCGCGATCGTGAAGCGTTTGCGACCCTCCGATGGGGTGGCGCTGTTGTACAGGATCAGCCACTTCGACCGCGTCTTGTTCGCCGCCAGCATGCCGTCGAATCCGTCCAGCGCTTCCCCCCGGACCTTGTCTACGGGGGAATCCGCGAAACACTGGCGCGAGTACTCGATGGCGATCTCATCGACCTTGACCGGAAACCGATCCGTGCCCAGAACCGCGTTGAGCATGGCCGAGATGCGGTTGGCCTCGGCCATGGGCTTTTTCGCCTCTGTCATTCATCTTCCCAAGCGTCGAGGATCTTGCGGATCTTCTTCTTGTCCGGCTCGGACATGTTCTTGTACTTACGGAAGAAGGCCTCATCGAGCACTTCTTCGTCCGGCGTGGTCGCCGACTCGGTGAGCAGGAATTCTGTAGTCACCTCGAGTACGGCAGCGATCTTGCCGATCTTCTCAGCCGAGGGCTTCGGTTCGTCCTTGTTCTCCAGCTCCCAGATGTAGCTCTTGCTGGAGTCGGTCAGTTCGGCCAACTGCTCAAGGCTGAGCTTCTTCTGTTTCCGCAATGCGCGGATCTTGTCCCCCAAGGGCGATGGCACCGGTATCTCCTAATCGTTCTGCGTCAGGCCGAAGATGTTACCACTACGCCGAACGATTTCGTACCTGCTTGACAAACCCAGCATCACTTCGAGACAATCTGAAACGTTCGGCACACCGAACGTTCGCGTCCTTGGTGGGATGTGGCGGCGCCGGGCATCGTCCGTCTGAAGAAGGAGAAGAAAGGCATGACCGCGTTCAACCCTCGTCACCTCGCCCGTCAGGTTCCGGCCACCACTTGGCAGGCGTATCTGTCCTCCCGTTCCATCGCCATCCCCGAATCTTTCGACTGGAAC
>JBFLVP010000016.1:0-38919 GCA_040758395.1 Pseudomonadota bacterium
TCGGCATTTCCACCGACAAGCTGCACGCGCGCGGCCCGGTCGGGCTGGAAGGCCTGACCACGCAGAAATGGATCGTGCTCGGGGACGGGCATGTCCGTGGCTGAGGCCAAACGCCCTTGATCGGCATCCTCGGCGGCACCTTCGACCCCATCCACCTCGGCCATCTGCGCCTGGCGGAGGAGGTGCGCGAGGCCCTGCAACTGGAGCAGGTGCGCTTTGTGCCGGCCTACCAGCCGCCGCACCGGCGCGCGCCGATTGCCACCGCCGAGCACCGCCTGGCGATGGTGCGCCATGCGCTGGCGGACAACCCGCATTTCACGGTCGACGCCCGCGAATGCGAGCGCGGCGGCCCGTCGTGGATGGTCGACACCTGCGCTTCGCTGCGCGCGGAATACGGCGAGCAGCCCCTGGTGCTGATCATGGGTATGGATGCCTTCAACGGCTTTACCCGCTGGCGGGAATGGGAGCGCATCCTCGAACTGGTCCATCTGGCGGTTGCCACCCGGCCCGGGTCGAGGGCCGAGGATGAGGCTGCCGACTTGCTGACCGAGCGGAGCTATCCCGCCGCCGTGCTTGAATACGCTTCGGTCGGTCGCATCGTGGAAGTGCCCATCACCGCGCTGGGCATCTCCGCCACCCAGATTCGCGAGCTGGCGGCGCAGGGCCGCAGCACCCGCTACCTTCTACCCGACTTGGTGCGCGATTACCTGGCCGACCACCGGCTCTACTGACTTCACTTTATTGATCGAGAAACGCATGGAACTTGAACAACTTCGCGACATCGTCGTACAGGCACTGGAAGACCTCAAAGGTGTGGATGTCCGCGTGCTGGATGTGCGTGGCCGCTGCTCCTTCACCGACCTGATGGTGTTCGCCTCCGGCACCTCCGACCGCCATGTCAAGTCGCTGGCCGGCAATGTGGTGGACAAGGTGAAGGAAGCAGGCGTCCGCCCGCTGGGCGTGGAGGGCGAGGATCAGGCCCAGGCCAACTGGGTGCTGGTTGACTTGGGCGACATCGTGATCCACGTCATGCTGCCGGAAACCCGAGACTTCTATCAGCTCGAAAAACTCTGGGCCGATACCCAGGCCACGGCCTGATGCCCGATGTAGGAGCGAGCTTGCTCGCGATAGGAGGCTAATCGCGAGCAAGCTAACGCGAAGCTGGCGCAAGCCCGCTCCTACAGAAATCACGAGCATGCGCATCCACCTGATCGCCATCGGCGAGAAGATGCCTGCCTGGGTCACGGCGGGCTTCGACGAGTACGCCCGCCGTCTGCCGCGCGAGTGCAGCCTGGTCCTGCGTGAGCTGCCGCTCGCCACCCGCGGAAAGACGGGTGACCCGGCGCGCTGGAAGCGCGAGGAGGCCGAGGCCATCCGCGCCGCCATTCCCAAGGGCGCCTACATCGTCGCGCTGGACGTGCTGGGCAAGGCCTGGGACACGCCGGAACTTGCCCGCCGCCTGGGTGTCTGGATGCAGGAGCACAGCGACGTGGTGTTGCTGGTCGGCGGTCCGGACGGGCTGGACGAAAACCTGCTGGGCGAGGCGCATGCGCGCTGGTCGCTCTCGCCGCTGACCTTTCCTCACCCGCTGGTGCGCATTCTGCTGGCGGAACAGGTCTACCGCGCCTGGAGCCTGCTCAACAACCATCCGTATCATCGGGCGTGATAGTTTTGCCATAGAGAGCACAAAGGACACAGAGAGTGAATCACCCAACGCATCAACCTGCTCCTTCGGTCTCTGTGCTCTCTGTGGCTGAAAACCCAGCATGCCCCGTCTGATTCTCGCCTCCACCTCCCCCCGCCGCGCCGAGCTGCTGCGCCAGATCGGCGTGAACTTCGAGCAACGTGCCGTCGAGGTCGATGAATCGCCGCGCCCCGGGGAGGTGGCCGCCGAAACCGCGCTGAGGCTGGCCGTGGCCAAGGCCGGCGCGGGCACGGCCACGGCGTCTCAGGATCAGTTCGTGCTGGGCGCCGACACGCTGGTAAGCCTTGACGGCGCGGCGCTGGGCAAGCCACGCGACCGCGAGGATGGGCTGGCCATGCTGCGCCGCCTGTCGGGCCGGGTGCACGAGGTCTACACCGCCGTGGCGCTGGCCGGCGCCGAGGGCGTCGAATCCCGTCTGTCGGTCAGCCATGTCCGTTTCCGCGCCCTGTCGGATGCCGAGATCGAAGCCTACTGGGCGAGCGGGGAACCTGCCGACAAGGCCGGCGCCTATGCCATCCAGGGCCGCGCAGCCGTGTTCATCGAACGGCTGGAGGGCAGCTTTTCCGGGGTCATGGGCCTGCCTTTATTTGAAACCGCCGAGCTGCTGCAACACGCCGGCATCCCCGTATGGAGCGCGTCATGAGTGAAGAGATCCTGATCAACGTCACCCCGCAGGAGACGCGCATCGCGTTCATCGAGAATGGCGTGCTGCAGGAGATCGCGGTCGAGCGCCAGCGCAGCCGGGGCATCGTCGGCAACATCTACAAGGGTCGGGTCAGCCGGGTGCTGCCGGGCATGGAGGCCGCCTTCATCGATGTCGGCCTGGAGCGCGCGGCCTTCCTGCACGTTTCCGACCTGGACCTGAGCCCGGAGGAAAAACAGACCGGAGTCGAGACCACCCCGCCGCAGATCCAGGAGATCCTGCGCGCCGGGCAGGAGCTTCTGGTCCAGGTGATCAAGGAGCCGCTCGGCACCAAGGGCGCGCGGCTGACCTCGGAGATCACCATCCCCAGCCGCTATCTCGTCTACCTGCCGACCGGGCGCAACATCGGCGTTTCCAGCCGGATCGAGGACGAGGAGGAGCGCACCCGGCTGCGAACCCTGCTCCAGGAGGCACTGGCCGAACAGCCCGTGCCCGGGGGATTCATCGTCCGCACCGCTGCCGAGGGGGTGGACGCGGAAAGCCTGCGCCGCGACATGCTGTTCCTGCACAAGCTGTGGAGCGACATCGCCGAACGCGCCCAGCCCGCCGCCGCCGGCAGGCTGGTGCACGAGGACCTGCCGATCGTGCTGCGCACCCTGCGCGACCTGGTCGGCGAGGAGATCGAGAAGGTCCGCATCGACTCGCGCGAGACCTACCATCGCGCCGCCCATTTCGCCGAGCGGATGGAGCCGGAACTGCTGCCGCTCTTGGAACACTACACCGGCGAGCGACCGATCTTCGAGCTGTACAACGTCGAGGAAGAGATCCAGCGCGCGCTTGAGCGCAAGGTGCCGCTCAAGTCCGGCGGCTACCTGGTCGTCGACCAGACCGAGGCGATGACCACGGTGGACATCAACACCGGCGGCTACGTCGGCCACCGCACGCTTGAAGAGACGATCTTCAAGACCAACCTGGAGGCGGCACAGTCCATCGCCCGGCAGCTTCGGCTGCGCAACCTCGGCGGCATCATCATCATCGACTTCATCGACATGCAGGAGCCCGAGCATCGCCAGCAGGTGCTGCGCGCACTGCAGAAGGCGCTGGAGCGCGACCATGCCAAGACCAAGGTGTGCGAGGTATCGAGCCTGGGTCTGGTCGAAATGACCCGCAAGCGCACCCGCGAAAGCCTCGAGCATGTGCTCTGCCAGGGCTGCCCCACCTGCGGCGGCCGCGGCAGCATCAAGACCGCCGAAACCGTGTGCTACGAGATCTTCCGCGAGATCCTTCGCCTCTCGCGCCAGTACGACGCCAAGCAGATGCTGGTCCTCGGCGCGCAGGCGGTGATCGACCGCCTGCTGGACGAGGACTCGACTGCGCTCGCCGAGCTGCAGGCCTTCACCGGCGTTCCGGTCAAACTGCAGGTAGAAGCGCTCTATACTCCAGAGCAATACGACATCGTGTTGATGTAACCCTACAGGCGCCGTCATGCCCAAGGCCGCCGACCTGCTGAGATTCGTACAGCGCCGAGTCATGCCGGTCCTCGGCCTGCTTGTCATTCTGGCGGCGATGTTGCTCAGTGCCGCCCGCCTGGCGCTGCCCTGGTTTGCCGAGGATGTCCGCGCCTGGGTCGAGCAGCAGGCCTTCGTACACGGCGTCGAGCTGTCGGTGGAACAATTCAGCCTCGACTGGAGCGGCCTAGGGCCACGGCTTGGCCTGCGCGATGCGATCCTGTTCGGCGAGGCGGGCGCGCAGCCGCTGAGTCTGCAACGCCTGGCACTCACCCTCGACATCCCCCGCAGCCTGCTCGGCGCCAGCCTGCGTTTCAGCAGCCTGGAGATCGAGGGGGTCCGCATCCAGGTCCTGCGCGATCGCGACGGACGCTGGCAGCTGCGGGGCCTGGGCATCGACACGGCCAGCGGGCAATCCGAAGGCTGGCCAGCCTGGATGGATATCGCCCATCGGGTGGACCTGGTCGGCAGCCAGCTCGAGCTGCATGACGAGGCCAGCAACACGGACCTCCTCCTGCAGGACATCGAGGCGCTGTTCGAACAGAATGCGAACGACCGCCGCCTGGCCCTGCGCATCGATCTGCCGGAGCACCTCGGCGGCCGCCTGGAGGTCCGCGCAAGACTGCCGAACGCACGGATCGACCCCGCCCACCTGGATGGCGAACTGTGGCTGCAAACCAGCGGCCTGCACCTGGCGGGCTGGAGCCGGCTGCTCGCCAGCCTGCCTTTGGGCGAACTGGAACGCCCCGTCCTCAAGGCCGATCTGCCACGTTTCGAAACCGGCAAGGTGAGCGGTGAGTTGTGGCTGCGGCTGACGCAAGGCCAGCTGGCCGATGCCCGCGCCAAGCTGGACCTGGCGGACTGGCGCCTGAGCACCATCCAGGCCATGCTCGCGGGTGAACGCGAGGTGGCCCTGGAAAGCCGGCTCGACATCCAGCTCGGCCATCATGACGACGCATGGACGCTGGACATCGAAGCCCGCCCCAATGGCCAGAGTGAAGCCCCCCAGCGCTTCTCCCTGCTGCGTCACGGCGAACAGATCAGCATGGCCGCCGAACGCGTCAACCTGGATCTGCTGCGGCCGTGGCTGGTCGCCACCCCGATCCTGCCCAGCCCACTCCGCCAAACGCTGATCCTCCGCCGCCCGACCGGCAAACTGAACGACCTGCGCATGCGGATCGAACTGGCCAGCGAGGATGCGGATGTCCCCAGGGTCTGGGGCCATGCCGGTTTCGACACCATTGGCTGGAGCGGTCAGAGCTACCTGCCCGGCGTGGCTGGGCTGGGGGGTGAACTATGGCTTGATGGCGCCTCCGCGCAGTTGCGCCTGGACAGCCCCGGCCTGGTCGCCGACTTCCACGACAAATTCCGCGAGCCCATGGTGTTCAGTCAGGTGCGTGGCAACATCGCCCTGTTCTGGGGAGGGACACCGATGCTCGACCTGCGCGACCTTCACCTGTCCAACCGCGACCTGGAGCTCGATCTCGGCCTTCGCCTTGACCTGCCTGCCAGCGGCGAGACCCTGGCGTCCGCCGAGGGCCGGTTTCGCCGCATCCGCGTCGAGCGCATCCCTGCCTACCTGCCGGTGGCGGAACTCGGCGAGGAGGCGCTCGCCTGGCTCGACAAAGCCCTGCCCAAGAGCGGCGGCAAGGTGCCCGAGGGGCGACTGAGCCTGCATGGCGACCTCAATCACTTCCCCTACTACGACGACGGCAGCGGCCAGTTCGAGGTGCGCTTCCCGTTCCAGGATCTGAAGCTCGACTTCGCGCCTGGCTGGCGCCACGCGGAGCAACTGCACGGCGAACTGGCCTTCGTCAACAACGGCCTTACCGGCCGCATCGACGGAGGCAGCATTCTCGACGTACCACTGCGCGAAGGCTGGCTGAGCATGCCGGACTTCGACCACCCGCGCCTGGACCTGCGCCTGGCGCTGGACGGCAAGGTCGAATCGATGCTCGAAGTCCTCAAGAGCAGCCCGCTGATCCCCGACCGCTCCGACCTCGACCAGGTCCGGCTGACCGGCCCCGCCGCCCTGCGCGTGCAGGCCGAGGTGCGGCTGGAAAGCGCCGACCCGCGCCCCAGCCTGGCCGAGGGCTGGCTCGACCTGCACGGCGCGCGGCTGAGCGGTTTCGAGCAGCAGTTCGAGCGCATCCAGGGACAACTGCATTTTGTCGACGACGCCCTCGATGCCCAAGGCGTTCGCGCGCGTTACCACGAGGAGGATGCGCGCCTTGCCGTCAGCACCGACCTTTCGGGCCGGAAACCGGCATACCGGATTGACATGGACACCGTCAGCGACGCCACCACCTGGCTGCCGGAAGGCTCCCGCTGGAATCGGTACATCCACGGCCGCACGCCCATCCGCGCCAGCCTTTTCCTCGGTGCCGCCCACCGGACCGGGCGGGAGGTCAGCCTGACACTGAGCACTGATCTCAAGGGCCTGACCATTGATCTGCCGGCCCCGCATGGCAAATCCGCCGAGGAGAGGCGCCCGACCGAGGCCACACTCGGCTGGCAGAAAGCCCGGCTCGATACGCTGCTGGTCCGTCAGCCCGAACGCGTCGAAGCGCGCCTGCGCATGGATGGCCTGCGCGTGCGCAGCGGCCATGTCCAGCTGGGCGCGGGCGATGCCCGCTGGCCCGCGCAAGATGCCCGTACCCTCCGGCTCGAAGGGCGGCAGCCCAGCTTCGACCTCGCGGCCTGGCAGGCCGTTTTCGAGGGCGACGACCAGGGAGGCGAGGACACCCTGCCGGACACGCTGGATATCCGCGTCCAGATCGACAGCCTGAGTGCCCTTGGCGGAGACTGGGAAGGCATGAGCGTGGAGGGCCGGCGCGACCTGACCGGCTGGAAGCTCGACCTCCTCGCCCCACGCCTGGCCGGCACGGTGCGCATCCCCAGGCTTCCCACCCCGGCCGAACCGCTCAGCCTCGACCTCTCCTGGGTGGTGCTGCGCGAAGACGACGAGACGGAGACGGGAAAGGACGAGACACCTCCGACCGACCCCACGACCCTCCCGCCCCTGCGTATCGCCATCGCCGACCTGCACTACGGCGACATTCACCTGCGCGACGCTTTCCTGCGTGCCCTGCCCCAGCCGCGCGGGCTGCTGCTGCAGGAGCTGCGCGCCAGCACGCCGCATCTTGCGATGCGCGGGGAGGGCAGCTGGATGCTGGGCGACAAGGGCGGCCAGCTCACCCGCATCAACCTCAACCTGGTCAGTGGCGATGTCGGCGCGGCGCTGGGCGAACTCGGCTTCCGCAAGGCGCTGCGCCGTGGCCGCCTGGAAAACACCCGGCTCGCCCTGCGCTGGCCGGACGCACCGGACCGGTTCGACTGGGGCATCCTCGAGGGCGAGGGCAGCCTCGACATCCGCCAAGGCAGCATCGAGAACGTCGAACCCGGTGCCGGCCGGGTGCTCGGCCTGCTCAGCATTGCCGAGCTGCCGCGCCGTCTGACCCTCGACTTCGGCGATGTGTTCGGCGAGGGACTGCGTTTCGACCGCATCCGCTCCGACTTGCGCTTCCACGATGGTCTTCTGGAAACCGACCCGATGGAACTGTCCGGCCCTTCGGCCCAGATCATCATGCGCGGCCACAGCAACATGCGTTCGAAGACCTTGCACTACGACATGGTGGTGGTTCCCGCGCTGGGCAATGTGCTCCCCATCATCGGCACCGTGGCCGGCGGCCCCCTGATCGGCGGCGCGGTCTTCCTCATGCAGCGCGTGTTCGACCAGTTCGAGGGCGAACATACCGGCTTCAACTACCGCGTGACTGGCTCCTGGGACGATCCCAAGGTCGAGAAGATGGAAAACCTGGAGCGCCCTGCGCCATGAACCTTGCCGCCGCCATCCAGATGGTCAGTGGCCCAAACGTCGCCGCCAACCTGGACGAGGCCGACCGCCTGCTGGGCGAAGCCGCGCGGGCGGGGGCTCGACTGGCCGTGCTGCCGGAAAACATCGCCTGCATGACGCCCCGTCCAGCTGATCTTCACGCGCTGGCGGAAGCGCATGGCGACGGCCCGATCCAGCAGGCGCTGGCCGGCATGGCCCGCCGGCATGGCCTGTGGCTGGTGGCGGGCACGATCCCGTTGCGGACCGCCGACGGCCGGATGAGCAACAGCAGCCTGGTATTCGATGCGGAGGGCCGGCAGGTCGCCCGCTACGACAAGATCCACCTGTTCGACGTGGCGCTTCCGGGTGGAGAGAGCCACCAGGAATCGACCCATTTCGCCCCGGGTCGGGAGGTCGTGGTATTGGAGACCCCAGTCGGCCGGCTTGGCCTTGCCGTCTGCTACGACCTGCGCTTCCCCGAACTGTTCCGCCGCCTGCTCGAGCAGGGCGCCGAGCTGTTCGCCCTCCCCGCCGCCTTTACCCACGCAACCGGTCTTGCGCACTGGGACGTGCTGCTGCGCGCCCGCGCCATCGAAAACCAGTGCTACATGCTGGCCGCTGCCCAGGGTGGCGAGCATTTCGAGGGACGGAGGACGTTTGGGCATAGTCAGATCGTCGGTCCTTGGGGCGAGATGCTGGCCTGTCATGCCGACGGCCCCGGCGTGACGGTTTCCAGCATCGACCGCGAGGCGCAAGGGGATTTGCGCGAACGGTTCCCGGTGTTGCGGCATCGGGTGATGTAGCCGGTAAACGAAGGTTTTGTGGACACAGTCGGGGACGGATTCTTCCCCCCTCGGGGTCGCCATGGACGGGGTTGTGGAGACCGGGTGAAAGGGCCATGGATGGCCCTTTCAGTCCCGCCGTCACAGGACGTGACGTCGGGACGGCCCGGTCGGAGCAGCCCCGGCCATGGCTTGCCCGAAGGGCGACCCCGTGGGGGCGTGTTCTTTTGGCTACTTTTCTTGCACGAGCAAGAAAAGTAGCTCGCCCGCATGCACTGGCGCATGTCCAAAGAGACAACCTTCAAAGCGGGCGAAAAATCCTTCAACGGTTCTTCAAGGCGGCTTTGAGACAGGCTCGTGGGCTGTTTCGCCCGCCATACGGACAGCGCTTCGATCCGCCCGGATCGCACGCGGGCGAGCCCCTTTTCTTGCTCGTCCAAGAAAAGGGGCGAAAAGAAGGACGCCCCCACGACCGCGCCCCTTCGGGGTTCCCGTGTCTGGCATGCCCGTCAGGGGGCCGGTTCCACGGGACTTCCTGTCCCGGGGAACCTCAAACCGCCATCCATGGCGGTTTGACCCCCTGCCAGGCACGCCAGCCACGGCGCGGCCAAGGGGGACTCGCCCTACGCTCGGCGTTGTCCGGAAAACCTTCGTTTTCCCGCTACCCCCTGTAGAATCCCACCCCATGCTCAGCCTCAAATCCCTCCTCGTCCTGATCGCCCTGTTCGCCGCCGGCCTCGTACTCTGGCACAACTGGCGCGCGCGCGAACGCGCCGAGCGGCTGGCGCGAGAAACCTGTCGCAGGATGGGCGTGCAACTGCTCGACGAAACCGTCGGCCAGAAGCAATGGCGGCTTACCCACGACGAAGGGCGCTGGGTCCTGCGCCGCACCTACACCTTCGAGTTCTCCCGCAACGGCGCCGACCGCTGGCCAGGCGAACTGGTTCTGCTCGGCGGCAAGCTGGCCGGAGTGGAGTTCAATCTGGTCGAACCATCCATCCCTCAATCCGCTTCCCCTCCCGCTCCAACCGACATCACCCCACCCCCGAACGACAAGGTCGTTCCCTTCAGGAGAGAGCCATGATCCGCAACATCACGGCGACTTTTTTCACGCTCGCCTTCGCCGTCCTGTTGACTGCCTGCTCGGGGAAACCCAGCGTCGACGAGCTGGAGAAACTGGTCAGCATCGAGCTGAACGCCACCGGCGGCGACGCCATCTACACGATCGAGAACTTCACCAAGGTCAACGGCTACGAAAAGGACGACCGTCATTACGTGGCCGAAGTGAGCTACGACCTGGTGTTCCGCAAGAGCCTGCAGGACGTCGCGGTGGAGGCCGAACGAGCGCCGGGCGGGCCGCTGGACAAGATGACCAAGGGCATGGGTCTGGTGACCCTCGGCCTGCTCTACGGCGACTTCAAGGCGGGCGACCGCCTGCCGCAGAAAAAGGCCCTCACCCTGATCAAGACCGAGAACGGCTGGCGGATCGACAAGGAGTGAACGCATGATCACCTCGTCCATCACCCTGGGCACCGCCCTCACCCCCTCGGCGACGCGCCTGATGCTGCTCGGCTCCGGCGAGCTGGGCAAGGAGGTTGCCATCGAGGCCCAGCGCCTGGGCGTCGAGGTCATCGCGGTCGACCGCTACCCCAACGCACCAGCCATGCAGCTCGCGCACCGCAGCCATGTCATCGACATGCTCGACGGAGCCGCCCTGCGCGCCCTGATCGAACAGGAGCGGCCGGACCTGATCGTGCCCGAGATCGAGGCCATCGCCACCCCGATCCTGGTGGAGATGGAAATGGAAGGCTGGAAGATCATCCCGACCGCGAGCGCCGCCTTCCTGACCATGAACCGCGAGGGCATCCGCCGTCTGGCCGCCGAGGAACTGGGCCTGCCCACCTCGCCCTACCGCTTCGCCGACAACGAGGCCGACTACCGCGCCGCCATCGAGGCACTCGGCATGCCCTGCGTGGTCAAGCCGATCATGTCCTCCTCCGGCAAGGGACAGAGTCTGATCAAGTCGGCCGAGGACATCGGACCGGCCTGGACCTATGCCCAGGAAGGCGGCCGCGCCGGCAAGGGGCCCCTTGGCGGACGAGTCATTGTCGAAGGCTTCATCGACTTCGACTACGAGATCACCCTGCTCACCGTACGCCATCGGGACGGCACCTCCTTCTGCCCGCCGATCGGCCATCTGCAGATCAAGGGCGACTATCGCGAATCCTGGCAGCCGCAGCCGATGAGCGAGGCCGCCCTGCGCGAAGCCGAGCGCATTGCCGAGGCCGTCACCTCGGCCCTTGCCGATAACATGGGCGGGCATGGCCTGTTCGGCGTGGAGCTGTTCGTCAAGGAGGACAGGGTCTGGTTCTCCGAGGTGTCCCCGCGTCCGCACGATACCGGCCTCGTCACCCTCATCTCGCAGGACCTGTCCGAGTTCGCCCTGCATGCGCGGGCCATCCTCGGCCTGCCTGTGCCCAATATCCGCACGCGAGGCCCGGCCGCCTCCTGCGCCCTGCTGGTGGAAGGCGAAAGCACGGATGTGCGCTTCAGCGGACTGGAGCAGGCCCTCGCCGAGCCCGATACCCAGCTTCGTCTGTTCGGCAAGCCTGAGCTTAAGGGCAGCCGCCGGCTGGGCGTGGCCTTGGCGCTGGGGGAAGATGTGGACGAGGCACGCGCCAAGGCGCGCCGCGTGGTCGAGAAGATCGAGATCGGCTTCTGAGCCTCTCGACGAAGATGTAGCCCCCGGATGAAACGGAGTGGAATCCGGGAACAGACTCCACTCCCGATTCCGCCTGAAGCCTGCATCCGGGCTACACGACGGAGCCGGCTCGGAAATATCCAGCTCGATAAAGAAAACGCCGCATGATGCGGCGTTTCTTCTTCAGATGAGGATCAGATTATCCCGATGAATAAGCTCCGGCTCATCCTCGTAACCGAGAAGAGCTGGCAGGGCGTGGCTTGGCTGGCCCTGGATCTTACGCGCCTCATCCGCGCCGTAGTTCACCAGGCCACGGGCAATTTCCAACCCATCGGGGCCGCTGATGGCGACAAGGTCGCCACGCTGGAACTGACCCTCAATACCTCGCACCCCGACCGGCAACAGGCTGCGCCCCTGCTCGCGCAGCACACGCACCGCGCCCTCATCGATCAACAGACGTCCGGCCACATGCAACTGGCTGGCAAGCCACTGCTTGCGCGCCAGCAGCGGGGCCTGGTCGGGCAGGAAGACGGTGCCGAGCTCCTCGCCACCCGCAAGGCGGGTCAGCACCTCCGGCTCGCTACCGGCGGCAATGAGGGTGGCGGCGCCGGAGCGCGCGGCGCGCTGCGCGGCGCGCACCTTGGTCGCCATCCCGCCGCGCCCCAGCGCGCCCCCCTCGGCTGAGGCCATGCCGGCCAGCGAGGAATCGCTGGCCTTGACCTCGGACAACAGGCGGGCCTCCGGATGCTTGCGCGGGTCGGCCGTGTACAGCCCCTGCTGGTCAGTGAGGATGACCAGCACATCAGCCTCGACCAGGTTGGCGACCAGGGCGGCCAGGGTATCGTTGTCGCCGAAGCGGATCTCCTCGGTGGCGACCGTGTCGTTCTCGTTCACCACCGGAATGACATCGTGGCCAAGCAGGGTGCGCAGCGTGCTGCGCGCATTCAGGTAACGCGCACGGTCGCGCAGATCGTCATGGGTCAACAGGATCTGCGCGGTACGCACGCCATGACGCTGAAACACGCTTTCATAGGCCTGAGCAAGGCCCATCTGGCCGACGGCGGCGGCGGCCTGCAGTTCATGCAGGGCCGTCGGGCGGGTCTTCCAGCCGAGGCGCAGCATGCCCTCGGCGACCGCGCCGGAGGTGACGATGACGACCTCCTTGCCGGAGGCCCGCAGGCCCTGCACCTGTGCGGCCCAGCGATCGATCGCCTCCAGATCGACGCCCTGGCCGCCGCGGGTGACCATCGCGCTGCCGATCTTCACGACCCAACGGCGGAATCCATCCATGTATTCCGCCCTCCGGGTGCCGCTAATCGCGAAGCTAGCGCAAGCCCGCGGCCCAGCGCCGTTCCCGACGGCGCTGTTGCGCGTCTTGCTCAGGCGGGTTCGGGTGGGGTTCGACATGGACGGACTCAGCGCTCGGATTGGTCAGGGGTCTCTGGATGGCTTGCCGGGCGGGGCACCGAAGCGGCGGCCTCGGCAGCGCGTTGGGCGTCGCGGCGCTCTTCCAGGAAATCCATGATGCGGAACACGAGCTCGCGGGTGCCGTCTCCAGAAATCGCGCTGATCCGGAACACCGGACCTGTCCAGTCCAGCCCGTCGATCACGGCCTGGCAGCGCGGCTCGCGCTCATCTTCCGGCAGCAGGTCGAGCTTGTTGAGCACCAGCCAGCGCGGGCGATCGAGCAACTCCTCGCTGTACTTCTCCAGTTCGCCGAGGATGACCTTGGCGTCATGCACCGGATCGGCCTCGGGGTCGAGCGGCGCCACGTCCAGCACGTGCAGCAGCAGGCCAGTGCGTGAAAGGTGCTTGAGGAACTGGATGCCCAGCCCCGCGCCCTCGGCGGCGCCCTCGATCAGCCCCGGAATGTCGGCCACCACGAAGCTGCGGTGCGCCTCCACGCTGACCACGCCAAGATTGGGATGAAGCGTGGTGAAAGGATAGTCCGCCACCTTCGGGCGCGCGGCGGAGATGGCGCGGATCAGGGTCGACTTGCCCGCGTTCGGCAGGCCGAGCAGCCCCACGTCCGCCAGCACCTTGAGTTCCATGTGCAGTTCACGCTCGTCGCCTTCCGAGCCATGCGTGCACTGGCGCGGAGCCCGGTTGGTGGAACTCTTGAAGCGGGTATTCCCGAGACCATGGAAGCCACCACGGGCGACCAGCACACGCTGGCCGGCCTCGACCACGTCGCCGATCAACTCCTCGGTGTCCGCGTCATAGACCATGGTGCCCACCGGTACCGGGATCTCCAGATCCTCGCCCTTGGCCCCGGTCATGTTGCGGCCCATGCCGTTCTGCCCGCGCTTGGCCTCGAAGCGGCGCTGGTAGCGGAAGTCCGCCAGAGTATTCAGGTCGGGATGACCGACCACGTAGACGCTGCCGCCGTCACCACCGTCGCCGCCGTCCGGGCCACCCATCGGGATGAACTTCTCGCGCCGGAAACTGACCACGCCGTTGCCGCCATTGCCGGCCTTGACGTAGATCACCGCTTCATCAACGAATTTCATAGGAATTCACCCAAACGATTTGGTGCAGGATGCCCCAACGGACATCAGCGGCCAAGGCCGCTGATGGACGGATGCGGGACATGCGAATCACTTGCGCCTTTCCCTGCGGAAAGCACTCCGCAGGGAAAAAAGCAAAGCCCCGTCGAAGCGGGGCTATGCGTTCGTTGCGATCAAGCCGGATCAGGCCGGGATGACGCTCACGAAGCGGCGGTTCTTCGGCCCCTTGACCTCGAACTTGATGGTGCCATCGACTTTCGCGAACAGGGTGTAATCCTTGCCGCAGCCAACGTTGGTGCCCGGATGGAACTGGGTGCCGCGCTGACGGACGATGATGTTGCCCGCGACAGCCGCCTGGCCGCCGTAGAGCTTCACGCCCAGACGCTTGGATTCAGAATCACGACCGTTGCGGGAACTGCCCGCGGCCTTCTTGTGTGCCATGGCCCGTTACCTCGATTAAGCGGAAATACCGGTGATTTTCAGTTCGGTGAAATACTGGCGATGTCCCATGCGCTTCATGTGATGCTTGCGACGACGGAACTTCAGGATTTCGACCTTCTTGTGGCGGCCGTGGCCCAGCACCTCGGCAGACACCTTGGCGCCTTCGACCAGCGGGGAACCGACCTTGAACTGGGTGCCGTCAGCCACCAGCAGCACCTGATCGAGCTCGACGGTCGAGCCCACATCGGCGGTCAGCAGTTCGACGCGCAGGCGCTCGCCTTGCTCGACACGGTACTGCTTACCGCCAGTCACGATCACTGCGTACATGATGGTGTGCTCCAAAATATGAAATTGAACGCATTAAAGGGCGCGCATTGTATGCCGCGATCACACCCACGTCAAACATGATTGTCGCGTCTTGACCTTGGATGGGGCCTTCCCTAGCATCGCGAGCGATTACCTTCCCGCATCCCTTCATTAAAAACAAAGCCGTCCGCATGAATCTTGAGCAGGTGCGCCTGACCACCGCGAGCGACATGGAGCGCGTCAATCAGCTGATTGAGCGTAGCCTGCATTCCGACGTTGCCCTCGTCCAGCAGCTTTCGGCCTACATCATCCATGGCGGCGGCAAGCGCCTGCGCCCGATGCTGCACCTGCTGGCGGCACGCGCCGCCGGTTACGACGGCGAGCACCACCATACCCTGGCGGCGGTGATCGAATTCATCCATACGGCCACCCTCCTGCACGACGACGTGGTGGACGAGTCCGGCATGCGGCGCGGACGCCAGACCGCCAACGCGGTGTTCGGCAATGCCGCCAGCGTGCTGGTCGGCGATTTCCTCTACTCGCGCGCCTTCCAGATGATGGTCGGTGTCGGCCGCATGCGGGTCATGGAGATCCTGGCGGACACCACCAACATCATCGCCGAGGGCGAGGTCATGCAGCTGATGAACTGCCATGACCCCGACACCACCGAGGCCCGCTACATGGAGGTCATCCGCTGCAAGACTGCCCAGCTGTTCGAGGCCGCCGGGCGCCTCGGCGCGGTGCTGTGCGATGCCCCCTCCGAGGTCGAGGAGGCGCTGGCCGCCTACGGGCTGCACCTCGGCAATGCCTTCCAGCTGATGGATGACGCGCTGGACTACGACGCGGACCCGGACAAGCTCGGCAAGAACGTCGGCGACGACCTGGCCGAGGGCAAGCCCACCCTGCCCCTGATCCATGCCATGCGCCACGCAAGCCCCGAACAGGCCGCGATCATACGCAGGGCCATCGAGCACGGTGGCGTCGAACATCTTCCGATCGTGCTCGAGGCCATTGCAAGTGCAGGATCACTCGACTATACTGCGCGCCTCGCGATGAACGAGGCCGAGCAAGCCATTGCTTCCCTCGCCATCCTGCCCCCGTCGCAGCACCGCGAAGCACTTGAGAGCATCGCTCGCTTCGCCGCCGCCCGGGACCATTGAATCGGAGTGTAGCTCAGCTTGGTAGAGCACTACGTTCGGGACGTAGGGGTCGTAGGTTCGAATCCTGTCACTCCGACCATCTTTTCCCGCCCCCCTTACTCAATCTCAAAGCTCGAAACCGCAACATGCGGTCTTTGGACTGCCTGCGCTGGCCGCTCAGGACGCCCGAATGCCCAGCCTTGCAGATATCCCACCCCAAGCCTGCCGAAGGCTTGACGCTGAGCCTCCGTTTCGATGCCTTCGGCCACGATGTCGAAGCCGCTGTCACGCAGCATCTCAACCACATGCACGACCATGCTGCGCAAGGCCTTGTCCTGGCTGTAGGCTTCCACCAGGCTGCGATCGAGTTTGACGATATCGACGGGCATGCGGGCCAGGTAGCGCAGCGAGGAATAACCGCTACCGAAATCATCGAGCGCCACGCGCAGGCCCATGGCCCGATAATGCTCGAGGACCTGATTGATCAGTTCGAAGCGCGAGATCAGCGTAGTTTCGGTGATCTCGAGCACGACCTTGTAATCTTTCACATAGGGTGAGAATGCCTCGACTACGGCAGCCACCTCGGGATCACCGATCGATTCGCCATCCAGGTTGATCGCGACCCCCGTCCCCCGAGGAATATCGCCCGCCTCAAGGTCGGCCAGCACGCTGCGCAGCACGGCCAGGTCAAGGCGTGTCTCCAGGCCTCGCCGGGCGGCGACCGGCAGGGTCTCCGCCGGGGAGATGATTCCTCGTTCGTCACGTATGCGCAGCAGCGCCTCATAGTAGGCCGCCTGTCCCGTCGCCGTCTCGACCACGGGTTGGTAGTGCATGGCGATTCCGTGCCCCGAGTCCACAGCCTCGAGCACTGCGTGCACAAGGTGATTCGACCACTCCCCCAGACTGGCATCGAGTTCCTGTTTGAACAGCACGACCTTGTGCTCGCCCACGCCGCGTTTGGCGTGATACATGGCCATATCGACGCGTCGCAGCAGATCATGCAGCTCATCCCTCGGATGCTCGCTTGCAACCACGCCGATACTGACCCGCAAACGCTCGTGGATGCCCAGGCGCTCGACCGGGTGCGTCATCACCGCGACCCGGCAGCGCTCGGCCACCTGCAATGCCTGTTTCTCCTGCGCCCCCCACAGGATGGCCAGGAACTCATCGCCCCCCAGCCGGTACAGACGGTCTTCACGCCGAAGCTCCGCACAGACCAGCCGGGCGATTTCCTGCAGTACACGATCGCCGATTTCATGTCCGTAACTGTCGTTGATCGACTTGAAAAAATCGCAGTCGAGCAACAGCAAGGCCAGCGGCGTGTCCTCATCAGCCTGCAGAAGGCGCGCCCAGTCTTCATCAAAAGCGCGCCGGTTGTAGACCCCGGTCAACGCATCGACATGGGCCTCCGTCCAGAGTTTGGCATTGGTGCGGTCCAGCTCGTCATGCGCGCGCTCCAGTGACTGCCTGTAGTCGCGCAGGGCATCGCGCACTTCGCTCAACTCCTGCACCGGCAGCGCCTCGCTGGATGATCCGACCACCGCCTCGCCGGCCCGCAGGCGAGCCAGCTCGTCCCGCAGGCGGCGGAGCGGGCGGGTGAACAACCGGGTCACCAGCAGGTAATGCAGGGCGACAAGAAGAAAGAAAGCCAGCATGAACTGCAGAAGGGTCTGGCGCATCAGCGACGGCAGCGTGGAAACCCAGCCCGCCTGGCGGGGGCTGTAATCGATCATCCCCGGCGCCTTGTCCAGCGTGTACATGCCCTGTGGATGGGGGCTGAGTTCGAGGCTATCAGGATCGAGGTAGGCGAAGCGATGCAGGTTGCGCATGGCGCCGAGCAGGTCGACCCGCAAACCGATGTAGCCCAGTACGGGCTGCAAGGCGTCCCCCGGCTCGACGACCGCGGCAAAGCGAAGCATGCACAGCCCCCCGTCCTCGGCCACGACGAGCAAGGCGTCAAGCCCGTCGGGGAGCTGGCCGGGAAGCTTGGCATGGAAGCTCGACAGCAGGGCGCCCTGAGTGTCGTACAGCTCCACGCCGCGAACATAGGTGGGCCACAGCCCTTGCGCGGTTGCCCGATTGTCTCGCCAGTAGGTGTAGTAAGACGGCGAAGCCAGTTGCTGGCGGACCTCGTCCCAGCCCGCAATCTGCTCGGCCAGCCCGGCCACCTGCGCGAGGGTATTCTCCACCGCGCGCTTGAACTCCAGCCGCGCGGCCTCGACGCCTTCCTGCCGCTGCGCCTGCTCGATGGCATGCAGGCGATCGAGCATGTGCCAGCCCAGCGTGGCCAGGATGAACGCACCGAAACCAAGCAGCATCAGGGTGTAGGTGCGTACGCTGGGGGCTCGCATTCAGTCGATCCTATCCCGGAATGACGGTCATGAACCCGCCCGCAGGTCCGTGAGGGCACTGTCGAACATGTCCAGCAAATCGAACTCATGGCTGCCGTCGAAAAAGTGACTGGCGCCCGGAATGACCCGGGTGGACACATTCAAGGCACGCATGGCTTCCACCCAGTCCGCGCCATAGCGACGATCCTCCCCGCCCATGATGGCGATCGTCGGGATCCGGTTGCGACCGAGCAATTCAAGCACCCTTGAACGGTCGAGCGTGGCGTAGGAAAGGTAGGACTCTGGATTCGACGTGTAATTGCCGTGGCAGTACATCAGATTGTACCGACCCAGGCTGCCGTCACCGGCGCCCCGCATGGCTTCAGCCCGCGCCAGTTCATCCGTGCGGATCTCCTCACCCTCGGCGCCTGTATAGCTCAGGCTCATGCCGACCAGCCCCCGCACGCGCGGGTGGGGCGAGGACGCCGCATAGGCCAGCAACTGCACGCCGCCGAAGGAGTGCCCGATCAGGTAGATCGGACCCTTGCCATGGCTGGCCAGCCAGTCCACCCACAGGCTGATCTCGGCCAGATCCTGCGCCAGGCTGTGGGTGTGGATGGCATCGCAGGCAAGGCCCGCCCGGCGTCCGGTAATCCCGAGACTCAGGGTCGGGGTCAGGACCGTGTAGCCCTTGGCGGAAAACTCGTTCGCCAGCGTCTGAATGGTGGGAAACGCCCCGGTTACCAGAAAACCATGCAGGATCAGAAGCGCGGGAGCCTCGGGCGGCCCCGCTTGATAGTCGGCCACGACCTGCTGCTTGCCGGGCAAGGTCAGCCATACCTCTTCCGCCCACAGCGATGGCGCGAAAACCATCAACAAGCACAACGCGATCAGCTTGCCATGCATGCTGCTCTCTCCCTCGGTCCCTTGAGGAAGAGATAGCGTAAAAATCCTCTTTGCGCTTGTATAACCGGATGTTGAAAAAGGGCTGTCCAGCCCTCTTTCAACTCGGCTTATCGCAGTACGCACCCGCGACAGCCCCCCAGGCCGTTGAAACAAGTTTTTCAACGGCCTGTCAACCCGACCTGACTCAGGCCGTTTCTTCCGCCAGGCGGGCGAGTTCGCCCGCGGAGAGGATGCGGTTGATATCCAGCAGCACGAAGAAACGCCCGTCGTCGACCTTGGCCATGCCTTCGATGAAATCGGTACGCAGCGCACCGCCGAAAGAGGGCGGCGGCTCGATATCGGAGGTCTCGATATCGGTGACCTGGGTCACGGCGTCCACCATCAGGCCCACATCCAGCCCCTCGCCGGGCTCGCCCACCTCGACGATGAGGATGCAACTGCGCCGCCCGGCCTCCACCGTGGCCCGGGTGCCCAGACGGCAGGCCAGGTCCACCACCGGCACGATGGCCCCGCGCAGGTTGATCGCCCCGAGCAGGAAATCCGGCATGCGAGGCACGTGCGTGACGCCCTGGTACTCAATGATCTCCTTCACCTTCAGGACGCTGATGGCATAGGTCTCGCCCGCCGCCAGGAAGGCAAGATACTTGCCCCCCAGCGCATGCTCGCCGACCTGATGCACCGACACCATCAGACCCACACTCTGTGTCATCAAACCGCTCATGGCATGTACTCCCACATTCTTGAATCCAGCTTCTCAATCATCATGGGGCTTCAACCATCGGCGCGCGAGCGAGCGCGCCCACGCAGCCCCATCATGCCGTTCACAACTTTTTGCGTCAGCTCAACATATTCTCCGTCCATCAAGGCCCTTGCCTTGACGTCATCGTTGTCGCGGATGGCTCGAATGATCCGCGCCGCGCTGCGATGGAAGCCCGCGTGGTCCTGGCGCAACCGCCGGTAGGCCGGGTCCGCGCCGAGCTTCACGCCATCGCCATGAATCCACTGCCCCAGGCTACAGGTATGATCCTTCTCCACGGCCTCAGGGTCCTCGCAGGCCGCATGATTGTTCATGCAGCGGCGCAGCCTGCTCTTCCAACCCACATGCGCCTTGATGGACTCGCTCAACATTTCGACATCCACATCGACCGGCTGGCCCGCCTGGGCGTGTTCTTGCGCGGACATCTCCACCGCCCCCGCTGCGCGAGGCATGAGCGCGTCGAAGTCATGGCCATCCAGAGCCGACGCCGCAGACCTCGAAGGTCTTGCCTTTACGCGACGCGGGATCGCTGAACCAGCCTCCGCGAGCTTGAAGAAGCCGACGGTGTCCTGCAGCTGCTGGGCCTGGGAGCTCATCTCCTCGGCGGTCGCCGCCAGTTCCTCGGAGGCCGAGGCGTTCTGCTGCGACACCTTGTTGAGTTCCTCCACCGCGGCGGTGACCTGGTTGACACCCGTCGACTGTTCCTCGGAGGCCGCGTAGATCTCCTGCACCAGGTCCGCCGTGCGCTGGATGCTCGGCACCACCTCCTCGATCAGTTTGCCGGCACGCTCGGCCACCTTCACGCTGCTCTCGGCCAGGCTGCTGATCTCCTGCGCGGAGGTCTGGCTGCGTTCGGCCAGCTTGCGAACCTCGTCGGCCACCACCGCGAAGCCCTTGCCGTGCTCGCCGGCACGCGCCGCTTCGATCGCGGCGTTCAGGGCCAGCAGGTTGGTCTTGTAGGCGATGTCTTCGATGATGCCGATCTTGTTGGCGATCTCCTGCATCGCGTTGACAGTCTCGCCGACCGCCTGGCCGCCCTCGCCCGCCTGACGCGAGGCGCCGGTGGCGATCCCGTCGGTGGCCTTGGCGTTCTCGGTGTTCTGCTGGATGGAGGCGTTCATCTGCTCCAGCGACGCACTCGTCTCTTCCACGCTCGCGGCCTGCTCGCTCGCGCCCTGGCTCATGGTCTGCGCGGTCGCGCTGACTTCCTCGGAGGCGCTGGAGAGACCGTCCACCGCGCTGTTGATGTCGGTGACCACGCGGGTCAGTTTCTCGACCATGTCGCGCATGGCAGTCAGCAGCAGGCCGATCTCATCGTTGGAGTTCACGTTCACCCGCACGGTCAGGTCACCCTCCGCCAGACGGTTGGCCACCTGTACCGCCTCGTTCAGCGGGCGGGTGATGCCACGGGCCACCCAGAAGATGATGAGCATGCCGAGCACGAGCGCCAGGCCGGCCATGCCGAGGGCCGCGCCCAGAAGACGCTCGCTCCTGACCTGAACCGCCTCCAGAGTCGCCGAGGTCTCCTCTTGCATCAGATCCCGCATCTTCAGCAACTGCTTGCGGAGTTCGCGCCAGGCAGGCGTCTCCTGCCCGTTGATCAGGGCCTTGGCCTGCTCGAGTTCGCCCGCCTTCACATGATCAAGCACGGCCACCTGCAGCGGGCCGTGCTTCCGGTGCAGCGTCTCGATGAGGTCCAGCTGACCGGTCAGCCTGCCCCATGCCAATGCCCTGGCTGCCTGCAACGCGACATCGAACTCTTTCGAGGATCTGTTGAAATTCTCATGACCCACCGCGTTGCCCGGGTTAAGCACGATGTTGCGCATGGCCTGGCCCGATTGCAGCCCCATGGCGTACATCTCGCTGACCGCGAGCAAGAGCGCCTGGTCTCGCTCGATAAACTGGCTGAACTGGCCACGCATCTGCTGCTGGCCGTAGAGCCCCGTGCCGATAGAGAGCAGGAACAGGGCGAAAACGCCCGCCATGGAAAGCAACAGGCGCTGGCCGATCTTCATGTTCTTGAACATGCACTGTCTCCGTTACCAACGGTCTTAACGTATCACTCGGTCCGTTGAGCGGAAGCGGGCCGACCGCCAGCGTTCCGTTTTGGCGCAACCCCTCCCGCTTGTCTCGCTCCGACAGGGGCCGATGCGTGCGAGGGCGCGGACCGGACATCCCTGCCCCCCTGGCGAAAGAACCCGATGGTCTGCTGCAATTGCCGGGCCTGGGCGCTCATCTCCTCGGCGGTCGCAGACAGCTCCTCCGCGGCCTCGGCATTCTGCTGCGCCACCGCGTTGAGCTGCTCCACCGCCGTGGTCAGCTGACTGATGCCGGTCGATTGTTCTTCCGACGCCGAGCAGATCTCCTGCACCAGGTCCGCCGTGCGCCGAATGCCAGGCACCATCTCCTCGATCAGCTTGCCTGAGCGTTCGGCCACCTTCACGCTGCTCTCGGCCAGGCTGCTGATCTCCTGCGCCGAGGTCTGGCTGCGTTCGGCCAGCTTGCGCACCTCGTCCGCCACCACCGCGAAGCCCTTGCCGTGCTCGCCGGCACGCGCCGCCTCGATCGCCGCGTTCAGGGCCAGCAGGTTGGTCTTGTAGGCAATGTCCTCGATGATGCCGATCTTGCCCGCGATGGCCCCCATGGCCTCGACCGTCTCGCCAACCGCCTCACCGCCCTCGCCCGCCTGTCGGGCGGCTCCGGTGGCGATGCGGTCGGTGGTCCCCGCGTTCTCGGTATTCTGCTGGACAGAGGCGCTCATCTGCTCCAGCGAGGCGCTGGTCTCTTCCAGGCTGGCCGCCTGCTCGCTCGCGGTCTGACTCATGGCATGGGCTGTATGCGTGATCTCGCGCGAGGCGCTGCCCACGGTTTCGCTGGCCTTGCGGAAATCCGTCACCACGCTGTCGATATTGCTGCCCATGATGGCGATCGCGTGGCGCAGGCGGCCGATCTCGCTGGACATATCCTCGGGAATGGCGGTCTCCAGGTTGCCGGCACCCACCGCCTGGCAGGCGCGCACGGCCTCATCCAGCTGGCGCATCAGGCCCGCGACCATGAACACCATCCAGCCGATCACCAGCAGCGACAAGCCCCCCAGTCCATCCAGCAGGATCGGCAGCCAGTCCGGACCGCTGTCCCCGGGCAACAAGATGGCCGCTGCGCCAAGGACGAGGGTGGACAGGCCAAGAACCGCGCCACCGATCGTCACCCTGGTCTTGATGGACAACCGGCCCAGGCGCCCGAACCAGCCACGCGGTCCGGTATGAACCACACGCCCCTCACGGATCGCGAGACCCTGGGCCTTGCCCTCACGGAACTGGCGGTAGATCGCCTCGGCCTGCTCGATCTGCTCGCGGGTCGGCTTGGCCCGCAGCGACATGAAGCCGACCATCTGCCCGTTTTCCCAGATCGGGTTGGCGTTGGCGTCAACCCAGTAGTAGTCGCCATTCTTGCAGCGGTTCTTGACCATCCCGCGCCATGGGCGACCACGCCTGAGCGTCCGCCACAGGTCACCGAAGGCCTCGGGAGGCATGTCGGGATGGCGGATCATGTTGTGGGGACTGCCGATCAGTTCCTCGGTGGAGAAGCCGCTGATCTCGATAAAGGGGCGGTTGACGTAAGTGATCCGCCCCTTGAGGTCCGTCTTCGAAACGACGAACTCCCCGTCCCTGAGGACGCGTTCCCTGCCGGAATGAGTCATAAAACCCTATGCTCTAATGTTCATGAAATGGGCGATTCCTTCGCGGTTGTAAAGGTGATCGATGTCATCACCGTGAACCGAATCCCATGATTTCCTCGGGTATCCTGCCGAGGGGAATGACCTTGTCCGCGCCCCCCAGCTTGATCGCCTCCTTCGGCATGCCGAAGACCACGCAACTGGCCTCGTCCTGGGCCACGGTGTGGGCGCCCGCCTGGTGCATTTCCAGCATGCCGCGCGCCCCGTCATCCCCCATCCCGGTCATGATCACGCCAAGCGCGTTGCGCCCCGCGGTACGCGCCACCGAGCGGAACAGGACATCCACCGAGGGACGATGCCGGCTGACCAGCGGGCCATCCACCACCTCGACGTAATACTGCGCGCCGCTGCGCTTGAGCAGCATATGCCGCCCGCCGGGCGCGATCAGCGCACGCCCCGGCACCACCCGATCGCCATGGACGGCCTCGCGCACCTCGATTGCACACAGGCCGTTGAGGCGGGCGGCAAAGGCCGCCGTGAATTTCTCGGGCATGTGCTGGACGATGACCATGCCCGGACTGCGCAGACGCGGGAGCGCGGTCAGGACTTCTTCCAGCGCCTGGGTGCCGCCGGTGGAGGTGCCGATGGCCACCACGCGGTCGGTCGTTTCGCGCATCGCCACCTGCGTCGGCGGCAGCACGGCATCCGCCGTCAACTTGGGCGCGGGGGGCGAAGCGTGGCTCGGAGCGCGGTCCGAAGCGCCGGCACTGCGGCGGCGCGGCCTGGAGCGCGCCGCCGCGCGGATCATCTCGCGCAGGCGCGCGGCCTCCTCGAGCAATTGCCCCTTGGCGCCCAGCTTGGGCTTGGCAACCACTTCCACCGCCCCCGCCGAGAGGGCCTGCAGGGTGGTTTCGGCGCCCTCGGTGGTCAGGGTGGAGCAGATGATGACCGGGGTAGGCCGATCGGCCATGATCTTGCGCAGGAAGGTGATGCCATCCATGCGCGGCATTTCGACGTCCAGCAGGATGATGTCCGGCCATTCCGTTTCCATCCGCTTCATCGCAAACAGCGGGTCCGCCACGGCGCCGATGAGTTCCAGGCCCGGATCTCCATTGACGATGGTGGACCACACCTGGCGGATGACCGCCGAGTCGTCGACGACCAGAACCTTGATACGCGCGTCAGCCAAGCTTGCCGCCCTCCTCCGGTTTTTGGGGTTGCCCGCTGGACCGCATCGCGACGGTGCCGTCCAGCAGATTCATGCAAACATTGCGGTACGACGGGCCGCCGACATCCTGATGACTGACCTTGAAGCCGTGTTGGCGCAAAAGCTCGAGGCTGGCCTCGACATTGCGCCGGCCAATGTCGACCGAGGGTGTGGGCTGCACGATATTGAACATCCGCCCGCCGCCAAACACCTTGACCACGTAGTCCGAAGCCACCGTATCGGATCGGCGTAAATGATCCATGAAGGCCTCAAGGACGCAGGGGGCATGGCGACCATCGCACATGCCGCGAACCTCGCTGGGCAGCATGATGTGACACATGCCGCCGACCTTGCGCCGTGGGTGCCAGAGGGTGATCGCCACGCATGATCCCAGCAAGGTCTTGAGTTCGATGGCTCCGCCACCGAAATACATCTCGCCCGGCTTGAGGTAGATGCTCTTGAGTCCATCACTCATCTGGACGAGCCTGCGTCATGCATCGCGAGGGCAGCCCTTGGTTGACCGCCTGAATCCTTCAGACGGTAAATGGCAGGCCGTACCGCGTCGAAGCGGTCGCTGAGGCCGTTGAGGGTTTCGGAGTGGCCGATGAAGAGGTAGCCCCCCGGCATCAGGCGGTCGGCCATCCGGTTGATCAGCCTGTGCTTGGTCTGCGCATCGAAATAGATCATCACGTTGCGCAGGAAGATGACCTGGAAGCTCCCCATGTCCGGCCAGCTGCCGTTGAGGTTGAGCATGCGGAAGTCCACCCGCTCGCGCAGCGGACGGTCCATCAACAAAGCGCCGGCCTGGCCGCGCACGCCTTTCAGGCAATAGGCACGGAGGTAATCCGGAGGAATGCGTGTCCGTACTTCCTCGGCGTAGACACCGCGCCGCCCATGTTCCAGGACCCGCGTGCTGATATCGGTGGCCACCACCTCCCATGAAGCCCGTTCGCCAAGATGCGCGGCCAGCGTCATGGCGATGCTGTAGGGCTCCTCCCCCGTGGAACTGGCGGCGCTCCACACCCGGAAGGGCCGGCCTCGCGAATGATCCCTGAGGATGGAGTCACGCAGGAAATCGAAATGGCGGGGCTCGCGGAAGAACGAGGTCTCGTTGGTGGTGAGCAGATCGACCATGGTCTGGAATTCGGCCGCCTGACTTTCCACCAGCGATACGTAGCCATCGAAACAGGCCAGACCGTGCGCACGCAGACGGCGGGCAAGACGCCCCGTCACCAAGGCCTTCTTGGCCGGCCCCAGGGTGATGCCCACCGAGTCATACAGCATGCGCCGGATGCGCTCGAAGGCACGATCAGAAAGATCGGGATAGCTCACCCTGTCCTGACTCCCAAGGCATCGTCAGCCGGCAAGCCGGGCCAGTTCGTCCAGATCGAAGATACGCTCCAGCTGGAGCAGGGTGACGAAGCCGCCTTCCACCTTGCCCATCCCCTGGATGAACTCGGCCGGCATGTCGGTGCCGAAGGCAGGCGGCGGCTCGATCATGCCGACCGGGATCTCGACCACCTCGGTCACCGCGTCGACCATGAAGCCCAGCTCCGTCACATCCTCGCCCTGACGCAGGTCGACGATGATGATGCAGGTGCGCCGGGTCGGCGAGCGCGGTTGCTCGCCGAGACGTACCGCGAGATCAAGCACGGGCACCACCTGTCCACGCAGGTTGATGACGCCGCGCACGAGGCTGGACGCCATCGGCACACGATTGATGCGGTTGTATTCAAGGATTTCCTTGACCCGCAGGATATGCATCCCGAAGGCCGTACCCCCCACCTCGAAGGTGAGGTATTTGGTTTCTTCACCCGCGTCGTCGAGCTGTCTCGCCAGGCTCGTGCCCGCCCCCATCGCAGGGGGAGGGTCACGGCGCATGACGCCCTTCGACTCGACGTTGCCGCCTCCGGCGGCGCTGCCTGAAGCCTGGATCATGCTGTCAACCTCTGTTGGCGCGCGTACCGCGCTCAGAACCGTTCGAAGTCGGCTTCATCCACCGAGGCGGATGCGGCGGACCGAGCCGACGGGCGCGGCGCCTGGGCACGCGCGGCGCGCATGGGGGCTTGCATCCTGCGGCCGCGTGAGTCTTCGCCGAGCTTGAAGAAGCCGACGGTGTCCTGCAGCTGCTGGGCCTGGGAGCTCATCTCCTCGGCGGTCGCCGCCAGTTCCTCGGAGGCCGAGGCGTTCTGCTGCGACACCTTGTTGAGTTCCTCCACCGCGGCGGTGACCTGGTTGACACCCGTCGACTGTTCCTCGGAGGCCGCGTAGATCTCCTGCACCAGGTCCGCCGTGCGCTGGATGCTCGGCACCACCTCCTCGATCAGTTTGCCGGCACGCTCGGCCACCTTCACGCTGCTCTCGGCCAGGCTGCTGATCTCCTGCGCGGAGGTCTGGCTGCGTTCGGCCAGCTTGCGAACCTCGTCGGCCACCACCGCGAAGCCCTTGCCGTGCTCGCCGGCACGCGCCGCTTCGATCGCGGCGTTCAGGGCCAGCAGGTTGGTCTTGTAGGCGATGTCTTCGATGATGCCGATCTTGTTGGCGATCTCCTGCATCGCGTTGACAGTCTCGCCGACCGCCTGGCCGCCCTCGCCCGCCTGACGCGAGGCGCCGGTGGCGATCCCGTCGGTGGCCTTGGCGTTCTCGGTGTTCTGCTGGATGGAGGCGTTCATCTGCTCCAGCGACGCACTCGTCTCTTCCACGCTCGCGGCCTGCTCGCTCGCGCCCTGGCTCATGGTCTGCGCGGTCGCGCTGACTTCCTCGGAGGCGCTGGAGAGACCGTCCACCGCGCTGTTGATGTCGGTGACCACGCGGGTCAGTTTCTCGACCATGTCACGCATGGCGGTCAGCAGCAGGCCGACTTCGTCCCGGGAACTGACGTTCACCCGCACGGTCAGGTCACCCTCCGCCAGACGGTTGGCCACCTGTACCGCCTCGTTCAGCGGGCGGGTGATGCTGCGCATGATCCACAGGGCGATGCCGAGCGCCAGCAGGAAGGCCAGAATGGCCAGACCGATCATCAGGGCGCGGGCCTCGGCATAGGCCTCGGCGGCGTCCTTGCCGGCCTGCTTCATCAGCCCGCCCTGGAAGGCGATCAGATCACCGACTGCAGCGATATAGGCCCCCTGGGCCTGGCGCACCTCGGTGACAAGCACATAGGTGGCTTCGTCCATGCGCCCCTGCTTTACCAGTTCGAGGAATTGATCCTGCAGCTTCACGTACTCGGCCCGTGCATCCAGGGCCTTCTGCAGCATCGCCTTGCCATCGACCGACGTGATGGTGGTCTCCAGTTTCTTGAAATTCTCGACAATGGCTTCCCTGGCCTTCTCGATGCGCGCCAGCTCGGCCTTGACCTCGTCCGCGCCCTTGACGAGCAGGGTGTTCCGCATGGCGCGGGCGATTGTGTTCATGTTTCCGATGATGGTATTGGCCACCTCGGTCTTGGGATAGCGGTCATCGACCATCAGGCTGATGCTGCTGTTCATGTCGGCCAGACGGGTGGTGCCCACGATGGCGATGACCACCATCAGCAGCACCACCGCGCCGAAACCACCCGCCAGGCGGGTGCCGATCTTCATATTGCTGAACATGCTCTGAATCTCCATTGTTTAAGGCTTTGAGTCGCAAACGCTCAGTGCAGGGATCGGGACGAGCCGCCCCGGCCGGCGCCCGCCGCACGCTGAATAAGATTGGGAATATCGAGAATCATCGCCACCTCCCCGCTGCCGAGGATGGTGGAGCCACTGAGGCCGCGCAGCCCTTCGAACAGGCGGCCGAGCGGCTTGATCACGGTCTGGAACTCGCCCATGAGCTCGTCGACCACCAAGCCGGCCTTCTGGTTGCCGTACTGCACGACAACGATGTTTTCACGCTGCCGGACCGCCTCCCGGTCGTACTCGCCATCGAAGACCTCGCCCAGTCGGAGGAAGGGCAGCACCTCGCCACGCAGGTTGATGTAGTGCTGTTTCCGGGTGTCGTCCCGTTCCGCCTGACCCAGTTCGAGGCACTCCTGCACCGTGTCCAGCGGGATGATGTAGGACGCATCGCCCACGCCGACCAGGAAGCCATCGATGATGGCGAGGGTCAGCGGCATGCGGATGGTCACCGTGGCCCCTTGTCCGGGTGTGCTGCTGATGTCCACGCTGCCGCGCAGGGCCTCGATGTTGCGCCGCACCACGTCCATGCCCACACCACGGCCGGAGAGATTGGTGACTTTCTCGGCGGTGGAGAAGCCCGGCTCGAAGATCAGCAGGTAGATCTCGTTGTCGGTCAGCGGGGCTCCGGCCTGCACGATGCCGCGCTCGATGGCCTTGGCGAGGATACGTTCGCGGTTGAGCCCGCGCCCGTCGTCGCTGACCTCGATCACGATGCTGCCGGAATCGTGGTAGGCATTCAGGCGCAGCACGCCCTGCGCGGGCTTGCCCGCCGCGACACGGTCAGCCGGGGATTCCAGGCCGTGATCCATGGCGTTGCGCACCAGATGCATGAGCGGGTCGCCGATCTTCTCGACCACGGTCTTGTCGAGCTCGGTCTCGGCGCCGCTGATTTCCAGGCGGATATCCTTGCCCAGTTCCTTGCTGACATCGCGCACCACGCGCTGGAAGCGGTTGAAGGTCTCGCCGATCTGCACCATGCGCAGACGCAGGGCGCCATCGCGGATCTCCTCGACCAGGCGGCTGACCAGGGAGAAAGATTCGCTCAGCTCGTCGTCGCCCCGGCGCTGGGCCATCAGGCTGGAACTCGCGCCCGCGATCACCAGTTCGCCGACCAGGTTGATGAGGCTGTCGAGCTTGGAGGCCTCGACCCGCAGCCACTGGCTGCCACTGGCCTTGCGCTCCTTGACCGCGGCCTGCTTCTCGATAGCCGCATCAATCACCTCGGGATGAACCATGCCGGCGGCCACCGCCACATCCCCCAAACGCGGGGCGGTGGGCAGGACGTTCTGGCCTTCGGCCAGCTCACGCGACTTGTCCAGCAGGCGCAGGGCCTCTTCCAGCTCATGCGGCGAGAGCGCGCCGGAGCGCACCAGGATGTCGCCGATCAGCATGTCCTCTTCCGGCAGGGCGCGGATCATGGAGGCGTAGTGTTCGATGTGCGCGCGCGGCGGCAGGATATGCAGGGTGCACTCTTCGCTCACGAATTCGAACACGTCCTCGATCGCCTGCTTGCTGGCCTCGCTGGCGAGATCGATCTCGAAGCCGAGATAGCAGGTTTCCGGATCCATCGCCTCCAGGCTCGGCAAGCCTTCGAACAGGGTTTCGACGTGGACGAGATCGCCCAGCCGTTCGAGGTAACAAAGAAATGCAAGCGGATCGAGGCCGTGGCGCATGACATCCGGCGTGAAGCGCAGGGAAATGTGCCAGTTGTCGCTGACGACCGGGCGGCGCTCGCCGATGACCGTCACATCGGCCGCCTGGGTCTGGGCCTCGACCGGAGCCACGGCAACCGCCCGCGCTTCGGCGGGCTGCTCCTCCAGGAAGGCGCGCAACTGGTCCAGCAGGCCGTCGCCATGACGCGCGGTATCCGCCGGAACATCCTCTTCGCCGCGCACCGCGAGCTCGATCAACACCTCGATGTGGTCGCGGCAATGCAGCAACAGGGCGATGAGTTCGCCGCCGACACCCATCTCTCCGTCGCGGACACGGTCCAGCAGGTTTTCCACGACGTGGGTAAAGCGCTCGACGTGCGAGAAGCCGAACACCCCCGCCGTGCCCTTGATGGTGTGGGCGGCGCGAAACAGGGCGTTGATGGTTTCCGCATCGCCCGGATCGTTCTCCAGCGCCAGCAGGGACTCTTCAATGGTGGTGAGGAGTTCGCGGCTCTCCTCGCGAAAAGTATCAAGCGGATTCCCACTCATGATGCGCCTCCCTCGGACTGGGCCGGCATGATCACCGGGTCACCAAAAAAGGTATTCAGGCCCAGACGTTCCAATACATCCAGAACCACGCGGCTGTGATCGGCAAAAGGGATGGCCCGACCACGTGCCTTGGCTTCGCGCTTGAGCTGGATGAGGAGTTGCAGGCCGGCCGTATCCAGTTCGCTGACGCCGGCGAGCGAGACTTCGGTTTCATCACAACCCTGCAGCGCCCCGAGCAAGCCCTGGCGAATTTCCGCAACGTTGTAGATGGTCAACTCCCCCGCGATCTCCACGCGGCATCGCCCCTGCTCATCTTGATGCACGGTAAGCATGGCGGCGGCCTCAGGGCAGGATCAGCTTGGAGACGGCGTCGAGCATCTGCTCGGGCTTGAAGGGCTTGACCACCCAGGCGCGCACACCGGCCTCCTTGCCCTTCTGCTTCATGTCATCCCCCGCCTCGGTGGTCAGCATGATGATGGGCGTGAACTTGTAGGACGGATTGTTCTTGATCTCCTTGACCATGCTGATGCCGTCCATGTTGGGCATGTTCACGTCGCTGATGATCAGATGGATCTTGCGGCCGTCCAGCTTGGAGAGACCGTCACGGCCATCACTCGCCTCAATGACATCATATCCCGCTCCCTTGAGGGCGATCGCCACAACCTGCCGGAGCGAGGCGGAGTCATCCACGATGAGAATGGTCTTGGACATGGGTTTGCCTTCCCTTGGATAGTCAGAAATCAGAAAAAGGTTATTTCTTCGGCAGCCGCAGCCTGGGCACTGCCCCCGCGACCAGCCGCATTCTCGCGCTGCTCGTCGGTCGTAAGGCCAACACACATCAGTTCACGCGCCTCGACGGCGGAAATCTGTGCGCCCTCGCCACGACGCGACCGCACTTCCTGATCGAAGCGCCCCAGGGCGCCGGACACCTGGGCCAGAATCTGGCTGACCCGATCCTGGAACTGGAGGGAGACCAGGATGTCACCGATCTCCGCGCGAATGCCCACGCTCTCGTCACGCAGCAGACTGGATGAGCTATCCAGCGCCGAAGCGACCTCCTCCAGGCGGCGCAGCACCGCCTCGATGGTCTTTTCCGCCTCCTGGGCCAGGGCGTGGTCACGGTCGGCGATGATGTGGGCGCTTTCCACCGCCTCGTTCATGGCATCGGCGATGCTGCCGACCACCTCGGCAATGTTCCCCCCCGTGGCGCCAGACTGTTGCGAGAGGGCTCGCACCTCGTCGGCCACGACCGCGAAACCGCGTCCGTACTCCCCTGCTCGGGCCGCTTCGATGGCCGCGTTCAGGGCGAGCAGGTTGGTCTGCGAGGCAATCTTGCCGACCGAGGCGGCCATGCCCTTGAGATCCGACGCGCGGGCGGCCAGGGCGCGCACACCCTCGAGCATGCCCTGGCGCTCGATGATCGCGGCGCGCTGATGTTCGACCAGACGCGCGAGATCGGCGCCACTGCGCTCGAACACCTGCTTCACGCCGTCGCCACTGAACTCGCCGGCATTGCGCTCCGAGGCCTGGACCGCGGTCGTGATGCGATCCACCAACACCGCGAAACGGGCGGAAAGGGTGACGATGGCCTCTTCGGTTTGCTGGCGCGCCGTCTCGACCTGCCGGGAAGCCAGCTCGCTGACGACCGACACGCTTTCCTCAAGCGCCTGACGACCGGCATCCGGTTCGTTCGCCTTGAGATCGCGAGAGGCAAGCTCGCGGGCAAGCGCTCGCCCCGCCTCGGCCTGTGACCGCAACAGCAGCCAGGACACCACGCCACCCGCGATGAGCAGCAGGATGATCGCGGCGTACTTAACCCCATCGGGAATGAAGATGAGCAGCATCGCGCCCAGGAGGGCCAGAGCAGCCGGAGCGAAAGCCAAAGGACGCTGCTTCTCAAACAGCCTGCTGATCTCGGCGTGATTCATGACAGTCAAACTGCTTCTCCATCAAGACTTCCAAATCTTCGTCAGCTGACCTAATCGGCAATCAAAGATCAAACTTTAGCGACAAGCTAACACCCTGACCTCTTGTTAGCTCGTAATAAAAATTTCTTTTCGTTACATTAATTACATGAATCCATAAAATAAACCGCCCGACATCGAGATATCAGGCAAATGGCATTGAATGCTCAACAATCAAAACCATCTTGTGGGCAAGTCATGAACAGGTCATGCCGCATATCTTGCAAGGCAAGCCCAGGACTGGCAGAGCGGCGCAAGGATGGCGTCATGCGTCAACACGGCAATTCCATCGTCGCGTTTCCAAGAAAATCAACATGCCAGCATTTTCCCCATGAAACCATCGGACCATGCTGATTATGGTGTAGGAATAATCTTAATCGCCGCCGGTTGTCCCCTACAAAGCCATAGGAAACGAAGCGATAAGGCAAGGCCGTTTCAACGGCCCTCGGGATGAGTTTCTCGATTCACTTGACCCCGGTAGGGCGAAACCTCATCGCCGGGACGAGTCTTGAACAGTTTGAATGACCACATGTATTGAGCAGGATCGCCACGAATCATCGATTCCAGCACCCTGTTCATGCGCGCCGTGTCGGCGACGACATCCTCGCCCGGAAAATCGGCCAGCGGCGGCTCGATATGGATGTGATACAGTCCCATGATGGGATCGAGGCGGGTGATATAGGGCAGCACCACGGCGTTGCCCAGTTTCGCCAGACGGCCGAGCATTGGCACGGTCGCCTTTTGCACGCCGAAGAACGGGGCGAAAACCGCGTGCTCGGGCCCGAGATCCTCGTCCGGGATGTAATACACCAGTGTGCCCGCCTTGAGCGCCTTGACCAGCGGGCGCAGACCGTCCCGGCGCGCCATCAGGGTGGCGCCAAAGCGCGTGCGCCCGTGCGCCAGCCAGGCATCGACGAAGGGATTGCGCGCCGGGTTGTAGGGCCCGGCGCCTCCCCCGCAGACCATCGACAGGTAGGCCGCGCCCATGTCCAGTCCGACCACGTGCCCGGTCACCACCAGCGGCGCGCGTCCCGAGGCCAGGGCGGCCTGCAGGTGCTCCAGGCCGTGCACCCGCCAGCGGCGCATCAGCGCCTTCTTGCCGCGCAGCCACAGATAGCCGAGGTCCAGCAGGGACTGACCGGCGCGTTCGAAGGCCTGTTGCGCCAGAGCTGCCCGCGCGGGCTCATCCAGTTCGGGAAAACAGAGTCGGAGGTTGATCTCGACGATGCGCCGCCGCTTGGCATTGCGCCGCCACATCTTCCGCCCCAGCCAGGCACCGAGCGCCATCCGCCCGCGCACCGGCAACCAGGCGATGATCCAGAGCAGGAGCAGGCCCAGCCACATGCCCCAGTAGCGGGGATGCCAGAGCGCCGGAGTCCGGAGCGGTTGAGGGAGGTTCATGCCTTCATGCCCACCAGCGTTGACAGGGCACGCATTCCATGTGACAGATCGCCCGCCAGTCCGTCCTCCCGGTAAACAAGCAGACGCAACGGGGAACACAGCCCGAGCAGTTCGTTCGGCGCCAGCAGGAAGGCCGGGCTGGACGGTGACGAGCCGCCCTCGACCCGCTCGGTGGTGAAGGTCTGATAGAACAGCAGCCCGCCCGGACGCAGCGCGGCGAGTAGACGGGGAAAGAGGCTGCGCTCGAGGAAATGGCTGACCACAATCACGTCAAAGCTGCCCGTGTCCGGGGGAAGGGCCACCACGTCGCGCGCTTCGGCGGCCATGACCAGACTCTGCCGGCCAGCCTCTTCCCGCAGGCGGCGGATGGCGACCGTGGAACTGTCCCAGGCCTGCGTCCTCAATCCGGCCTTCGCCAGCAACAAGGCATTCGCGCCCAGGCCGCAAGCAAGATCAAGGGCGTCGCCGGAGGCCGGCAGCAGATGGACATGCTCGCGCAGCACCCAGGCCGGCTCACCCAACGCCCCGTCGGCATGGCGGGCATTCCAGATATCCGCGCGCGCGCTCATCCTGTTGCTGCCTTCTTCAACCCGGATATTCCATTAGGCGGCCTAACGGCCTACACGAGCGCTGGCGGCCGCTTTTGGGCGGCTTCGAGTCCGTGCTCCTTGCCCATAGGGCACCGCTATGAGCGCGTCGCCCGTCCTCAAATCCGCTCCAAAATCGCCTCGCCATCATCTCGTGTCCTAATGGAATATCCGGGTTCAAACAGGGTCATCGCCGCCAGAACACCGGGGTGAACAGGACCAGAAGCGTGAAGATTTCCAGGCGACCCAGAATCATCGCCACGCAGCCGACCCACTTGGCCGCGTCCGGCACGGAGGCGAAGTTGGAAGCCACCTCGCCCAGCCCCGGCCCGAGGTTGGTCAGGGTGGCGGCCACCGCGCCGAAGGCGCTGACCTCGTCCAGACCGAAGGCCAGCATCAGCAGCACCAGAATGATGAAGACGCCTATGTAGGCCGAAAAGAATCCCCACACCGCCTGGACCACGCGATCTGGCACCGTATGGCCGCTGATCTTGACCGGCAATTCCGCCTGGGGATGCACGAGCTGCTTGAGTTCGCGAAAGCCCTGCTTGATCAACAAGAGGACGCGCACGACCTTCATGCCACCGCCGGTCGAGCCGGTGCAGCCGCCCATGAAGGCCAGCAGCACGATCAACAGCGGCAGGAAGCTCGGCCAGAGGGTGATGTCCGCGGTGGCAAAGCCGGTGGTGGTGGCATAGGAGACCACGTTGAACGCGGCATAGCGCAGCGCGGTGAAGAAGCCGTCATAGGTGCCGCTGCCCCAGAGATAGAGCGTGGCCACCAGCACCATGCCGAGCAGGACGGCGATGAAGAAGCGAAACTCGGAATCATGCCAGTAGCCCATCACCGTGCGCCGATGCCAGGCAACGAAGTGAAGGGCGAAGTTGACCCCGGCGAAGGCCATGAAGAAGGTGGCCATGGTGTCGAGCCAGGGCGAGCCATAAAAACCGAATCCCGCGTCATGGGTGGAAAAGCCGCCGATGGCGACCGTCGAGAAGCTGTGCCCGATGGCATCGAACCAGTTCATGCCGCCCAGCCGGTAGGCGACCGCCACCAGGATGGTGAGGCCGACGTAGATGTACCACAGCGTCTTGGCGGTATCGGCGATGCGCGCGGTGAGCTTGGCATCCTTCATCGGCCCCGGATACTCGGCCTTGTAGAGCTGCATCCCCCCCACACCCAGCAGCGGGAGGATGGCCACCGCCAGCACGACGATCCCCATCCCGCCCAGCCATTGCAGCTGCTGGCGATAGAACAGGATGCTGTGCGGAAGGCTGTCGATGTCCATCAGCACGGTCGCGCCGGTGGTGGTCAGGCCGGAGACCGCCTCGAACACGGCGTCGGTCAAGGACAGCGCGGGGCGCTCGGAGAGATAGAGCGGCACCGCCCCCGACATCCCCAGCACAACCCAGAACATGACCACCACGGCAAACCCGTCGCGCAGTTTGAGTTCGCGCCGCAGCCGACGCACCGGCCAGAAAATCAGCACGCCGAGCATGAACAGCCAGGCGAACCCCTGCAGGAAGGGCAGCACCGCGCCATCGCCGAAATACACCCCGACCGCCGCGGGCGGCAGCATCGACAGGCTGAAGATCATCAGCAGGATGCCCAGCACGCGTTGAACGACCAGAAGTTGCATGCGGACTACCCGAAGAAGCTGAAACCGACCTGGAACAGCTGCTCCACCTCGCGCACCTTGCGCTTGTCGGTCAGGAACAGGATGACGTGGTCATCGCCTTCGATCACCGTATCGTGGTGGGCGATCAGGACTTCCTTCTCGGCGCGCACGATGGCGCCGATGGTGACGCCCTGCGGAAGCTTGAGTTCCTCGATCCGGCGGCCAACCACGCGCGAGGTCAGTTTGTCGCCCACGGCGATGATCTCCATGGCCTCGGCCGCGCCCCGCCGCAGCGAGTGGGCGGCGATCACGTCACCACGCCGCAGGTGCGCCAGCAAGGCGCTGACGGTGATGAGCTGCGGCGAGATGACCACGTCGATGGCGGAGGATTCGATCAGGTCGACATAGACCGTGCGGTTGATGATCGCCATCGCCTTGCGCGCGCCCAGCCGCTTGGCGAGCATGGCCGAGAGGATGTTGTTCTCGTCGTCGTTGGTGACCGCGAGGAACAGATCCATGTCCTCGACGTTCTCGTCACGCAGCAGATCCTCATCGGTGGCGTCGCCGCGCAGGACGATGGCCTCGTGCAGCTCCTCGGCCAGGCGCTTGGCGTTGAGCGGATTGTGCTCGATCACCTTGACGTGGGCGCGGTTTTCCAGCGCCTTGGCCAGACCGCGGCCGATATTGCCGCCGCCAGCGATCATGATCCGCCGATAGGGGCGCTCCATGCGCCCCAGCTCGGCCATCACCGCGCGAATGTGTTCGCGCGCGGCGATGAAGAACACCTCATCCTCGGGTTCGATCAGTGTGTCGCCGGTCGGTTTGATGGCGTAGCCCTTGCGGAAGATGGCGGCCACCCGTGTATCGACGTTCGGCATGTGCTCGCGGATCTCGCGGATCGGCCGTCCGACCATCGGTCCGCCCGGGAGGGCGCGCACCCCCACCAGGCGCACCTTGCCGCCGGCGAAATCGAGCACCTGCAAGGCGCCCGGCAGGGCGACCAGGCGGGCGATATGCTCCTGGATCAGCGTTTCCGGGCTGATCACCACGTCGATCCGGAGATAGCCCTCCTCGAAGATGGCGGCATTCTTGTGGTATTCCGGCGCGCGCAGGCGGGCGATCTTGACCGGGGTATGGAACAGCTTCCAGGCCAGGTGGCAGGCCACCATGTTGACTTCGTCGCTGTGCGTCACCGCCAGCAGCATGTCGGCGTCGTCCACCCCCGCGGCCTCCAGCACCGAGGGGTGAGAGGCCAGGCCGGCAACGGTGCGGATATCGAGTTTTTCCTGGAGTTCGCGCAGCACCGCCGGGTCGGTGTCGACCAGGGTGATGTCATTGCCCGGCTCGCTGGCGAGCTGGGTGGCGACGGTAGTGCCGACCTGCCCGGCCCCGAGGATGACGATTTTCATGAGACGCTTGCCTTACCAGTCCTTTTCGCCTTCGTCGCGGGAGGTCGCGTCCTTGACCCCCAGCGCCTTGAGCTTGCGATAGAGGTTGGTGCGCTCCATCCCGGTCCGACGGGCCAGTTCGGTCATGCTGCCGCCGCTCTGGCGCAGCTGGGCCTCCAGGTAGGCGCGCTCGAACACGTCCCGCGCATCGCGCAAAGGCTGGGAGAGATCCACCTCGACCGCCAGCCGCCCCCCCCGCTCGCGCACCAGCGGCTCATACGCCTCCGCGCCACGTACCCCCGGGCTGCCGAGGGCCTGGTGTGCTTCGGCCACGCCGATGGTCTCGCCGTTGGTGAGAATGAGCAGACGCTGCACCACGTTTTTCAGCTCACGCACGTTGCCGGGCCAGGTGTAGGCGCTCAACAGACTGATGGCTTCGGCGTCCAGCCTGCGCGGCGCGGCGCCCTCCTGTTCCTGAGCGCGGCGCAGTTCATGCTCCAGCAGCAGAGGAATGTCCTCGGCATGTTCACGCAGCGGCGGGATACGCAAGGGCAGGACGTTGAGATGGTAGTAGAGGTCCTCGCGGAAGCGCGCGGCACGGACTTCCTCGGCCAGATCGCGCGCGGTCGCGGCGATCACCCGCACATCGACATGCACCGGTTCGCTGCCACCCACGCGCATGAAGCTCTGGCTCTCCAGCGCGGACAGCAGCTGGGTCTGCACGCCCTTGTCGAGATCGGCGACCTCGGCCAGGAACAGGGTGCCGCCATGTGCCTGTTCGAGCAGGCCATAGCGCACCCGGCCACTGTCATCCTCGCTGCCGAACAACTCGACCGCCGCGCCCTGACGGGTGTTGAGGGTGGCCAGGTTGACCTCGATGAAGGGCTGGTGACGGCGATGCCCCAAGCCGTGGATGAAACGGGCGAAGGTCTGCTTGCCCACCCCCGGCTCGCCGCTGATCAGCACCCAGCCGTCGGTTTCCGCCAGACGGCGGGCCTGGGCCTTGATCCCGTGAATGACCGAGCTGTCGCCGATCGGCTCGAACAGCGTGCGGGCCTCGCGCTTGAGACGGGCATTCTCCTGGGCCAGACGCTGGGTCTGCAGGGCGTTCTCGACCATCAGCAAGAGTTTGTCGAGCGAGAGCGGCTTCTCGATGAAGTCGTAGGCGCCCAGACGGATCGCCTCGACCGCCGTCTCCAGGGTGCCGTGGCCGGACATCATCACCACCGGCGCGGGCAGGCCGCCATGCGCGTGCCAATGCCGCAGCAGGCCAATACCATCCATGTCCGGCATCCAGACATCGAGCAGGATCAGGTCCGCGCGGCGGGCCTGCAGGGCGGTCTGGGCCGAGGCGGCGCCCTCCGCCACCGCGACGCTGTACCCCTCGTCCTCCAGGATGTCGCGGACGGATTCACGGATATCCGGCTCATCGTCCACGATCAGGATATGTGCGTTCGGCATGCCGTCATCTTCCGTTCTTGCTTCGTCAAGGAAGCGCTGAATGTCAGCGCTTCCCGTTTGGGGCAGGATGCCTCAAGTAAATGCCGCAAAATTCCATCCATGGATTTTTGCGGCTCGGCTCGTCGCGGCACAGGTCCGCGACAGCCTCCGCGAATCAACGACTTACGTCGTTGGTCGCGTTGGAGCATCCTGCCCCAAGC
>JBFLVP010000017.1:0-43909 GCA_040758395.1 Pseudomonadota bacterium
TCCGGAAGCGCGGTCACTTTCATGGAGGGTATGATCCACCCGCGCAGGGTGGGTTAGCGCAGCGTAACCCGCCGAATGGGGTCTCGGACCGCGCCGTGGTGTTCATCCGGCGCATTACGCTACGCTAGTGCGCCCTACCCCCGACCCTCATCCCCATGAACCGCCGCTTGACCCGCATGGATGACGACCGCGATGGCCGATGAGCCGACGAAACCCATCCTGATCTTCGATTCCGGCATCGGCGGGCTGACCGTGCTGCGCGAGGCGCGGGTGCTGATGCCGGAGCGCGGTTTCATCTACGTGGCGGATGACGCGGGCTTTCCGTACGGGGGCTGGGAGGAAGAGCCGCTGCGGGCGCGCATCCTCGACCTGTTCTCACGGCTGCTCGAAACCCATGATCCGGAGGCGGTGATCATTGCCTGCAACACCGCCTTCACGCTAGCGGGGGCCGATCTGCGGGCCGCGTTCCCAGACACGTGCTTCATCGGCACCGTGCCGGCCATCAAGCCTGCGGCCGAGCGCACGCGCTCCGGGGTGGTGTCCGTGCTGGCCACGCCGGGGACCATCCGGCGGGCCTACACGCGCGAGCTGATCGAGACCTATGCCGGGACGCATCATGTCCACCTCGTTGGCTCGGATCATCTGGCCCGCATGGCGGAGGCCTACATCCGTGGGGAGCCGCTTGCGGACGAGGCGGTGCTGGCCGAGATCGCGCCCTGCTTTGTCGAGCGGGAGGGCCGCCGGACCGATATCGTGGTGCTGGCCTGCACCCATTACCCCTTCCTGGCGAATCTGTTCCGCCGCCTCGCGCCCTGGCCGGTCGACTGGCTGGACCCGGCGGAGGCCATCGCCCGGCAGGCGCGGCGCGTGACACCGGCGGTCGCCGAGAGCGGTGACCCGGCGGGTCATGATGTCGCCGTGTTCACCTCCGGCCAGCCGGATTTCGCGACGCGCCGCCTCATGCAAGGCTTCGGGCTGCGCGTCCTGTGAACAGCCCGTGCAGGGCGGGTTTGCGGGCTCTGTCGCCAGCTACGCGTTCAGCGTAACCCGCCGAATGAAACACTCATCCACGCCCATCCAGCGCATTACGCTACGCTCATGCGCCCTACTCCCGGCCTCTAGCCCATGATCTGCCGCCCCCACTGCGCCGCCTGCTGCATCGCGCCGTCCATCAGCAGCCCGATACCGGGGATGCCTCATGGCAAGCCCGCCGGAGTAAGGTGCGTTCAACTCGACGCCGAAGACCGCTGCATGATTTTCGGGCGGCCGGAGCGACCGGCGGTATGCGGTTCGCTCCAACCCAGCGAGAGCATGTGCGGAGGCAGCCGCGAGCATGCGCTGCGCTTTCTGGGCTGGCTGGAGGATGCGACCGCGCCTTGATCCGCCTTCCCGGCCAGCAAAGCGTCGATGGCCTGGCGCGTCGCATCCGGGACTCCGGCGAGAGCGCGAAAGTGAACGGAATGCATCTCCTCAATCCATTCTCTGGCCATGCCCTGGTCCGGCAAGGCGCCAGCTCTGGAATGCACGGCGCCGATACTCACAAAAGAATGACAGTTCGATGCATAACAAGGAAAATCGGTCATCATCCTAGGGCTTCTACCCATGCACCGAATGATGAAGGACCCGCAGGGCTGGCAGTACGCGCTCCTCACCGCGTTCGGCTATTACCTTGGCGCCCAGATTGGCGTGAAGGCGACCTTCATCGAGCAGGGCATCGCCATCCTCTGGCCCCCGAATGCCGTTCTTCTGACGGCACTGCTCCTTTCCCCGGTCCGCCGCTGGCCGCTGCTCTGCCTCGCGGTCATACCCGCCGAGATCGTCGCGGACCTGCCCACCTTCACCCTCGCGCAGGCAACGCTTTTCGCGCTGGTGAACATTTTCGAGTCCAGCCTGGCCGCCGGTCTGCTCCTGTATACCGTCGGGCGCTCATTCGCGCTCGACAGGCTTCGCAACGTCGCCTTGTTCGGTCTTTTTGCAATGGGGATAGCCAGCGGCCTGGCCGCCCTGCTCGGGGCAGCCGTCTACACCGCGACGACCAGTGGCGACATCGCTTACTGGGCCTTCTGGAGGATATGGTGGTTTGGCGATGGCCTCGGATTGCTGATCACATTCCCCATCCTGCTGACCCTGTTCGGCGCCGGCCATCCATGGCATGCGGGGAACCCTGGTCGAGTCACCGAGCTCACTGCCCTGACGACGGTCACCCTGTTGGCCGGAATCTGGATATTTTCCCAGCCCCAGTATCTCAGTGCGCAGGACCCGATGAGCCCCATCCTGCTCCTGCCGCTCACCCTCTGGAGCGCGATCAGGTTCGGCGTGCGTGGAGCCGCCTTCATCAACCTCGTGATAGGCACTATAGGTGTCTATTTCACGGTTCATGAGGTTGGCCCCTTCACCGGTATCCACCCGGCGGACGCGACCCTGCGCCTGCAGGAATACCTCGCCGCGCTCGCCTTTTCCTCTCTTGCTCTGGCGGCTGTCCTCCGAGAAATCGCACGCCAGAACGATCAGCTGAGAATCCTCGATCGAACGGTCAGCGCCATCCAGGAAGGGGTGATCATCACCGACGCCCGCGCGCCCGACAACCCGATCATCTATGTCAACCCAAGCTTCGAGACGGTATCGGGCTACGCTCCACACGAGGTCATCGGGAGAAATCCGCGCTTCCTGCAAAGCCAGGAAAGCCCGGAAGAAGAGCGCGAGAAACTGCGCCTCGCCATTCATGCGAAGCAAGCCGTTCGCGTGCTCCTGAGAAACCACCGCAAGGATGGCTCCCTGTACTGGAACGACCTGATCCTCTCCCCCATTCGTGATGAGCACGGGCAGGTCAGTCATTTCATCGGCATCCAACACGACGTCACCGAACTGATCAGTTCCAGGGATGCGCTGACCGAAGCCCACGACCAGTTGAACCGGATCAACCTTGAGCTTGAGCATCGTATCGAGGAACGTACGGAGGAACTCCTGCGCGCCAACCAGAGGCTCGAGATCCTGGCTGCGACCGACCCGCTCACCGGCACCTATAACCGCAGGCACTTCTTCGTGCGGGCCGCGGGTGAAATCGAACGCAGCGAACGCCATGGCCATCCGCTGTCATGCATCAGCCTGGACATCGACTTCTTCAAGCGCATCAACGATCACCATGGCCACGCGATGGGCGACAAGGTATTGCAGGCCCTGACCGACGCGATCCAGGAAAGCATTCGCCCCAGCGACCTTTTCGCACGCTTTGGTGGCGAGGAGTTCATCCTGCTGCTTCCCGATACCACGGCCGACGGCGCCCTGCGCTTTGCCCACCGCTTGCGTGAAAAACTGAACGCCATAAGGCTTCCGGATGGAGCAGGCGGACAACTGTCCTTCACCGTGAGCATGGGAGTGGCCGAATACAGGCGCCAGGTCGACGACATCGACAAGCTCATCCAGCGTGCGGACCAAGGTCTCTATCAAGCCAAGGAGGCAGGCCGCGACTGCATAAGGCAGACCGCCGAAGCCATCGCTTCGGGAACCCACGCTTGAAGCAGCTCCAAAGGCGCGGCCAGTCCCCCTTGGACGCCCTTGCCTGGAACGAATCACATCGCCCTGGCGAAGACGGGCAGGTACAATGCCTACCAAAATCCGCATGTAACCCACCATGACCACCGCCCTCTTCGACTCCCACATCCCGCACCTTCCCCTCATCCATCGCGGCAAGGTTCGCGACATCTACGGCGTGGACGACAAGCACCTGCTGATCGTCACCACCGACCGCCTGTCCGCCTTCGATGTGATCCTGCCCACCGCCATCCCTGGCAAGGGCGAGGTGCTGACCCAGACAGCACTGTTCTGGTTCAGGCGTTTCGAGTCGCTGATCCCGAACCATCTGGCCACTGACCTCACCCTCGAGGACGTGATCCCGGACGCGGCGCTGCGCGCCGAGCTGGCCCCGCGCACCATGCTGGTGAAGAAGCTCAAGGCGCTGCCGATCGAGGCCATCGCGCGCGGCTACCTGATCGGCTCGGGCTGGAAGGACTACCAGGCGACCGGCGCGGTGTGCGGCATTCCCCTGCCTGCCGGTCTTCAATTGGCCGACAAGCTGCCGGAGCCGATCTACACCCCCTCCAGCAAGGCGGCGGTGGGCGAGCACGACGAGAACATCGACTTCGACGCGACCGTGAAGCTGGTCGGCCCGGCACTCGCGGCCCAGGTGCGCGACATGACCCTGCGCATCTACAAGGAGGCGGCCGAGTACGCGCTGGAGCGCGGCATCATCATCGCCGACACCAAGTTCGAGTTCGGCGTGGACGAGCACGGCACCCTGCACCTGATCGACGAGGTGCTGACCCCGGACTCCTCGCGCTTCTGGCCGGCCGACACCTACGCCCCCGGCACGAGCCCGGACAGCTTCGACAAGCAGTTCGTGCGCGACTGGCTGGAAACCCTGGACTGGGACAAGACCCCGCCGGGACCGGAGCTGCCGCCGGAGATCGTCGAGCGCACCGCCGCCAAGTACCGTGAAGCCCTGCAACGCCTGACCGCCTGAGTGCCCCGAGATGTGCAACAACCACACCCCGATCGACAAGCTGGTGGAGGGTTTCAACCACTTCCACCGCGAGCACTTCGCCAAGCAGGACCCCTATTTCCAGGCCCTGGTGCGCGAAGGCCAGAATCCGCGCGTGCTGTTCCTCGCCTGCTCCGACTCGCGGGTGGATCCGGCCATCGTGTTCGGCACCGATCCGGGCGACCTGTTCATCATCCGCAACGTCGCCAACATCGTTCCGCCGTTCGAGACCAACGCGGGCCAGCACGGCGTGAGCGCGGCCATCGAATACGCGGTGAACGTGCTCAAGGTCGAGCACATCATCATCAACGGCCACTCCCAGTGCGGTGGCATCCGTGCCCTGTGCGAAAACCCCGAGGACGCCCGCATCGACACCCCGTGCCTGGTCGGCCGCTGGCTGGCCCTGGCCCGCCCGGCCTATGAGAAGGCACGGCACGACCACCCGGACGCGGACATGGACCAACTGGCACTGGAATGCGAAAAGGATTCCATCCTCGCCTCGCTGGAAAACCTGATGACCTTCCCGATGGTGAAGGCGCGGGTGGAAGCCGGCGAACTCAAGCTGCATGGCTGGCACTTCGACATGGCGCGCGGCGTGCTGCAGGCCTGGAACCCCGAGAATGGGCACTTCGAGGCCCTGAGCGGTTGAGCCGTCCGGGCTTGTTCGTCACCGCGACCGACACCGGCGCGGGCAAGACCTTCGTGACCACGGCCCTTGCCGCCCTGTTGAGCGCACGGGGGCGACATGTCGCCGTGCGCAAGCCGGTCGAGTCGGGCTGCCCCGAGATCGGGGGCCGACTGATTCCGCAGGACGCCACAGCCCTGCGCGAGGCGGCGGGCGGCTGGGAGCCGCTCGAGGCGGTCTGCCCCATCGCCCTGCGTGAACCGCTCAGCCCGCCGCGCGCGGCGCGCCGGATGAAGCGCAGGCTGTTCCTCGATGAGGTCTCCGCCGCCTGCGCCATGCCTGCCGAGGCCGACTTCATGCTGGTCGAAGGGGCGGGCGGACTGTTCGCCCCTCTGGCGGAAGACGCCCTCAACGCCGACCTCGCGCGCGCGCTCGCCCTTCCGGTGCTGCTGGTCGTGCCGGACCGGCTGGGCGCCATCAACCAGGCCCTGCTCGGCATCCACGCCGTGACCCACTACGGCCTGAAGCTGGGCGGCGTCGTGCTCAACCAGGTCGACGCCGAGCTGCCGCGCGGCATGGACAACCTGGCCGACCTGCGCCTGTGGACCGGGGCCCCGCTCATGCGCCTGCCCCATGGCGGCGATGACGCGGTCATGCAGAAGATCGCGCGGCTGTCGCTGGAGTGTCCCCAGGACTGACCCGCCCTACAGCTGGCGCGGGGTGAAATTCGGATCGCCGATGAATACCACGGCGTAACCCAGCGCCCGGTAATCGTTGACCGTCGCCGGGCCGGAGGCGGCTACCAGCACGAAGGGCACGAACTCCTCCCAGGCCACCTTGCGCATCTCGGCATAGGCTCCGCAGACGTAGACCTCCACTTTCGCCTCCACCAGCCGCCTGGCCGAAGCGTGCGCCTTCTCGTGGACAAAGGCCTCGCTGCGCTTGAGCGCGAACATCTCGTTCCCGTGCGTCACCACCGCAAGATCAAGCGCGGGCGCCTTCTCCCGTACCCGGGCGACCAGCGCTTCGACCTGCGGCAGCATGCTGTCGAGCGCATCCGCCTCGCCGGTCATGATGTCGAACACGATCCCGGGGGGCAATGGCTGCCGCGCCAGAACCCTCTCGACCTCGGCCCGCGGATCGCCGGCCGCAGCGACAGGCAGAGCGGCAACCCACCCCAGCGACGCCAACAAGATGACCCACACGCTTTTCATGGCCAACCTCCGAGGGATGACTCGCTTCCCTTCAGAAGTCTAGCCTGACGCCAAAAGAGGACTGCTGCCTTTTCAATCCAGGCCGCCGAGGTCCATGTCCGCGACAATCTCCTCGCCGCTTGCGGCAGGATGCCTCACCATCGTCCATACTCTCATCAAGCACATCCTGGCATCGTCCAGGCTTTCTGCAGACGCGAAGTTCATGGAATCCATCCGCAATCCCTTCACCAGCACGTACCGCTGGCCGGTCTTCGTCCTGCTGCTGGCCTTGCTCACCGGGCCCCTTGCGCTAGGGGCCGAGGTCACCCCGGACGAGATGACCCGCTGGCTCAACGCGATGAAGGAGGCCCCCAGGGGCCCCTTCGAAAGCATCCGCTGGTTCTGCAAGGACGGCGCCATCCTGCCGCCCGGGCCCTATGCCTGCGCGAGCCATGGCGGAGGCCGCCAGCACGGCCAGTTGAACACCCAGGCCCGGGCCCTGCGGGAAGCCGGCTATCCGGTCGGCACCGTACTCGCCGCGCTCGATCCGCGCGAGCTGGCCGCCCCCGAGGCGCGCGCCAGGCTGAAAGGCATCCTGCTTGAGCGCTATCTTGTGGCCGCTGACGATGGCTGGATCCTGCGCCAGGCGCGCTATTACCGTGGCGCGTTCCAGGCCGAGGAGGAGATGAGCGCGGCAGCTGAGTTGCTGACCGAACTGGCCCGTCATGACGCACAGGGACGCGATTTCCTGCTGCTGCGCCAGGCCGCGCTGCTGCTACCGAGGCGCGGCGAACAGGCCTCGCTCACCCACGTCCACGAGCTTTCCACCACCCTCGCCGAACTGGACCCGGGCTTCGCGCCACTGCGCAACAAGATCCACGCCCAGCCCGATGCGGGAGATGCCGAGCGGGTGCGTACCCATGCCCGCGACAATCAGCGCGTCGAGCCCGCATTCGAATCGCTCGCCCAGGCCATCGACACCCTGTTCGCCCGCCGCGACCTCGCGCAGGCTCTGAGCCGGACCGCGACGAAGCTGGGCAAGCACCCCCTCGCCCGGCGACTGCAGCAGCAGTCCGAGCCCTGGTCCCGTCCGCAGGGCGCCGAACAGCGCCTTGCCTCATCAGCCGCCCTGCTGGTTGAATTGCGTGAGACCCTCGACGGCCTCGGCCCGCGTCAAAGGATCGCCGCACTCGACCTTGGCATCGACCTCGAGGCCGAGAGCTTCACCGCCGGCCTCGAACTGCTGCGCGGCCGGCCGCGAGCCACGCGCGCCCAGCGCCTCGTCTGGCTCGGCCAGATCGGCGACGTCCTGTATGGCGTAGGGCTGCTCACCCGTCGCGAGCGGCAGGAGATCGCCCAGTCGCTCGCCCGGCTCGGCGGTGCGAGCGTGCCGCTCGGGCGTTACCGCAGCGAACTGCGGTTGCTCGACCGCGTCCCCCACTGGGCCGGGCGCGAACTCGCCTTCCATTTCGCGGAGAGCATCGAGCATCTGGCCGCGATCGAGCCCAAGGTCCGCCACTTCATCCCGCATCGACTTCGAGCCAGCCCGCTGCTGGCCTATTCCGGCCTGCTGGACGAACTGCTGCGCGAGGCCAATGTCCAGGCCGGCATCGAACACAGGGTCTTCGGCCAGGTGGTCGGCGCGGGCCTGCGCAGCCTCAACCCCGGCCTCGCGCGCGGGAGGCTGCGCCTTGAAGCCGCAAGCCCGCGTCCGGACGACATCGTCCTGCTGCCGGAAACGGCCGCCGAGTTGCCACCCGTCGCCGGCATCCTGACCCGCGAGGAAGGCAATGCCCTCTCGCATGTGCAGATCCTGGCCGGCAACCTGGGCATCCCGAACGTGGTGGTGGATGCCGCCATCCTGCCCTTGCTGAAGGCGCACGACGGACAGCGCGTGCTGCTGGCGGTCAGCTCCGGCGGACAGGTGCTGCTGGCCGAGGACGGTCCTCAGTGGGATGCTGCCTTCGCCGGCAAGGAGGCGGTCCCCGAGCGGCTGCGCGCCGAGATGGACAGGCTGGAGCTCGAACGGCGCGTCCCCATCCCGCTGGACCGGCTGCGCGCCGACGACGCGGGCCGGGTGGTCGGCCCCAAGGCCGCCAAGCTCGGCGAACTCAAGCACCTCTATCCCGAGGCGGTCGCCGAGGGGCTGGCGATTCCGTTCGGCGCCTTCCGCGCCTTGCTCGACCAGCCCATGCCCGGCACCGGGCGCAACGTGTTCGACTGGATGCGCGCCGAATACCGCCGCATCGCGGAATTGCCATTGGAGCAACGCACGACGGAGGGCGCTGCCCTGCGCGAACGGCTACGCGGCTGGGCTGAATCGGCCGATCCCGGCCCGGCCTTTCGCGAGACCCTGCGCCAGGCCATGACGGCAACGTTCGGCACGGCCGACCAGGCTGGGGTGTTCGTGCGCAGCGACACCAATGTCGAAGATCTGCCCGGCTTCACCGGCGCCGGCCTCAACCTGACGGTGCCCAATGTGATCGGCTTCGACGACGTCCTGCGGGCCATCCAGCGGGTGTGGGCTTCCCCCTTCGCCGAACGGGCCTTTGCCTGGCGCCAGATGCGCATGGAAAACCCGGAGCATGTCTATGTCTCCGTCCTGCTGCAACGGGCCGTGCCGGTGGAAAAATCCGGGGTGATGCTGACCATGGACGCGAAAACCGGCGACATGGGTGCGTTCACCATCGCCGTCAGCGAAGGCGTCGGCGGGGCAGTGTCCGGCGAGGGCGCGGAGGAGTGGCGACTGGACGCGGCCACGGGCGAGGCCCGCCTTTTGGCCGAGGCGAGCGTCGCCACCCGCCGCGTGCTGCCCCCCGCCGGTGGGATCGAGCGCCTCCCGGCCTCAGGGGAGGGGGTGCTGACCCCAGCCGAGCTGGAGGCCCTGCGCCGGCTGGGCAACCAGCTGCCGCAGCGATTCCCCCTGCATGACGAGGAAGGCAAACCTCTGCCGGCGGACGTGGAGTTCGGCTTCATCGACGGGCGGCTCGCCCTGTTCCAGATCCGCCCCTACCAGCAGAGCCGCGCGGCCCGGCGCAGCCGTTTCCTGCTCGAACTGGACCGCCCCTTGCGCGAGCACGAGGGGCGCATGGTGAACCTACGGGAGACACCGTGATGCGATGGCTCGCCCTCGCCCCGGTGATTTTTCCGGCGCTCACAGGCGCCTACCCCCTGGATGGCGACGGCTATACCGGCATCGCGCGGCTGGAAGGTTATCGCATGGTGCTCGAGGGGAAGGCACGGGGGCTGGTCCAGCCCAAGGGGGCACGCCTGCCGATGACGGCGGTGGACCTGCGCCTGACCAGCGGCGCGCCCGCCCTGCCCAGCCCCGATCCGGAGTTCAGCCGCCAGGTGGTGGAGCTGCTTGGGGAGGATGCGGAACGCTACGGCATTGCCGTGCTCGATCTCACCGACCCCGCCCGCCCCGTCTATGCCGAACACCGCGCCGAGGCCGGGTTCAACCCAGGCAGCGTGGGCAAGCTGGTGGTGGTCACGGCCCTGTTCCAGCGGCTCGCCGAGCTCTACCCCGACGACATCGCCGCGCGCGAACGCGTCCTGCGCGAGGCACGGGTCGTGGCCGACGGCTTCATCGTGCATGACAGCCACACCGTGCCCTTCTGGGACGGACAGCGTTTCACCCACCGCCCGCTCAGACAGGGCGATGCGGCCAGCCTGTGGACCTTCCTCGACTGGATGCTTTCCGCAAGCTCGAATGCTGCGGCCTCGATGGTGGTTCGGGAGCTGATTCTCCTCGAGCACTTCGGCCGCGAGTACCCCGTGGACCAGGCGCGCCTCGAGGTTTTCCTGCGCGAGACGCCAAAGGCGGAGCTTTCGGCCCTGATGCTGAAGGCGCTCGGGGAAGGCATGACGCGCAACGGCCTGGACCCGGACCGGATGCGCCAGGGAGGTTTCTTCACCGGGACGGGCAAGGCGCGGGTGCCCGGCACCAGCAGCACGGCCACGCCGCGCGAGCTGATGACCTGGCTGCTTCGCCTGGAGGAAGGCAGGATCGTGGACCGCTGGTCCAGCCGCGAGATCAAGCGCCTGCTGTACATGACCCAGCGGCGCATTCGCTACGCCTCATCCCCCGCCCTGCTGGAGGCCGCGGTGTACTTCAAGTCGGGCTCCTTCTTCCGCTGCAAGCCGGAGCCCGGCTTCGTCTGCCGCAAGTACCAGGGCAACGTGGAGAACCTGCTGAACTCGGTCGCCATCGTCGAACACCCGGCCGGGGAGCGGCGGCTGCACTACATGGTGGTGGTGACCTCGAACGTGCTCTACAAGAACTCGGCGGTCGCCCACCAGACCCTGGGCACCCGCCTGCAGCGTCTACTTGAGCAGCGCCACCTTGAGCGGATCAGCCTCATCCACCACCTCGTCGAGCCCGACGATCAGTCGACGCAACCAGGACTCGCCCTGCGCGTCCTCGGCCAGCGCCACGGCGATATAGCGGCGCCCGTCGCGCTCGACGAGGACGCTGTCGGCATGCCAGTGCTTCCAGGTGCCGGACTTGCGGAACAGGCGCGCCTCGGGATGGACGGCCTGCAGGCCGCCGACAAACTTGTGGTGCAGGGCGGGATCGCCGAGGATGGACTTCATCTCCCGGCTCAGCGCCTCCGAGACGAGCTGGCCGGTTTCGAGCAGGTAGTAGAAGCGGGCGACCTGTAGCACGGTCGCGCCATGCGAGAGGTTGTGCAGCGGATCGCGCAGGGTCGTGCCCTCCTTGCCGTAGGGCTTGCCGGCCCACAGGCCGCCATTGCGGGCGGGGTCGTACAGGCGATAGTCCGGCTTCTGCAGCAGGTCCGCGAGGTAGCGAGTGCCGACCCGTTCGAGCATGGCGGAGGCGTCGCGGTTGGAGGACACCCGGATCATGCGTGTGAGGCTGTCGCGGGTCGGCGGGTCGAGCGCCATCTCGCCCGCCTGGATGCGGGCAAAGGCGCCGAACAGGATGGCGATCTTCGGCAGGCTCGCCGCGTAGGCCATGTGATTGGGATTGATCGCGGCGAAACGCGGATGGGCAAGGTCGGTGATGTCGGCGAGGGCGACGGAGAGCCGTTTCTCCCGCGCCGGCTGGAGCAGATCGAGCTGCTCAAGCTTGGCCTCGAGCCTGGAACTCAGGCGAGGATCGTGGGACTGTTCGAGTTCAGGATAAGTCGGCTGGGCGGCGAGGACGGTCGAGGCCAGCCCCAGGACCAACCCGAGGAATAAGGCTTTGATCGGCATGTGTCAGGATGTTTCGATTCAGGTTTGCGCGGGTCCGCACGGCCTTTCGGCCATGGCGGGGCGGGACTCCTGTCACTCCAGCGGCCTTCGGGCACCATGGAGATCGATCATCCTTGGCTACACACGGAGCGGGGAGGATACACCAAAATGATCTCTCGCCAACCCTTTGAGCCTAGCCCTCCTCTTCACCCTTTCAAGGGCGAATTGCTGCGCTCGGCCATCCTGGCGCTGGATTTCTTCCTCATCATCACCGCGCTCTACAACCTCAAGCCCGCGAGCCGCTCGCTGCTGATCGAGGGCCTGGGCGCGAGCGCCCTGCCCTATGTCTGGCTTGGCTCCGCCCTCGCCCTGCTGGTCACGGTCCTGCTCTATCGCCGCATCCTGGCGCACTTCGGGCGTGTACGCGTGGTGATGGCAAGCTGCCTCATGTTCGTCGCGGCGCTGGTGGTTTTCCGTCTGCTGGCGGAGACGCCCACGGCGGCCATGGCGGTGGCCTTCTACATCTTCGTCGACATCTTCGGCGTGGTGCTGGTCGAGCAGTTCTGGAGCCTGGCCGACGGCAGCTACCGCACCGACGAGGGGCGGCGCTGGTTCGGTTTTGTCGGCACCGGCGGGCTGCTCGGCGGGGTTGCCGGCGGCGGGATGGCCGCCCTGCTCATCAGTCACACCCCACTGCAAACACCCGACCTGATGCTGGTCGCCGCTTTCATCGTCCTGCTCATCCTGGCGCTCACCCAGGCCATTGACCGGCAAGGGCTGCTGCATCGGATGGGCGAATCGAACCATCTCCCCGTGCCATCCCCCGGCGGCTGGCGCCTGATCGCCAACCAGCGCTATCTCGCGCTCATCGCCGCCGCCCTGCTGCTGTCCCAGGTCCTTGCCCCGCTGGTGGAATACCAGTTCCTCAAGATCATCGAGGCGACCTATCCCGAACGCGAGGCGCGCACCGCCGCCCTGTCGCTGTTCTTCAGCATCCTCAGCGCCGTGTCGATCGGGGTGAACCTCGTGCTCACCCCGCTCATCCTGCGCGGCCTCGGCGTACTCGCCGGCTTGCTGATCCAGCCTATTACGCTGGCCAGCGCCACCACGGGCTTCATGCTCCATCCCACCCTCATCCCCGCCGCGATCATGAAGATCAGCGATCGCGGCCTGTCCTACTCGATCAACCGTGCGGCCAAGGAGCTGCTCTACATCCCGATCGAACCCATGCTGATGGCGCAGGCTAAGGCCTGGATCGACATGTTCGGCTACCGCATGTTCAAAGCCCTGGGCTCGCTGATCATCATCGGCGTCACGGCCCTCGCCGCCCATGGCATGGGCGTGGTGGATCTCGGCTGGATCGTGATCGGCGGGTGCCTGTTGTGGTCCTGGGTGCTGGTGGAATTGTACCGGGAGTACCTGCGCTTGACCTCGACGACGCTGTCCCGTCCCTAGCAGGCCGTTGAAAAATGTTTTCAACGGCCTGCTAGCGCAAGCCAAGGATGGCTTGCCCGAAGATCAAGCAACGCAAGTGTTTGATCTTCGCCCTTCGTCACGGGCATGTACCGGGACGAAGGGGTTGAAAAAAGACAAGGAAGTCTTTTTTCAACATCCTGCTAGACCCTGTTCCTAGCCTCGCGCACCGAACACGTATCGCGCCGCGCCATCGGCCTCCAGCGGAATATCATCAGCCGCCTCTTCTTTCCCCCGTGCCTTTGATGGAGGCTCCTCTTCCAGCAGACCCAATGCCTCGTACAGTTCCATGGCCAGCATGATCAGGTTCTCGCTGTCCACGTCCTGCGCGCGCTGCAGCATCTCCCGAGCATGCGCCGGATCCTGCGCCATTCGGAAGATGTCCACATTGAAGCCGCCCAGGCGACGCGCCATGATCTTGAAGCGCGCCAGTTTCTGCATGGTGATCGTGTCCATCAGGTTTCGGACCTCTTGGCTATTTCTTATTGAACGGCCACATCCACCGCCGCCCCTCCGCGTCCGGAATCTTGCAGGCAAGCGCCATCACTCCGGAGGTGGAAATACCCCTCGCTGACGGCATCGTGGATCGCCCCCAGCCGCTGTTGCACAGCGTCGATAAGGACCGGCAGCCCGTCGTCGACGGTCATGCTCTGCCTCACCGTGGGCAACAGACGGGCGGTCTGGCGCGCGGCCATCAGGACATCGCCGGGGTCGGGGAGTTCGGCGAGCGTGTTTTCCAGTTCGTCGAGGCAGTAGCGGATGGCGCGCGGGAAGCGCTGGTCAGTGAACAGGAAGCTCACCACACGCCGTGGCGAAATACGTACATCCTCGTGCCGCCGGTACATCTGGAATCCACTGAGTGCCTTGAGGATGCTGATCCAGGTGGTTTCCATGCCCAGTCCGCCCGGCGCGCTACAAGCCACCGCGCTGCTGATGTCGACGATGCGCGAGGTCATGTCGGCGCGCTCCAGCAGCTCACCGAGGCGGATGAAGTGGAAGGCCGCATCGTGGCTCATGGTTTCGGCCAGGCGACCGGAGATCATCAGGCGGCCGTCCACCACATCGCGCAGGGCCGCATTGCGGCGTGAACGCTCCAGCGCGGAGGCCATCAACTGGGGTGCGCGCAGGTGCAGACCATTGATCTTTTCCCAGACCTCGCGCGGCAGCACCTCGCGCAGCGAGCGGGCGTTCTCGCGGGCCTGACGCAGACTCATCACCACCGAGCCCGGATGATGCTCGTCCAGCAGCAGCCAATGCACGACCTGGGCCTCGGTGGCGCCCTCCACGCCCGACCGCCCCATCACCCGGATCAACTGATCCCAGCCAAGCTCGATCCCCGCGGGCGAGTCGAGCAGCACCTGGGTGATCGCGTCCACCAGGCGCGCGGTGTTTTCCGCCCGCTCAAGCTGGCGGCCCATCCAGTACAGGTTTTCGGCGACACGCGCGAGCATCACATACCCTCCCGGACAATCCAGGTGTCCTTGCTGCCGCCACCCTGGCTGGAATTGACCACGAACGAGCCCTCGCGCAGGGCGACACGGGTCAGGCCGCCTGTGGTGACGGTCATCTCCTGCCCTTGCAGCGCGAAGGGCCGCATGTCGACATGGCGTGGCGCCATGCCCTTGTCGGTGTAGGTCGGCACGGTGGACAGCGCCAGCATCGGCTGGGCCATGTAGTTGCGCGGGTCGGCCTTGATCCGGGCGGCGAACTCGGCGCGCTCGGCGGCGGTCGAGGCGGGGCCGATCAGCATGCCGTAGCCGCCCGATTCGTTGGCGGGCTTGACCACAAGCTCGTCCAGGTGCTCGAGGACATAGGCCCGGTCATCGTCGCGCATGCACAGGTAACTGGGCACGTTCGGCAGGATCGGTTCTTCGCCCAGGTAGAAGCGGATCACGTCCGGCACGTAGGTGTAGACCACCTTGTCGTCCGCCACTCCCGCGCCGGGCGCGTTGGCGATGGCGACCTTGCCCGCGCGCCAGGCACGCATCAGGCCACGCACGCCGAGCACGGAATCCGGGTGGAAGATTTCCGGGTCGAGGAACAGGTCGTCCACCCGGCGGTAGATCACATCCACCCGGCGCGGGCCGGCGATGGTACGCATGTAGACCACGTCATCGCTGCCGACGCAGAGGTCGGCCCCCTCGACCAGGTAAGCCCCCATCTGCTGGGCCAGATAGCTGTGTTCGAAATAGGCGGAGTTGAAAACGCCAGGGGTGAGCACCACGACCACCGGCCGCTCGGTCTCGCGCGGGCTGAGCGAGGCGAGCATCTCGTACAGCCGGGTGGGATAGTCGTCCAGCGGCAGGATGGTCTGGTCGGCGAACAGTTCCGGCAGCAGGCGCTTCATCAGGGCGCGGTTTTCCAGCATGTAGGACACCCCGGACGGCACCCTCAGGTTGTCTTCCAGCACATACATGGTGCCGTCGCCGTCACGCACCAGGTCGCTGCCGCAGATGTGGGCCCAGGCGCCAAAACGAAGCTTCATGCCCTCGCAAGCGGCGCGGTAGTTGCCGGAGCCGGCCAGCACGTCCTCGGGGAACACGCCGGCACGGATGATCTCCTGACCGTTGTAGATATCCTCGATGAACATGTTGAGCGCCTTGAGGCGCTGCTTGAGCCCGGCATCGATACACCGCCACTCACCCTCCGGCATGATCCTCGGGATCAGGTCGAACGGCCAGGCGCGATCGATATTGCCTGCGTCGCTGTAAACCGTGAAGGTGATGCCCATGCTCATGATGGCGGCGTCCACGGCCTCGCGGCGGGCGCGCATGTCCTCCTCGCTCTGGGCCTCCAGATGGGCGCAGAGGGCTCGTGCTGAAGGACGAGGCCGACCGTCGGCATCGATCAGCTCATCGTAGAAAGACGTCTTCGGATAGTGTTCGCAGCGCATGACCGGATCCTCCCGAACTGATCGATGCAAAGGACGGGCCAAGGCTCCGAGTCTGGACTTGAACCACGATTGGCCATTGTCTTGCTACACTTTCGGCTCGTTTCAGGGAGAGTCCCGCATGACCTATTGCGTCGGAATCCACGTCAACGGAGGGCTGGTATTTGCCGGCGACTCCCGCACCAATGCGGGTATAGACCACGTCAGCACCTATTCCAAGCTGCATACCTTTCATTTTCCCGGCGAGCGCATCTTCGTCATGCTGTCCGCCGGCAACCTCGCCACCACGCAGGGGGTGATCAAGCAGTTGCACCAAATGGGTGCGGACGGTGGGCCATCCTTAGGCAACGTGCCCAACATGCACGCGGCCGCCGACCTGGTCGGCCATGTCAGCACCGAGGTGCAGCGCCTGCAGCAAGAGCGCGACATCGCCAACACCAGTTTCGAATCCACCTTCATCTTCGGCGGGCAGATCCTCGGTCAGGCGCCGGAGATGTTCATGATCTATCCGCAGGGCAACTTCATCCATGAACCCCCTGCCCAGCCCTTCCTTCAGATCGGCGAGACCAAGTACGGCAAGCCGATCCTGGACCGGGTCATCCACCCGGACACCCCGCTGGAAACCGCTGCCCGCTGCGCGCTGGTGTCGATCAATTCCACCATCCGCAGCAATCTGACCGTCGGACCGCCGATCGACCTGCTGGTGCTTCCGCGTGACCAGATCGATGCCCCTTTTACCCTCCACCTGACGGAAGACGACCCGTTCTACCGCGATGTCGCGGATCTGTGGAGCCAGGGCCTGACCCAGGCGCTGCAGCAATTGCCGCGCTTCTACTGGGAACCGCCGCTGTAGGAAAGCACGACAAGCCCCCGCCCCGGAGCTGCGCAGCCCCCCGGATGCGCCAGGCACGCGGAGCTGGAAGGCGCGACGGCGCCCGATGCCCCGCCAACCACCCTTGGCGCGCTACAGTAAAGGAATGTTTCTTGCCTCATCCGTCTGGAACATCACTTTCCCCAGGAGGTTCCGATGAGCATGCCACCCGCCCATTCACTGGCCTTTCCCCGCTTCGGGGACAAGCAGAACTCAGCCATGTTCGAGGAGTTCCTTGTCCGCCTGCTGGAAGAACGCGACCGGGTCGGTCTCACCGAGATGATCCGCGGCATCGATGCGCTGATGATCACGGTCGATCCGGCGAACTCGGTGTCCTACGTGCGCGAGCTGTGCCTGATGACGCCGTATCACTACCTCGTCACGCTGGAGAGTGAGTCGCACTACACCCATATCCTGCGCATCAATCTCGATTCGCCCGACATCCTGGTGCGCGAGGTCAAGGACCCGAACATGCGCGGCATCTTCCGTTGCCTGAACGAGGTCTATCCGGTCGGCGCGAGCAAACCGAACTCACGCTACATGGGCGAGATCTTCCGGGTCGAAAACCTGCACGAGGTCGTCGAGCAGCAGAAGGGGCGCGAGATCCGCTTCTTCAACCAGGACCAGATCCGCAAGCTGGAGCTGCCGGCCAACATGGCCATCGTCAAGCCCTCCCCCTACACCCACAACATCGTCGGCTACTGGGAGCGCCCGGAGTCCGAGCTGCGTGTGTACGCCCTGGGCCTCTCCAGCATTCGTGACGACGTGCAGCGTGCCTACGAGGAGGCCAAGGAACTCCAGGCCGGACTGTCACTGGACACGTTGCTGCTGCCCATCGACCACCTCGCCACGCGTATTTACAGCCAGAACCGCGAAGTCGCCATCCTCGAATACCTGACCCTGACCAGTTACTACTACTGGGGCTCCTACGACATCGCCGACCAGAACTCATCCACCAACGTCACCAAGAGCGTGCATTACGAAAGCGAGGCAAGAAGCCCGGCCAAGGTCTTCACCGCCGCCAACCACCCCTACTTCGTCAATCACCTGCTCAAGCTGCCCTCGCCGACCGAGGCCTTCGTGCGCAACTTCGGCCCGCGCCTGCATCACCTCGCCATCTCGGTGGCGGACGGCGAGACCAAGGGCATGCCGAACATCGACTACGTGGTGGATGCACTGAAGACCTGCGGCCAGGATTTCCTGCTGGATGTGATCGGTTCCAGGGAGGAAGGCCTCAAGCAGATCTTCTCCAGCGCATCGGAGTATTCCTCGCTGATCGTCGAGTACGTCCAGCGCTTCGGCGACTTCCAGGGCTTCTTCACCAAGGACAACGTGGCCGAGCTGACCCACGCGGCCGGGGTGGAGGAAAGCCTGAAGGCGCTGGATGCGGGGGCACGGGATTAATCCGGCATTCAATGGTGTGGGTGCCGCCCCTCACCCATGTTGCCGCTCATCGCCCGAACGGTCGTCGCAAATCCAGCGTATGCGGCATCTCCGGCGCGCGCTCCTCGACCGGCGGCATCATCGGACGCGGCGGCCCTTCCTGCCATTGCACCCTGGAACCGACCGGCAGCCAGGGGAGCGGGGTGTAAGTGTAGGCGCCATGGGTGTGCCCCTTCGTCTCGAAGCGCGTGATGCGGCGCGCCTCGGCCTCACTGGCGTTGACCGGGAACTGCTGGAAGTTGCGCCCGCCGGGGTGCATCACGTGGTAGGTGCAACCGCCGATGCTCTTGCCGTTCCAGGTGTCGATCAGCTCGAACACCAGCGGCGCGTTGACGCCGATGGTCGGGTGCAGGGCGGACGGCGGCTGCCAGGCGCGGTAGCGCACCCCCGCGACATACTCGCCCTGGATCGCGGTCGGCCGTAACGGCACGCGGCGGCCGTTGCAGGCCAGCACGTGGCGCCCATCGGTCAGGCCGAGCAGCTTGACCTCCAGCCGCTCGACGGAGGAATCCACGAAGCGTGCGGTGCCCTGCGCGGTCGCCTCCTCGCCCAGCACATGCCAGGGCTCGATGGCGGCGCGCAGGATCAACTCGGTCTCGCCAAACTGGCGGCGTCCGTATTCCGGCAGGCGGAATTCGAGGAAGGGGACGAACCATTCCATCTCCAGCGGCAGGCCATGCTCGCGCAGGTCGGCGAGCACGTCGCGCAGGTCTTCGGCCAGGTAATGGCCGAGCATGAAGCGGTCGTGCAGCAGGGTGCCCCAGCGGACCGGCGGCTTGCGGTAGGGACTCTCCCACAGGCGCAGCAGGATGGCGCGCACCAGCAGGGCCTGCGCCAGCGCCATGCGCGGATGCGGCGGCATCTCGAAGCCCCGCAACTCGACCAGGCCGAGGCGGCCGGTACTGCTGTCCGGCGAGTAGAGTTTGTCGATGCAGATCTCGGCGCGGTGGGTGTTGCCGGTCAGGTCGGTCAGCAGGTGGCGCAGGGCACGGTCGACCGTCCAGGGCATCACGCCCGCGCCCAGTTCGTCCACCAGCCGGTCGATCTCGCCGAGGGCGATCTCCAGTTCATAGACACGATCCTCGCGCCCCTCGTCCACCCGCGGCGCCTGGCTGGTGGGGCCGATGAACAGGCCGCTGAACAGGTAGGACAACGAGGGATGATGCTGCCAGTAGGTCACCAGGCTACGCAGAAGGTCCGGGCGGCGCAGGAAGGGACTGTCCGCCGGGGTGCGGCCGCCGAGGGTCATGTGGTTGCCGCCCCCGGTGCCGGTGTGGCGCCCATCCAGCATGAACTTCTCGCAGCTCAAGCGGGCGAGCCGGGCTTCCTCATAGAGCGCCTCGGTGCGTTCGCTGAGCTCTTCCCAGCTTGCGGACGGATGGATGTTGACCTCGATCACCCCCGGATCAGGCGTCACCAGCAGCTTTTCCATGCGGGGATCGGACGGCGGCGGATAGCCCTCCATCACCACCGGCATACCCAGCGCCTCGGCGGTCTGCTCGATCCGGGCGATCAGCGCCAACACGGGCTCCAGGGTGTTGAACGGCGGCAGGAAGACATGCAGCACGCCACCACGCGCCTCCAGCGCCAGCGCGGTGTGAGGCACCTGGACGTGGACGGGATCGGGGGCCTGTGCGTGGACCTCGGGATGGGCCTCGACCAGGGGTGCGAGCTGGGCGTAACGAGCCGCCACCTCGCCGACCACGGCGGCGTCATGGAAGTCGGTCAGCGGTTCGTGGGTGTCGAAGGGGTCGCGCGGCGGGGTTTCGTCACGCAGCCCCTCGTCCACCCAGGGCAGGCTGTCGAGCGGCAGGCGCAGGCCCAGCGGCGAGTCGCCCGGCACCAGGCTCAGGCGGCCACGGCGAAAGGTCCAGGGCGCGCTGACCCAGCGCTGGGAGATGGCGCTGAAGGCCAGTGGCAGGACGTAGCCGCGCGGGTTGTCGAGGCCCGCGCTCAACTGCGCGAACAGCGCCCGCCGGGTCTCGACATCGCGTTTGTCAGCTCCATCCACCCGCCATTCGAGCGGCAGGCGGGCCTCATCCTCGAGCGCCTGCAGGCCATCCTCGTACGCGGTGACGAGGAAGCGTCGGTCCAGATCGAGGGCGGCGCAGAGGGCCTCGCCGAAGCGGCGCGCATCCTCCGGCCCATGCCCGAGATCGACGCCGGGCTCGGCCAGCAGGGCCGGGTTGCGCCACACCGGCACGCCATCCTTGCGCCAGTAGAGGCCGAGCGACCAGCGCGGCAGGGGTTCGCCCGGATACCACTTGCCCTGCGCGGTGTGCAGCAGTGCGCCGGGGGCGAAGCGTGCACCGAGCCGGCGCACCAGCACCTCGGCCCGCTCGCGCTTGTGCGGCCCCAGGGCATCCACGTTCCATTCCGGCGCATCGGTGTTCTCGATCGCCACGAAGGTCGGCTCGCCGCCCTGGGTCAGGCGCATGTCGGCGGCCCGCATGCGCGCCTCGACCTGCCGACCGAGCGCGGCCATGGCCGCCCACTGGAGATCGCTGTACGGCCTGGTCACCCGTGGCGACTCATGGATGCGGGTGACTTCGTTGAGGAAGTCGAACTCCACCTCGCATACATCGGTTCCCCCCTCGATCGGCGCCGCCCCCCCAGGAAGCGGGGTGCAGGCGAGCGGGATATGGCCCTCGCCCGCCAGCAGGCCTGAGGTCGGGTCGAGACCAATCCAGCCCGCCCCCGGCACGTAGATCTCGGCCCACGCGTGCAGGTCGGTGAAATCGCTGGTCGGGCCACTGGGCCCATCCAGCGCCTCCATGTCCGGCGCGAGCTGGACCAGATAGCCGGACACGAAGCGCGCCGCCAGCCCCAGCCGGCGGGCGAGCTGGACCAGCAGCCAGGCGCTGTCGCGGCAGGAGCCCAGGCCGCGCCCGAGGGTTTCCTCCGGTGTCTGCACGCCTGCTTCCATGCGGATGCTGTACTCAACAAGGTCATAGACGATGCGGTTGATCTCGACCAGCTTGTTGACGGTCAAGACCGGGCTGCAGTCGATGGATTGCACCAGGGCGTCGAATTGTGGGCCGCCTGCGTCCAGCTCCAGGTAGGGCAGGAGCTGCTGGGCCTGCTCCGGGGTATAGGCGAAGGGCCAGTGCTCGGCATGCGCGTCGATGAAGAAGTCGAACGGATTGATGACCGCGAGATCGGCGATCACCTCCACGTCAATGATGAGCTCCCGCGCCTTCCCGGGGAAAGTGAGTCGGGCCACGAAATTGCCGAACGGGTCCTGCTGCCAGTGGATGAAGTGCTGGGCAGGCTCCACTTTCAGGCTGTAGGCCTGGATCGGCGTGCGGCAGTGCGCGGCAGGCTTCAGGCGCACCAAATGAGGGCTCAGGTTCACCGCGCGGTCGAAGCGATAGGTGGTGCGATGGCGCAGGGCAACGTGAATACTCATGACCTAACCTGTTGAATTAACGACAAGACACGACTCCGAACGCACAGTCTGACCCGATGATGTCGGGTACACGCGTTGGGTTGAAGCAGGTTTCAGGCCCAAACCGCCGGGCACCGCGCGCGCAATAAAAAAGCGGCCCGGAGGCCGCTTGTTGGATGCGTATCGCGCGGGCGATTACTTGACTTGCTGCTTGAGCGAACCGGACTCGTAACGCTTGCGCATGTCGTCCAGGGACAAGAAACTCGAAAGCAAATACGGGCTTCAAACCACATGCTCAGGGGCGCCTTGGTTGACCTTGCAGCGCATCCGCCGCCAATGCGAACAATACATTGGCCTGCGCTTCGTCGCGCGGCAGGCCAAGTTCACCATGGGCATGAGCCAATGCCAGCGCCTGCAAGGCGCCGGGGTGCTCCTGCTCGGCGGCCTGCCGGAAATAGTGCGAGGCCAGCGCTTCATCGCGCTCGCCCGCTTCGCCGCTCAGGCAGGCATTGCCGAGCAGGAACTGGGCTTCCGCGATTCCTCCATCAGCGGCCTGCTTCAGTCCAGCAAGCGCCCGCTCCGGATGAGCCGGGCCATCCAGCCCGTTGCGGTCGATCAGGGCCAGGTAATAAGCCGCAGCAGGTTGACGACTGACGGCCATCTCCAGCCAGCGGCGGGCCAGGGCATAATCCGGAGCCGCTCCGTTCAAGCCGTGAAAATGGATGCGCCCCAAATCCATTGCGGCCTCCGTCTCGCCCTTGCGCGCCGCCCGTTCCAGCAGATCGAGACCCCGTGAAGTATTCGCCGGATCCTGCTCGGCCAGCATGAGCAGGCCTCGTGCCAGCAGGGCGCGGGGATGGTCCGCCCAAACGGCGACTTGGAGCTGCCAGCGGGCCAGATCCTGCCCTTGGGCCGCCTGCATCGCCAGCAGGTCAACCCTGGACGTCGACCACTGCCCCAGGCTCCAGTGCACGGAGGCAGCCAAGCAAAGCACTACGAGCGCCAGCACACTTGTACGCATGATCAGAGTCATGTTTCGTGTCTCGCAAAATGAAAAACGCGCCGGCAAGGCCGACGCGTCATGGATACGGCCCAGGGCTTACTTGGACAGATCGATCTGATAGATCGACAGACCCTTGCCACTGCCGTCATCATCCTGATAGACGGAGATGTTGCTCAGACCGGCCTCCTGGGCCAGGGGCAGCTTGTTCTGACCGGAGTGGAATACGACAGGTCCGGCAGTGGTCACCTGCTTGAAGCTCCAAGAGCGGTCGGAACCATGGTTGGCACGGGTCAGATGCTGGAGCTTCTTGATGTAGGCGATCAGCACGTCGCGGTTGGCGTCCGGGGCAGCGTAGATGGTCTTGCTGCCATCCAGACCCGGGAAGCTGCCACCTCCGCTCGCGCGGTAGTTGTTGGTTGCGACCACGAATTCATCGGTAGAGTTCATTGCCGCGCCGTTGTACATCAGGTTGACTATGCGACTGCCCACCGGCTGGGTGACGTCGATCTGATAGCTGATGTCGGAAGAGCTGAATACGTCGAAGTTATAGCCCGGGAAGGTGCTGATCAGTTCCTGAACCTCGGTGTTGGTCGGGTCGATCTGGTTGAAGCGTTTGGCGGCGGTTTCCAGCCAGTTCTTGATGTCTGCCCCTGTCACCTTCACTGCGTACACGGTGTTGGGGTAGAGGTAGAGGTCGGCCGCGTTGTTGATGGCCAGATCGCCCTGAGCCACGTCGGTATAGTCGCCGCCGCCGCCGAAACCGCTCTTGAACGGTGCAGATACGGACAGTACCGGCAGGCTGGAGTACTGGGGCAGGTTGTTCTGGATGTAATCAGCAACATAGGCAGCCTGCGCCTGGTTGACGACTTCGATGGCGGACACGTCGCCAACATCGGCAAAGTAGGTGCTCATGCGGAAATCGGTATCGCCGATGGGGGTCATCACGTAATTGATGGTGTCCTGATGCTCGGCAGCGACCAGCGGGGCGATGGTCGGATCCACGTCCACATAGGTGCCGTCGGAGTTGCGGGTGGAACGGGCTTCCATGGAGGTATTGGACTGATCGACATACCATCCGTCTTTGCCATACACCAGGGCCAGCTTGATCACGCCCAAGCTCTTGCCCCAGTAGCTGCCCATCACACTCGGCACGCCATTGACGTAGCCATCGGTCTTATCCACGCCCGGCAGGTTGAACATTCCGACCGTGCTGGAGGCATTCGGGAAGACTTGATGAGAGTGTCCCAGAAACATGGCATCGACACCCTGAACCCGGGCGAGGTAATAACCCATGTTTTCCATGGCGGGTGAATACTCGGAACCATCAAGACCGCCATGCTCCAGGAACACCACGATGTCGGCGCCTTCGGCGCGCATTTCATCCACATAAGTCTTGGCCACGGCGAGGGTGTCGGTGATGTAAACCTTGCCGTCCAGCCAGCGTTTGTCCCAGCTCATGATAGGCGGGGTGGTGAAGCCGATGACGCCGACGTCGATCGTTGCTTCGACGGACTTGCCGTCGACATCGGTCGCCTTCAGTGTTTTCTTGATGATGGTGTAGGGCTGGAACAGCGGCTTACTGTCCTTGCTGCTGTTCACGTTGGCCAGCACTTGGGGGAAATTGGGGCCGGCGCATTTTTTGGCAGGCATGCCTTCCGCATCCACGTTCAGCAGGACTCCTGAAGTCTGGCTCAGGAAAGGAAGGCCGAAGTTGAACTCATGGTTGCCGATTGTGCCGGCGTCGTAGCCCATGGTGTTCATCGCCTTGTACATCGCATGCGTGGTGTCGCAGCTGATCGGACTCACGATGGCCTGATAATCACCCAGCACGGTGCCCTGGATGGTGTCACCGTTGTCTAGCAGCATGGTGTTGGCGAATTCGGCACGCGCCTGCTTGATCAGGGTTGCGGTGCGTTCAAAACCAAGCGATTTGTCTTCGGCGAGCTTGAAGTAGTCATAGCTCATGATGTTGGCGTGCAGGTCGGTGGTCTCCAGCAGCGCCAGGGTGGCCTGGGTGCCCACGGTCGGCTTGCTTTCAGCGGTAGTGCTGTCGCCATCACCGCCGCAGCCGGCGAGCAGGAACAGCGAGGCGATTATCGCCGGCAGAAGCAGGGGTTTGGTATTCATGCTTAACAGTCCATGTTGATGAGTTACCGAATTGAAATTAGAGCCCATCCATGACTGGCCGATTACATCTTACTGAATGCTTGATGACATCCGACCACGAGGGCACATCCTGTGCAACCCTTCAGGCTGATGCTGCCCCGAAGCCTTCTGAGCCCATCGCTGAGACAGATGAGTCAGGGCTCTCGAGCCGATGCATGCTCCAGTGTCGCAGGCATGAAAAAAGCGGCCCGGAGGCCGCTTGTTGGATGCGTATCGCGCGGGCGATTACTTGACCTGCTGCTTGAGCGAGCCGGACTCGTAACGCTTGCGCATGTCGTCCAGGGAGATCGGCTTGATCTTGGAGGCCTGACCAGCGGCGCCGAAGGCCTCGAAGCGGGCCTGGCAGATGCCGGCCATCGCCTTGGTGGCTTCCTTCAGGAACTTGCGCGGGTCGAAGTTGGCCGGGTTGTCGTGCAGGTGCTTGCGGATGGCGCCGGTGGAGGCCATGCGCAGGTCGGTGTCGATGTTCACCTTGCGTACGCCGTGCTTGATGCCTTCAACGATCTCGTCAACCGGCACGCCATAGGTCTGGCCCATGTCGCCGCCGTAGTTGTTGATGATTTCCAGCCAGTCTTCCGGTACGGAGGAGGAGCCGTGCATGACCAGGTGAACGCCCGGAATGCGCGCGTGGATTTCCTTGACGCGGTCGATGCGCAGGACTTTGCCGGTCGGCTTCTGGGTGAACTTGTAGGCGCCGTGGGAGGTGCCGATGGCGATCGCCAGGGCGTCGACGTCGGTGTCACGCACGAACTGGGCGGCTTCTTCCGGATCGGTCAGCAGCATGGAGTGATCCAGCTCGCCTTCCGCGCCGTGGCCGTCTTCCTCGCCCATCTTGCCGGTTTCCAGGGAGCCCAGGCAGCCCAGCTCGCCTTCGACGGACACACCGCCGCTGTGCGCGACTTCGGCAACCTTGGCGGTGATGCCGGCGTTGTACTCGTAGGAAGCCGGGGTCTTCATGTCGGCCATCAGGGAGCCGTCCATCATCACGGAGCTGAAGCCGGACTGGATGGCGCGCAGGCAGACGCCCAGGTCGGAACCGTGGTCCTGGTGCATGACGACCGGAATGTGCGGGTACATCTCAACGGCGGCGGAGACCAGGTGACGCAGGAACGGCTCGCCCGCGTAGGAGCGCGCACCGGCGGAACCTTGCAGGATCACCGGGCTGTCGACCTTGTCGGCGGCCTGCATGATCGCGTGGATCTGCTCCATGTTGTTGACGTTGAAGGCCGGCATGCCATAGCCGTTCTCGGCGGCATGGTCCAGCAGCTGACGCAGGGAGATCAGTGCCATGGGCGTACTCCTGATTGAGGTTGATGTCGAAAATCGGATCCCGTCTCGCGCGGGAAATTCGCTTGAGTGTATCTCAAGCCTCGGGGGAAACCCACAGGGGTTTCCCCCCCCAGACGTTTACTCGGTGCCGGGGTGAATGACGTCGCCCACACGCACGATCTTCATGGCGTTGGTGCCGCCCATCTCGCCCATCAGGTCACCCTTGGTGATGATGACGAGATCGCCCTCGTCGAGCATTTCGCGACGACGCAGCTCGGTGACGGCCATGCGGTTCACCTCGGCGTGATCCTTGGTGTCGTACGGGAAGTGGATCGGCACCACGCCACGATAGAGCGCGACGCGACGGGCAGTGGCCTCGTGCCGGGTCAGCGCGTAGATCGGGATGGCGGAGTTGACGCGCGACATCCACAGAGCGGTCGAACCGGACTCGGTCAAGGCCGTCAGCGCCCGGACCGCCATGTGGTTGGCGGCGTACATGGCGGACATGGCGATGGTCTCGTCCACGCGTTCGAACGGGGTGTCGAGCGGCGGCACCCGGGTCTTGGCCTGGATCTGGCTCTCCGCGCGGGCACAGATGTGAGCCATGGTGGCCACGACCTTCGCAGGGTATTTGCCGGAAGCGGTCTCGCCGGAGAGCATGACCGCGTCGGTGCCGTCCAGCACCGCGTTGGCGACGTCGAACACCTCGGCGCGGGTCGGGATCGGGTTGGTGATCATGGTTTCCATCATCTGCGTGGCGGTGATGACCGCACGCTTGCGCTCGCGGGCGCGACGGATGAAGGCCTTCTGCACCGCCGGCAGCTCGGCGTCACCGATCTCCACGCCCAGGTCGCCGCGCGCGATCATGATCACGTCGGAGGCGTCGATGATCTCGTCGATCGCCTGGACCGCCTCGGCGCGCTCGACCTTGGCCACGATGCTGGCATCGGAGCCCGCGGCCTTGAGCAGGTCGCGCGCCTCGTGCAGATCGGCCGCGCAACGCGGGAAGGACACTGCGATGTAGTCCACGCCGATCTCGGCGGCGGTCTTGATGTCGGCGCGATCCTTGGCGGTGATGGCGGGCGCGGACAGGCCGCCGCCCTGGCGGTTGATGCCCTTGTTGTTGGACAGGGTGCCGCCGACCACGGTGGTGCAGCGGATCTCGCTGCCGGTCACGCTGTTGACGGTGAATACCAGGCGGCCGTCGTCGAGCAGCAGGGTGTCCCCTTCGCGCACGTCGTCGACCAGCTGCTTGTAGGTCAGGCCCACGCGCTCCTGGTCGCCGTCGTCCTTGCCCAGGGCGGCATCGAAGATGAACGGCGCGCCGTCTTCCAGGACGATCTTGCCTTCCTTGAAGCGGTCGATGCGGATCTTGGGACCCTGCAGATCGCCCAGGATGGCCACGTGGCGACCCATGCTGGCCGCGCTCTCGCGAACCATGCGGGCACGGTTCTTGTGGTCTTCAGGCTGGCCATGGGAGAAGTTCAGACGGACAACATCCACGCCGGCGCGGATGATGTCCTCGATGACCTTGAGGTCGTCCGTGGACGGGCCCAGGGTTGCAACAATCTTGGTGCGTCTTTTCACGCGTAGGTTCTCTCACTGAAAGCGGAAGGCCGTCCATGGCCGGGAAAGACGATGCGGGGATCAGCCCTTGGCGCGCTCTTCGAGGATCGCCACGGCCGGCAGGACCTTGCCTTCGAGGAACTCGAGGAAGGCGCCACCACCGGTGGAGATGTAGCTGACCTTGTCGGCAATGCCGTACTTGTCCACGGCAGCCAGGGTGTCACCGCCGCCAGCGATGGAGAAGGCGCTGGATTCGGCGATCGCCAGGGCCAGGGTCTTGGTGCCTTCGCCGAACTGGTCGAACTCGAACACGCCGACCGGGCCGTTCCAGACGATGGTGCCGGCGACCTTGAGGCTGTCGGCCAGCATAGCGGCGGTTTTCGGGCCGATGTCGAGGATCATGTCGTCGTCAGCGACATCAGTCACGTCCTTGATCGTGGCCTCGGCGGTCGGCGAGAACTCCTTGGCGCAGACCACGTCGACCGGAACCGGCACGGTGGCGCCGCGGGCGGCCATCTTGTCCATGATCTTCCTGGCTTCCGGCACCAGATCCGGCTCGGCCAGGGATTTGCCGATCGGAAGGCCCGCCGCCAGCATGAAGGTGTTGGCGATGCCGCCGCCGACGATCAGGTTGTCGACCTTCTCGGACATGGAGTCAAGGATGGTCAGCTTGGTGGACACCTTGGAGCCGGCAACGATGGCGGCCAGCGGACGGGCCGGGGCCTGCAGGGCCTTGCCCAGGGCCTCGAGCTCGCCGGCCAGCAACGGGCCGGCGCAGGCGACCGGGGCGTACTTGGCCACGCCGTGGGTGGAACCCTCGGCGCGGTGGGCGGTGCCGAAGGCGTCCATGACGAAGATGTCGCACAGGGCGGCGTATTTCTTGGCCAGTTCGTCGGCGTTCTTCTTCTCGCCCACGTTGAAGCGGACGTTCTCGAACAGGACGACTTCACCGGCGGCGACTTCGACGCCGTCGAGGTAGTCCTTGACCAGGCGCACCGGTTTGCCCAGCAGGGTGCTCATGTGCTCGGCGACCGGCTTGGTGGAGTTCTCCTCGCTGTACTCGCCCTCGGTCGGGCGGCCCAGGTGCGACATGACCATGACCTTGGCACCGGCCTTCATGGCTTGTTCGATGGTCGGCATGGTGGCGCGGATACGGACATCCGAGGTGACCTTGCCATCCTTGACGGGGACGTTGAGGTCGGCGCGGATCAGTACGCGCTTACCGGCCAGATCGAGATCGGTCATCTTGATGACGGACATGTCGCTCTCCTAGAACAAATGAACGTTGAAACAATTGGCTAAATCCTTTTCCGGCAGGACTTGGCCAATGGCTACAGCGGATTGAAGCGGTGAAAAAAGGGGGAGTCACCTCCCCCTCGTATCGCAATCAGCCTGCGATGTGCTTGACCACCCGCATCAGGTTGCAGGTGTAGCCGTACTCGTTGTCGTACCAGGAGATCAGCTTGACGAAGGTCGGATCCAGCTGGATGCCGGCGCCTGCGTCGAAGATGGACGGTGCGCTGTTGCCACGGAAATCGGTGGAAACGACTGCGTCAGTGGTGTAACCCAGAACGCCCTTCATCGCGCCTTCGGAAGCGGCCTTCATGGCAGCGCAGATGTCCTCGTAGCTGGCTTCCTTTTCCAGCTCGACGGTCAGGTCGACCACGGAAACGTCAGAAGTCGGGACGCGGAAGGCCATGCCGGTCAGCTTCTTGTTCAGGGACGGGATGACCTTGCCCACGGCCTTGGCGGCGCCAGTGGAGGACGGGATGATGTTCTCCAGGATGCCGCGGCCGCCGCGCCAGTCCTTGGCGGACGGGCCGTCAACGGTCTTCTGGGTCGCGGTGGCGGCGTGCACGGTGCTCATCAGGCCACGCTTGATGCCGAAGGTGTCGTGCAGGACCTTGGCCATCGGCGCCAGGCCGTTGGTGGTGCAGGACGCGGCGGAAACGATGTTCTGGCCAGCATAGGTGTCGTGGTTCACACCGTAGACGAACATCGGGGTGTCGTCCTTGGACGGCGCGGACTGGACGACCTTCTTGGCACCGGCGTTGATGTGGGCCTGGCAGGACTCGGTGGTCAGGAAGAAACCGGTGGACTCGACCACGACGTCAACGCCGACTTCGTCCCATTTCAGGTTGGCCGGGTCGCGCTCGGCGGTCAGGCGGATCTTCTTGCCATTGACGACCATGAAGTTGCCTTCAACGGACACGTCGCCCTTGAAACGGCCATGCACGGAGTCGTGCTTGAGCATGTAGGCCAGGTAGTCCGGCTCGAGCAGGTCGTTGATCGCGACGATTTCGATGTTCGAGAACTCGGCTTCCTGAGCGGCGGCGCGGAACACCATGCGACCGATGCGGCCGAAGCCGTTGATACCAACACGAATTGCCATGTTTACAGCTCCTGTGACGGATTATTGGAATTTTGTCAGGGCCTGCCGGTGCAATCCGGCGGGCCCTATCGATGAGCGGACTCAGGCGAGCACGGACTCGCAGGTCTTGACCACGTTCTCGACAGTAAAGCCGAACTCCTTGAAGAGTTCACCCGCCGGCGCGGATTCACCGAAGGTGTCGATACCGACCACCGCACCGTCCAGGCCGACATACTTGGCCCAGAAGGCGGTCACGCCAGCCTCGACGGCCACGCGCTTGACGCCCGGAATCAGCACGGAGTCGCGATAGGCCTGGTCCTGGGTGTCGAACACGCAGGTGGACGGCATGGAGACGACGCGGACCTTCTTGCCCTTGGCCTCCAGCGCCTCGGCGGCGTTCATGGCCAGTTCCACTTCGGAGCCGGTGCCGATGATGATCAGGTCCGGGGTGCCGGCGCAGTCCTTCAGCACGTAGCCGCCCTTCTCGATCAGCTTGACCTGCTCGGGGGTGCGCGCCATCGGCTTCAGGTTCTGGCGGGAGAAGATCAGCGCGGTCGGGCCGTCCTGGCGCAGCATGGCCATCTTCCAGGACACGGCGGACTCGATCGCATCGCAACCGCGCCAGGTGTGGAAGCGCGGGATCATGCGCATGGTCGCGATCTGCTCGACCGGCTGGTGGGTCGGGCCGTCCTCGCCCAGACCGATGGAGTCGTGGGTGTAGACGTAGATGGTCGGGATCTTCATCAGCGCGGACATGCGCAGGGCGTTGCGCATGAATTCCATGAACATCAGGAAGGTCGCGCCGTAGACCTTGAAGCCGCCGTGCAGAACCATGCCGTTGATCATGTGCGCCATGCCGAACTCGCGTACACCCCAGGAGATGTAGTTGCCGTTGGCGTTGTCATGATTGACCTTGACGGTGCCGGACCAGTTGGTCAGGTTGGAACCGGTCAGGTCGGCGGAACCGCCGAACATCTCCGGCAGCAGCGGGCCCATGGCCTCGATGGTGTTCTGCGAGGCCTTGCGGGATGCGATGTTCGGCATCTCGGCCTGGACCTTGGCGATGAACTTGTCCATCTCGGCGACGAAGTTGCCCGGCAGCTCGCCCGCCATGCGGCGAGCGAACTCGGCCGCCAGCTCCGGGTACTCGGCGGCATAGGCGTCGAAGCGCTCGGTCCACTCGGCCTCGTCCTTGGCGCCCTTGGCCTTGTGATCCCAGCCGTCGTAGATCTCCTGCGGGATCACGAACGGCTCGTGCGGCCACTTCAGGAATTCGCGGGTGGCGGCGATCTCGGCGTCGCCCAGCGGTGCGCCGTGGCAGTCATGGCTGCCGCACAGGTTCGGCGAGCCGAAGCCGATGACGGTACGGGTGCAGATCAGGGAGGGCTTGTCGGTGACGGCCTTGGCGGCACGGATGGCGGCATCCACGGCCTCGGCGTCGTGGCCGTCGACGTTGCGGATCACGTGCCAGTTGTAGGACTCGAAACGGCCGGCGACGTCGCGCTCCATCCAGTCGCTGATGTGGCCGTCGATCGAGATGTCGTTGTCATCCCAGAAGGCGATCAGCTTGCCCAGACCCAGGGTGCCGGCCATGGCGGCGGCTTCGTGGGACAGGCCTTCCATCAGACAGCCGTCGCCCATGAACACGTAGGTGTGGTGGTCGACGATGGTGTGGCCCGGACGATTGAAATGGGCCGCCAGGGTGCGCTCGGCGATCGCCATGCCCACCGCGTTGGTGATGCCCTGGCCCAGCGGACCGGTGGTGGTCTCGATGCCGTCGGCGTAGCCGTACTCGGGGTGACCCGCGGTCTTGGAGTGCAGCTGACGGAAGTTCTTGAGGTCTTCCATGCCGAGGTCGAAACCGGTCAGGTGCAGCAGGGAATAGATCAGCATGGAGCCGTGGCCGTTGGACAGCACGAAGCGATCACGATCAACCCACTTGGCATTGCCCGGGTTGTACTTCATGTGGCCGTTCCACAGGACTTCGGCGATGTCGGCCATGCCCATCGGGGCGCCCGGGTGACCGGACTTGGCCTTCTGCACCGCATCCATGCTGAGGGCACGGATGGCATTCGCAAGCTCGCGACGAGTCGGCATGCGGGGTCTCCTAAACGAATGTTGAGAAAGGAAATCGTGCTCCTGGGGGGAGGTCCTGAGAGGCGCGCGCATACGCATCGCTCGTCGGACAAGGTGTCCGGCATTGTGTATCAGTTCGATAAATCGGGCAACCGGCCACCCAGACCCGCTTACGCGCCCGCGATGCATGACCTTGATGGATGCATCAGCGAATTCACGTGGACGTCACAATAAAAAATCAAGACATTACGACGCTATCAGGCTCTTCACGCAAGGAATCTCGCCATGCGCCTTCCGCACGCGACTCGCGCCGCAGCTACCCTCCTGCTCCTCTGCATAACCCTCCCCCTGCATGCCGCCGGCTACCGACTCGCCGTGCCCCCCTTCCTGCCGCAGGACGAGATGCGGGCCCAATATGCCCGAATGGCGGAGTACCTTGCCGAAAGCGTCGGCCAGCCGATCGAGCTGATCACTTACAAGAGTTATCTCTCTTATTCCGCCGAGGTTCGCCAGGGAGGCAGGTTCGACCTTGTGTTCGATAGCGCCCCCATGGTCGACCACCTTGCCCAACGCCAGGGATTCACCGTCCTGGCGAAGGTCCAGGGGGTCATCAGCCAGTCGCTGGTCACGAATGCCGACACTCTCGTGCTCGACCCCCAGGAGCTGATCGGCAAGCCTGTCGCGACCATCCCTTCCCCCAGCCTGTCCGGCCTGACCCTGTTCCAGTTGTTCTCCAACCCCCTGCGCCAACCGGACTTCAAATACGCGGACAACGCACGCGATGCCGTGGACATGCTCCGCCAGGGCAAGGTCGATGCGGCGCTGATTCCCACCCCGATCGCGATCGGCTATCCCGAGCTCAATATCGTCACCACCACCGAGCAGGTGCCGCACCTCGCCCTCTCGTCCGGACCGGGTATCTCCCCCGAGCTGCGCGAGCGCCTGCGCCAGGCCGTACTCGCCGCGCAGAGCAGCCCCAAAGGGCGGCTGATGCTGGAAACCCTGCGCACCACCAGCTTTGAGCCCACTTCCAATGCCCACTACAAGGGCTATGCCGACCTGCTGAAGGGCACTTACGGCTATTGATGGCGCCCCCGTTTAGGCGCACGGCGGACGCTTGAGGTATGATCGCGGGCCTCGACCAGAAGCTCGCGCCCAGGAGCCGCCCGCATGAAACGTGATTATGTGTTCACCTCGGAGTCCGTCTCCGAAGGCCACCCGGACAAGATCGCCGACCAGATCTCCGATGCCATCCTCGACGCCATCCTGGCGCAGGACAAGCATGCCCGCGTGGCCTGCGAGACCCTGGTCAAGACCGGCTTCGTCATGCTCGCCGGCGAGGTGACCACCTCCGCCTGGGTCGATCTGGACGAACTGGTGCGCAAGGTCATTGTCGACATCGGCTACGACAGCTCCGAGATCGGCTTCGACGGCCGCACCTGCGGCGTGCTCTCCGCCATCGGCAAGCAGTCCTCCGACATTGCCCAGGGCGTCGATCGCATCGTTCACGAGGAGCAGGGCGCGGGCGACCAGGGCCTGATGTTCGGCTTTGCCTGCAATGAGACCGACGTGCTCATGCCGGCGCCCATCACCTACGCCCACCGCCTGGTCAAGCGCCAGGCCAAGGTACGCAAGAACGGCACCCTCCCCTGGCTGCGTCCGGACGCCAAGAGCCAGGTCAGCTTCCGCTATCTGGACGGCAAGCCGGTCGGCATCGACGCCGTCGTGCTTTCCACCCAGCACAACCCCGACATTGCCTACAAGGACCTGCAGGAAGCGGTGATGGAGACCATCATCAAGCCCGTCCTGCCGGCCGAGTGGCTGCACAAGGACACCAAGTTCCACATCAACCCGACCGGCCAGTTCGTCATCGGCGGCCCGGTGGGCGACTGCGGCCTGACCGGTCGCAAGATCATCGTCGACACCTACGGCGGCATGGGCCGGCATGGCGGCGGCGCCTTCTCCGGCAAGGACCCGTCCAAGGTCGACCGTTCGGCGGCGTATGCCGGCCGCTACGTGGCCAAGAACATCGTTGCCGCCGGTCTTGCCGACCGCTGCGAGATCCAGGTCTCCTACGCCATCGGCGTGGCCGAGCCGACCTCCATCACCGTGGACACCTTCGGCACAGGCCGGATCGATGACGACCGCATCGCCGAGATCGTCGCCGACACCTTCGACCTGCGTCCGTACGGCATCGTCAAGATGCTCGACCTGATCCAGCCGATCTACCAGAAGACCGCCGCTTATGGCCACTTCGGCCGCGAGGAGCCGGAATTCACCTGGGAGAAGACCGACAAGGCCGAGGCGCTGCGCGCCGCAGCCGGACTGTAAGGATCCCCGTCCACATGGAGTAGCCCGGAGAAGCAACGCGGAATCCGGGAACGCAGAAGCCCCGGATTGCGGCCTCAGGCCTCCATCCGGGCTACAGACTGTCCCAAGCACCAAACAACCCCGTCCGCCGAGGGGCGCTGCAGCAGGCATCAGGCCTGTCAGGCTCGGCGGACGCGGCACAACCCATGCAACGGCGCCCATCCCCTAGCCTTTTAGGAGAACGTTGCATGTCTTTCACTGATTACAAGGTCGCCGACCTGTCCCTGGCCGACTGGGGCCGCCGCGAGATCCGCATCGCGGAAACCGAGATGCCCGCCCTGATGGCGATCCGTCGCAAGTACCAGGCACAGCAGCCGCTCAAGGGCGCGCGCATCACCGGCTCCCTGCACATGACCATCCAGACCGCCGTGCTGATCGAGACCCTGGTCGCGCTCGGCGCCGAGGTCCGCTGGTCCTCGTGCAACATCTTCTCCACCCAGGACCACGCTGCTGCCGCCGTTGCCGCGGCAGGCATCCCGGTTTTTGCCTGGAAGGGCGAAACCGAGGAGGAGTACTGGTGGTGCCTCGAGCAGACCATCACCGGCCCCGATGGCTGGGTGCCCAACATGCTGCTCGATGACGGCGGCGACCTGACCGGCCTGATGCACGCAAAGCACTCCGAGCTTCTGGACGGCATCCACGGCGTGTCCGAGGAGACCACCACCGGCGTGCATCGCCTGTGGGAGATGCTCAAGGCAGGCACGCTCAAGGTGCCGGCGATCAACGTCAACGACTCGGTCACCAAGAGCAAGAACGACAACAAGTACGGCTGCCGTCACTCGCTCAACGACGCGATCAAGCGCGCCACCGACCACCTCCTGTCCGGCAAGCAGGCGCTGGTGATCGGCTACGGCGACGTGGGCAAGGGCTCCGCCGCCTCGCTGCGCCAGGAAGGCATGATCGTGAAGATCAGCGAGATCGACCCGATCTGCGCCATGCAGGCCTGCATGGACGGCTACGAGCTCGTCTCGCCCTACCTCAACGGCATCAACGACGGGACCGACGCCTGCGTCGACCGCGCCCTGCTCGGCAGGATCGACCTGATCGTCACCACCACCGGCAACGTCAACGTGTGTGACGCGCCCATGCTCAAGGCCCTGAAGAAGGGCGCGGTGGTCAGCAACATCGGCCACTTCGACAACGAGATCGACACCGCCTTCATGCGCAAGAGCTGGGCCTGGGAAGAGATCAAGCCACAGGTGCACAAGGTCTACCGCGACACCCCGGCCGGCCAGACCCCGGACCTCGCCGGTGACGACTACCTGATCCTGCTCTCCGAGGGCCGCCTGGTGAACCTGGGTAATGCCACGGGTCACCCCAGCCGGATCATGGACGGTTCCTTCGCCAACCAGGTCCTGGCGCAGCTGCACCTGTTCGCCGCACGTTTCGCCGACCTGCCTGCCGCCGACAAGCCCGCCCACCTCCGCATCGAGGTGTTGCCGAAGGCGCTTGACGAGGAGGTGGCGCGCTACATGGTCGAAGGCTTTGGCGGCGTGATTACTCGCATGACCCCGACCCAGGCCGACTACCTCGGCGTGCCGGTCGAAGGGCCGTACAAGCCGGATTCCTACCGTTACTGAGGACGAAACGATGCGTGGAGCGGGCGGTACGCCGGGCGGCGTGGGCGAGTTCCTGCTGGGGTTGGGAATGGCCGTCGGTGGCGGCTACATGCTGATGCAGAAGGTCGTGGTCAGCCACGGCCCCTGGCTGCTGTATGGCATGAATGCCTTCGGCCTGTCCCTGCTGCCCTTCCTGTTCGGGGCCGGCTTGCTGTTCTACAACGGCCGCTCGAGGATCGGCTGGCTGCTGCTGTTCAGCGGCCTGGTGATCATCTTCGCGGGCATCCTGCTCAATCTGCGCATCTACTTCCAGTCCACCACCCTGTTCGACACGCTGCTGATGCTGCTCCTGCTCGCCGGCGGCGTGGGGCTTCTCGCCCGCGGCCTGCGGCCGCATGGAGGTACCTCAACATGATCCAGATTTCCTGCGAATTCTTCCCACCCAAGACCGACGAGGGCGCGGAAAAGCTGCGCGCCACCTGGCAGGCGCTCAAGGTCATCGACCCGGCTTATTTCTCCGTGACCTACGGCGCGGGCGGCTCCACCCAGGAGCGCAGCTTCGATACGGTGCGCGAGATCCAGCGCGACTCGGGGGTCGAGGCCGCGCCGCATCTGTCCTGCATCGGTTCCACCCGGGAGCAGATCCGGGCCATTCTGGACGACTACAAGGCCCAGGGCATCCGTCGCATCGTCGCCCTGCGCGGTGACCTGCCCTCCGGCATGCGCGATCCGGGCGAGCTGCGCTACGCCAATGAACTGGTCGAATTCATCCGTGCCGAAACCGGTGACTGGTTCCACATCGAGGTCGCCGCCTACCCGGAATTTCATCCCCAGGCGCCGTCCGCGGCTGCTGACCTGGACGCCTTCCAGCGCAAGGTCGAGGCCGGCTCCGATGCCGCCATCACGCAGTATTTCTACAATGTGGACAGTTACTTCCGCTTCGTCGACGACTGCCTCGACCGCGGCATCCACATCCCCATCGTGCCCGGCATCATGCCGATCACCAACTACACCCAGCTCGCGCGCTTCTCCGACGCCTGCGGCGCGGAGATCCCGCGCTGGCTGCGCAAGCGACTGGAGGCGATGGGAGACGACCTCGAGAGCATTCGCGCGCTCGGCCTGGAAGTCGTGAGCGAACTGTGTGAACAACTGCTCGACGGCGGCGCACCGGGCCTGCACTTCTACACCATGAACCAGGTCGAACCGACCCTGACCCTGTGGAAGAGCGTGGCCCCGCGCTTCGACATGGAGCTGTAAGAAGCCAGACGCTACACTGCGGCAACAACTCACCAAGGAGGTCGTCATGTCCGGTTTTGCATTGATGTTTCTCGCCCTGGCAGTCATCTTCATCCTCGCAGGGGTCAAGACCGTCAACCAGGGCAGCGAATGGACGGTGGAGCGCTTCGGCCGCTACATGCGCACCCTCTCGCCCGGCCTCAACCTGATCATCCCGTTCATCGACCGCATCGGGCGCAAGATCAACATGATGGAACAGGTGATGGACGTGCCCTCGCAGGAGGTCATCACCCAGGACAACGCCATGGTCAAGGCCGACGGCGTGGTCTACTTCCAGGTGCTGGACGCGGCCAAGGCGGCCTACGAGGTCCACAACCTCGAATACGCCATCCTCAACCTGACCATGACCAACATTCGCACCGTCATGGGTTCCATGTCGCTGGACGAACTGCTCTCCAAGCGAGACGAGATCAACGCCCGCCTGCTGACCGTGGTGGACGAGGCGACCTCGCCCTGGGGCACCAAGATCACCCGCATCGAGATCAAGGACATCACCCCGCCCAAGGATCTGGTCGACGCCATGGCCCGCCAGATGAAGGCCGAACGCGAGAAGCGCGCCAACATCCTGGATGCCGAAGGCTTCCGCCAGGCCGCCATTCTCAAGGCGGACGGCGACAAGCAGGCGCAGATCCTCAAGGCCGAGGGCGAGAAGGAAGCCGCCTTCCGCGAGGCCGAGGCGCGCGAACGTCTGGCCCAGGCCGAAGCCGAGGCGACCCGCATGGTGAGCACCGCGATCGCCGGCGGCAACGTGCAAGCCATCAACTACTTCGTCGCCACCAAGTACATCGAGGCCTTCCAGGCCGTCGCCACCGCGCCGAACCAGAAAGTCATCATGCTGCCGGTCGAGGCCTCCGGCATCCTCGGCTCCCTGGAAGGCATCGGCGAGCTGGCCAAGGAAGCCTTCTTGAAGGACAAGGCCTGATGGAGATCGTGTTCGACTACTGGCACTGGCTGGTCTTCGGCCTGGCCCTGATGGTGCTGGAGATGCTGGCGCCCTCCACCTTCTTCCTCTGGATGGGGCTGGCGGCCATGGTCGTCGGCGGTCTGCTATGGCTGATGCCGGGCATGGGCTGGGAAACCCAGATCATCCTGTTCGGCGTGCTTTCCATCGTTGCCATCGGCCTCGGCCGCCGCTACGTGAAAAAGCACCCGATCGAGACCGACCGCCCCACCCTCAACGTGCGCGGCGCGCAGAACATCGGCCGGGTGTTGACGCTGGAATCCGCCATCGTCAACGGCGTCGGCCGCGCGAGGCTGGACGACACCTTGTGGAAGGTGATCGGCCCGGAGCTGCCGGCCGGAACCCGGGTCGAGGTGATCGGCGTGGAAGGCACCGCGCTACGCGTGCGTCCGCTCGACCAACACCCCGAGAGCGCCAGTTCCGGCGGCGCTTCCAACGACATGCATGACCACGACAGCGACACGGGCGGAGATGGCGGCGGCGGTGACTGACTCTTCTTCTCTCAACGCCGACTGGAACCGCCGCGACCTCGACGTCCTCTGGCACCCCTGCACCCAGATGAAGGATCACGAGCGCCTGCCCGTGATCCCCATCGCGCGCGGCGAAGGCGTGTGGCTGTATGATTTCGACGGCCGCCGCTACCTCGATGCGGTCAGCTCCTGGTGGGTCAACCTGTTCGGCCATGCCAACCCCTTCATCGGCGCGCGCATCAAGCAGCAGCTCGACACCCTCGAGCACGTGCTGCTCGCGGGCTTCACCCACGCCCCGGTGATCGAGCTGTCCGAGCGGCTGGTGCAGCTCACCCCGCCCGGCCTGGCGCGCGTGTTCTACGCCGACAACGGCTCGTCCGGGATCGAGGTGGCGCTGAAGATGAGCTACCACGCCTGGCGCAACCAGGGCGCGGAGCGCAAGACCAGGTTCGTCGCCCTCGAGCACAGCTACCACGGCGAGACCCTCGGCGCACTCTCGGTCGGTGACGTCAGCCTGTTCAAGGCCACCTACCAGCCCCTATTGATGGAGGTGATGAAGGCGCCCTCGCCCGACTGCTCCGCCCGCCTGCCCGGTGAGAGCTGCGCGGACGTCGCCCGCCGCGCCGCCGCTGGCATGGAGGCCCTGCTCGCCGAGCATCATGAGGAGATCAGCGCGGTCATCATCGAGCCGCTGGTGCAGTGCGCGAGCGGCATGCGCATGCATGACCCGCTCTATCTCAGGCTGCTGCGCGAACTGTGCGACCGCTACCGTGTGCACTTGATCGCCGACGAAATCGCGGTGGGATTCGGCCGCACCGGCACCCTGTTCGCCTGTGAACAGGCCGACATCACACCGGACTTCCTGGTCCTCTCCAAGGGACTGACCGGTGGCTTCCTGCCGCTCGCCGCCGTGCTCACCACGGACGCCATCTACCGCGTGTTCTACGACGACTACGACAAGCTCTCCGCCTTCCTGCACTCCCACAGCTATACCGGCAACCCGCTCGCATGCGCCGCCGCGCTGGCCACTCTGGACCTGTTCGAGCAGTCGGACGTGATCGGCGCCAACCGCCGGCTGGCTAAGGTGATGGGCGAGGCGGTAGTGGATCTTGCCGACCATCCGCACGTCGCCGAGGTCCGCCAGACCGGCATGATCCTCGCCATCGAGATGGTGAAGGACAAGACCACACGCGAACCGTATCCGTGGCAGGAGCGCCGCGGCCTGCGGGTGTTCGAGCATGGCCTGAAACACGAGGCCTTGCTGCGCCCACTCGGTAATGTCGTGTACTGGATGCCGCCCTATGTATCGAATGCGGACGATATCGGCATGTTGGCGGAGGTGACCCGTTCCGGAATCATGGAGGCCGTTCGCTGATGCGCATTCCACGGATCTATTCCCCATCCCCGCTGCGCGAAGGGCTGGCAATGCCATTGCCCCGCGAGGCCCGACAGCATATCGAGCGCGTGCTACGCCTCAAACCCGGTGCGAGTCTGACACTGTTCGATGGCCTGGGCGGGCAGTACCGCGCGGAACTCATGAGCGAGGGTCGGGCCCGCGTCCTGGCATTCCAGGCCGAGGATATCGAGTCGCCGCTCTCCGTGCGCCTGATCCAGGGCATCAGCAAGGGGGAGAGGATGGACGTCACCCTGCAGAAGGCGACCGAACTGGGCGCGCACCGCCTGAGTCCTGTGACAACCACCCGCAGCGTGGTGAAGCTGGACGAAGAACGCGCCGAACGCCGGATCGCACGCTGGAGCGGCATCCTGCAATCCGCCTGCGAGCAATGCGGACGCAACACGCTGCCGCAACTCGACGAGCTCAAGAAGCTGGATACCTTGCTTGCCGAGGAAGGAGGGACGGCAACCCGCATCGTCCTCGCCCCGGAGGGAAGTCACCGCTTGGCTGAACTGGAGCGTCCGGCCAACCTTGAGGTGCTGATCGGCCCGGAAGGTGGCTTGAGCGATGACGAGATCGAGGCCGCGATCAAGCGTGGATTCACCCCCATACGCCTGGGGCCGCGTATCCTGAGAACGGAAACCGCCGGACTGACCTTGCTCGCCGCGGCACAAACCCTGTGGGGAGATTTCTAGCAGGGTATAGAAAAAGGACAGGACAGCCCTTTTTCAACCCGGCTTGTCGCGGCGCACGCCCGCAAAGGGGTGGAATCCGCCTGCCTCAAGCTGCGACGCGGGCCTGCTCCAGCCAGGCTTCCAGCGCCTGAAGATCAGGAATGAAGACCGCCTGACCGCCGACCTCGGCCTCCATGCCGAGCAGTTCACATGTGCCCTGGCTGTCCCGTGTCATCACCTGCTCCGCCCGCAGGCTCTCGGTACGGGGCACCCCCGTCAGCAGGATGGCGTAATAAGGCAGATGCTCACGATCGTGAAGGCCATAGAGCACCGCCAGCCGCATGCGGCCGCGCGGTACGTCGATCGGTTCGCCGCAGCCACGCTCCAGGCTTACCACGGGTACGCGGATACCACGCCAGTCCACTTCGCCGAGTATGGCGCTGTCTTCCGGACGCAGGGAGAGGCTTACGATTTCTGCCACGCAGGCATAGGGCAACAACAGACTCACGTCGCGCAAGGGGAGGCGAACGCAAAGGATTTGCCGATCACTCATGCCACGCTCCCGGCCTGTCCGGCATCATGCTCATGTCCCACAGAGACCCATTGGCTCAGCGTGCGCATCAGTTCCGCCTCCGTGTAGGGCTTGCCGAGATAACCATCGACACCCAGCGCCAATGCCTTCTCGCGATGCTTCTGTCCAGTACGCGAGGTAATCATCACCACCGGCACGCGACTCAGGCGACCTTCGTTACGGATGGCGCTGAGCAATTCGAAGCCATCCATGCGCGGCATTTCGATGTCGCTGAGGACGACCGTTGGGATATTGTCATGCAGCCAGCTCAGCGCATCGACCCCGTCCTTCGCGGTGGCGACCTCGAAGCCATACCGCTCGAGAATGCGGGCCGTGACCTTGCGGATGGTGATCGAGTCGTCCACCACCAGGATATGCGGGCGGGCAGCCTGCGGCTCGGGCACCACCGGCACGACCTGATCGCTCCTGGACCTCGCCTGACTGGCGAGTCGGAACAACTCTGCAACATCGAGTACCAGGACGACCCGGCCATCTCCCATAAGGCTCGCACCCGCCACCGCGGGGATGCGCGCCACGAAGGGCCCAAGCGACTTGATGAACAGTTGCTGGCTGCCCTGCAGCGCGTCAATGTGCAGGACGATGCGACGTTCGCCGAGGTGAAGCAGCAACAGAGGTGCCATGCCTGAGACCCCTGCCCCAAGCCGGGACGGCATCCCCAGCAGGACGGCAAGATCGACCAGCGGCAACATCTCCTCGCCATACTCGAAGGTCGGCTCGGCCTGCTGGAGGGTCTGCGCCAGTTCACTGCGCGGTGCCCGGAGAATCGCCTCGACGCCGCTGTAGGCGAGCGCGAACGACTGCTCGCCAGCCATGACCGCGAGACCCTGGCTGATCGCCTGGGTCATCGGCACGTGCATCCGGAAGGTCGTTCCGTGTCCGGTACGGCTCTCCACCTGGATGTCACCGCCAACCTGACGCAGGGCCTCGGCCACCACGTCCATGCCGACACCACGTCCGGCAAGCATCGAAACGGAACTCGCGGTGCTTAGACCGGAATGGAAGATGAGCTGCAGGGCGGCCTCATCATTCTGTTCCGCATGCGGATCCAGTACGCCATGCTCGCGCGCCTTGCGGCGCACTGCCTCGACATTGACGCCGCCGCCATCATCGACCAGCGACATCAGCACATGGCCACCCTGGCTGGTCAGACTGAGCTGGATGCGTCCCTGTGCCGGCTTTCCGCGAGCCCGGCGCTCGTCGGGGTCCTCGATGCCATGCGCCAATGAGTTGCGCAGCATGTGTTCAAACGCCGGAACCAGGGTATTGAGCATGCCGCGGTCCAGCTCAACCTCCGCACCGCGCACTTCCAGCTCGGCCTGCTTGCCGAGATCACGGGCGACCTGACGAACAAGGCGCTTGAGACGCGGCACCACCTGCTCGCCGAATCGCACCAGTCGGGCGCCCATCAGGCCGTCCTGCAATTCCCGGCCCAGGCGCCCTTGCTGGGTGAAGAGCATCTCGGCGTCACGCACGGTGTCTTCCAGCGTGTCGCGGATGCTCTCGATGTCGCCCATACTCTCCATCACGCCACGACTGAGTTCCTGCTGCAGCGTGTAACGGTCGAATTCCAGCGGATCGAACTCCTCCACCGAGCGACCGGTTTCCTGCTGGAAGCGCCATAGCATCTGCGCTTCGTTTTCGATCTCCACCCGCCGCAACTGGGCGCGCAGACGCTCGACGGTCTGCTCCATTTCGCGCAACTGGCGGGTGAAGCCCGTAAACAGCTGGTTCAGGCGAGCATGCTGGATCGCCGACTCGCCTGCTGCCGAGACCAACTGGTCGAGGACATCGGCCCGGACGCGCAGCATCTCGCCCGCAGCCACCGAGACCATCTCCGGCGGGGCCTCCGGCGCAGCCAGCTCCTCTGCCTTGGCTGGAGTCTCTTCCGCCGTTGCCTGCGCCTCGAGTGTGGCAGTCGCCGACTCGCTCACGGCACCGGCGTTCTCACGCATACCCTCAAGGGCCGCGATCAGGTCAGCCGCCGGGGCGATGGGCGATGCGGCGTGCAAGCGCTGGACCATACCGTGCAGGTAATCGAACACCCGCTGCATGAACCCGAGCACATCCGGCGTTACCGGATAGCGGTTGGCTTCGAGGTCCATGAACACGTTTTCGAGGGCATGGGCCAGATCGCCCATGTTTCGCATGCCCGCCATGCGCGCACCACCCTTGAAGGTGTGCAGATGACGCTGCAATGCTTGCTGATGACGCTTGGCGGCGGGGTCCTGCTGCCAGGCCGCCAGCGAGTCATCGAGTTGCTCGAGAATTTCCTCGGCTTCCTCGCGGAAGATATCCAGCAGGACCTGGTCCTGATCTGCCGGCACATCGACTGCTTCGACTGCTTCGACTGCTTCGACTGCTTCGACTGCTTCGACTGCTTCGACCGCTTCGACCGCCTCGACCGCCTCGACCGCCTCGACTGCCTCGACTGCCTCGACTGCCTCGACTGCCTCGACTGCCTCGACTGCCTCGACTGCCTCGACTGCCTCGACTGCCTCGACTGCCTCGACTGCCTCGACTG
>JBFLVP010000018.1:0-17926 GCA_040758395.1 Pseudomonadota bacterium
CGGTGTTCGAGGACGCGCGCATCGAGGAGCTAGCCATCCGCGACTTCCCCGGCCTGCGCCAACTCTGGCTGTCCCTCCACCCCATGCCAGATGCCGCCCACGCGCCCTCCACCATGGATGAGTTCATTCATGACCTGCTCTGCCTGTCACGCGGCCTGCTGGACCCGGACTTCGACCCCGGCAACGACCGCCGCCGCCAGTGGATCGCCCGCTTCCACGAGGAAATGGCCAAGCGCCCTGACGACAACCAGCTCGCCTGGGACCTGGGCGTGACCTATTGCGGCCAGGCCATGCAGGCGATCCAGGCGCGCATCTCGTCCGCCACCATGGCCGGCCTGCCCGTCATCTACCGCGACGACAACCGCTTCATCTGGGAATTCGCCGAACTCGACTGGGAAGGCGAAGGCAAGGACTACACCCCGGCCAGCCAGCGCGCGGCGCGCCGCCATGTCGGCTTGATGGAGTTCGTCGACGCCATCGACTCCGAGATGACCGGGCCGATGGAAGACGACGGCGAGATCCTGGTGCTCTCCACCGAGCTGTACCCCTACGAGGACCAGGGCGTCAGCTACAACGAGATGGAAGGCAAGGAGCCCATCCTCGGCCCGTTCCACTACCACGAGTGGGACTACCAGGTGCAGGTCCATCGCCCCGACTGGACCACGGTCTACGAGCGCCGCCTGCCGCGCGGCGATCGCGACGAGATCGACCGCATCCTGCGCGAGCACAAGGGCGTGGCCGCCCGCCTGCGCCACATCATCGACATGATGCAACCGCGCGGACTGGTCATCGAGCGCAAGCAGGCCGAAGGCGACGACCTGGACCTCGACGCCGCCGTGCGTTCGATGGTGGACTACCGCATGGGCATCACCCCGGACGAGCGCGTCCACCTGCGCCGCATCCAGAAGGTCCGCGACGTGGCGGTCATGGTGCTGATGGACCTCTCGCAGTCGACCAACGACTATGTGCGCGGCAGTGAGAAAACCGTGCTTCAACTGACCAAGGAAGCGACCACCCTGCTCGCCTGGGCCATCGACGGCATCGGCGACCGCTTCGCCGTGCACGGCTTCGCCTCCGACAGCCGTCACGACGTACAGTACTACCGCTTCAAGGACTTCTTCGAACCCTGGGACGACAACGCCCAGTCCCGCCTCGCGGGCATGACTGGCCAGCTCTCCACCCGCATGGGCGCGGCCCTGCGCCACGCGGGCCGCCACCTGGCCAAGCAGCAGGCGGCGAAGAAGCTGATGCTCGTCATCACCGACGGCGAACCGGCCGACGTGGACGTGGACGATCCGCAGCACCTGCGCTTCGACACCAAGAACGCGGTGGAGGAACTGAAGAGCGACGGCGTGATGACCTACTGCATCACCCTCGACCCGCACGCCGATGCGTACGTTTCCCGCATCTTCGGCGAGAAGCACTTCACCGTGATCGACAACGTCCAGCGCCTGCCTGAAAAGCTGCCACAGCTGTTCGCTTCGCTGACCAAGTAAGCGCCCGCGTTTTCAAGCGAGGGGCTCAAGACGACGAAGCCGGCAAGTGCCTAGCGGTTCGGTTAAGGTGTTGTTTGCCTGACAAGGCTGAAAAGCCGAGCCGGATTGGCCCCCTCCCCCTTGAGGGGGGAGGGCTGGGGAGAGGGTGCATAGCGCCTCAAACCATGCGCCAAGCTCAAACGCTGCTTACCCCTCTCCCCAACCGGCTTCGCCCCCCTCGCTTCGCTCTCCCCGCAAGGGGCGAGGGGCTCTAAGCCTTCGCCAACACTTTGAGTGAACAGCTAGGGCAAGTGCCGGCTTTGTTTTTTGCTGGAATCCTGTCGCGGTATCAGCGATGGCGATCCTGCTTCTGCAGCCACTCGGGCGGCACCAGGGATTCCAGTTCTTCTTCCTTGATCCAGCCATCGAAGTCGCTGGAGGTCAGCCACTGCTCCGGGGTCCAGCCCATGGCCTTGGCCTTCTCGAGCGCCGCCGCGTGGATCTGCTCATGCTTCTGGCGCAAGTCGTCCGGCAGATTCGAGGCCATGATGCCGTGTTCGTCCCACTTGGCGGTGACCTGCTCCCACAGCTGCTCCAGCTTGTGTCGCGGCCAGTCCTTGCACTGCTCGTCTTCAGGAATCAGGCCAAAGACCTTGGCATCGCGGATGATGCGGCCGATCTCGGTAAAGCCCCCCCACAGATCGTCGTCGTAACCACAGTAGTTTTGCTGGCGCATGAGCTTGTCTCGGTCAAAAAATATGCATGAATTCTAGCGGAACCAGCGGGCCAGGGACATGGATAACCACCCACGCTCCCAAGGGGTATGTCCGTGCCGCTTGCGCTATGTTGTGTGCGAAGTGCCGGGAGAGCTCATTACATGCACAAGACGACCGACCGCCGCCTTTTCCTCCACCAAACCCTCGCTTTGGGTCTTGGGCTGACAGGCCTGCCTACCCTGCATGCTAGCACCGCCCGTCGCGTGGGCGTGGTCTCGCATCCGCTGTTCCTGCAACACGACTGGCCTGGCCACAAGGAGGGCGCGTATCGGCTACGCGCGATTCTCGACCAAATCGAGAAGGATGGCCTGCTGGAGCGCCTTCTCGCTGTACCCGTGCGCGCGGCAACCGAAGCGGAATTGCGGCGCGGCCATACCGAGGGGCATCTGCTCGAGGTACGCGTCGCCAGCCGCGGCGAGCCCGGCTATTTCCACTTCGGTTCACAGGACAACTACATCAACCATGCAACCTGGGATGCCGCGCTGCATGCGGTCGGCGGGCTGATCGACCTGTGCGGCGCGGTCGCGCGCCGCGAACTGGACGCAGGCTTCGCCCTGGTCCGCCCGCCCGGCCACCACGCCGAACCAAGCCAGGCGATGGGTTTCTGCTTCGTCAGCAATATCGCGCTGGCGGCCAAGGCCCTGCAGGCGCAAGGGGAGAAGCGGCTGGCGATAGTCGACTTCGACATCCACCACGGCAACGGCACCCAGGCGGTGGTCGGGCACGACCCGGACGTGCTGTTCCTCGATTTTCACCAGAGCAACCTGTTCCCGGCGGGCAGCGGCCTGATCCACGAAATCGGCGAGGGCGTGGCGCGCGGCACCATCGTCAACGCCCCCGTCCCGCCCTACGTTGATGACGCAGGCCTGATGGCCATCTACGAACAGGTCTTCGAGCCGGTGATGACCCGCTTCAAGCCCGACATGCTGCTGGTCTCCGCCGGTTACGACGGCCATTGGCGCGACCCCCTCTCCCGCCAGAACATGACGCTGCAAGGCTTTGCCGAACTGAGTCGGCGGCTGGTGGCGTTTGCCGAACGGCACTGCAATGGGCGCGTTGTGTTCACCCTCGAAGGCGGCTACGACGGCGAGATGCTCGGCCATGCCGTCGCCAACAGTCTGCGCACGCTTTTGGGCGATGGGACCACCATCGATCCGATCGGACCGAGCACGGAAGGGCAACCGACCGCGGATATCAGCGAACTGGTCAAAAAACTGCGCCAGCTCCATCGGCTGTAAAAACGACGCCCCGCACAGGGCGGGGCGTCCTCAAGCCTTGCCAGGCCTTGCCTGGATGGCACGGATCAGAAGTTTTCCTGCTCCGCCTCCACGTAGGCCAGGCTGGTGTAGTTGCCGATGTTCTCGTCGAAGCCCTTGGTCTGCGGCGCCCACTTCTTCACGCGCGGATCGGCCAGCACCATCGCCTTGGCTTCGGTCATCGACTTGCCTTCCTTCACCGCCTTCACGCAGGTGCCGTAAATGCCCTCGAACAACTCGCGGTTGTTCTTGAGCACGTCCGGGCCAGGAATGCCGTGACCGGGCAGCCAGAGTGTCGGCTTGATCTTCTCCAGCTCATCGTAGGTCTTGAAGGTGCCAAGGTAGGAGCCGTCCTCCATGAAGGCGATGCGACGGTCCATGGCCACGTCGCCGACGTGCACGATCTTGTCCTCGACCACCTCGAAGCTGATGTCCGAGGGGGTGTGGGCCTTGGCATAGTGATGACAGCGGATGGTCACATCGCCGAACTTGACCTCGTCGCCGTGATTGATGACCTTGTTCGGCGGGGTGACGATGGTGCCGAGCGTGGCGTTGTCGGTGGAGCGCTCCATCAGATGCTGCCAGAACTCGCCCTGACCGGTCTTGATCGCCGAGGTGGTCAGCGGATGGGCGTAGATGGGGATGTCCTTGTAGGCATCGACAAAGGCGTGGTTACCCAGCCAATGGTCGCCGTGGTAGTGGCTGTTGAACACAGCGATGACCGGCTTGTCGGTCACCTTCCTGATCTGGCGCAACACCATCTCGCCAATCTGCACGGACGCGCCGGAGTCGAGAATGACCACGCCCTTCTGGGTGACCACGAAGGTCACGTTGCTCATCATCCCCTGGTTTTTGGGGTTCGGGAAACCATCCGGCGCGATGACCACGTAGACATGCGCGGAAAGCTTCTTGGGCGCGATGTCCGGAACCTTGGGACCCTTGATCACCATTTCCATGTCCCTGGCGAAGGCTTGCAGCGGCGCCAGCGTGGGCAGGCTCAGGGCGCCGACGGCCGCGACGCTGGACAGGGCGCGCAGGAACGCGCGGCGCTGTTGATCGGCTGAATGCTGTTTTGACATGTCCGTCTCCTCCCGAATCGTCGTTCGTTTTAGTACCGCCATTCTAGAGCGTGAGACCCGCAAGGTCAGGACAAGTTTCTTGATGAAATATGCACTTTTACTTATGAATGCATAACAGGATCACCCATCTCACGGGAAGACGAGACTTGCCTGATCGCTCCGAACGGATACCATTAGCGTTACTTTATAACGTAATGGAAACACGAACCGATGCGACCGCTCATGCTCACCACCCTGCTCGCAGGGGCCACCCTCGCCCCTCTGGCGAGTCAGGCCACCGAACTGATCGTCAAGCCCTCCGCCATTTTCGACGCCGTGATGTATGGCGACGACGCCGACGGCGAAGGCACCCACATGATCCAGGAAGCGCTCGGCGTCTATAACGTGCACGGCGGTCATGAGCACGAGGGTGAAGGCGAGGAAGCGGGCGGCGGTCACAGCCACGGCGGCACGCTGGATCGAGGCTTCAACTTCCGCAGCGCGGAGCTGGCCATCAACGCGCAGCTGACCGGCTGGCTGGACGGCCGCTTCCTGTTCGTCACCGATGGCAAGGAAGGCGAGGTGGAAGAGGCCTGGCTGCGTACCCAGTTCCTGCCCGGCGGCCTGCAACTCAAGGGCGGCAAGATGTTCAGCGATGTCGGCTACCTGAACAGCCAGCATCCGCACATGTGGGACTTCGTCGACCAGGCCCTGCCCTACCAGATGCTGCTCGGCGGCAACCTCGGCGGCACCGGCCTGCAGGCCAGCTGGCTGGCGCCGACGCCGTTCTACCTGCGCCTCGGCGCGGAGGCCCTGAGCGGCGACAACCCCGGCATCGCCGCGCATGTCGGCCCGACGACCAGCGAAGACGGCGACCCGATCGACTTCGAGCGCAAGGGCAACTGGCCGAACGTCTGGACGGTCTTCGCCAAGATCGGCGGTGAAGTCGCCCGCAACCATGAAGTCCAAGGCGGCCTGTCGTGGATTCATTCGAAACACCACCAGGAGCTTCACCACGAGCACCCCGGCATCAACGAGGCCGATCACGCCCTGCAGGGTGATGCCGACATGTGGGGCGTGGACATGGTCTACAAGTTCGATGCGCCTGGCGCGGACGGCGCGGGCGACATCAAGGTGCAGGCCGAGTACTGGCGCCAGAACAAGGACCTGAACCTGACCTTCCACGAACTGAAGCCGCAACTCGTCGGCCAGCCGCGCGACCTGACCGTCGACGGCGCCTACATCCAGGCCCTCTACGGCATCGCCCCGCGCTGGCAGGTCGGCGCACGCTACGACATCGCGGGCATGACCCACGAAGCCAGCCGCGCCGGCTCCACCGTCGGCCCGACCACCACCAGCACCTTCGACGACATGGACCGCATCAGCGCGGTCGCCACCTGGAACATCAGCCACAACCAGCGCCTGCGCTTCCAGGTCTCGCACGTCAGCGCGCCGGTCGCGGAAGACACCGATGGCGACGGCGAGGACGAAGCCGTGCGCAAATCCTTCAACCAAGTCTTCCTGCAATACCAGATCGGACTCGGCGCGCACGGCGCGCACGGTTTCTAAGAAAAAAGCGGCCGCACGCACAACCGTCATTCCGGCGAACGCCGGAATCCAGAACAGCGCATCCCCTGGACACCGGCTTTCGCCAGTGTGACGCACCTTCAACAGAGGCACGAGTCATTCATCATGCGCTTCATACTCCTATCCTTGCTCACCCTCCTCGCCCTGCCCGCCCACGCGGCACTGGACATACTCGCCACCACCGCCAGCCTAGGCGCGCTGACGCGCGAGGTCGGCGGCGAGACGGTCAAGGTCACGGTCATGGCCCCGTCCGACCGAGACCCGCACGACCTCACCGCCAAGCCCAGCCTGCTGCGTCTGGCGCACGGCGCGGACGGGCTGGTCAGCCTTGGCGAACTGGAAGAAGGCTGGCTGCCCGCCGTGCTGGAACAGGCCGGCAACCGCGCCATCCAGCCCGGCCAGCCGGGCGCCTTCGAGGCCATCCGCAAGGTCGAACTGAAGAAGGAAACCCGCGAGGCCAACCCGCTGCTCGGCCACCTGCACAAGGCCGGCAATCCGCACGTGCAGATGGATCCGCTGCGCATGGCGACTCTCGCCCGCGCACTGGGCGACTGGCTGGGCGGACTGGACGCCGCCCATGCGACGGACTACCAAACCCGTGCCGCGCAGGCCGCCGCCCGGCTGGAAACTGCCGCCCGCGCCGCGCAGGATCGCCTGCAAGGCTTACCGGGTGCGGTGCTGCACCACGAAGACGCCATCTACTTCCTCGACCGTTTCGGCATCCCCCTGCTCGGCACCCTGGAGCCCTTCCCCGGCGTGCCGCCCACCGCATCGCACCTGCAAGACCTGAGCACCCGCCTCAAGGGCAAACGCGGCCTCATCGTCCGCACCCCCTACCAGCCGGAAGACGGCGCGCGTATGCTCGGCGCTCAACTGGGCTGGCCGGTCGCCGTGCTGCCCATCGAGCCCGCCGAGGATGCCCACCTGGACGGCTACCTCGCCCTGATCGACCGCTGGGTGGACACGCTTGCCGCCCACCGCTGATGCACTGCGATACCGTCATCGCGAGCGAAGCGCGGCGATCCATACACCCCGAGTGACCTGATCCCCGGATGGCTTCGCGACGCGCGCAATGACAAACGATCACACCATCAACGAGCCATCGGCCTCCGGGACCGTGCTCCAGCTCGACCGCCGGGAAGGCCCCTTCCCGGCCTTTTCGCTTCGACTCGCGCGCGGCGAGAAGCTGGGCCTGCACGGGGTCAACGGCAGCGGCAAGACCACCCTGCTGGAGCACATCGCGGGCCTCCGGCGCGGCACAGGCATCGACAGCCGGAGCGCGCCGGGCATCCGTGTCGCCTACCAGCCCCAGCACCCGCCGCGCCCGCTCGGCTGGCCGCTCTCCGTGCGCGACTATGCCCGTCTCGCCGGGCTCCCCGAAACCGCCCTGCCCGCGCGCCTGCGCCCCCATATCGGCCGCCGCTGCGATGGGCTCAGCGGCGGCCAGTTCCAGCAACTCGCGCTCGCCGCAACGCTCGCCGGTGGCGCGGACCTGATCCTGCTCGACGAGCCCACCCACCATCTCGACCGCGAAGGCCTGGGCTGGCTCAACGAAACGCTGGGTGCCCTGCCCGCCGCCTGCATCCTGATCAGCCACGACCGCGACTGGCTGGCCGCTCACACGGCGCGCATCCTCGAACTGCCCGCGCCCCGCGATGGACAGGACGGCGTCGAATGATCGACCCGATCTTCCATCTCCCTTTTCTCACCGGCCTGCTCGCCGCCCTCCTGCTGGCCTGGTGCGGACTGCTGCTGCGTCTGCGCGACGAAGGTCTCGCCGCTCTCAGCTACGCCCAGGCGGGCGGGCTGGGGCTGGCCGCCGCCCCGCTGATCGGTCTCGGCGCGCTGCCGGGCGCGCTGTCCGGCGCGCTCGCCGCCGCCCTGATCAAGCCCTGGCTGGCACGCTCGGCTGATGGCCTCATCCTGCTCCTGCTCGGCGCCTGGGGCCTGAGCCTGCTGCTGGTCGCCAACCTGCCCTCCGGCGAACACATCGGACGTCTTCTGATCGACGGCCAGCTCTACTTCACCCGCGCCGAACACGCCCTCGGCCTTGGCCTTGCACTATTGATCGCGCTTGCCGCCCTGCCCGCACTGACCCGCGCCCTGCAACGCGAACACCTGTTCCCCGCCCACCCGGCCCGCCTGCCCGCACGCCTCGGCTTCGAACTGCTGACCGCCGCCAGCCTCGCCCTCGCCGCCGCCAGCCTCGGCGTCATGGCCGCCTTCGCACTCGCCTTCCTGCCTGCGCGCATCGCCTTCCGCCACGCCCAACGCTGGTCCGCCGCCCTGCTCCTCGCGCTCGGCATCGCCGCCTGCGCCCACCTGCTCGCCTTCCTGCTCGCCCTACGCCTGGACCAACCCTACGGCCCCGTGCTGACGCTCCTGCTGCTGCTCCTCGCCCTCGCCACCGAAGGCCTAAACCGGCGGGCTTGTCCGGCGCGGACCCATCCGTCAAGCTAAGCCGCGCCCCCTTCAGCACCGGGGCGCGCACGCATGAAACCCTGTCCATCGAAGGCACGCAGCCCGGCCAAGCCGCGCCAAACACCATGAACAACATCGAACAACAATTCTTCAACGACCTGGAAAAAAAGCTCTGGACCGCCGCCGACAAGCTGCGCTCCAACCTGGATGCCGCCGTGTACAAGCACGTGGTGCTGGGCCTGATTTTCCTTAAATACGTCTCCGACGCCTTTGAAGAGCGGCAGAACGAATTGCGCCAGCAGTTCCAGGCCCCCGAGCACGACTACTACATGGCACCGGAGGACTACACTGACGACTACGAAGGTCACATCGCCGCCGAATTGGAAGTGCGGGACTACTACACCGAGAAGAACGTCTTCTGGGTGCCCTTTGAAGCGCGCTGGCAGACCCTGCGCGACCTTGCCCAACTGCCACCGGGCAGCGAGCTGCCGTGGCAAGTGCCCAAGCGCGACAGCGACGGCCGCTACGTGCGCAACGCGGCGGGCGAGCTGGAGATGGTGCCGGACAAGATGCGCACCGTCGGTTGGCTGATCGACAACGCCATGGAAGCCGTCGAGCGCGAGAACGAGAAAAAGCTCAAGAACGTGCTCAACAAGGACTTCGCCCGCACCCAGATCGACAGCCACAAACTGGCCGACCTGATCGCCCACTTCTCGGACACCGACTTCAACCGCAAGGAATACAACGGCCAGCCGCTCAACCTGAAAAGCAAGGACATCCTCGGCCACGTTTATGAATACTTCCTCGGCCAGTTCGCCCTGGCTGAAGGCAAAAAAGGCGGCCAGTACTACACGCCCAAGAGCATCGTCACGCTGATCGTCGAAATGCTGCAACCCTTCAAGGGCCGGGTGTACGACCCGGCCATGGGCTCGGGCGGTTTTTTCGTGCAAAGCGAGGAATTCATCGCCCAGCACGGCGGCAAGATCAACAAAGGCCAGATCAGCGTCTACGGCCAGGAAAGCAACCCCACCACCTGGCGTCTGGCCGCCATGAACATGGCCATACGCGGCATCGACTTCAACTTTGGCGGGCAGCCCGGCGACACGCTGCTGAACGACCTGCACCCCGACCTGCGCGCCGACTTCGTCATGGCCAACCCGCCCTTCAACATGAAGGAGTGGTGGAGTGAAAAGCTCGCCAGCGACCCGCGCTGGATCGCCGGTACGCCGCCGCAAGGCAACGCCAACTTCGCCTGGTTGCAGCACATGCTCTACCACCTCGCCCCGGCAGGCAGCATGGCCCTGCTGCTGGCCAATGGTTCGATGAGCAGCAACACCAATAACGAAGGCGAAATCCGCAAGAAGCTGATCGAGGACGACTACGTGGAATGCATGGTCGCACTGCCCGGCCAGCTCTTTACCAACACGCAAATCCCGGCCTGCATCTGGTTCCTCACCCGCGACAAGCGCAACGGCCTGGCACTCAACAAAACCAAGCGCGACCGGCGCGGCCAGTTCCTGTTCATCGACGCCCGCCAGCTCGGCTACATGAAAGACCGCGTGCTGCGCGACTTCACAGTCGAAGATATCAAGAGGATCGCCGATACCTTCCACGCCTGGCAGCAAGATGAGGATTACGAGAATGTGCCGGGCTTCTGCTTCTCCGCCTCGCTGGACGACATCCGCAAGCACGAGCATGTGCTGACGCCGGGGCGCTATGTGGGCGCAGAGGAGCAGGAAGAGGACGGCGAAGCCTTTGCCGACAAGATGGCGCGGCTAACAGCACAGTTGGTGGAGCAGTTTGCAGAGAGCGCCAGGCTGGAGGGGGAGATCAAGAAGAATCTGGCGGGGTTAGGGTATGGCTTCTGAAGTTGGCTGGAGAGAAGCCCCTCTTGGCGAGGTGGTCGAGCTAAAACGTGGCTATGACCTGCCCAAGGACAAGCGCGTTCCCGGGGTCGTTCCTATAGTCTCATCATCCGGCGTGAGCGACTTTCACGCCGAGGCCATGGTTAAAGGCCCAGGCGTGGTGACTGGCCGATATGGGACGATTGGCGAGGTTTTCTACGTCAACGAGGACTATTGGCCACTAAATACAACACTCTATGTCCGCGACTTCAAGGGCAACGATCCAAGATTCATTAGCTACTTTCTCAAGACTCTCGACTTTCAGGCTTACTCCGATAAGGGAGCGGTTCCCGGGCTTAACAGAAACCATCTGCATCTTGCGAAAGTTCGCATTCCTGGCGTACCGACGCAAAAGAGCATCGCCAGGATTCTGAGCAGCATCGATTCAAAAATCGACCTCAACCGCCGCATCAACCAAACCCTCGAAGCCATGGCGCAAGCCATCTTCAAGTCGTGGTTTGTCGATTTCGACCCGGTCAAAGCCAAGATCGCCGCCAGACAGGAAGGCCGCGACCCGCTGCGCGCCGCCATGACCGCCATCAGCGGCAAGCCCGACGCCGAACTCGACGCCCTCCCCCCCGAGCAATACGCCCAACTCGCCGCCACCGCCGCGCTGTTTCCGGATGAGATGGAAGCGTCGGAGTTGGGGGAGATTCCGAGGGAGTGGGCGCTTCAGTCAGCAGAGACCTTGGCCGAAGTTGGTATTGGCAAAACTCCGCCGAGAAAAGAACCTCAATGGTTCACCGAGGGCGAAGGAGACTGGCGTTGGGTGTCCATCAAGGACATGGGCGCAAGTGGCGTTTTTCAGCAGCGATCTTCGGAGTTTCTTACGGCTGACGCAGTTTCGCGGTTCAATGTGAGGGTTGTGCCAGACCGAACCGTGCTACTCAGCTTCAAGTTAACCATTGGCCGCGTGGCTATCACGGATGGCTCGATGGTGACCAATGAGGCCATCGCTCACTTTAAATTGCCCAGCGATGGTGTGATTTCATCGGAGTACCTGTATCTGTACCTGAAGGGCTTCGATTATTCGACACTCGGTAGCACGTCATCCATTGCAGATGCGGTCAATTCAAAGACGATCCGGGAGATGCCGATCATCGTGGCAAGCCGTGACCTCATTAATAAATTCACAAAATCAGTAGCCCCTCTCTTTGAGGAAATGCGAAATCGGCAGAATGAGATTGCATACCTCGGTGCGACACGCGAAACCCTCCTCCCCAAACTCCTCTCCGGCGAGTTGTCAGTGACCGAGGCTATGGCGGAGGCTGGGGCATGAGTGACGAAGTGGCTATCCCTGTCGATGACACTGCACCACAGCCCACTCGCCAGTCAGTTCTTGAGCTTGACTGTGCCGCCGCCCGCGCTTTTTTTCTCAAGGCGGAGAGTTATTGCAGTTTGGACTTACCGCCGTACATCCGTTTTGACGGGCTGATTGATGGCGTTCAAAAAGCGCTTGAAGGCAAGGATTTGTCTGGGCTCTCCTCCAAACCCAGAGAGCACGACGATGTGAACTACACCATCCTGAACAACAAGGATGGCAAGTACGCCTGGCGACCTTTTCAGCTGATTCACCCGGCGCTTTATGTTTCGTTGGTTCATCACCTTACCGAGGAAGCCGCCTGGCAGTTGGTGCGTGACCGCTTCAAGGCGTTTTCAGCCAACCCCAATATCACTTGTCTGAGTTTGCCCGTGGTCTCTCTGACGGAGGAGAAAGACAAGGCTGCCCAGGTGAGTCATTGGTGGCATGCGGTGGAGCAACATTCAATCGAGCTATCACTCGACTATCAGTATCTTCTGGAAACGGATATCACGGATTGCTATGGCGCGATTTACACGCATTCCATTGTGTGGGCGCTGCATACAAAGCCGGTAGCAAAAGACAAAGAAAACCGAAAAGACAAGACGCTTCTGGGTAATCAGATTGACTGGCATATTCAGGATATGCGCCACGGCCAGACCAACGGTATCCCGCAGGGCTCTGTACTGATGGATTTAATCGCTGAGATGGTGCTGGGGTTGGCCGATTTGGAGTTATCCGGAAAGATAAATACGGCGGGAATTAACGATTACCGCATTTTGAGATACCGGGATGATTACCGGATTTTCGTCAATAACCCTCAAGATGGTGAGCGCATCGTCAAGTTTCTAACCGAGGTGACGATTGGTCTGGGCTTGAAACTCAACCCTGGGAAAACCAAGGCGAGTAGCGATGTTGTTCGTGCCTCGATCAAAGCCGACAAGTTAGCCTGGATAGGCAGAAAGCATTCCGAACGCAGTCTGCAAAAGCATTTGTTCATCATCCATGATCACGCGCATCAGTTCCCCAACGCAGGTAGCCTTGTGGTTGCCTTGGGTGATTTTCACAAACGGCTTTCTAACCAGAAAGAGCTAAACCAGGTGATGCCGTTGATCGCCATTGTGGCGGACATCGCGTACCGCAATCCCCGCACCTATGCCATTTGCGCCGCGATTCTCAGCAAGCTGATGAGCTTTCTGGAGTCACTGGATGAGAAACGAGCCGTGGCGGAAAAGATCAAGGACCGATTCGATCAAATCCCCAATACCGGTCATATGCAAATATGGATTCAGCGTGTGACGTACCCTCTCGCCCAAGATATTGCCTATGAGGAATCGATTTGTAAGCTGGTTACTGGGGAGGCTGTTGCGCTTTGGAATTGTGACTGGATATCCAACAAGAATCTGAAGGGCTCGATTTACCCAGCCAATATCATTGACCACGAGAAACTTGCGGATATGGAGCCGGTAATTCCAATAAACGAAATCGAGTTGTTTCTTTCTAGAGCGGTATATGGAGGTTCCGGATGACGATCACTCCCGAACAAATCGACATCTGGCGTGGTATGGCGTCTGAAACCCAGAATCTGGAATTCAAGGAAGCTGGCAACCAGTACGATACCCGCAAGCTTTGCCGTTATTGCGTTGCCATCGCCAATGAAGGCGGCGGGCATCTGGTGCTGGGTATTGCAGACAAGCCACCTCGCCCCGTGGTGGGTAGTCAGGCGTTCCCCGACACACAAGACATCGCAGAGAAGCTGTTTCACAGGGTGGGTTTTCGTGTTGATGTGGAGGCGGTTGCGCATCCACAAGGGCGGGTGGTGGTGTTCAGCATTCCCGGTCGCCCCAAGGGCACGGCCTACCACGATGAGGGGGCTTACCTGATGCGCTCGGGTGAAGAGCTGGTGCCGATGAGCGAGGACCAGTTGCGCAAGATCTTCGCGGAGGGACAGCCCAACTGGCTGGAGAACCCCGCGCTGAAAGATGTCTCCGCGCAAGACGTAGTGCAGTTGCTGGATACCCAGGCCTACTTCGACTTGCTGCGCTTGCCTTACCCCACCGATCAGGCCGGGGTGCTGGCCCGTCTGCTAGATGAAAGGCTGATCGAGCGCAGTGCGGCTGGCTTTCACATTCTGCACATCGGCGCGGTGCTGCTGGCAAAGAATATGCGGCAGTTTCCCGACATCAGCCGAAAGGCTGCGCGGGTGATCGTGTATGCGGGCGAATCCAAGATGCAGACCGTGTCCGATATCACTGGCGAAAAAGGCTATGCCGTCGGTTTTGCCGGGCTGGTGCAGTACGTGATGGGCAAGCTGCCTCAGAACGAGGTGATCGAAGGCGCCATTCGTAGAGAGGTCAAACTGCTGCCCGAAGTGGTGGTGCGAGAGCTGCTGGCGAATGCGCTGATCCACCAGGATTTCGACATAAGCGGCACCTCTCCCGTGGTGGAGGTTTTCAGTAACCGCGTGGAAATCTCCAACCCAGGGGAGCCCATCGTGCCGGTGGAGCGCTTCATCGACGGCTACCAGTCCCGCAACGAGCGGCTGGCCGACTTGATGCGTCGTTTCGGGATTTGCGAAGAGAAGAGCAGCGGCATTGACCGGGTGATCGAGGCTTCCGAGTTCATGCAACTGCCGGCGCCGGAGTTCTTGACCAGCCATCGCCGCACAATCGTGGTGATTCACGGGCCGCGCTCATTCCGCGACATGAACGGCAGCGACAGGGTGCGAGCCTGTTACCAGCACTGCGTGCTGCAGTATGTGCTGCGCAAGCAGATGACCAACCAGTCGCTGCGCGAGCGGTTCGGCCTGCCGGAAGGCAGCAGCAACACGGTTTCGCAAATCATCACGGCCACGATGGAGCAGGGCTTGGTGAAGGGCGATCCCAATGCGCCCGACTCGCGCAGGTATGCCCGGTACATCCCGGCATGGGCGTAGTTTTCATTTCATTGCCAATGGGAAGCCGCGGGGCGGACTGCTCCCAACCTATTGATGTAGAAAGAATTTCTCATTTCATCGCTAACCGGATTGGTGGCCAGTTAGCCTGGGGGGCGTAAGGGTTTCTGCATGATGAACGAACAACAACTCGAAAACCTGTGCATAGGCTGGTTTCAGAAAACCGGCTGGCAATTCGTGCATGGGCCGGATATTGCCCCCGACGGTGCGAGCGCGGAACGAGCCGATTACCGGCAGGTGATCCTGCGCGACCGGCTGTTGGCGGCGCTGTCGCGTATCAATCCGCACATTCCCACGGCTGCGCTGGAGCAGGCGGTGCATGCCGCGCAGACCATCAGCGAGCCGCAGGCCGTGGTGCGCAACCGCAGTTTTCACCGGCTGCTGCTCTCGGGCGTGGCGGTAGAGTTCTCGGTCGGGGATGAAAAGAAAACGGATCTGGTGCACCTGATCGACTTTGCCAACATGCAGAACAACGAATTTCTGGTCATCAACCAGTTCACGGTCAGCGGCAGCAAGCAGCTCCGGCGGCCAGACCTTGTGGCCTTCATCAACGGCCTGCCGCTGGCGGTGATCGAGTTGAAAAACCCGGCCAACGAGCAGACGGATGTGTGGGATGCCTTCAACCAGTTGCAGACCTACAAGGATGAGATCAGCGACCTGTTCAACAGCAACGAGGCGCTGGTGGTCAGCGATGGCTGGACGGCGCGGGTGGGCTCGCTCACAGCCAATGCCGAACGCATGCTGCCCTGGCGCACCATCGCCAACGAGGATGATCGCCCCCGCCTGCAACTGGAGCTGGAAACCGTGGTGCGCGGCTTTTTCCAGCCTGCACTGTTCCTCGATTACATCCGCCATTTCGTGCTGTTCGAGCAGGATGGCGATGCGGTGATCAAGAAAATCGCGGGCTATCACCAGTTCCATGCCGTGCGCGAAGCGGTGCGCGCCACGGTGATCGCGGCGAGTTCGCCTGACAAGGGCAGGCTTACGGTGCGGGAAGAACGTGCCACGTATGGCAAGGAGGTAAAACCGGGCTCGCGCAAGGCCGGTGTGGTCTGGCACACACAGGGCTCGGGCAAGAGCATCACCATGGCCTGCTACGCGGGCAAGCTGCTGCAACAGCCGGAAATGAAGAACCCGACGCTGGTGGTGGTGACGGACCGTAACGATCTGGATGGTCAGCTTTTTGCCACCTTCTGCGCGGCCAGTGATTTGCTCAAGACCACGCCGTTGCAGGCGGGCAGCCGCGATGAGCTGCGCGAGATGCTGGCTTCGCGTCAGGCAGGCGGCATCATCTTCACCACGGTGCAGAAATTCGCGCTGCTGGATGAGGAGGACGAACACCCGCTGCTGTCCGATCGCTCCAATATCGTGGTCATCTCGGACGAAGCGCACCGCAGCCAGTACGGCACCAAGGGGCGCTTCGATGAGAAGGCCGGGCGTTATGTGTTCGGCTATGCCAAGCATCTGCGCGATGCGCTGAAAAACGCCACCTTCATCGGTTTTACCGGCACGCCGATTGCCTTGGAGGACAAGGACACGCGCGCGGTGTTTGGCGACTACGTCAGCATCTATGACATTCAGGATGCCGTGGACGATGGCGCGACGGTGCCGATTTACTACGAGAGCCGACTGGCCAGGCTGGATGTGAAGCAGGCCGAGATCGACGCGCTCAACGCGCAGGTTGACGAGGTGGTGGAAGACGAAGAGGACATCGCCAGCCGCGAAAAGACCAAGAGCGAATGGGCCGCTTTGGAAAAGCTGGTGGGCGCCGAGCCGCGTCTGGCGCAAGTGGCCAATGACCTGGTCGAGCACTTCGAGACCCGCACCAGCGCGATTGACGGCAAGGCCATGATCGTGTGCATGAGCCGCGACATCTGCGCCCAACTCTACCAAGCCATCGTCACCCTGCGGCCCGACTGGCACGACGCTGATCCGGAAAAAGGCGCCATCAAGGTGGTGATGACCGGCTCAGCCGCCGACAAGGAACTGCTACAGCCGCACCTGTACAGCAAGCAGGTGAAAAAGCGCCTGGAGAAGCGCTTCAAGGATGCCAAGGATCCGCTCAAGCTGGTGATCGTGCGCGACATGTGGCTGACCGGCTTTGATGCGCCCTGCTGCCACACCATGTATGTGGACAAGCCCATGAAGGGCCACAACCTGATGCAGGCCATTGCGCGGGTGAACCGGGTGTTCAAGAACAAGCCGGGCGGCTTGGTGGTGGATTACATCGGCATCGCCAATGAACTGAAGGCGGCACTCAAGACCTACACCGAAGCCAAGGGCAAAGGCGACCCCACGCACAACGCTGCCGAAGCGCTGGCCGTGTTGCTGGAGAAAATGGACATCGTGCGCGGCATGATGCATGGCTTTGACTACAGTGCGTTTGAAACGCAGGCCATCCAGTTGCTGGCGCTCGCCGCCAACCACATCCTGGGGCTGAAGGACGGCAAGACGCGCTTCCTGGACACGATGGTGGCGGTAGCCAAGGCCTATTCACTGTGCGGCACGCTGGACGAGGCCGCCGCGCTGCGCAAGGAGATCGCTTTCTTCTCGGCCATCACCAAGTTCACCACGGTGGACAAGAAACGCTCCACCGAAGAGAAGAACAGTGCGCTGAAACAGATTCTGGACAACGCCATCGTTGCCGACGGCGTGGCCGACATTTTTGCGCTGGCAGGATTGGACAAGCCGAACATTGGCCTGTTGTCGGACGAGTTTCTCGAAGACGTGCGCCAGATGGAAAGCCGCAACCTGGCGGTGGAGCTTCTGGAGAAACTGCTGCGCGACGAGATCAAGGCACGGGCGCGCAATAACGTGGTGCAGGAGAAGAAATACGGCGACCGGCTGCTGGAAACCCTGCGCAAGTACCACAACCGTGCCATCGAGACGGCACAGGTCATCGAAGAGCTGATCCAGATGGCCAAGGAATTCCAGGCCGTGCTGGAACGCGAAGCCGCACTGGGCTTGGGTCAGGACGAGATTGCCTTCTATGACGCGCTGGCCAACAACGAAAGCGCGGTCCGTGAGTTGGGTGATGACATCCTGAAGAAGATCGCCATCGAGATCACAGAAAAGCTGCGCGCCAGCACCACGGTGGACTGGCAGGTACGCGAGAGCGTGCGTGCGCGCTTGCGGATTCTCGTCCGTCGTACCCTGCAAAAATGGAAATACCCGCCGGACAAGCAACCAGAAGCCG
>JBFLVP010000019.1:0-4713 GCA_040758395.1 Pseudomonadota bacterium
CCCCCGAGCCCCCCACCGGCATGGCAATATCGAATCTCCGCCCGAGCGACGTGCCGACCAAGTCGGCCTCGTTCGAGCGGAGAATGGTCCAGGCATCCTTCCCCTCCCCGCGCAGGCCATAGCTGACCTCGCAGCGGCTCAGTCGCCCCTCATGGCGAAAAAGGGCCCACATGAAATAGCGGCCAAGCATGACCCATATCCCTTGCCCTGCCTCCTCGCCCTCCCAGACCAGAGCCTTGTCATCCCCTCCATGAGCCACGCGTTGCCACACCTCGCGGTACGGCTGATGCACACCGAACTCCTCGATCAGATCGCCCTCGCCATGCATGCGACCGACGTCCGGCCAAGGCGACGGAGGCGAGAGATCCAGCCATCGCTGCCAAGTCAGGATATCGCCATCCACTTTCAGTCGGCCGGCGAACCCCTCGCACGGGGCCTGCCTGCGACAGGGTACTCGCAGGTCGACGTAGAGCGTAGACGTCTGCAACCAGAAAACCTCGGTCGTCTCATCGCGCAAAGCCGGCGTCTCAAGCAGGCGACGCTGCCAGAGACCGACGAAACGCTGGGGAACACGCAGCGTCATTCATACGGCTCCGGGAACGGCCTGCATGCACGGAAGAAGCTCATGTCGTGGTTGGGCCAAAGCATGGCGCCCGTCTCGCGCGCGAGAGCCTTGAGCTTGCGAATGCTGGCGACTGCCAGATCGTCGCGCTCCTGCCAGCACAGCCCCGGGGCCACCTCGTCCTCGATGTTCTCACGCAGGTCGGCGGCATCCCCCGCAAGCAGGATCGGCGGTCCCTTCGGCAACTCGACCAGCATGGACATGTGCCCGGCGGTATGCCCCGGCGTCTCGATCGCGCGAACTCCGGGGAGCAGGTCGTACTCGCCGTGGGTGAGGCGCCAACGGTAGTCGCCAGCGAAGTCCTCGGCGAAATAGGCCCCGTCGGCGCCCGCGCGGGCAGCCTCCAGCTCGCGGGCATGCACATGGATCTCGCTGTGGCAGAACTCGCACAGCCCGCCGGCATGATCGAAATGCAGATGACCGACGAACACCAGATCGATATCCAGCGGCGTGAGGCCCAGCCGTGCCAGCCTGTTGGGTAAGCGCTGCTCCTCGGTCATCTCCGGCGGACCGAAAGGGAAATCCGGCCCTTCATAGTACCGCGCGCGGCGCGCCGGGTCGTCGATCTTGCGGTAATCGCAACCGACATCGTAGAGGATGCGTCCGTGCGCGGTCTCGATCAGGTAGGCGAGGATCGGAGCCTCGATCAGGGTGCCGTGCCCGCGATGACGGGTGGACAGACTCTTGTCGTAACGGTGAGCGCCAGTCAGCAGCGGCCAGAAACGGTGCACTTGGGTCAAAGCGGGCACTCCTGAGGTGCATATGCACATTAAACGGGCAACCGCAGGCGCGGGAACCCTGTCTCTGGACATACACAGCAAGACCCGGACCATGAAGGCGGAGAATCAGCGAGCCACGGCATGCGTGGCTCTCAAACGATGTTTTTGCAGGACTTTTTATCTGGCCGCCCCGCCCCCCAGGACAGGAGAGCCGGCAGCCGCCAAGCCATGGCGCGGAAAATGCTTTGCCCTACCCGTCTTGTGTTTATTTCTTGGATGGGGAGCGCATGGAGATGAGTACGCAATTGAAGAGTTCGCTGGGCACGATGCACCTGTGGGGCATCGCGGTCGGGCTGGTGATTTCCGGCGAGTATTTCGGCTGGAGTTATGGCTGGGGCGTGGCGGGCACGCTCGGCTTCCTTGCCACCACCCTGCTGGTGGCGACCATGTACGTCAGCTTCATCTTCAGCTACACCGAGCTGACCACCGCCATTCCGCACGCGGGCGGCCCGTTCGCCTACAGCCGCCGCGCCTTCGGCGAAAAGGGCGGCCTGATCGCCGGGCTCGCCACCCTGATCGAATTCGTATTCGCGCCCCCGGCCATCGCCATGGCGATCGGCGCCTACCTGAACGTCCAGTTCCCCGGCCTCGATCCCAAGCTGGTCGCGGTCGGCGCGTACATCGTCTTCATGGGCCTGAACATCGTCGGCATCACCATCGCCGCCACTTTCGAACTACTGGTCACCATCCTCGCGGTGCTGGAGCTGCTGGTGTTCATGGGCGTGGTGGCGCCAGGCTTCAGCTTCAGCAACTTCGTGATCAACGGCTGGGCCGGCTCCAATGATTTCGGCCTGCCCGCCATCTCCGGCATCTTCGCCGCCATTCCGTTCGCCATCTGGTTCTTCCTCGCCATCGAAGGCGCGGCGATGGCCGCCGAAGAAGCCAAGGACCCGAAACGCACCATTCCCAAGGCCTATACCAGCGGCATTCTGACCCTGGTCCTGCTGGCCTTCGGGGTGATGATCTTCGCGGGCGGCGCGGGCGACTGGAGCACACTCTCCAACATCAACGACCCGCTGCCGCAGGCGATGAAGATGGTGGTGGGCGAAAACTCCGGCTGGCTGCATATGCTGGTGTGGATCGGTCTGTTCGGTCTGGTCGCAAGCTTCCACGGCATCATCCTGGGCTACTCGCGCCAGTTCTTCGCCCTCGCCCGCGCCGGTTACCTGCCCCCCGGCCTGGCCAAGCTGTCGCGCTTCCAGACCCCTCACCGCGCCATCATCGCGGGCGGCCTGATCGGCATCGCCGCGATCTACAGCGACAGCATCGTCAACCTGCAAGGCATGAGCCTGACCGCCGCCATGATCACCATGGCCGTGTTCGGCGCCATCGTCATGTACATCATGAGCATGCTCAGCCTGTTCAAGCTGCGCCAGAGCGAACCGGCCCTGATCCGCCCGTTCGCCGCCCCCGGTTACCCCGTCGTACCCGCCATCGCCCTGGCCCTGGCCGTGGTCTGTCTGGTGGCCATGGCCTGGTTCAACCCGGTGATCGGCCTTATCTTCCTGGGCTTCATGGCCATCGGCTTCGCCTACTTCAGCCTTACCGCCGCGCAGCGCGCCAGCGCCCCGGCGGACGCCCTGCTGAACGGCGAAAGCGTCTGATCCGCGATGGCGTATCGGACCACGCTCGGCGGACGGGTCTACCGTTTCGCCGACCTCAAGATCCTGCTCGCGCGCGCCAGTCCGTTTCGCTCCGGCGACGCTTTGGCGGGCCTTGCCGCCGCCACCCATGAAGAACGGATGGCGGCTCGTTTCGCGCTTGCCGAGGTTCCGCTTGCGCGCTTCCTCGACGAAGCCCTGATTCCCTACGAGGCGGACGAGGTCACACGCCTGATCCTCGACCGTCACGACGCCGCCGCCTTCGCGCCCATCCGCCACCTGACTGTGGGCGAGCTGCGCGACTGGCTGTTGCTGGATGAGACCGACAGTGCCGCGCTGGCCGCCATCGCGCCCGGCATCACCCCGGAAATGGCGGCGGCGGTCTCCAAGCTGATGCGCAACCAGGACCTGATCCTGACCGCGCGCAAATGCCGGGTAGTGACTCGCTTCCGCAACACCATCGGCCTGCCCGGCCACCTCTCGGTGCGCCTGCAACCCAACCATCCCACCGATGACGTGCGCGGCATCGCCGCCAGCATGGTGGACGGCCTGCTCTACGGCGCGGGCGACGCGGTGATCGGCATCAATCCGGCCAGCGACGCCATTCCCACTCTGACACGCCTGTGGCGGATGATGGACGAGGTGCGCGAGCAATTCGACATTCCCACCCAGAGCTGCGTGCTGACCCACGTCACCAACCAGATCCAGGCCATCGAACAGGGCGCGCCCATCGACCTGGTGTTCCAGTCCATCGCCGGCACCGAACAGGCCAATGCCGGTTTCGGCATCCACCTCGAAATGCTGCGCGAGGCTCACGAAGCCGCCCTCTCGCTCAAGCGCGGCACGCTGGGCGACAACGTCATGTACTTCGAGACTGGCCAGGGCAGCGCGCTCTCCGCCAACGCCCATCACGGCGTCGATCAGCAGACCTGCGAGGCGCGCGCCTACGCCGTGGCGCGCGAGTTCCGCCCGCTACTGGTCAACACCGTGGTCGGCTTCATCGGCCCGGAATACCTGTTCGACGGCAAGCAGATCCAGCGCGCCGGTCTGGAAGACCACTTCTGCGCCAAGCTGCTCGGCCTGCCCATGGGCTGCGACATCTGCTACACCAACCACGCCGAAGCCGACCAGGACGACATGGACACCCTGCTCACCCTGCTCGGCGCCGCGGGCGTGACCTTCATCATGGGCATACCCGGAGCGGACGACATCATGCTCAACTACCAGAGCACCTCCTTCCACGACGCGCTCTACCTGCGCCGCGCGCTCGGGCTCAAGCGCGCGCCGGAGTTCGAGACTTGGCTGGCGCGCATGGGCATCACCGAGCCTGACGGCCGCATCGGCCAGCCCGGCCTGGGGAACAGCCTGCTCAACAAGCTCCCCTGGCTGAAGGATGCGGCATGAGCGGCCTCGTCCAGCTCAACCCCTGGGAAGAACTGCGCCGCCACACCCAGGCGCGCATCGCGCTCGGCCGCGTCGGCTCCAGCCTGCCCACCGCCGAGGTGCTGAAATTCGGCCTCGCCCACGCCCAGGCCCGCGATGCGGTCCACCACCCCCTGGACACCGAAGCCCTGGCCGCCAAGCTCGCCGCCGAAGGCTTCGGGGTGCTGCGCGCGCGCAGCGAGGCGCGCGACCGCACCGCCTACCTGCTGCGCCCCGACCAGGGCCGCCGCCTGCATCCCGACAGCCTGCCCGCCCTGCACGCGGCGGC
>JBFLVP010000020.1:0-80661 GCA_040758395.1 Pseudomonadota bacterium
CCTCGACGATCTCGTCCAGGTAGCAGATGGCGCCCAGGCGGGCGGCGGTGGTCAGCGGGCCGTCCTGCCAGCGGGTGCCGTCCTTGTCGAGCAGCCAGCGGCCGACGAGGTCGGCGGCGGTCATGTCTTCGTTACAGGCGACGGTGATCAGTGGCTTGCCCAGACGGTAGGCCATGTGCTCGACGAAACGAGACTTGCCGCAGCCGGTCGGGCCCTTGAGCATGACCGGCAGGCGGTTGTCATAGGCGGCCTCGTACAGCTCGATCTCGTCGGTTTGCGGCTCGTAGTACGGCTCTTTGGTGACGCGGTATTGGGCGAGCAGATCGGTCATGGTCGTTCCTCCTGCAAGGGGTGCTCAAGTGTCATTCACATCGCCGGCATCATCGGATGCAGGCTTGTTGATGCGATGTCGATTGCGGTCATCCGCAGTCGGCATGGCACCGGGTTTGGTTCGTCATCGTGGGCTTGCGCCAGCTTCGCGTTAGTCCCGAAGGGACGTGGCGATCCAGTCGGTGATGTTCTGGATTGCTTCCCACCACGGCCTTTGGCCTCGTGGCTAAAGGCAGAGCGCTCGCAATGACGCATATAGCGCTGATCTGAAAAAAGCCCCGGCCAGCGACTGCCCGGGGCTTGCGCGAGGTCCGCTCCCGCTCGGGAGCGGACCGTACACCAAGTGGCAGTCTTACTTGGTGTTGCCGCGGTAGATAACCATGGAAGCGCCTTGGGACTGCTTCAGGTTGTCATAACCGATCAGGCGGACGTGGTTGCCCGGGTTGGCTTCGTGGCAAGCCTTGCACTCGGCCAGGATGGCGTCGACGTCGGTCTCGCCGAACATCGGCAGCTTCCACATGTACCAGTAGTTGTCCATCAGGTACTGCGGCTCGGTGTGCTCGACCGCCGGGTTCCAGCCCTTGGAGACGATGTACTCGACCTGCTTGCGGATGTCCGCGTCGGTCATGGCCGGCAGGTAGGAGAAGGTCTCGAACTTGCGGCTCGCCGGGTCGGAAACGCGGCTCTTGTAATCTTGAACTTGGCTCATTTTGTCACCTCGATATTAGGTTCATAGAGGCGGGGGGCACCCGCCTGGCCATTACTTGTGGGCTACGTCCAGCTTGTCGACGGTGTCGAACTCGAAGCGGATTTCTTTCCAGGTTTCGAGAGCGATCTTCAGTTCCGGGCTGTGCTCTGCGGCAGCGCGCAGAACTTCGCCACCGACCTTCTCCAGCTCGGCGCCTTCGTTGCGTGCCTTGACGCAGGCTTCCAGAGCGACGCGGTTGGCGCATGCACCGGCTGCGTTGCCCCACGGGTGACCCAGGGTGCCGCCGCCGAACTGCAGGACGGAGTCGTCACCGAAGATGGAGACCAGCGCCGGCATGTGCCATACGTGGATACCACCGGAAGCGACGGGGATCATGCCCGGCATGGCGCCGAAGTCCTGGTCGAACATGATGCCGCGGCTGCGGTCTTCCTTGACGAACTCGTCACGCATGATGTCGATCCAGCCCAGGGTCGCGGTGCGGTCGCCTTCCAGCTTGCCCACGACGGTGCCGGAGTGCAGGTGGTCGCCGCCCATCAGGCGCAGGATCTTGGCCAGCACACGGAAGTGGATGCCGTGGTGCGGGTTACGGTCGATCACGCCGTGCATTGCGCGGTGAACGTGCAGCAGGATGCCATTCTCGCGGCAGAACTTGGAGATGGAGGTCTGCGCGGCGAAACCGGCGGTGATGTAGTCGGTCATGATGATCGGGGTGCCGATCTCTTTCGCGTACTCGGCGCGCTTGAGCATCTCTTCGGCGGTCGGAGCGGTGACGTTCAGGTAGTGACCCTTACGCTCGCCGGTCTCACGCTCGGCCTTCTCGATGGCTTCCTGGCAGAAGTCGAAACGCTGCTTCCAGCGCATGAACGGCTGGGAGTTGACGTTTTCGTCGTCCTTGGTGAAGTCCAGACCGCCACGCAGCGCCTCGTATACGGCACGGCCGTAGTTCTTGGCGGACAGGCCCAGCTTCGGCTTGATGGTGCAGCCGAGCAGCGGACGACCGTACTTGTTCATCATGTCGCGCTCGACCTGGATGCCGTGCGGGGGGCCGTCACAGGTGGTCACGTAGGCCAGCGGGAAGCGTACGTCTTCCAGACGGATGGCGCGCAGGGCCTTGAAGCCGAACACGTTGCCCACCAGGGAGGTGAATACGTTGACGATGGAGCCTTCTTCGAACAGGTCGATCGGATAGGCGATGAATGCGTAGAATTCAGCGTCGGAACCCGGTACGTCTTCGATGCGATAGGCGCGACCCTTGTAGTAGTTCAGGTCGGTCAGCAGGTCGGTCCATACGGTGGTCCAGGTGCCGGTCGAGGACTCGGCGGCAACCGCCGCGGCGACTTCTTCACGGTCGATGCCCGGCTGCGGGGTGACCTTGAAGCAGGCCAGCACGTCGCTGTCTTTCGGGGTGTAGTTCGGTTCCCAGTAGGTGGCGCGGTATTCTTTTACGCCCGCCTGATACGTCTTCGCCATGGAAAATCCTCCTGTCGGATGGAAAGGCATACGGATGCTTTGTGGTTCCCGCCGCGATCTTTGTGGTGCTCAAAGCCCGCGTGAGTCTTTTGTTCTAGCACATGACCTTTGAGGTTGTGCGCTTGAACTGAGGGCATCTTCATTCAAGATGATCAATCAGAGAACTCAATAATTCTGATCGGATCTATAAGTCTGGGTTTATGGAGAAAGCATGAAGAACCTCACCTTCCGCCAGCTCAAGGTCTTCGAGACCGTGGCCCGGCATCTCAACTACACCAAGGCGGCCCAGGAGCTGCACCTGACTCAGCCGGCGGTTTCCATGCAGGTCAAGCAGCTGGAGGATGTTGTGGGGTTGCCACTGTTCGAACAGATGGGGCGCAAGACCTTCCTGACCGACGCCGGGCACGAGCTGTACCGCTACAGCCGGGCCATCTCGAGCATGTTCGCCGAGATGGATGACGTCTTTGGGGCCTTGAAGGGGATGGGGCGCGGGACGCTGTCGGTTTCGGTGGCCACTACGGCCAGCTATTTCTCGACCCGCTTGCTGGCCGAGTTTGCACGCAGCTATCCGCAGATCCAGATCAGTCTCGACGTGACCAACCGCGAAACCCTGCTTGGCCAGCTGGAGCGCAACGAACGCGATCTGGTCATCATGGGCCGCCCACCCGCCGACATGGAGCTGGAGGCCGAGCCGTTCATGGGTAACCCGCTGGTGGTGCTCGCACCGGCGGATCACCCGTTGGTGGGACGCAAGGCCATTCCCCTGGCGGAAGTGGCGGGGGAGAAGTTTGTCGTGCGCGAGGAGGGGTCCGGGACGCGCGGTGCCATCGAGCGCTTCTTCGAGGCCCACCAGGTGAAGTTCAATACGGTGATGGAACTGGGCAGTAACGAGGCCATCAAGCAGGCGGTCATCGCCGGCCTGGGTCTCGGAATCGCATCCATGCACACGCTGGAACTCGAACTCGAGACCGGGCGTCTGGCGGTGCTGGATGTGGAGGGCTTCCCCATCGTTCGCCACTGGTACGTCGTGCACCGCAAGGGCAAACGTCTGTCGCCTGCGGCGCAGGCGTTCAGGGAGTACGTACTGAACGAGGGGCCGAGGATGGCCCCGGCCTCAGGCCGTGCTTAGCCGACCAAGGGTGCTGATATCCGCTGTAAAGACGCAGGGTGGAGAAGCGCAGCGCCTTCCACCGCGTTGGGGTGAATTTGGTGGATGGCGCTTTGCTTATCCACCTTGAGATGAAGATGGGTTGATTACTTCGTCAAGGCGATGAACAGCTCCGGCAGCCTTTCCGGCAGACGCTCGACGTGGTCGATGACCGTGTACTGGCGGCCGAAGATGTCGGCGACGTACTCGTCGGCCTTCGGGTCCAGGCTGATGCAGTAAGTGAAGATGCCCTCGCGGTCGAGTTCGTTGACCGCCTGGCGGGCGTCTTCGATCAGGGCGCGCTCATCCAGCACGTCGATGTCGGCGGGCTGGCCGTCGGTGAGGATCAGCAGCAGCTTCTTGTCGGCGCGGCGCTTGCCGAGGTAATGCCCGGCGTGGCGCATGGCGGCGCCCATGCGGGTCGAGAACCCCGCCTCCATCGCCGCCAGGCGAGCCTTCACCTCGTCGTTCCACGGTTCCGAGAAACCCTTGATGTGCTGGTAGCGCACGTCGTGGCGGGTGTTGGAGTGGAAGCCGGCGATGGCGAGCGGGTCGCCCAGGCGCTCGATCGCCCAGGCCAGCAGCGAGACAGCCTCCTGCGACAGTTCGAGGATGGTCTGTTCCCCACCATTCGACGATGGGGCCTTCACCTTCTCGTTCAGCGATTCCGAGAGGTCCAGCAGCAGGGTGACGGCGATGTCGCGCCCGGCGGTGCGGTGGCTCATATTGATGCGCGGGTCGGGCTGGGCGCCGCCCTTGAAGTCGATGAGCGAGCGGATGGCGACGTCCAGATCGAGCTCGCTGCCTTCTTCCTGGAAGCGGATGCGCACCTTGTCCTGCGGCTTGAGCAGGTCGAGGATGCGTTTGAGCCGCTTGGCGGTGCCGGCGTGCTTGTTGAGCAGGCCGTCGATGTCCGCCGCATTGCCCTGCGGGTGCAGGGCCTCGTACAGGCTGACCCAGTCGGGGCGGTAGCTCTGGCTGTGGTGGTCCCATTCCGGGTAGTGGCGCGGGGGCAGGCCCTTGAGTTCCTCGTCAGGCTCCAGTTTGCGCTTTTCGTCGAACGCCTCTTCTTCGTCGCCCTCCTCGATGAAGCGCCACAGGTGGCGGTTGTCGTCGCGGTAGTCCACCTCGGTGTTGTCGAAATGGATGTTGGGGAGCTGGTCGCTCTGGCGGCGGGTGCGGGCGACGTAGTCGATGGCGAGGCGTGCCATGTCGTTTGTGCTGGCCTCGCCGTCCTGCATCAGGGTGTGGAAGCGTTGGACGAATTCGTTCAGCACGGCATTTCGGTAGCCATGCTCGGGGTCGAGCAGGGCGCGCGAGAGCAGGGCCAGACGGTGGCGCAGGCAGGCGGTGGTTTCTTCATTGCAGGCGTCCTCGACAGGCTTGGGGTGCAGGGCGAGGAACAGGCGGCGCAGGCCGGGGTATTCGCGCACGAGCAGGGTGTCGATGCGGCAGTCTTCGAGAAACTCGACCGCCATGCGCTGGAACGGGCTCCAGTTGTCGGCGATCTGCGGCGTGCTCCAGCGGCGATGACCGACCATGTGGGCCAGCATGGCGCGGTAGCGGTCCAGACCGCTGACCACGCTTGCGTCGGCGTGGATCAGGTCGTCCTGCACGTCCGGCAGGCGAATGCCGAGCTTGTCGAAGTACGGCATCGGTTTGCGGAGTTCGTGGAAGGCCGTGGAGTAGGGCACGAGCGGATCGCTGTCCTGCCACAGGCCGCGCAGGTAGAGGTCGAGCTTGCGCTCCACATCCGCCAGCAGGGTGCCGTGGCGCTCGCGCTGCATCACCGCGCGGCTGTCGGCGGATTGCAGGCTGAAGTATTCCTTCTGGCGCTCCGGGTGGTTGTGGTAGTTGCGTACCCCGTAGTCCGTCCAGTTGCGCAGGCCACCGACACTGAGCAGTTGCAGCAGGACGGGGGCCTTGTCCAGGAAGTCCGGCAGGCCGGGGCTGGGGAAGGTGGTGTGGTGGCCGTGGATGGAGCCGGTGGTGCGCTCCGCGAGGTCGCGCACGATGTCGAGGTAGTGTTCGAGCTGTTCCGGCGAATGCAGGCGGCGGGCCACCGGGGCGAGGGTTTGCAGGAAGGGGGCGATGGCGCGGCCATTGGGCGAGCGCTGCAGCCTGTGCACCATGGCCATCACGGCGGGCAGCATGTCCTCGCCCACGGCGTGTGCCACCGAGGGCCACTCTTCCAGCAGGGCGAGCATCGGCTCCGCGCCGCGACCGAGTTTGCCGAGCAGGCGGGCGGCGTCGATCCATGCGTCCAGGCCCTCGGGTGTCAGGGCAGCCCGGGCCTCGGCCAGACGGTCCTCGAACACGGTCTCGACCTGCTCGAAGCGGGTTTCGAGACGGGCCCACAGGGCCTGGGATTGTTCGGCGGTGATGGTGGTCATGATGCGTGATCCCCTCTCAGGCCGGCCCGTAGCCCGGATGAAGCCGAAGGCGCAATCCGGGCGGTCGCCGTGACCCCCGGATTCCGCTCCGCTCCATCCAGGCTATGGGCGCGAGCAGACCTTCTCAGGCAAACGTCGCGTCGATGGCGTGTTCCAACGTGTCGCGGATGTCCGCGTCGTCGGTGATCGGCTGCACCAGGGCCATGCGGCAGGCATCGTGGGGATGCACGCCGTCCTTGATGAGGGTCGCCGCGTACACCAGCAGGCGGGTCGAGATGCCCTCGTCCAGGCCATGGCCCTTGAGGTTGCGCGCGGTCACGCCGATCTTCACCAGCTTTGCCGCAGTGGCTTCGTCCAGACCGGTTTCCCTGGCGAGGATGGTCGTCTCCAGCTCCGGCTGCGGATAGTCGAACTCGAAGCCCGCGAAGCGCTGCTTGGTGGATTGCTTGAGGTCCTTCATCAGGCTCTGGTAGCCGGGGTTGTAGGAGATGACCAGCTGGAAGTCCGGATGGGCCTCGACCAGCTCGCCCTTCTTGTCCAGCGGCAGGGTGCGGCGGTGGTCGGTCAGCGGGTGGATGACCACGGTGGTGTCCTGGCGGGCCTCGACCACTTCATCCAGATAGCAGATGGCGCCGATGCGGGCGGCGAGGGTCAGCGGGCCATCCTGCCAGCGGGTGCCGTTGGATTCGAGCAGGTAGCGGCCGACGAGGTCGGAGGCGGTCATGTCCTCGTTGCAGGCCACGGTGATGAGCGGCTTGCCCAGCTTCCAGGCCATGTATTCGACGAAGCGGGATTTGCCGCAGCCGGTCGGGCCTTTGACCATCACCGGCAGGCGGTTGCGGTAGGCGGCTTCGTACAGTGCCACTTCATTGCGCTGCGGCTGGTAGAACGGTTCTTTCTTGACGATGTATTGCTGTTTGTCGGCGTTCATTGCGTACTCCGATGAGGACAGAATGCGTAGGAGCGAGCTTGCTCGCGATGGCTCTTGCCAGCAGCCAGTTCGCCTCAAGTCCGACAGGCTGCAAATCGCGAGCAAGCTCGCTCCTACACACGGAATCCGGATTTGTTTTGGGAAAAAATACCCCCGGTGGGCCGGGGGTATGGGCTCGTCTAGCCCGGATGGAGGCCGCAAGGCTGTAATCCGGGTATGAGCTTCCCGGATTCCGCTTTCGCTTCATCCGGGCTACGGGCGTCGATTACTTGTGGACGCCCAGCTTCTCGCGCCAGCCCGGATAGATCTTGTCGGCGTCGTGCGGGAAGGATTCGAACGCGCGTGCGAATTCCTTGTGCTCCTTCGCGTACTCGATCGGGTCGGCGCCGGCCTTCCAGCACTCGTAGGCCTGACGCAGGGACTTGGCGCCCGCGGCCGGGGAGTCGATGTGGCCGTAGGAACCGCCACCGGCGGTGTTGATCACGTTGCCGTGGCCCAGGTTCTCGAAGAACGCGGGCAGGCGCAGGGCGTTCATGCCGCCGGAGATGATCGGGGTGGTCGGCTTCATGCCGTACCACTCCTGGTGGAAGTACGGGCCGGTGTAGCTGTCGCGCTCGATGATGTAGGCGATGTCGCGGTCGCTCTTCTCGCCTTCCATCTTGCCGAAGCCCATGGTGCCGACGTGGATGCCGGAAGCGCCCTGCAGGCGGGACATCTTGGCCAGCACGTAGGCGGTGTAGCCGCGCTTGGCGGACGGGGAGGTCACGGCGCCGTGACCGGCACGGTGGTAGTGCAGGTACTGCTTCGGATACTGGCGACGGGCGGTGGTGATCATGCCCGGGCCGCCGACGTAGCCGTCAACCAGGAACGCGACCTTGTCCGCGTCCGGGCCGAAGGTTTCGAGGATGAAGTCCGCGCGGGCGCACATCTCGTAGTGGTCGTCGGCGGTGATGTTGGCGGAGAACAGCTTGGCCTCGCCGGTTTCGTCCATGGCGCGCTTCATCGCGTCGTAGACCAGCGGGATGGTCTTCTTCATCGGGGAGAAGACCTGGTTGCCCTGCGGCTCGTCGTTCTTGATGAAGTCACCGCCCAGCCAGAACTCGTAGGCGGCCTTGGCGAACGGCTCCGGACGCAGACCCAGCTTCGGCTTGATGATGGTGCCGGAGATGTAGCCGCCGTCCTTGACCGGACGACCGAGGATGCGCCACAGGTCGGAGATGTCGACCGCCGGGCCGTCCATCAGCTCGATCACGCGGCGGGGGACGTAGAAGTCCACCATCTTCAGCGCTTCGACGTCGCCCATGCCCTGGTTGTTGCCGATGGCGAGGGTCAGGAAGGAGACGATCATCATGCGGCCGTCGATCACGTTGCGATCGAACAGGTCGAGCGGGTAGGCGATCTTGACCAGGCCGGTGGATTCGTTGATCTCGTAGACCAGCGCGTCCACTCCCTTGGTGAAGTCGTCGGTGGTGGAGACTTCGACGTTGGTGCCGGTGGAGGACTCGGCGGCGACGTGCGCGGCACACTCCAGGAAGCCGTGGCCGGCGCCCGGGGCCATGATGTAGGCGACGAGGATGTGCTTGCCGCCGGCGATCAGGTCTTCTTCACGAAGGCTCAGATCGGAATAACGGTTGGATTGGTCAAGGGCCATGATGCTCTCCTGATCAGATATGTTGATGCCAGAATAAAATCTGAAACCCCTAGGGGTTTTGCGGACTATACGGGGCTCAACACATAAGAGATATTCGGATATCCTGATGAAAACCATCAGGGCTCCTTATGCTTCACGTCACCTTGCGCCAGCTTCAGGTTTTCGATGCGGTGGCCCGACATCTCAGTTTTTCGCGCGCTTCGGGCGAGCTGCATCTCTCGCAACCGGCGGTGTCCATGCAGGTCAAGCAGCTGGAGGAGGCGCTCGGTCTGCCCGTGTTCGAGCAGATCGGCAAGAAAATCTTCCTCACCGATGCCGGGCGCGAGGTGCAGCGAGTGAGCCAGGCCGTCGAACAGCAGTTGCTCGACCTCGAGAACACCCTGGCCGACCTGCGTGGGGTGCGTGGCGGGAAGATCACGGTCGGCGTGGTCAGCACGGCGCATTATTTCGCCACGCGGCTGATGGCCCAGTTCCGTCAGCAGCGCCCGGACGTGCGCTTGACGCTGAACGTGGTCAATCGCGAGACGCTGCTCAACCAGCTGGCGGCCAACGAGACGGACCTCGCGATCATGGGGCAGCCCCCGTCGGGGCGCGACCTGGATGCCAAGGCTTTCATGCTCAACCCTCTGGTGGTCATCGCCCCGCCGGGGCATCCGCTGGCCGGAGAGAAGGGCATCCCGTTCAGTCGCCTGGCCGGTGAGCCGATGCTGGCGCGCGAGGTGGGTTCGGGGACGCGCAACGCCATGGAGGGGCTGTTCCACGAGCACGGTTTCACGCTCCAGCCCGCCATGGAGATGAACAAGAATGAGGCGATCAAGCAGGCAGTGGAGGTGGGGTTGGGGCTCGGCGTGGTGTCGCTGCACACGGTGGAGCGCGAGCTGGCGACCGGGCGGCTCATCACCCTGGACGTGGAGGGCTTCCCCATCGTGCGCCACTGGTTCCTGGTCCACCGCCAGGGCAAGCGCCTGTCGCCCGCGGCGCAGGCCTTCAGGGATTACGTGCTGGAGGAGGGGGCGCGCAAGGGCGCGGTCGATCTGTAGGCGCGGCGCCCTCGTTGCGATGAGGTGAGCGGATTATCGTGTCGCCGCCGGCGGTTGATGGAGGTCATCGGCCCGGGGGCGGGCCTCCTACGGATGAGTCCCCTGCAGGAGCAGCGCCCCGCCGCGAATACGGGGTGGCGCCGGAGTGTCTCGACGAGGTGGCGCTGCTTACGCCAGTGCCAGCAGTTCGGCCAGACGGGCGTCGCGCTCTGCCTCGTCGTGCGCCACGAGTGTGGCATGACCGACCTTGCGACCGGGGCGGGGTGCCTTTCCATAGCCGTGGAAGTGCAGGTCGGGCATGGCCAGGGCGCGCTCGATCGGCGGCAGCTCGCCGATGAAGTTGAGCATGGCCGAGGCCCCGCGCAGGGCGGTGCTACCGAGCGGCAGGCCGAGGAGGGCGCGCAGGTGGTTCTCGAACTGACTGGTGGCGTTGCCTTCGATCGTTCCGTGACCGGTGTTGTGCACGCGCGGGGCGATCTCGTTGGCGATGAGGCCCTCATCGGTGACGAAGAACTCGAAGCCCATCGTGCCGACGTAGTCCAGTTCCTCCAGCACCTTGCGCGCATGGGCCTCGGCCTCGGCCTGCATGGGATCGTCCACGCGGCTCAGGGAGAGCTTGAGGATGCCTCGCTCGTGGGTGTTCTCTGAGAGCGGGTAGAAGGCCAGCTCGCCGGTGCGCGAGCGCACCGAGATGATCGACACCTCGCGCCGGAAGGCGATGAAGCCCTCCAGAATAAGCGGTACGCCGACGAGTGATGCCCAGGCGGCCTCCACGTCGGCCGGGGTGCGCAGCACCGCCTGCCCCTTGCCGTCGTAACCGAAGCGGCGGGTCTTGAGCACCGCGGGCAGGCCGATCTCGGCCACGGCCTGATGCAGTTCGGCCAAGCTGTCGACGGCCCGCCAGGGCGGGGTGGGGATGTCGAGTTCGCCGAACAGGGACTTCTCGTTGACCCGATCCTGCGCCACTTCCAGTGCGCGCGGGCCGGGGTAGAGCAGGCCGCGCTCCTGCACGAAACGGGCGGCGGCGACCGGGATGTTCTCGAATTCGAGGGTGACCACGTCGGTCTCGTTGACCAGTCGTTCAAGGGCCATCAACTCGTCGTAGTCCGCCACGATCTGCTCGCCGACCAGCCGCGCGCAGGCTTCGGGGGAGGGGTCGAGGAACACGAATTCCAGCCCCAGCGGCACGCCCGCGAGCGCCAGCATGCGGCCGAGCTGGCCGCCGCCGATGATGCCGATACGTGTGCCTGCCGGATGGGACATGGGCTTACTCTCGCGGGTCCGGGTTGTTGAGCACGCTCTCGGTCTGCTCGGCGCGGAAGGCGTCCAGGCGCGCGCGCAGCTCGGGGCGGCTGTTGGAAACGATGGCGGTCGCCAGCAGGGCGGCGTTCTTCGCCCCGGCCGGGCCGATGGCGAGGGTGCCGACCGGGATGCCGGCGGGCATCTGCACGATGGAAAGCAGGGAATCCATGCCGTTCAGCGCCTTGGACTGCACGGGCACGCCCAGCACCGGCACGCTGGTCTTGGCCGCCACCATGCCGGGCAGGTGGGCCGCGCCACCCGCCCCGGCGATGATGACCTCCAGCCCACGCGTCGCGGCCGTGGCGGCGTAGTCCATCAGCAGGTCGGGGGTGCGGTGGGCGGAGACCACGCGGGTCTCGCAGGGCACACCGAAGGCTTCGAGGGTCTCGACGGCCAGGCGCATGGTCTCCCAGTCGGACTTGGAGCCCATGATGACACCTACCAGCGGCTGAACGGCAGACATGTCGGATTCCCGAAAAAGAAAAACGCGCAGATTATCACCTGCGCGCTCTAATCGACATACATACCGGCAAATCCCATCCTTGGAATTTGCCGGTTCGCCCATCGCGGTTCATGCCCGCGATGGGCTCCGCCCCGCCGTGACGGGGCGTTGGTGCATCCATGCCCCAAGTGGTTCCCGATCAGCTTGTGAAGGGGATGACCTGCATGGTCTTGCCCACGGCCATCAGGTAGACGAATACCGCGAGGGCGGCGATGAACGCCCCGGCGCGGATGGCCTTGGTCTTGCCGCGCTTGAGCGCGATCATCCCGAGCGCGATGTAGGCGATCAGGCCGACGATCTTCACTGTCAGGAAGGCGGGATGCACCCCGTTGGACCAGAACATCACCCACGCGGCCCACAGGGCGGTGAGCAGCAGCAGGGTGTCGATGATGTGCGGGGCGATCTTCACCCAGCGCGCCTGCAGCGCGGGGCATTCACGCAGCATCCAGTAGCCCCGGGTGATGAACCCGATCAGCGACAGGATGACGAACAGGCCATGCAGGTGAATGATCGTCGAGGTGCTCACGCCAATTCCTTCAAACAGGTGACTCCCGGGGTTACTCCGGGACGCAGATTTCGCCACGCATCATCGCACGGATGGTGTTGAACACCAGCACCACGATCAGCAACACCAGCAGGGTGTAGAGGATCGGCGTGAGCGAGGCGAAGAAGGCACCGCCCAGCTTTTCCAGCATGATCATGCTGGCGATGGTGATCGCCGCCATGGGGAAGGAGTAGGCCCACCAGGGCAGGGCGAACTTCACCTTGGCGAACTGCTTGAACTGGAAGAACAGCAGCAGGGTGGTGAACAGCGCGACGTAGTAGAGGACACGGCCCGCGTCGTCCAGCACGCCGTTGTGCAGCTTGATCCAGGAGATGAAGCCCACCGCTGGCGGAGCGATCAGGATGAACAGGGTCGGCAGCAGCTTGGCCGGGATCGGGTTGTGGAAGAAGAAGCGGTTCATCAGGATGGTCAGCAGCACGACCCAGAACACCAGGCCGATGCTGAAGAAGAACCAGGAGACCTCCGGAAAGCCCAGCGGCGCGCCGGCGACCGGGACCAGGATGTTGCCGACGATGGGGATGAACCAGGCCGGGTTGCTGTGCTGGATCTGGAACTTCTCGTGATGGATCCAGGCGGACAGGATCATCAGGGTGAACAGCAGCTGCACCGCACTGCCGACGGCCCACAAGCCGAGCGCGAGAGTCGGGAAGTGGTTCAGGCTGGCGATGGCGAGCAGGATCAGGCCGATGGGAATGGCCGGGAAGAAGCTCAGGCGGATCGGATGGTTGTACTCTTCCATCACGTGCTTGCGATGGCGGATCAGCTTGGTCAGGTAGGCCGCGCTGATAGCGCCGAACACCAGCGCGGTGACGGCCAGCAGGATCAGGCTGGGCTGGAGGCCCCAGCCCCACAGGGTTTCGGCCTTTTCGGTGGCGATGGTCAGGCCGGCGAGCCCCATGACGATCGCGAACATGGCGATCGGCATGTGCTCGAGGCGGCCGTGCGGCGCGGCTTGCGCGGCGGTTGGGGTATGGGCTTGGTTCTCCATGAATGCATGCTCCAGTGTTGAACTCGGGTATTCATAATGTAGCAGGATGAGTCGCAGTAATTAAATATTTTGATGTATCTATATGAATCTTCCTGATGCCATCCTCCCGCCGGGCCTGCTGTGGTTCTTCAATCTGCTGCTCGTGGCGCTGTTGGGCTACGCCGCCTGGCGTACTCCATGGCGGCTGTTCCTGAGCGTGACCGCGCGCCAGCACCTGTTCCTGGCGTCATGCCTGCTGCTGGTGCTGCTGTGGGGGATGCGCGCGGACGTCGGTCCGGGGCTGTCCATCCACTTCCTCGGGATGGCGGTGTTCAGCCTGATGTTCGGCTGGCCGCTCGCCTTGATCGGCGGAGCCATCATCATGGCGGGTTACAGCTTTCTCGGCCTGGCCGGCTGGTCGGCGCTCGGAATCAACACCCTGATGACGGCGGCGATTCCGGCGCTGGTCGCCCATGCCATGCTGATGCTGTCGCGTCGCTTCATGCCGCCGAACTTCTTCGTCTACATCTTCGTGCCAGGCTTTTTCGGCGCGGCCTTGGGGGTGTTGGCAAGTGTGCTGCTGGGGGCGGGATTGCTGGTGCTGGCGGGAGTCTATGATGCGAATCATCTGTGGCATGACTACCTTCCCTATCTGCCCCTCATCATGCTGCCCGAGGGGGTGTTGAACGGCATGATTCTGACCGCGCTGGTCGCTATCAAGCCGGACTGGGTGGCGACCTTCGATGACGATGTTTATATACGCAACAAATAAATTGATAGCCCGGTCTCGGGCTGGCTTCTAGGGTCGTGCCTGCTGCTGAGTTAATATGGCGACCCAGCTTGGTCTCGGTCCGTCCTATGAACTGTCGGGATGGGTTTCTGTCCAAGTTCATGCATTCATCCACAGGAGAAACCCGATGAAGAAGACTGTAGTAGCCCTTTCCGCCGTTGTTGCCCTGATGAGCGGTGCCGCCTTTGCTGCTGGCGACGCTGCCGCGGGCAAGTCCAAGTATGCCTCCAGCTGCGCAAGCTGCCATGGCATGGGCGGCGAAGGCGCCGGCATTTTCCCGAAGCTGGCTGGCAAGGGCGCTGAAGAAGTGACCACCAAGCTGACCGCCTACAAGGCCGGCAAGCAGGTTGGTCCGAACACCGCCATGATGGCTCCGATGGCTGCCGGTCTGTCCGACGCCGACATCGCCAATCTGGCGGCTCACATCGCCACCCTGAAGTAATCGCTGGCGCCATAAGGCGCCCGCGGCTTCAGTATGAAAAAAACCCCCGCCACCCGGCGGGGGTTTTTGTTTGTCCGGGGGCTGTTTACCAGGACTTGTACGGCAGGAACTTGCCGTTCATGGTCACGACCACGCGATCCCCCAGCGGGTTTTCTTCCTTGTCGATGTGCATCGAGAAGTCGATGGCGCTCATGATGCCGTCGCCGAATTTTTCATGAATCAGCGCCTTCATGGTCGGGCCGTACACGCCGACGATCTCGTACAGGCGATAGATCAGCGGATCGGTCGGCACGGCCTTTTCCCAGTTCTTGGTCGGGCAGGCTTCCAGCGCGGCCTTGGCCTCGGCGGGCAGCTCCAGCACGGTCACCAGCTTCTGCGCGTAGTCAGGCTTGAGGCTGTTCATGCCCAGGCAGGCGGAGGTGGTGAACACCGGCGACAGGCCGATGCCTTGGGCGATCGCCTCCCAGCTCAGGCCGAGGGCCTCTTTCTTGTCCAGGATCAGGGCGGTCAATGCTTCTTTGCTCATCATGGCGGCTTTCTCCAGCAGGGGTGAGGGTCGAGGGAATGCATCCCTGAACTCTCTATGAACAAGAACCTTGCCAAACTGCGCAAAGCCCCGTCTGGCAGGCTTTGTCATCCCCCTGGCCGGACCTGATCGAACATTGTCAATCCAAGATCGGACAATGTTCGAGCAATTGTCAACAATTCAATCCCGTGGCTCCCTGCCAATCTGGGCAAGTAGGCTGAAAACCGCGCCAGAACGGGCCATTCGAGAACTTGGCACAGGCCGTGCACCAGTCGAACTGCGATCCACCAACGCAGCACTTCCACTGGAGAAACACATGAGCACCACTTTCCAAGAACCCGTCGCCCCGTCCTGCATCCGTCAGGCCCTGCGTGAAATCGACAAGAGCGGCCTGGCCGCCCTCGGTGAAAAGGGCAAGGCCAACCCGAACGCGGTCGTCACCCTGAAGGCCAAGACCGTCTGTGAAGGCCAGTTCCGCAACCTGACCTATATCCGCGAACTCGATCCCGTGGTCGTGGACGAGCCGCCGCACCTGCTGGGCGAAGACACCGCGCCGAACCCGTCCGAAGCCCTGCTGGCCGCCCTCGGCGCCTGCCTGGCCGTGGGTGTGCACGCCAACGCCACCGCGCGCGGTATCAAGCTGACCAAGCTTGAGCTGCTGATTGAGGGTGACATCAACGTCACCGCCGTCTGGGGCACCGGCGACCTGGCCGAGGACAAGCCGCTGGGCTTCACCGCCATCCGCGTCAAGTTCGACGTCGCCACCCTCGACCCGGTCAGCCCGGAAGACCTCGACGCACTGCTGCAGCACGCCAAGAAGTGGTCCCCGGTCGCCAACACCATGATGCGCCCGGTCGCCCTCGACTGCGCCCTGCTGTGATCTGAGTGGAATCAACTCTCGGGGCATGGATGCCTCGACGCGGCCCATGGCACGGTCATGGGAACGCGGAGGCTGTCGCGGGCATGTACCGCGATGGCCGAGTTGAAAAAATCCATGGATGGAATTTTTCAAAATCAAATTTCTGGAGAATGCCATGACCGCCATGACCCCGACCCTGAACACCGAGCCGTCCGCAGCGCCCGAGGGCGAACTGCTGTTCAACGCGATCCGGGACATCGTGCGGGACAAGCTCGCCCCGCTCACTGTCAAGATCGACCAAGGATACTACCCGGCCGAAGTACTGCGCGCCCTGGGAGAGGCCGGCGCCTTCCGCCAGCACCTCGCCTCGCAGAGCGGCCGCGGCGAGTACGACCTGCAGGCCGCGCTGAAGGCGATGGACATCGTCTCGCAGGAATGCATGTCCACCGGCTTCATGATGTGGGCCCAGGACGTGGTGTGCTGGTACATCGAGATGTCGAACAACGACTACCTCAAGCAAACCCTCCTGCCCCGGCTGGCCAGTGGCGAAGCACTGGGCGGCACGGCGCTCTCCAACCCGATGAAATACCTGGCAGGCATCGAGCCGCTGCTGGTTTCCGCCACCGAGACCGAAGACGGTTTCATCCTCAACGGCAGCCTGCCGTGGATCTCCAACCTCGGCCCGGATCACTGGTTCGGCTCCATCTTCAAGGTCGGCGGCGACAACCCGCGCGACGTGATGGCCCTGGTCAACACCTCCTGGCCGGGCATGGAACTCAAGCAGCTCGCCAAGTTCTGCGGCATGGAAGGCACCGGCACCTATGCCCTGTTCTTCAAGGACGTCTTCGTGCCGAAGACCCATCTGCTGGGCGACCCGCTCGTCCCCTACCTGAAGAAGATGAAGGCCGGCTTCATCCTGCTGCAGACCGGCATGGCCACCGGCGTGATCGAAAGCTGCATCAAGCTGTGCGAAGACGTCGAGCCCAAGCTCGGCCACGTCAACTGCTATCTGGATGATCGTCCCGACGAACTGCGCGAGGAACTGGAAGACGCCCGCGAGGCTATCGCCGGTCTCTGCGAGGATCCGTTCAACCAGGATCCGGACTACATCCGCACCGTGCTGGAAGCCCGTCTGCTTGGCGGCGAGCTGGTGGTCAAGGCGGCCAACTCGGCCATGCTGCACACCGGGGCGAACGGCTATCTGCACGACGCTCCGGCCCAACGCAAGCTGCGCGAGGCCTACTTCGTCGCCATCGTCACCCCGGCGACCAAGCACCTGCGCAAGGAAATCGACGCCATGGCGGCGGCCTGAGCCCACATGCCCGTTCAGGGGCCCGTGACAAGCCGGGCCTGAGCTGATGTTTGCCCGATGTTTGTTGGAGTACCGCCATGAGCACCCCACGCTGGATCTGCAAGACCTGCGGATGGATCTACGACGAGACCAAGGGCGACCCGGACAGCGGGCTCGCCCCCGGCACCCGCTTCGAGGACATCCCCGATGACTGGTCCTGCCCCCTGTGCGGGGTCACCAAGGCCGATTTCATCACCCTGGAGGAATACGCCGCCCAGCGCGCCGCCTCCAGCGGGCCCAAAACCCGTCCGCCGCGCGCCAAAGGCCAGGTCGGCGGCGAAGATGCCGTGGTCATCATCGGTAGCGGCATCGCCGGCTGGACCGTTGCCGAGCGCCTGCGCGAACGCGCCCCCGATCGGCCCATCACCCTGCTCACCGCCGATGACGGCTGCGTCTATCCCAAGCCTGCCCTGTCGATGGCCATCGGCCAGGGGCGCAGCGCGGACGACCTGGTCGAATACAGCGGGAGCGACAAGGCCGCCGAGCTCGGCGTCACCCTGCAGGCCAACACCCGCGTGATGGGCATCAAGCCCGCCGACAAGCGCCTGCTGACCTCCAAGGGCAATGTGAAGTACGGCGAACTGGTGCTCGCCCTGGGCGCCAGCCAGCGCCGCCGCGTGTTCGAGGGTGATGCCGCCGACGACATCCTGCGCGTCAACGACCTCGCCAGCTACCGCCGCATGCGCGACAGGCTCAATGAAGGTCCTCTGCACGTCACCCTGATCGGTGCCGGTCTGATCGGCGTCGAGTTCGCCGAGGACCTGCATGCCGGTGGGCACTATGTCACCCTGCTCGACCTGGGCGAGCAGCTGCTCGGCCGCCTCGCCCCGCCGCCGGTCGCGGCCCGTCTGCTGGAGGCACTCAAGCCGCACGGCATCGACTTCCGCCCCGGCGTCAGCCTGGACTCGCTCGAGCATGACGGGGGAGGCTACCGCGCCACCCTGACCAGTGGCGAGGCGCTGCACACCGATCTCGTGATCTCCGCCATGGGCCTGGTGCCGAACATCGACCTGGCGAAAAAGGCCGGCCTGCAGGTCAACCGTGGCATTCACGCCGATCCGGCCGACATGCGCACCAGCGATCCGCACATCTTCGCCGTCGGCGACTGCGCGGAGGTGGATGGCCGCAGCTACTTCTACATCGAGCCGATCAAGCGCCAGGCCGAGGCTGTGGCGGCGGCGCTCTGCGGCGAGAGCGCGCCGTTCGAGCGCAAGCCGACCTCAATCCGGGTCAAGACGCCGAGCCTTGCGCTCAACCTGTGCCCGCCCGACCTGAGCGTGGCCGATCTGGGGCGCTGGGTGCTGGAAGACGAGCATGGCGCGGCCTGCCGTATGACCTTCATGGCCCAGGGCCGCGAGGCGGGCTATGCCCTCAGCGGCAGCGAAGCCGCCCGGGCTTCCGAGTTGTACGAAGCCGTCTGCCGTGACATGACGGCGGCCTGATGAAGCACACACCCCGCCACTTTCCCCCGCGCCACCCCCAAAGGAGCCTCGCCATGAGTCCTGTCCTGCTGTCCGTCCCCGAGCTTCTGACCCTGGCCGAAAAGGAACCCACGGTCATCATCGACACCCGCTCGCCGGAGGCCTATGCCGCCGGGCATATTCCGGGCGCGGTGAATATCCACGACATCTTCACCTACCTTGCCACCTCCACCCCGGAGGGACTGGCCGCGCTCAAGGCCAAGTTCTCCGAAGCCTTCGGCAAGGCCGGACTGACCGGCCAGGAAACGGCGGTGATCTATGAAGACGCCATGAACACCGGCTTTGGCCAGTCGCCGCGTGGCTATGTGCTGCTGTCCTATCTCGGCTATCCGAAGATTTCCATCCTGCATGGCGGCTACCGCGCCTGGCTGGATGCCGGTCTGCCGGTCTCCACCGAGATCCCCGAAGCGGCAAGCACCGAATTCCCGCTGCGCGACACCGGAACCGAGCTGCTGATCGGCAAGGACGAGATGCTGGCCGCGCTGGACGACGAGAGTGTGGTGCTGCTGGATGTGCGCGACGTGGACGAGTGGGTGGGAACCAGCTCCTCGCCCTACGGCAAGGACTTCTGCCCGCGCAAGGGCCGCCTGCCCGGAGCGCGCTGGATCGAGTGGTACCGCTTCATGAAGCCGGGCGCGACCCCGCTGTACAAGGCCCCGGAAGAAATCCTGGCCGAATGCCACACCGTGAGCATCGGCCCGGACACCCCGGTCTATCTCTACTGCTTCAAGGGCGCGCGTGCGTCCAACACCCTGGTCGCGCTCAAATCGGCGGGGGTAAGCAACGTCAAGCTCTACTTCGGCTCCTGGAACGAGTGGTCGCGCGATCCGGAACTGCCGATCGAAGCCGGCTACCCCTACGCCCCGGCCTGAGCCGGAAACGCCTCCCATCGGCGCAAGGACGCGCCGCCTGCGCCACCGCGCCTGATCGCGGCCCAAGGTCCGCTCCTACCGAGTGAGGTATCAAGCCCGCGCCACGTAGGGTTGATAAGCGAAGCGCAATCCACCACACGCCCTCGTCGCTCTGGATATGAGCAGCCAACCACCAGGCCCCACTTGGAGCGGGCAACCGCAGGTTGGGCGCTATTGATCCATCCCATCAAAAGGTCGCTCATCCGCGCGGGAGCGAGCTTGCTTGTAATGCCCACACCCCAAAGCCAACGCGACCAAGGTCCGCTCCTACAGCGTGAAGCATCAAGCCCACGCAACGTAGGGTGGATAAGCGAAGCGCAATCCACCACGCCCAGCGGCACGCGGACGCCTCCCTGAACAAACGCCTGGCTGGATGACTCGCCAACCCATCCTGTTAGCATCAACGTCAACCCTTCCGCCCTTGCCGAGGAGCCATCATGTCCGCCCTGTACCTGTCCCTGCACACCCTCGCCGCCGTGTTCTGGATCGGCGGCATCTTCTATTCCTACATGATCCTGCGCCCGGCGAGCACCCAGCTCGAACCGCCCGCCCGCCTGAGGCTGTGGGACACAGTGTTCAGCCGCTTCTTCCGCTGGGTCTGGCTGTTCGTCGCCGTGCTGGTGGGCAGCGGCTATGCCGACCTGTTCATCCGTTTCGGCGGCTTCCAGGCGCCCGGCTATCTGCATGCCATGCAACTGGTCGGCTGGATCATGATCGCACTCTACGCCTGGCTTTACTTCGTGCCGTTCAAGCGCCTGCGCGCGGCGGTGGCGGAGGCTCGCTGGGCGGATGGCGCGGCGGCGATGACCCCCATCCGCCAGGTGATGGCCCTCAACCTGGGGCTGGGCGTACTGATTACCGTCATTGGCGTGGCGGGACCGTTTCTCGGCTGAAGCAGGCGCGATCTGGCGTGATTTACCCCTCTCTCTTGAGAGGTTCTCGACGGCCGTACCCCGAAGGGTCGGAGAGGGGGCTCAAAGGGGCAGGGGGGGTGAAGCAGCGTCCGAACATGGCAGGGCGTTTCCTTCTCCCCCTGACGGTGATGGGCCGGGGAGAGGGGGAAACCGAATATCACCGTTGGGCGCCTCGTAAAACCGTCATCACGAGCCGCGATGCGGCGTGGCGATCCATTTTTATGGATGAAACAAGGGGTTATGGATTGCTTCGCTGCGCTCGCAATGACGAAGTACGGGTTTTTCGAAGCACACCGTTCTACAACGCCTCTCCGCCTTCGTTGAGAATATTCATATACGCGTCGTACACGAACACCCGGTTGCGACGCTGGCCGGTCAGCTCGCGGGCAATGCCCATGTCCGCCAGTGCCAGCATGGCCTTGGAGGCGGTCGGGAAGCTGATGCCCGCCTGCCGGCTGACCTGACGAAGATCCGTGAGCGGGCGTTGACGCAGCGCCTCAAGCACGCGTAGCAGATTGGCCGCGCCGCGTCCGCTGCCCTGCACCCGCTGGCTGTCCTGCTGGAACAGATCGACCAGACGGCGGGCGGTCGTCACCGCGCCATGGGCGGTCGTCTCCACGCCTTCCAGAAAGAAATCGACCCAGGCCTCCCAGTCGCCGTGGCTGCGGACCCGATCAAGCAATTCGTAATACATCGCGCGGTGCTGCTTGAAGTAAAGGCTGAGGTAGAGCATCGGCTGCGTCAGCGCACCGCCTTCATGCAGCAGCAGGGCGATCAGCAGGCGGCCCAGGCGGCCATTGCCGTCCAGAAAGGGGTGGATGGTCTCGAACTGGACATGGGCCAGCGCGGCCTTCAACAGCACTGGCAACGGGGCTGCGTCGTCATGGATGAAGCGCTCCAGCGCCGCCATGCAGGGTTCGACCGCCTGCGGCGGCGGGGGCACGAAGCGGGCGTTGCCGGGGCGCGTGCCGCCAATCCAGTTCTGGGTGCGGCGGAACTCGCCGGGCGCCTTGTCTGCGCCCCGTCCGCGCGCCATCAGGTGAACATGCATATCGCGCAACAGCCGGTTGCACAGCGGAAAGCCTTCGCGCAGACGGCCCATGCCGTGCTCCAGCGCGGCGACATAGTTGGAGACCTCCACCACATCGTCGAACGGCACGCCGGGGCTGGCTTCCAGCTCGAACAGCAGCAGATCGGACAGCGAAGACTGCGTGCCCTCGATCTGCGAGGACAGCACCGCCTCGCGGCGCACATAGGCATAGAGAAAAAGCTGGGGATCGGGCAGCAGCAAGGCCACGCTGTCCAGACGCCCCAGCGCCAGGGTGGCGCGCTCCAGCGCCGCTTGTCGCGCACCGCCCAACTCCAGCGGAGGCACGGGCGGCAACGGGGCGGGCACAAGCGCAGGCACCGACTCGCCGCCCGCCACGCTGGTCTCGTAGTGTCCTGTCGCGTCTCGAAGCATAGCCATCCTTTAATAAGGGCTTTTTTATTAAATAAAATAAGTATTTTGTTTAATAAATTGGCATTGTTACATGCGGCATGAGGCTAGGCTATCCGTGGCGACACGCTCAACCCGCAGGAAAGGAAGCATCGTCATGAACGATTTGGACACTGATAGTTTGCGTTATGATCATTATGGTCATAACGCTTGAATGTGAGGCTTTTTGCCATGATTACACAAACCAACGCGGTCACTTTCCGCCAGAACCTGGGCGAGATGCTGAACCAGGTGCAGTACCGTCACGACAGCATCCTGATCAACAAGGATGGCAAGCCGGTTGCCGCGCTTGTGGATGCGCGACTGTTTGAGCGCATCCGCCGCATGCAAGGGCGCTTCGATGCCTTGTGCCAGCGCATCGAGGCGGGATTTGCCGCTATCCCCGAAGCGGATGGCATGGCCGAAATCGAGGCTGCCGTTGCCGAGGAGCGTCGCAAGGATCGTGAAGCACGGAAAGATTGAGCAGGCAGGATCGAGCATGAACCACACGCTGCGCGTGGTGCTGGACACCAACGTTCTGCTCTCCGGCATCGCCTATCCTGGCAGCGTACCCGGCAAGATCATGTCCGCCTGGCGTCATGGATCGGTCGAGGTGCTGCTTTCGGAATTCATCCTTGATGAACTGCGCCGCGTGCTGCCTCGGCTTGCCCACCGTCACGGGCTTTCCGACGCGGAAATGGAAGACCTTGTGGACATCCTCTCCATTCAAGCCGAACTCATCGAGCCCCGGCAGGAAGCAGATCATGACTTGCGGGACGTGAACGACCTGCCCGTTCTAGGCACGCTGATGACGGCTGTCGAGACATGCGGTGCGCATTACCTGATCACGGGCGACAAAGACCTGCTCGCATTGGCTGAACGCTATCCGATCCTTACCCCGGCCCAGTTCTGGGCCGCGCATGGCGGACTATGAGTCGCCGCCTCACCCCAACCTCGGCTTCGGCATCCGCATCCGATACCTGAACGGCCTCGGTGACATAAGCCGCGACAACCCCGCGCGCGACCGGAATGCAGAGCGGCAGATGCTTGAAATTTCCATGAGCTTGAAAGATGCTCAACCACAGCGCATTGGGTAAAAACAGCACACCATCCCGACCGCCCCCAGTTCACAAGGATGCTGAATGACATGGAAGCCGATGCGGCCATAGCCCTGAACACGCCAAGCCCGCCCTGCACGCGGGCTGTCATGCCAGCCTCCATTCGGGCTACGAATACATCAAGCGGACGCGGCACCATCGCGCCGTGTTTGTTCAAATCACGAAACAAAAAAAGGGGTCTGTCCCCATTTGTTCTGGATTGTCTTGCCCGATGAAACACGGCAAGCCCTCGGGCCCTAATGCAGCGCGGCGTGCCAGATAATTCATTTTTCAAGTTACACCATGACACTCGAAGACCAAATCTCAAAGCGCGTAGGCGAAGTTAGAACCGACTCATTTGACATGAGCTTCGGTGAGATCGCAAACTTACACATCAACAAAGAACTGATTATTCAACCAGAATATCAGCGGCTATTTCGCTGGTCGCAACAGCAAAAATCCCATCTGATTGAATCAATTCTTCTTGAACTCCCAGTCCCTCAGATTTTTGTCATCGAAAACCAGGATGGTGTGTTTGAGTTAATCGATGGCCTTCAGCGTGTTAGCACCATTTTACAATTCATGGAGCCTGATAGCATCGACCTCCAGGCACTCAAGCTCGATGGCTGCACACTGATTGAAGGTCTTAATGGACTTGAATTCACTGACCTACCGTTATCGTTGCGATTAAGGCTAAAGCGATCTCCAATCAGAACGGTTGTCATCAAAAAGCAGAGCCAAGGATTTCTGCGATATGAGATGTTTAAGCGATTAAATACCGGCGGCGCCAATCTCGAGCCACAAGAAATCAGAAACTGCTCTGCCCGAATGCTTGGGGAGACAGGAATTGACTTCTACAACATATTAGTCCAGCTATCGCAAGATGAGCATTTTGCAGCCTGTGCCGAATATCTACCCCAACCAGAGAAGGACAAAAAAGGGGCCGAAGAGTTAGTCCTAAGGTTTTTCGCCGCGAAGAATTTCATTGACGGCTTCAAGGGGAGTGTTAGGGATTGGCTAGATAACTACATGGAGGGAGTATTGCTAGGTAGCATAAAATTCGACAAACAAGTAGAGCAAGAGGCGTTCCTGTCGAGCATGAGACTGGCACACGAAAAACTCGGAGAAACAGCCTTTCTTCGCTATAAGGGCACAAATGCAACCGGATCGTTGCCGCCAGCATACTTCGAAGCCATTTCAATTGGAATTTGCTTGAATTACGATAAAATCAAAGACAAACCTGCAGCCAAGCTACGGGACGCAATTACCAACCTGGTTCAATCCGAAGAATTCCGCGCAGTAACCGGCCCCGGCGCCAACTCAAAAGAGAAGCTAAATACACGCATCGCCCTCGCGTCTCAAGCTCTGACCGAAGCATAATGAGAATAGATCAAGTTCTGGAGGCTGATCTTCAATGGCGCGAAGCAGAACTTGCTTCATTAAAGCGACTCGCCATCAACGCAGAGGAGGGAAGCGTCACGCACCAAAGCCTACTTAGGGCTTTGTGGGCCATGCTTTATGCTCACTTCGAAGGCTTCACAAAGTATACTTGGGATACTCTTTTTGACTATATTCAAGATGAAAAAATACCCAAACACTCCTTGAGCGAAACATTTGCGATGATCGCACTGGAGAAGGATTTCAAGGAGCTTCGATCAGCATTGGATGCGGCTTCAATTATGAAATTTCTCAATGTCAGCATGCCTGCCGCCATGCAGTCCGAGGCCGAATTTCCTGATGAAATCAGGCTAAAGACAGATAGCAATTTGTGGCCAAACGTATTCGAGCGCGAAGTTGAAAAAATAGGCATAAGCTGCGAGGAGCTATCGAAACATCGAGCGAGAATAAAGGCATTAGTCGCAAGGCGGAATGATATTGCTCACGGCAAGCTGATGACGATTTCCAGCGTGTCCGAATATCACGCCTATGAAAACTCCGCCCTTTGCCTTATGCACGAGCTTGCCATTAAAACCATTGAACTTGTTGACGCAAATGGCTTTAGAAAGCTCGCGTGAGGCAGATTACCGAAGCGTAACCCGCCAAATGGTCTTCGGCACATCCCCGCATACGGCGCAATACGCTTCGCTATTGCGCCCTACCTGACTGCTCTCTACAAATGCGCCGATAGCGGCTGGCGTTAAATGCGCCTTTCCGAACTGCCCTGCGTCATTTCTTTACTCCCCCAACCCCAACTTCACCATCCGATACCTGAACTGCCTCGGCGTCATGCCCAGTGACATGGCGGCGCGGGTCTTGTTGCCGCCTGCGCGGCGCAGGGCTTCGAGCAGGTCTTGCGCTTCGTCTTCGCGCACCCAGCTATAGCCGCGCATGGGCATGGCCATGGACGGCGGCGCCATGGGTTGCGGCGTTTCGGCCAGCGGCGAGGGGAGGGCGGCGGGTTCGATGCGCTGGGCGGTTCCGGCTTCCAGGTGTTCGCCGATGTGCGCCTCGTGGCTGAGGATGAGGACGATGTCGTCCACCGTGATTTGCCCGCCCTGGGCCACCAGCACGGCGCGTTTGATGACGTTTTCGAGCTGGCGGATGTTGCCCGGCCAGTTGTAGCCCTCCAGCCGTTCCAGCACGCCTTGGCCGAACATGGTGTTGCGGTCGAATTCCTGGCTGGCGACTTGCAGGAAGTGGCGAGCCAGGCGGCGCACGTCGCCCGCGCGGTCGCGCAGCGGGGGCAGGTGGATGGGGAACACGTTCAGGCGGTAGAACAGGTCGATGCGGAAGCGGCCTTCGTTGACCGCGCGCTGCAGGTTCTTGTGGGTGGCGGCGATGATGCGCACGTCCACCGGGATGTCCTTGACCCCGCCCACGCGCTTGATGAGCTGCTTCTCCAGCACGTGCAGCAGCTTGGATTGCAGGTCGAGTGCGAGGTCGCCGATCTCGTCGAGGAACAGGGTGCCGCCGCTGGCGAGTTCCACCACGCCTTTCTTGGTCGCCACCGCGCCGGTGAAGGCGCCTTTTTCGTGGCCGAAGAGTTCGGATTCGAGCAGGTTCTCCGGGATGGCGGCGCAGTTGATGGCCATGAACGGCCCGTCGCGGCGCTGACTGGTGATGTGCACCATGCGCGCGAAGCGTTCCTTGCCGGTGCCGGATTCGCCGGTCAGCAGCACCGTGGCCTGGGTGGGGGAGACATGCAGGGCCTGGCGCAGGGCCTGCTTGAGCGCGGGGCTCTCGCCGAGGATGCCGTGCGTTCCCTCGGCCTGCTGGTCGAGCGCCTGCTTGAGGGCGCGGTTCTCGTCCTTCAGCAGGGCGGTCTTCTCCTCGATCAGCGCGTTCAGACGCAGGATCTGGGCGATGAAGGTGGCCAGCACGCGCAGCAGGGTCACGTCGCGGCTGAAGGGCCGGCGGCGGCGGCGCAGGCGGTGCGCGCCGAGCACGCCCATGGGGGTGTTGTCGTGCAGGATGGGCACGGCCAGGAAGGACACCGTCTCCTGCGGCAGGGTGGTGCGCTCCACCGCGCGGGTGAGGTAGATCGGCTCGTCGTCGATGTTCTGGATCACCGCCACCTGGCCGGTGCGCATCACCCGCCCGGTCACGCCTTCGCCCAGTGAATACTGGCCGCGCTGTCGCTCGATGGCGGTCAGGCCGTAGGCATATTGAATGCTCATCGAGCCATCGCTATCGGGCAGCACCACCCGCCCACGATTCAGCCCGACCATCTGCGACATCAGGCGCAGGATCCCGTGGATGGCCACGTCCGGCGTGGTGGCGTGGCTGAGCAGGCGCGCGGCCTCCTGGATCACCAGCAGCTCGATGTCCTCCGCGTCGGAGGCATCCATGGGCTGGTCGGATTCGATGAGTTCGTGGTTCATGGCGGACTCCCGGGTCGGATACGGCGTTTCAAGCAAGACTCGGGCCGGGCCTTTGTTTGACATTGTCGTACATTGATCCAGCGCGTCACGACAATGTTTCATGCTGGTTGATGCCCATTAGCGCACCCATATGGCTCGAGCGCGCGCACCATTACGATGCGCCACCTCGCCGGTCGCGCCCTCGGCTTCCGCCTGGATGCGCTCTCATCGTGCATGCCACGGGAGCAGGCCGTCTTGGCATGGTGGCTGCATTGAACCTCTCGTCCGGCCATTTCACGACGAGAGACCCGCCATGTCCGCTTTCAAGAATCCGTTCGACTCCTCCATCCATCTCAAGCGCGGCTGCTCCTGCGGCAAGCACCACAGCCAGGCCGAGCACGATGCCGCCGTGGCGCGCGAGGCCCTGCCCGACGGCGAGGAGGCCGCGATGAACCGCGCGGTCGAATCGACCCTGATGCGCGCCATCTTTCCGCACGACGCCACCCGCCGTGCCTTCCTCAAGGCGGTTGGCGCGGGCACCGCGATGGCGGCGCTCTCCAGCCTGTTCCCGATGGGAGCGGCTCAGGCCATCGCGGCCGAGGGCGCGGGCAAGCTCGAAAAGACCAACCTGAAGATCGGCTTCCTGCCGATCACCTGCGCGACCCCGCTGGTGGCCGCCGATCCGCTCGGTTTCTACGAGAAGCAGGGCCTGAAGGTCGAACTGAACAAGACCGCCGGCTGGGCCGTGGTGCGCGACAAGACCCTCGCCGGTGAATTCGATGCCTCGCACATGCTCTCGCCGATGCCGCTCGCCATCACCCTCGGTCTCGGCGCGACTCCGACCCCGATGAGCATCCCGGCGATCGAGAACGTGAACGGGAATGCCATCACCCTGCACGTCAAGCACAAGAACAACCGTGATCCGAAGAACTGGAAGGGCATGAAGTTCGGCATTCCGTTCGATTACTCCATGCACAACTTCCTGCTGCGCTACTACCTGGCCGAGCACGGACTGGACCCGGACAACGACGTCCAGCTGCGCGTGATGGCGCCGCCCGACATGGTGGCCAACCTGCGCGCCGAGAGCATCGACGGCTTCATCGTGGCCGAACCGTTCAACCAGCGCGCGGTGTTCGACGGCGTGGGCTTCATCCACACCCTGACCAGCGAGATCTGGGACAACCACCCCTGCTGCGCCTTCGCCGCCACCGACAAGTTCGTGCAGGAAAACCCGAACACCTTCGCCGCGCTGTTCCGCGCCATCGTCAGCTCCACCCTGCATTGCTCCAAGATGGAGAACCGCAAGGACGTGGCCCAGGCCATCGCCGGCCCGAACTACCTCAACCAGCCGATCACCGTCATGGAGCAGGTCCTGCTCGGCCGTTACGCGGACGGCCTGGGCAAGGTGCGCAACGACCCGAACCGGATCGACTTCGACCCCTTCCCCTGGGAGTCGATGGCGGTCTGGATGCTGACCCAGATGAAGCGCTGGGGCTACCTCAAGCAGGACGTCGACTTCGCCGCCATCGCGGAGAAGGTGTTCCTCGCCACCGATGCGCGCAAGCGCATGGCCGAACTCGGCTTCGAGGCGCCGAAGGCCAACAGCAAGATTCACACGATCATGGGCAAGCCGTTCGATTCGGCCAAGCCGAAGGAATACCTCGACTCGTTCGCCATCCGTCGCGCCTGATTCCTGCTCATTCCCCAGAAGGAGACCCACGATGTCCGCGTTCAAGAACCCGTTCGACGCCTCCATTCGTCTCAAGGGCGGCTGCACCTGCGGCAAGCATCACAGCCAGGCCGAACATGACGCCGAACAAGCGCTGGCCGAGCCTCGTGAAGAAGAGGCGGCTCTCAACCGGGTGATCGAATCCGCCGTGGTGCGCGCGCTGTTCCCGCATGACGAGACCCGCCGCGCCTTCCTCAAGGCCGTCGGCGCGGGAACCGCGCTGGCTGCTCTGTCCAGTCTGTTCCCGATGGGCGCCGCTCAGGCCCTGGCGGCCGAAGGCGGCCCTCTGGAGAAGAAGAACCTCAAGGTCGGCTTCGTGCCCATCACCTGCGCCACGCCGATCATCATGGCCAAGCCGATGGGTTTCTACGAGCGTGAGGGCCTGAATGTCGAGGTGATCAAGACCGCCGGCTGGGCGCTGGTGCGCGACAAGATGCAGAACGGGGAGTACGACGCCTCGCACATGCTCTCGCCGATGCCGATCGCCGCTTCACTGGGCCTTGGCGCCCAGTCCAAGCCGACTTACGTGGCCACGATCCAGAACATCAACGGGCAGGCCATCACCCTGCACATGAAGCACAAGGACAATCGTGACCCGAAGAACTGGAAGGGGATGAAGTTCGCCACCCCCTTCGACTATTCGATGCACAACCTGCTTCTGCGTTACTACCTGGCCGAGCACGGCATCGATCCGGACAAGGATGTGCAGATCACCACTGTGTCGCCACCGGAAATGGTGGCCAACCTGCGGGCCGGCAACATCGACGGTTTCCTTGGCCCAGAGCCGTTCAACCAGCGCGCGGTATACGAGGGTGCCGGCTTCATCCACATCCTCTCCAAGGACCTGTGGGAAGGCCATCCCTGCTGCGCCTTCGGTGTCAGCGATCAGTTCATCAAGGAGGCGCCCAATACCTTCTCGGCCCTGTTCCGCGCCATCGCCAACGCCACCGTGTACGCGCACAAGGCCGAGAACCGTCCGGAGATCATCGAGGCGATCGCCCCGGCCAACTACCTCAACCAGCCCGTCCCGGTGCTGCAGCAGGTGATGACCGGCAAGTACGCCGACGGCCTCGGCCACGTGATGAACGTACCCGGCCGGGCGGACTTCGATCCCTTCCCCTGGCAGTCGATGGGCGTCTGGATCCTCACCCAGCTCAAGCGCTGGGGCTACCTGAAGCAGGACATCGACTACAAGCAGGTGGCCGAGCAGATCTTCCTCGCCACCGACGCCCGCAAGCGCCTCAAGGAAATGGGCCTCGACGCGCCGGCCGAGAACTACACCCAACACACCATCATGGGCAAGGTCTTCGACCCGTCCAAGCCGAAGGAATACCTCGAATCCTTCGCCATCCGGAGAACCTGAGATGCAACGATCACTGAGCTTCCGCGCGACCATCGTGTCGTTCGTCCTGCTGCTGGCCTTTCTTGGCCTGTGGCATGTGGGAACCCTCCCGGCGACCGGAGGAGCCACCTACGCTGATCCGGAGTACGCGGCCCTGATGGGCGGCGCGGCGGTGCAGGCCGGCGGCCTGCCATCCCCAGGCACGGTCGGCGAAACCATCGCCTCGCAGCTCGCCAATCCGTTCTACGACAACGGCCCCAACGACAAGGGCATTGGCATCCAGCTTGCTTGGTCGCTGGCCCGCGTGTTGGCCGGTTTCATCCTGGCCGCCATCGTCGCCGTGCCGCTCGGCTTCGTGATCGGCATGTCGCCGCTGATGTACAAGGCGCTCAACCCGTACATCCAGATCATGAAGCCGATCTCGCCGCTCGCGTGGATGCCGCTCGCGCTGTACACGATCAAGGACGCCTCGCTGTCCTCGATCTTCGTGATCTTCATCTGCTCCATCTGGCCGATGATGATCAACACCGCGCACGGTGTGGCCTCGGTGAAGAAGGACTGGCTGAACGTGGCCCGCACGCTCGAGGTGAACCCGTTCAAGACCGCGATCAGCGTGATCCTGCCGGCCGCCGCGCCGACCATCCTGACCGGCATGCGTATCTCCATGGGTATCGCCTGGCTGGTGATCGTCGCCGCCGAGATGCTCGTCGGTGGGACCGGGATCGGCTACTTCGTCTGGAACGAGTGGAACAACCTCAACCTCTCCAACGTGATCTTCGCCATCGTCATGATCGGCGCCGTCGGGATGCTGCTCGACATGGTGTTCGGCGTGCTGACCAAACTTGTGACCTACCAGGAGTGATCCCCATGACCCAGCCATTCCTCAAGGTCGAAGGCCTGAAGAAAGTATTCCCCACCCCGGGTGGTGGTGACGACGTCACCGTATTCGAAAACATCCATTTCAGCTTCGAGAAGGGTGAATTCGTCTGCATCATCGGCCACTCCGGCTGCGGCAAGTCCACCATTCTGAACGTGCTGGCCGGACTGGACGAGGCCACCGACGGCAACGTCTTCATGGACGGCCGCGAGGTCAAGGGGCCGAGCCTGGATCGTGGCGTGGTCTTCCAGAGCCATGCCCTGATGCCCTGGCTGAGCGTGCTCGAGAACGTCGCCTTCGCGGTCAAGGCCCGCTGGCCCGAATGGCCGAAGGAGAAGGTGCGCGAGCACTGCCTGAAGTACATCGAACTGGTCGGCCTGGGCCACGCGGTGGACAAGAAGCCGCACCAGCTGTCCGGCGGGATGAAGCAGCGCGTGGGCATCGCGCGCGCCTTCTCCATCGAACCGAAGATGCTGCTGATGGACGAGCCGTTCGGTGCGCTGGATGCCCTGACCCGCGGCGTGATCCAGGACGAGCTGGTTAAGATCTGCGACGCCACCCATCAGACCGTGTTCATGATCACCCACGATGTGGACGAGGCCATCCTGCTGGCCGACAAGATCGTGCTGATGTCCAACGGGCCGATGGCGAAGATCGCCGAGATCGTCGAGAACCCGCTGCCCAAGCCGCGCGTGCGCCAGGAGATGCACCACGATCCGCACTTCTACGCCCTGCGCAACCACCTGGTCGACTTCCTGGTCAGTCGCTCCAAGCTGATCGCCCTGGGTGACCTGCCGGCGGACTACAATCCCCTGCGACCGCCGGTGGTCAGGCCGATGAAGCTGGCGGCCTGACTGCCGGACGGACCATCGAGCTAGCCGCGCCCCATGCGCGGCTTTTTTCTTTTCTGGTATAAGAATGTCTGATCAATGTTTTTGTGAGGTCGCCATGCGTCCGTCCATTCGCCGCCATGCCCTGCTGATGTGCCTGTTTTCTTCGCTTGCCTGGGTCGACGTCTGGGCCGAGGGCGGGGCGGCGGCGGGCAAGGTGCTCTACCAGCAGCACTGCGCCCTCTGCCACGGCGCACAGGGGCAGGGCGTGCCGCCAATGTTCCCCAACCTGACCGGCAAGCCCGTCGAGACCTATGCGGCGATGATGCAGAACTACCGGGCCGGGCACGGGCACAAGGTGATGATCGAGATGGCGCAAAGCCTGAGCGAGCAGCAGATGGCCGACCTGCTGGCCCACATCGCCACCTTTGAGAGCAAGCCCGCAGGCAGGTAAATCCCGGTCTTGGGGTCGGGAAAGGCAGTTTCCCGTAGCGCCGCAAGGTGAATTCGCCCGGCGCTTGGGGTACATTTGGGCGATCTTTTGCCCCATCTTCCAGCCTTATTCGGAGTTTTTCGCCATGTCGAAGTTCCTCATCGCCCCGTCCATTCTCTCCGCCAACTTCGCCAAACTGGGCGAGGAAGTGGACAACGTGCTGGCCGCCGGCGCCGACATCGTCCACTTCGACGTGATGGACAACCACTACGTGCCGAACCTGACCATCGGCCCGCTGGTGTGCGAGGCCCTGCGCAAGCACGGCGTCACCGCGCCGATCGACGTGCACCTGATGGTCAAGCCGGTGGACCGCATCATCCCGGACTTCGCCAAGGCCGGCGCCACCTACATCACCTTCCACCCGGAAGCGTCCGAGCACATCGACCGCACCATTGGCCTGATCAAGGACAACGGCTGCAAGTCCGGTCTGGTGTTCAACCCGGCCACCCCGCTGGACGTGCTCGAATACATGCTGCCGAAGATCGACATGGTCCTGCTGATGTCCGTCAACCCGGGCTTCGGCGGCCAGAAGTTCATCCCCTACGTGCTGGACAAGGCCCGCAAGGTGCGCGCCATGATCGACGCGGGCGGCTATGACTGCCGTCTGGAGATCGACGGCGGCGTCGGCCCGGCCAACATCCGCGAAGTGGCCGAGGCCGGCGTGGACACCTTCGTCGCCGGTTCCGCGATCTTCGGCGCCGCCAAGGACACCGACGCCAACCGTTACAACACCGTCATCCAGGCCATGCGCGACGAGCTGGCCAAGGTCGGCGGCTGACTGACGGAAAGAATGGGCCGATGAAGACCTTCACCCCCAAGATGGTGCTGTTCGATCTGGACGGCACCCTGATCGACAGCGTGCCTGATCTCGCTTTCTGCGTGGACGAGATGATGAAGGCCCTCGACATGCCCGTGCGCGGCGAGGCGGCCGTGCGCAACTGGGTCGGCAACGGCGTCGAACGCCTGGTCGAGCGCGCGCTCACCAACGACCTGAACGGCAAGCCGGACGCAGTCCTGTTCGCCACGGCCCTGCCGATCTTCAAGCAGCTGTATGCGGACAACACCTCCGGCCGCTCCTTCCTCTATCCAGGGGTCAGGGAAGGGCTGGACTACGTCAAGTCGCTCGGCCTGCGCATGGGCTGCGTGACCAACAAGGCCGAGCAGTTCACCGTGCCCCTGCTCAAGGATCTCGGCGTGTACGACATGTTCGAGACGGTGATCTCCGGCGACACCCTGCCGGTCAAGAAGCCGGACCCGGGGCCGCTGTTCTATGCCGCCGGCTGGTTCCACTGCGCGCCGTTTGACGCGCTGATGATCGGCGACTCGATCTCCGACGTGAAGGCCGCGCGCGCCGCAGGCTTCAACATCATCTGCATGAGCTACGGCTACAACCATGGCGAGGATATCCGGAACTATCACCCGGACGCGGTGATCGATTCCATGGTTGAACTGAAAGAACTGGTAAAGGCCTGATGAAACGTTTCCGGGAAAAAGGATGCCGATGGCGTTGGTGCGACTGACAAGCCGCACTGAATTTCCTTGATCGCCATTTGCCCGGAGACCCATCATGCAAGCCGACCAGTTCGAACAACTCTGCCGCGAGGGCTACAACCGCATCCCGGTGATGCGCGAGGTCCTCGCCGATCTCGACACCCCGCTGTCCGTCTACCTCAAGCTCGTGCATCTGCCCTACGGCTACCTGTTCGAGTCCGTGCAGGGCGGCGAGAAGTGGGGGCGTTATTCCATCATCGGCCTGCCCGCGCGCACCGTGCTCAAGGTGCACGGACACTCGGTGGTGGTCGAGGAGGATGGCCGGCCGGTCGAGGAGGCCGAGGTTCGCGATCCCCTGGCCTTCATCGAGGCCTATCAGCAACGTTTTCGCGTGCCCGATCTCGAGGGCTTGCCGCGCTTCTCCGGCGGGCTGGTTGGTTATTTCGGCTACGACACCATCCGCTACATCGAACCCAAACTGGACGGCGTCGAGAAGCCCGATCCGATCGGCGCGCCGGACATCCTGCTGATGCTCTCGGACGAGGTGGTCGTGTTCGACAACCTGCGCGGGCGCCTGCAGATCATCGTGCATGCCCGGCCGGGCGGGCTGGAGGCGGCGCGGCAGCGTCTGGACGCCATCGAGGCGCAGTTGCGCCTGCCGCTCAGTCTGCCTCGGAGCCATCACCGCCCCGCGCAGGTGGCCGAAGCCGATTTCGTGTCCGGCTTCACCGAGGACGGCTTCAAGCAGGCCGTGCTCAAGGCCAAGGAATACATTGCCGCCGGCGACGTGATGCAGGTGGTGCTCTCGCAGCGCATGAGCGTGCCGTTCGCCGCGCCCTCGCTGGACCTCTACCGCGCCCTGCGCGGCCTGAACCCCTCGCCCTACATGTTCTTCCTCGACCTTGGCGAGATGCAGGTGGTCGGCTCCTCGCCCGAGATCCTGGTGCGGCTGGAGGACGAGGAAGTCACCGTGCGCCCGATCGCGGGCACCCGCCGCCGAGGTCACGATGAAGCCGAGGACGCCGCCTTCGAGGCCGAATTGCTGGCCGATCCGAAGGAGCGCGCCGAGCACCTGATGCTGATCGACCTGGGCCGCAACGACATCGGCCGGGTGTGCAAGACCGGCAGCGTGCGCCTGACCGACAAGATGGTCATCGAGCGCTACTCGCACGTCATGCACATCGTCTCCAACGTCACCGGTGAGCTGCGCGACGGCCTGTCGGCCATGGACGTGCTGCGCGCCACCTTCCCGGCGGGCACCGTGTCCGGCGCGCCCAAGGTGCGGGCGATGGAGATCATCGACGAGCTGGAGCCGGTCAAGCGCGGGGTGTACGCGGGTGCGGTCGGTTATCTCGGCTGGAATGGAAACATGGACACCGCCATCGCCATCCGCACCGCCGTCATCAAGGACGGCGAGCTGCACATCCAGGCGGGCGCGGGCGTGGTCTACGACTCCATCCCGGACCTTGAGTGGAAGGAGACCATGAACAAGGGCCGCGCCGTGTTCCGCGCGGTCGCCCTGGCCGAGGCAGGGCTGGACCCGGCGCGTGCCGGGCACCGCTGAGCGGTATCGCGCCGGGGACGGTGTTCCTGCGACCGGTTTGATGCTGGTGGGGCATGCTCGCCAGCGCCCCGTTGGTCTTGTTCAACTCAATCGTCTTCGTCCGACACATCCCGGCGTGGGACCGTGGTCGGGTCGCAGATGATCGCGCGGTAGATCTCCACCCGGTCCCCGACCCGCAGCGGGGTGTCCAGCTTGGCGGGTTTGCCGAACACACCGACCTTCTGGGTGGCGAGGTCGATATGGGGGAAGTGCTCCAGGATGCGCGAGCGCGCGATGGCATCCTCCACCGTCGCCTCCTCCGGCACTTCCAGGCGCAGCCAGATCTGCTGGTCCGGTTCGCTGTATGTCACGCTCACCTGCATCTCTATGTTCTCCGTTCTCTCCGGTGCTGACGGTGCGGCCCTAGCCCTGGGCCGGAGCGGCCAGGGGGGCGGCGCGTGCGGCGCGGGCGGCACGCAGGTCGATCATGCGCTTGGCCGCGAGCAGGAAGCCCACGGCGAGGAAGCCACCGGGCGGCAGGATCATCAGCAGGTAGCCCTTGTAGTCGGGGATCAGGGTCAGTTCGAGGAAGCGGAAGCCCTCGCCGAGCAGCAGGTGGGCGTCCCGGAACAGGGTGCCGCTGCCGAGGATCTCCCGCACGCCGCCGATGGCGATCAGCGCGAGGGTGAAGCCCAGTCCCATCATCAGCCCGTCCAGCGCCGAGGCGGCGACCGGGTTCTTGGAAGCGAAGGACTCGGCCCGTCCGAGGATGGCGCAGTTGGCCACGATCAGGGCGATGAACAGGCCCAGCACCTTGTACAGCTCGTGCAGCCAGGCATTGAGCGCCATGTCGACCAGGGTCACCAGGGTCGCGATCAGAATGATGAACACCGGGATGCGTACGTCCGGGCTGATGAAGTTGCGCAGGGCGGCGATCAGCACGTTGGCGCCGAGCAGCACGGCGGTGGTGGCCAGGCCCATGCCCAGGCCGTTGCTGGCGGTGCTGGTGACGGCCAGCGCGGGACAGAGCGCCAGCATCTGGGTAAACACCACGTTCTTGTCCCACAGGCCGTCGCGGGTGATCTGCCAGTAACTCATTGCGAAACCTCCCCGGCTTGTGTTTCCGACGCACCGAACAGCCGCCCGCGCTCAGCCGCGAACAGTTCCAGGCCCTGCCTGAGCGCGCCGACGATGGCACGGGGGGTGATGGTGGCGCCGGTGAACTGGTCGAATACGCCACCGTCCTTCTTCACCGCCCAGTCCTCGGCGGGCGGGTCGCCGAGGAACTTGCCGTCGAACGAAAAGATCCAGCGGCCCTTGGCGGTCTCGATCTGGTCCGCGAGGCCCGGTGTCTCCTTGTGCTTGAGCACGCGTACGCCCAGCACCTGTCCCTCGGGGTCGATGCCCATGACGAGGTCGATCGGGCCGCCATAGCCGATGGCGGTGAGCTGCATGACCACTGCGGTGAGGCGGCCCTCGAGCCTTGCGCGGTAGACCCGCACAGGACCGCGCGCTCCCTCCAGCAGCAGGCTGTCCTCGGCCAGGGCGTTGTCGAACGAGCCCTCGGGCAGGACCTGGGCGAGGGAGACCTGGAGATCACGGGCCTCGGCGGCGGCGATGTCGGCCCCGGTCAGCTGGTCGGCCTGGCTTAGCAGGGTGCTTGCCAGCAGCGCCACCACCCCGAGCAGGGCGACCTGATAGATGAGGTTGCCACGCAGGCTCTCGAGTTTCATGACGCACCTCCCTCCGGGGCGCGTGCACGGGCATGGCCGTAGACGCGGGGCCGGACGTAGCGGTCGATGACCGGGGTGAAGCTGTTCATCAGCAGGACCGCGAAGGCCACGGCCTCCGGGTAGCCGCCGTAGGTGCGGATCAGCCAGGTGAGCAGTCCGCAGCCGAAACCGAAGATCAGCTGGCCGCGCGGGGTGCCTGGCGAGGTGACCGGGTCGGTGGCGATGAAGAAGGCGCCGAGCATCAGGCCGCCCGACAGAAGGTGGCTGGCCGCGTCCAGATAGCGTGCCGGATCATGTGCGTTGAGCAGCAGGGCGGGGAGGGCGACCCCGGCCAGCATGGCCAGCGGGATGTGCCAGCTGATGATGCGCAGCGCCACCATGGCCAGGCCTCCCATGGCGATCAGGACGGCGGCGGTCTCGCCCAGGCTGCCGCCGTGCATGCCGAGCAGGCCCGCGCCCAGCGAGGCGGGGTGCGCGGCGAGGGCCTCGCCGACCGGGATGCCACGGGTGAGCTCGGTCTTCACATGGCCCAGGGTGGTGGCGCTGCTGAGGGCATCGAACGAGACGGGCATCTCGCCGAGGAAGGTCAGGGCGAAGGCCTGCGACAGGCTCAGGGCCTGGCCGGAGGACCACGGTGCGGGCTGCACCCAGGTGGTCAGTTCCACCGGGAAGGCAATCAGCAGCATGACCCGCGCGGCCATCGCCGGGTTGAACAGGTTCTGGCCGAGTCCGCCGAAGGCCTGCTTGACCACCACCACCGCGAACACCGAGCCCAGCACGCCGGTCCACCAGGGCGCCCAGGCGGGCAGGCTGAGGGCCAGCAGCCAGCCGGTGAGGGCGGCACTGCCGTCGGCCAAGGCGGGTCCGGCCTCGCGCCCGGCCATCCGCAGGCTGAAGAACTCGGCCACCACCGCGCTGGCCACGGTGACGGTCCAGAGCAGCACGGCGGGCCAGCCGTTGAGCCAGAAGCCGAACAGGGTGGCGGGCACCAGGGCCAGCATCACCAGCAGCATGGTGCGCGAGACCGTCGCGCCGGCATGGGCATGGGGGGCGTGGGTGGGGCGCATCATGGGGCGGTCTCCGCGGCGGCCTTGGCGCGCTCGCGTTCCGCCTTGCGGCGGGCCGCGGCTTCGGCCTTCTCGCGCGCCTCGCGTTCGAGGCGTTCCGAACGCGCGCTGGTGAGTTTGCGAATGGATTCCTGGCGCAGCTTGCCGCGCTCGCGGGCGGTCAGCTCGCCCTTGGCGTAGTCAAAGTAGTGCGACAGCGGGATGTGCGCCGGGCACACGTAGCTGCAGGAGCCGCAGCTGATGCAGTCCTTCAGGCCGTGCGCCTCGTCCAGCTCGCCGATCCGGATGTGCGCGGCCATGTCGAACGGCATCAGGTTCATCGGGCAGGCACCCACGCACTGGCCGCAGCGGATGCAGGGCGAGGGCCGGTCCTTCGGCAGCTCGTCCGCGCCCAGGGCGAGGATGCCGCTGCTGCCCTTGATCACTGGCGAATCCAGCGAGGGCAGCTGCATGCCCATCATCGGTCCGCCCATCAGCAGGCGCGCCGGGGCCTCGCGCAGGCCGCCGCAATGCTCGACCACGTGACGCGCGGGGGTGCCGAGCGGCACCTCCAGGTTGTAGGGCGCGGACAGGGCCCCGCCGGCCACGGTGACGACGCGCGAGACCAGTGGCCGGCCGTGGCGCACCGCCTGCTGGATGGCGTACAGGGTGCCGACGTTGTGGACCAGCACGCCGATGTCGGCGCTGCGCCCGTCGCTCGGGACCTCCTGGCCGGTGAGCACGCGGATCAGCTGGCGGTCGGAGCCCATCGGGTAGCGGGTCGGCAGGGCGACCACGCGGACCGCGTCGAATGGCGCGGCGGCGGCGCGCATGGCGGCGATCGCCTCGGGCTTGTTGTCCTCGATGCCGCACAGGGCCTGGCGGGCGCCGACCGCGTGCAGGACGATGCGGATGCCTTCCACGATCTCGTCCGCCCGCTCGCGCATGAGGCGGTCGTCGCAACTCAGGTAGGGCTCGCATTCCGAACCGTTGACCAGCAGGGTGTGAACCTCCGAGCGCTGGCCGAGCGCGATCTTGACCGAGGAGGGGAAGGCCGCGCCGCCCATCCCGACCACGCCGGCGGCGGCGACCTTCTCGGCGATCTCGGATGGGGCGAGGGCGAAGGGGTCGTCCACGGCCTCCACCTCCAGCCAGCGGTCCTCGCCATCCGCCTCGATCGAGACCGTCAGCACCGGCAGGCCGGACGGGTGGGGGGCGGGGTACTCGCCGATCGAGACCACCGTGCCCGAGGTGGGGGCGTGCACCGGAGCGCTGATGTTGCCCTGACGTGCACCGATCAGTTCACCCTTGAGCACGCGCTGGCCGACGGTCACGACCGGCTTGGCCGGGGCGCCGCTGTGCTGGAGCATGGGGACGTGCAGCAATTCAGGCAGCGGCAGGGTTTCGATCCCGCGGCGGGCGGTTGCCTGCTTGCGTGCATCGGGGTGGACACCCCAGCGCACCATCAGGCGGCGAATCATCGGGCTCTCGAGCATCTTCATGATCGCGCTCAGGCCACAGCCAGGGGCTTGTGCCAGGTCCAGGACTGCAGCGTCACCGGCATCGGCACCATGGCAACCGCCATGGTCGGGCATACGTCGACGCACTTGCCGCAGCCGGTGCAGGCCTCGCGCAGGACGTTGTGGATCTGCTTGGGCGCGCCGACCACCGCATCGGTCGGGCAGACGCGGAAGCACTTGGTGCAGCCGATGCACAGGGACTCGTTGACCGTCGCCAGCATCGGCATGCTGTCCTCGACTCCGGAGAGGTCGGCCTCCACCCCGAGCCTGGCGGCCAGTTGCTGGACCAGGTCACGGCCGCCCGGCGGGCAGAGGGTGACCGGCGCCTTGCCCTCGGCCAGCGCCGCGGCCGCCGGGCCGCAGCCGGGATAGCCGCATTGCCCGCACTGCGAGCCGGGCAGCATGGCCTCGATTTCGGCGGTCAGGCCATCGGCCTGTTCGACCCGCAGCAGGCGGGAGGCGAGGCCCAGCGCCAAACCCAGCGCGAGGCCCAGAGTGGTCAGGCTGATGATGGCGAGCATGGTTCAACCTCCTCGAATCGGTGTGCCCAGGTCGATGTGTCCAGGGTCATGACAGGTTCAGCCCGGCAAAGCCCATGAAGGCGAGCGAGAGCAGGCCGGCGGCAATGAAGCCGATCGGCGCGCCGGAGAAGACCTCCGGCACCTGGGCCAGGGCCATCCGCTCGCGCAGGCCCGCGAACATCACCAGCGCGAGCGAAAAGCCGACCGCCGAGCCGAAGCCATACAGCAGGCTGTGCATGAAACTTCCGCCCTCCATCGCGTTGAGCAGGGCCACGCCGAGCACCGCGCAGTTGGTGGTGATCAGCGGCAGGTAGATGCCGAGCACCTGGTAGAGCGCGGGGGCGCTCTTGCGCACCACCATCTCGGTGAACTGCACGGCGGCGGCGATGATCATGATGAAGGACAGCGTGCGCAGGTACTCCAGCCCGAGCGGCTCCAGCAGCCAGTGCTCCAGCATCCAGGTGAAGGCCGAGGCCAGGGTCAGCACGAAGGTGGTGGCCAGGGACATGCCGATGGCGCTGTCGATCTTCCTCGACACGCCCATGAAGGGGCAGAGGCCGAGGAACTTCACCAGCACCACGTTGTTCACCAGCGCGGTGCCCAGGAGCAGGATCAGGTACTCGTTCATGGTCGCGGGAACCGTTGTTTCTCTGCCTCCTCACAGAGCATGCCTTGTGCCAAGGTTTTCTTGCCGCCAAAAAACACTTCCAATTCATGGCGTTGTCCATGGTTGTGGCGGGTCTTGAGGCGGCTTTTGTGCGACAAAGGCAGTGGTGCGGGTCGCGCTTGTCGCATTGGTGACAAAGCGTGTGGGGGTGTCCGGGCGTGCATGCCCATGAATTGCGGGCTTTGCGCGCGGAGCTTGAATAAAGGCCCGGAACTTGCATGGATATTCGTTGCCCTATCGTTTTGATGAGGGCAACGAAGAGGTGTACATGATGACGACGAGCCTTCCGCCGGAGGTTTTCCTCGCGACCGTCGAGCAATCCTCGGTGGCGATTTCTATCACCGACGCCAAGGCCAACATTCTCTACGCCAATCCGGCCTTCTGCGAGATCACCGGCTACAGCGCGGAGGAAGTGCTGGGCCGGAACGAATCGATCCTGTCGTTCAAGACCACCCCACGCCATGTGTATGACGAGATGTGGTCCTGTCTGTTAGGGCACAGGGCCTGGAGCGGACGGCTGGTGAACCGGCGCAAGGACGGCACCCGTTACCTGGCCGAGCTGACCATTTCTCCGGTGATCGGCGAAGGCGGAGAGATCGCCTATTACCTTGGCATGCACCGTGATGTGACACCGCTGCACCGTCTTGAACGCGAAGTCCGCAACCAGATGGCGCTGGTCGAGGCGGTGGTGGACTCCGCGCCGGTTGCCCTGGTCTTGCTGGATGCGGACGGCCGGGTGGTGCTCGACAACCTGGAATACAAGAAACTGGCCGAGGCGCTGGGTGATGCGGAGCCCGTCCGGCGCGTGGTCGATGCCCTGCGGGAGGATATGGGCGAGGACATCGATCCCGCCTCTCCGGCCAGCAGCGGCTTCACTGGCCGCGAAGTCAGCGTGGCGCTCGCGGATGGCGGCATGCGCTGGTTCGCCTGCTCCGGCCGCTGGTTCCAGGAAGAGGATGCCAGCGCGGATGCCTTCTTCGAGCCCAATCCGAGTACCTACCTGCTGTTGACCATGAGCGACATCACCCTGGCCAGGCGGCAGCAGGAGAGCGAGCGGGTCAATGCCCTGCGCGCCGTGCTGGCGGAAGGCGAGCGCTTGCAGCAGTTGCGCGAGACCATCGCCGGGGCGATCTACCAGATGCAGGCGCCCCTGAACCTGATTGCCGCCGCCTCGCAGATGCTGGAGCGGCGACATGCGCAGATCGACATGCAGTCCCTCGCTGGGGTGCTTCAGCAGGCACTCACGATCGGCCAGGATGCGCTGGATACCTTGCGCAAGGCCATGCCGGACGAACCGATCGAGGCCGTGACGCCACTCAATCTCAACCTGTTGCTGCGCGAGGTGCTCGATCTGCTGACCGCGCCGATCCTCGCCGCCGGGATCGTGGTGGACTGGCGTCCAGCCTACGCCCTGCCTGCCGTGCGGGGCCAGCCGACCCAGTTGCGCCAGATGTTCAAGCAGGTGATCCAGAACGCGATCGAGGCCATGCAGGAGGGGCGCAGCGAGGTGCGTGAACTGACCATCACCACCGCGGGGGTCGATGACACGGTCGCCGTCACGATCGCGGATACCGGCCCGGGGATTCCGCGCGACCTGCGGCTCAAGGTCTTCGAGCCCTTCTTCACCACCAAGACCGCGGGCGGGCGCCATGCCGGCATGGGGCTGGCACTGGCGCAGGACGTCGTCGCGCGGCATGACGGCTGGCTGGAAATCGACCCCGATTACACGGACGGATGCCGGATCCTCGTCGGCTTCCCGGTGACGGCCTCGCCGTCACGCACGGCCTGAGCGAGCCTGAACGAGTAAGAGCGATGCTGAAATCCCCGACAGAAACTCGCGTGGCCTATCTGGATGCGGCGCTGGAGACGCTGTACCGCGTCAGTCAGGTGTTGTCCCGTTCGCTCGATCTGGGCGCCACCTTGAGCGAGGTGCTGCGCGCGCTTGACGAGGGCGGCATGACCCGCGGCCTGGTGACCCTGACCACCCCGGAGGGCAGCCTCCTGGTGCACGCGGTGCACGGCCTGCCGCCGATGCGGGCGGAGGCGGTGCGCTACGAACGTGGCGAAGGCGTGGTGGGCATGATCCTCGAGCGTGGCCAGTCCGTGGTGCTTGAGCGTGTATCCGACGAGCGGCGCTTCCTTGATCGGCTGCGCCTGTACGACGCCGGCCTGCCCTTTATCGGCGTGCCGATCCGGGTCGGTGGCGAACTGGTCGGCGTCCTCGCGGCCCAGCCGGACACCCCCGCCGACGAGATGCTGGAGGATCGCGCCCGTCTGATGGAAATGGTCGCCAACCTGATCGGCCAGAGCGTGCGCCTGGCCTGGCAGGTGGAACGCGAGCGGCGCGACCTGACCGAGGAACGCGACAGTCTCAGGCGCACGGTTCGCGGCCAGTTCGGCTTCGCCAACATCATCGGCCACACCCCGCAGATGCTGCGCGTCTACGAGCAGGTACGCCAGGTGGCGAAGTGGAACACCACCGTCCTGATCCGGGGGGAAACCGGCACCGGCAAGGAGCTCATCGCCCACGCCATCCATTACAACTCGCCCCGTGCCGCCGGGGCCTTCGTCAAGCTGAACTGCGCCGCACTGCCGGAAAACCTGCTCGAATCGGAGCTGTTCGGTCACGAAAAAGGCGCCTTCACCGGCGCGGTCAGCCAGCGCAAGGGGCGCTTCGAACAGGCGGACGGCGGCTCGCTGTTCCTTGACGAGATCGGCGAGGTTTCGCCCGCCTTTCAGGCCAAGTTGCTGCGTGTGCTGCAGGAGGGCGAGCTGGAGCGCGTCGGCGGCACCCGCACCATCAAGGTCGACGTGCGCCTGATCGCCGCCACCCACCGTGACCTGGAGGCGGATGTCGAGAGCGGGAAGTTCCGCGAGGACCTCTACTACCGTCTCAATGTGATGCCGATCCATGTTCCGGCCCTGCGTGAGCGGATGGAGGACATCCCGGAGATCGCCCGTTTCCTGGTCGGCAAGATCGGCCGCGCCCAGGGGCGCGAACTGGGCATCACCGAAAGTGCCTTGCGGGTGCTCATGCATCACGACTGGCCGGGCAACGTGCGCGAACTGGAGAACTGCCTGGAGCGCGCCGCCGTGATGTGCGAGGAGGGGGTGATCGACCGCGACCTGGTCTTGCAGACCGGGGTCGAGGAGGGCATGGACATGGGCGGGGCACCGGCCGCGAAGCGCTCCCCGGTGATGCTCGACAATCCCGACATGGATGAGCGCGAGCGCGTCATCGCCGCGCTCGAACAGGCAGGATGGGTGCAGGCCAAGGCCGCGCGACTGCTCAACATGACGCCCCGGCAGATCGCCTACCGGGTCAAGATTCTCAACATCAAGATGCGCCAACTCTGATGACCATGCTGATCGATCCCGAGCGCGTGCGGGACGGCGGGGAACTGTTCCTCGCCCACGCGGACATTGATGGACTGCACGGGCAGTTCGTCGACCTCGTCAACCGTCTCGACGGCGCATCGGCGCAAACCTTTGCCGAAGATTTCGCGCGCCTGATCGAGCATGTGCGCGAACACTTCGCCGAAGAGGAGCGACTGATGGTCACGCACGGCTTCCCGGCCATTTCCGAACACTGCGACGAACACGGACGGGTACTGGGCGAACTGCGCCAGATGGAAACGCGAGTGCGCGCCGGACGGCCCATGATGGCGCGCAACTATGTCCGCGAGAACCTGCCAGGCTGGTTCGAATTGCATACGCGGACGATGGATAGCGCCCTGGCGGCGCATTTGGAGGGGCGGAGTAGGAGCGGCGCCCCCGCCGCGAACACCCCCGCACCCCATCGGCCAGAGGACGGGCCTCCTACAACCACCCTGTAGGAGCGGCGTCCCCGCCGCGATGGCCACCGCGTCCATCGGCCCGAGGACGGGCCTCCTACAACCACCCAGTAGGAGCGGCGTCCCCGCCGCGATGCCCGCCGCGTCCATCGGCCCGGGGGTGGGCCTCCTACAACCACCCTGTAGGAGCGGCGTCCCCGCCGCGATGGCCGCCGCGTCCATCGGCCCGGGGGTGGGCCTCCTACAACCACCCTGTAGGAGCGGCGTCCCCGCCGCGATGGCCGCCGCACCCATCGGCCCGGGGGTGGGCCTCCTACACCGCCCTGTAGGATCGGCGTCCCCGCTGCGATTGCCGTCGCGCTCATCGGCCCGGGGGCGGGCCTCCTGCAACCGCCGCGTGCATCAAATGATCGCCCATGCCGATCCGATGGGGGTCTTCGCGGGGGCTTGTTTCGCACCCCCGGATGCCTTTGTCGCATACCTCACAGCCGCCTCTCATGCGGCTGTCCGCTTCGTGACAGAGGATCTGTGTGGTGTGGTTTGTGTCCAATTAAAACAATGACTTATCGATATGTGCGCGATTGGCACGGAGTTTGAGAGAGGGCTTGGGTACGAACCCAGACACGCGAGGATACGCCGGTGGAACTGCCCGTCCTTACCCCAGCCCAGCCCGTTGCCAAAAGCGGTTGCAGCTCAAGCTCCTGCGGCTCTTCGAATGACCAGATGACCGGCCTGCCGGAGCACATCCTCAAGAAGGTGCAGGATCACCCCTGCTATTCCGAAGACGCCCACCATTATTTCGCCCGCATGCACGTGGCGGTGGCTCCGGCGTGCAACATCCAGTGCCACTACTGCAACCGAAAGTACGATTGCGCCAACGAATCCCGTCCTGGCGTGGTGTCGGAGCTGCTGACCCCGGAGCAGGCGGTGAAGAAGACCATCGCGGTGGCCGCCAATATCCCGCAGATGAGCGTGCTGGGCATTGCCGGTCCCGGCGACCCGCTGGCCAATCCGGAGCGCACCTTCGAGACCTTCCGCATGCTCACCGAGCAGGCGCCGGACATCAAGCTGTGCGTGTCCACCAACGGGCTCAGCTTGCCGGACTGCGTGGATGAGTTGGCCAAGCACAACATCGACCATGTCACCATCACCATCAACTGCGTGGATCCGGCGGTGGGCGAGAAGATCTACCCGTGGATCTTCTGGCAGAACCGCCGCATCAAGGGCCGCAAGGCCGCCGAGATTCTGATCGAACGCCAGCAACTTGGTCTTTCGATGCTGATCGAGCGCGGCATCCTGGTGAAGGTCAACTCGGTGATGATCCCCGGCGTGAATGACGAGCATCTGGCCGAAGTGTCGAAGGTGGTCAAGTCCAAGGGCGCCTTTCTGCACAACGTCATGCCGCTGATTTCCGAGCCCGAGCACGGCACCTTCTACGGCCTGACCGGCCAGCGCGGGCCGACCCAGGATGAGCTGAACGACTTGCAGGACGCCTGCGCGGGCGACATGAACATGATGCGCCATTGTCGCCAGTGCCGCGCCGACGCGGTGGGGCTGCTGGGTGAGGATCGCGGCGCGGAGTTCACCCTCGACAAGATCGAGGACATGGAGATCGACTACGCCGCCGCCATGGAACGCCGTGCCGCCCTGCGCGCCGACGTGCTGGCCGAGCTGGAAAGCAAGCGCGCGGCCAAGGCCGCCAAGCAGCAGGCGGCCCAGCTCGTGAGCCTGTCGCCCTCCGCCGTGGCGAGCCGTCCGGTCAAGATGGCCGTGGCGACCGCCGGCGGCGGCGTCATCAACCAGCATTTCGGACACGCCAAGGAATTCCTCGTCTACGAGGCTTCCGACCAGGGCGTGCGCTTCCTCAGCCACCGCAAGACCGACCTTTATTGCGCCGGGGATACGAGCTGCGGCGACGGCGAGTCGGTGCTCGGCATGACCATCAAGACGCTGGAAGGCTGCGAGGTGGTGCTGTGCTCCAAGATCGGCTTCGAGCCCTGGGGCATGCTGGAGGCGGCGGGCATCCAGCCGAACGGCGAGCACGCCATGGAGCCCATCGAGGACGCCATCGCGGCGGTGTACGCAGAAATGAAGGCGGCGGGCAAGCTGACTCCGGCTTCCGCTCCGATCCTCAAATCCGCGTAAGGAGGCAGTCATGGCCCTGGTCATCAACGAACTGTGCGTGAACTGCTTCGCCTGCGAACCGCTGTGCCCGAACAAGGCCATCAGTCTGGCCAAGCCGCATTTTCTCATCAACCCGAAGCTGTGCACTGAGTGCGTGGGCGATCACGACTTGCCGCAATGCGCGGAGATCTGCCCCATCGAGGGCGCCATTGCCGATGCCTTCGGCGAGCCGCTCAATCCGCCCGGCTCGCTCACCGGCATTCCGCTCCAGATGCTTATGGAGCAGGCGAGGGCGGCCTCATGAGCGTCGTGCTGTTCTACGAAAAGCCGGGCTGCGCCACCAACGCCATGCAGAAGACCCTGCTGCGCGCCGCCGGGCTGCGCGTGGTGGAGCGCGACCTGCTGAGCGAACGCTGGAGCGCGGAACGCCTGCGCGCCTTTTTTGCCGGATTGCCCGTGCGCGAATGGTTCAACAGCGCCGCCCCGGCCATCCGTTCCGGCGCCATTCGCCCGACCGTGCTTGGTGCGGAGCAGGCACTGGCCAAGATGCTGGCCGACCCCATCCTCATCCGCCGTCCGCTGATCGAGGTGGGTGAGCGGCGCTTCGTCGGGTTCTCGTCGGAGCAGTTGTCCGATGCGCTGGGCGGCGATTGGCCTTCGGCGGCGCGGGTGGAATCTTGCCTGCGTTCCGGTGACGGCCCCTGTGTGCTGTCGGTTCGCCGTTCATGATCCAGGACCCCGCGCGCCAGTGCGCGGAGGGCCGCGATGCGGTCGCTCTCGCGCCCGGCATCCACTGGTTGGGCGCGCTCGACCCGAACCTGCGTCAGTTCGACATCATTCTCAAGACCGCCAACGGCACCAGCTACAACGCCTACTGCGTGCGCGGCAGCGCGGGCGTGGCGGTGATCGACACGGTCAAGGAAGGCTTTTCCGAGGTCTTCTTCTCCCGCCTGGAAAAGGTGGCGCGCTATGACGAGATTCGCGCCGTGGTGCTCAACCATCTGGAGCCGGACCACTCCGGCGCGCTGCCCGAGCTGCTGCGCCGCGCTCCTCGGGCCAGACTGTACGTCTCGCCGCGCGCACTGCCCACCTTGCGCGGGGTGATGAAGGAGGGACTCGACCCGGAGCGAGTCGTCACCACCCAGGACGAGGATGGCGTGCCCCGCGTCATCGACCTGGGCGACAGGCGTCTGAGCTTCCTGCAAACCCCCTACCTGCATTGGCCGGACACCCAGTGCACCCTGCTGGACGACGAGGGCGTTCTGTTTTCCGGCGACATATTCGGCTGCCACTTCTGCGATGAGCGCCTGTTCAACGACCGGGTCGGCGATTTCCGCTTCTCCTTCGACTACTACTACCAGCACATCATGCGCCCCTTCCGTGAGCATGTACTGAGCGCGCTGGAGCTGATCGAACCGCTCTCCCTACGCCTGATCGCCCCGGCGCACGGCCCTATCCTGCGCGAATCGCCCGCTGACTATGTACGCCGCTATCGTCAGCTCGCCACCCCGCTGCTGCACAAGGAATCGGGCGCGGACGAGAAAACCCTGCTGGTGTTTTACGTCTCCGCCTACGGCGCCACCGAACGCATGGCGCGCGCCCTCGGCGAAGGGGCGGACCAGGTTGAGGGTGTGCGCGTGTCGCTGTTCGACCTTGCGGGCGGCGAGGTCGCCCCCTTTGTCGATCTCGTCGAAGAGGCTGATGGCATGGTGTTCGGTTCGCCCACCATCAATGGCGACGCGGTCAAGCCCATTTGGGACCTGCTCTCCTCGCTCACCCTGGTCAACGTCAAGGGCAAGCTGGGCGGCGCGTTCGGCTCCTACGGCTGGAGCGGCGAGGCCATCGGCCTGATCGAAGACCGCCTGCGCGGACTCAAGCTAAGGGTGCCGGTCAAAGGCGTACGCCTGCGGCTGCTCCCTACCCCCGACGAACTGGCAAGCTGCCGCGCCTTTGGCCGCGACATTGCCCTCCACCTTTGCGGGCGCGCGGAAAAGCGCGTGCTCGACATGGCCGAACTCGGCTGACCGAACCAGGAGAATCCAGAATGCCCAAGGCCAACGTCACCTTCGAAGACATCGCCATCACCGTGACTGTCCCCGCGGGCACGCGCCTGATCGAAGTTTCGGAAAAAGTCGGCGCGGGCATCATCTACGGCTGCCGCGAGGGCGAATGCGGCAGTTGCATGATGCGCATCGTCAGTGGCGGGGAGAACCTCGCCGCGCCGTCCATCCTGGAAGACAAGGTTCTGAAGGAAAACATGGCGGGACGGGCCACGCGCCTGGCCTGCCAGGCCCAGGTGCTGGGCGGGGATATCGTGGTACGGCCCGCCTGACGCCTTTCCGACAACCGTGCCCGACACAGGAGAGCCATCATGGCGGACATTACTTTCAGCAGCCCGATGCACAAGGACAAAACCGTGTATGCCACCGCGGGCAGCCACAAGCAGACCATTCTGCAACTGGCGAAGGAGAACCATATCCCGATCGATTTCGGGTGCGAGAACGGCGAATGCGGTACCTGCCTGGTCAAGGTGACCTCAGTGGACCGCAAGGAACGCATGGGCGGCCCGTTGACCGACCGCGAGGTCAAGGTGCTCAAGGAAATGGGGCACATCACCCAGGCCCAGGTCGATCAGATGTACGTGGACGACCTGCCGCCGACCGAATGGCGCCTGGCCTGCCAGATGGTTCTGCGCGACGAAGATATCGTCGTCGAATACCCGAGTCGCTGACGCCGGGAGAGATAGTCATGAGCAACCTCGACCTCCGGGTACAGCGCGAAAACCTGTACCGGCGCATCCTCGGTCATGCGCGGGGCGGGGCCAATGACGGTCTGCTGGCCAAGATGATGTCCAGCGCCGCGCTGGGCATCGGCGTACTGCCCACCGACCTCGGACTGGACGTGGAGGGCGTTTCCGCCTTGCTGGAGCGTAACTTCCCCGGCCTGCGCTGGAGCCTTGAACGCGGTGCGCGGCAACTCGACCGTTTTCCGGAACAGGACGATCTGGTCGCCCTGATGCTGGAACACGCGCCCCGCTGCGACCCCGAGACCATCGATGTGGCGCGCATCGTCGCCGCTGCCTGTATGGGCGGCAATCATTTGTGGGAAGACCTCGGCCTGTGGAGCCGGGCCGACCTGAGCGAACTGATTCGACACAATTTCCCCGACCTCGCCGCGCGCAACACGGGTGACATGAAGTGGAAGAAATTCCTCTACAAACAGCTCTGCCAGCGTGAAGGGATCTACGTCTGCCGCGCCCCAAGCTGCGAAGTGTGCGCCGACTACGCCTTCTGCTTCGGGCCGGAGGAGTGAGTCCGCGCCTCATTCCGACTGGAAAAGCGCAGCCGGAAACGCTGGAGAGCCGCGCGCGGGCGGCCTATCTCGGCCTTGCCCTGGGCGATGCGCTGGGCGCGACGGTGGAATTCATGACCCCCGCCGAAATCCGTCACAAGCATGGCATGCATGACCGAATCATCGGCGGCGGCTGGCTGCGCCTCAAGCCCGGTCATGTCACCGACGACACCACCATGGCGCTGGCCCTGGGCGAAGCCATGCTGGAGGCGGGCGCCGACTTCTCGGCCTTGCACGCAGCCCGCGCCTTTGACCGCTGGATGGCGGGCAAGCCGGTGGATATCGGTAACACCGTGCGTCACGGCATCCTGCGTTTCCGCCGCACCGGCGAGACGGCCATGCCGTATGACGAACAGGCGGGCGGCAATGGCGCCTGCATGCGCGTACTGCCTGTCGCACTTGCCAGCGTGGGCGAGGATGACGCGCTACTGGAGCGCGCCTGCCTGGCCCAGGCCCATGTCACCCACCACCAGGACCAGTCCGACGCCGCAACCCTGTGCGTTGCGCGGATGGTGCGCGACGCTGTGCTCGGCGCGGACATCGGTGATCTCCACCACCATTGCGTGGCCCCGCTGATAGCAGCCCACCCGGCATTCGCCTTTCGTGGACGTCGGCAGGAAAACCCCTCCGGCTACGTCGTGGACACCCTTCGCGCTGTGCTTCAAGCCCTGTTCGAGCACGACGACTTCGAACCCACCCTGGTGGACGTGGTCAACCGAGGCGGCGACGCCGACACCACCGGGGCGATTTCCGGGATGATCGCAGGCGCACTGTACGGCGAGGCCAGTCTGCCGGAACGCTGGCTGCGTGCGCTCGATCCCGCCGTGCGCGCGTGCTGCATCGTGCAGGCCGAGGCCCTGCTGCGTTGTCCGCCGATGGGAGAGGCCATCACCGCTTCTACCGTTAGCCTGTAGCCCGGATGAGGCGGAGCGAAATCCGGGAAGGCTGACCCGGATTCCGGCCAAGGCCTCCATCCGGGCTACAGACTGCCTTCGTCATCGCGGGCTTACGCCAGCTGTGCCTTATCAGGCTGCTGAAATACTTGTTTCAGCAGCTAAGGCGGGACATGGATGTCCCGCACGCAAGTCGATCACGTCAGTGATTGATTTGCGGATGCCGGGTCCGGGCATGTACCGGCCCCGGCATCGCTGAAAAACTCAAGGAAGAGGTTTTTCAGCATGTTGTTAGGGCCGAAGGCTCGTGGCAATCCGGACCACAGAGGTCTTTGGATTGCTTCGCCTTAGGCTCGCAATGACGATGAGGCGCCCTTCGACGCCTTTCTGAAAGACAGCAGGGTAGCCCGGATGAGGCGGAGCGAAATCCGGGAAGGGTGACCCCGGATTCCGGCCGAGGCCTCCATCCGGGCTACTTCGCGGCCGCGCGTGAGATCAACCCATCGGCAAACCAAAATCCGGCGCGATCTGCTTCAGCCATGCGTCCAACCTTGCATCAGTCAGGTGCGACTGGGTGTCCAGGTCGAGCGCGAGACCGACGAACATGTCGTCCACCACCGATTGCGAGGTGTTGAACTCATAGCCATCCGTCGGCCAGGCGCCCACCACCTTCGCCCCGCGCGAGCTGACGAAGTCGTAGATCTCGATCATCGCGTCGAGGAATTCGTTCGGATAGGTCTCCTGGTCGCCAAGGCCATAGATCGCCACGGTCTTGCCGCTGAAATCCACGTCGGCCAGGCGGGGCAGGGCCTCCTCCCAGCTTTCCTCCTCGCAATCGGCGGAAAGACCCGGCAACTGGCCCTCGCCCATGGTCGGGGTGCCAAGGATCAGGTACTGGTAGGCGGCCAACTCATCCGCGCTGGTCTTGTTGATGTTCTTCGGGTCGGCCATCGTCTCGTCGTCGAAGCGCTTCTTGATCTGCTTCGCGATTTTGCGGGTCTTGCCGGTGGTGCTGCCGAAAAAAATGCCGATACGGGACATGTCGTGTTCTCCGGTTGAGGATCAGGCCGCTGCGCCCAGTGGCGATGCGCCGACGATGGGCTGGATGGCGTGGCGGGCGCAGAACTGCTGGCCCTTCCTGTTCGGCTCCGCGCTCATCAGCGCCCAGCCGCCATCGCCCGCGTACATCAGGTCGTGCAGGATCATGCGCTCCGTGTCGCGGCTCAGCGGGAAGCCGAGCAGGGCGTAACGCTTGCCCTGGCGGAAGGTCTTGAGGAAACCGGGAATGGCGAAGCCGCCCATCAGCTCGGTGATGTAGTCCACAAAATCCGCATCTGAGGCAATGAAGTTGGCCTCCGGCAGCGGCGTGCCGAGCGGCTTGAACAGCACCGGTGCGGCGGGGTCGATGCCTGCCTCGTCGGTCTCCGTGTAACCCGTGCCGTCATGCCTGAACAGCTTGTAACGGAACTGCGTGCCGCCGATGCGCGCCACGCCCGTCACCAGGGTGTGCGGCGTGCTCGCGTACAGCTTTTGCAAGCCCGTATCGCGGTTCATGTCGATGATGCAGGGCGGGTTCAGGCCGTACAGCCAAAGGTGCATGGCCGAGGTGGTCCACACATCCGGCCCATAGGTGTCGGACAGAAAGCGGTTCACCTTGGAACGCCCGCTCTTCAGTTCGATATGCATGGCCGCGCGCGGGAATTCGTACATCAGACGCGGGGCCATCGGCTGGCCGTTGTTCATGGCCAGGATCAGCTCATCGCTGGTGGCCGGAATCTTCGTGCCCGAATCGCGGTGACGGACATCGGCCAGCGCCTCCGGCCCGATGCAGGGAATGACCTCACCGGCGCGAATCCCGGCGGTGAGGGTGTCGATCATCGAAATGCTCATGCTGCCTCCAGAGTGAGTCTGTATTGGCAGTCAGCAAGAAGCGCGCCGACCAGGAAAGGTCGCTGGAACAGGGTTTGAGCGGAATAGATGGTGGTCAGGTTTGCGACAAAGGGTGGGATGGGTGCGACAACGAAAGTCGTCATTGCGAACAAAGTGAAGCAATCCACAACGCGGGCAGATTCAGCAACCTATGGATCGCTAGGCTCCTAACGCGCAGCTGGCGCAAGCCCGCGATGACGGAGTTATCAAGCCTCCCCCCAGCACTAGCGGCATCCATCACCACCGGCGGCGGGTTGCTCGCTTGTCGGGGCTGGCGTTTAATCAGCCAGGTGCATTCGCGGTTGCGACCTCAAGGTTGTGGATGTCCGGATGTGCCGTGTTTACCAGGGAGGGTTACCATGTTTCCCATCTCACTCCCTTGCATATCAGGGCCTTGCTGCCTGGCGCTACGTGTTATATGGCGATGGGTTTTTGGTTATGCGGAAAAATTGCCGTTGAGCCCACGTTGGGCATCTCTGGGCCAGGTTTCACAGCGGGAGTCGGAGGGGTTATGGAACTGATGACATTTGTGGAAGTTGCTACGTCTCTCAGGAAGAAGAATCGGGCCATGTCCTTGCTCTTGGGCAATGGCTTCAGCATGTCATACGACCCCAATATCTTTTCGTATAACGCGCTATACACATTTCTGACTTCACAAGAAGATAATTTGCTGAATAAGCTCTTTGGCGTCATCAAGACAAAGAATTTTGAACTCGTCATGCAGCAGCTAGATGTGACCATTGCTTTGCTTGAAGCGTTTGGTATAGACACAGCTCTACAGGAGCAAATTCGATCCGCAAGCCAGAGGTTGAGAAACGCACTACTGAGTTCCGTGAAGGAACTCCACCCTGAACACGTTTACAAGATGCCAGAAGAAAGGAGCACCGCGTGTGCAAACTTTCTCCGGCTGTTCCTAGAAAGCGGAGGAGGCATCTACACGACCAACTATGACTTGCTCCTCTACTGGGTTCTCATGCGACAGGGTGTCCCCAATCCTGTCGATGGATTTGGCCGCGAACTGGAAAATCCAGTTGAAGCTGCCGAGGGCGGGGATCAAGAGTGGTCGGATCTCATTTGGGGGCCAAACAAATCAGATCAAAACATTCACTACCTACATGGCGCGCTCCATCTGTTTGACTCCGGCACCGATGTTGTCAAAGAGCAATACGACCGGAACGGATATCTATTGGATAATATTAATTCCCGCCTTGACCAAGGAAGCTACCCAATTTTTGTCACCGCCGGTAATGGCGACGAGAAGCTTGAACACATCCGGCACAACCGCTACTTGTCTCACTGCTATGACCGTCTTTGCGAAGTGGATGGTTCGCTCGTGACATTCGGTTTTGGCTTTGGTCAATACGATGAGCACATTATCGAGGCAATAAACAAGGCCGCGAAATTCAGCAGTAAGAAATCCCCAAAACTATGGAGCATCTACATAGGCGTCTACTCGGAGGCCGACATTAAACATGTCGAATCAATCGAGAAGAAGTTCCATCCAAAAGTCCGGCTCTTCGATGCTAGGACTGCAAATGTCTGGGGTGCTTGACAAGATGCCCAAACCTTCGGTCAACCGGACCGCCCACAATTGCGGGTTCCCTTCGGGCTCCGGCGGACGGTTACCTCAGACGTTGGGCCGCAAGAGACATCCTATGAGGGAAATAGGGGACAAGGGAAATAGGGGACAAGGGAAATAGGGGACAGACCCCATTTATTCGGCTCTTACCCACCACTCCACAGGAGGCTTCCCATGAACAGAGTCCCCGTATCGTCCAGCAACCTTCGCGCTGTCGGCTACGATCCCGCCACCAGAACCCTTGAGGTCGAGTTCTTGAATGGCGGCCTTTACAGCTATTCCGGCGTCCCAGCATCTGTCCATGCTGGCATCATGTCCGCTTCTTCTCATGGCTCGTACTTCGACGCCTACATAAAGGAGGGGGGCTATCCGTGCACAAAGCTTCGTTGAGCCCTCGTAAGGCGGGTTAGCGCAGCGTAACCCGCCGAATGGTCTTCGGCGCATTTCCTTCATCCGGCGCATGACGCATTCGCTAATGCGCCCTACAAGTTGATTCTGTATCTCAGCCGCTCAGGCTGGCCTCAACCACCCCGCCGATCACCATCACTTCGTCCTCTCCGCGCAGCATGCCGGGCAGGAGGTCGTGGCGGCAGAACACCTTGGCGAGGGGGATTTGCACTTCAAGGATGGCGTCGCCGAATTCGTCGGCGCGTTCGCGGTTGAGGGTGAAGGAACTAAGGTTGTTGAGCAGCAGCACCGCGTGATGGTCCTTGATCGGGCTCAACAGCTCGTGCTGCCCCAGGCCGTTGATGCCACGGTAGAGGGTGAGACGGGTCTGGTCCGGGTACTGCCGGGTCAGTTCGTATTGAACATAGGTGTAGACCAGGTCCAGTTGCGCTTCCAGTGCGTGGGTTCCGTACAGGCCAGCGCCGCGTTCGGCCTGGAAGCGGGTGTGGGCGGGGTCGTCGATGTCGCGGATGGGGCCGCGGTGGAAGCGGGTGAGCAGGCCGAAGCGGGATTCGACCCAGCCTTTGAGCACTGCGCCTTCGCGGCTTTCCGAATCGAAGCTCCAGCCGCGCAGCAGGCGCAGGTAGTTGGCGCGGGTGCGGATTTGGGGCGATGGGGCTTCGCCTCCAGCCTCCTCGGGGTGTTCGAGGCTGAAGTGGGCGGCCATGTGGGCCTTGAACAGGTGGAGGCGGTCGCTGGGTTCCGGGCGTTGATCCAGCGCGGCGAACAGGCGGTGGTGGAGGGCGAGTACGCCGCCCAGCGGCAGGGGGATGGGGTGGCGCTGGAAGGTGAGCGAGCCGAGCAGGCCCGCGGGCAGTTCGCAATGGTTGAAGGGCAGGCTCGCGCCGGGGGGCGGTTGTCCCGCCTTTGGCAGGGAGGGTTTGTCGCTACACCTACAACGGACGGGGTCTTTGTCGGAACCGACACCAGAGCCTGGTTCGCTCGTCATTATGAAAAAACCAATAAAAACAATTAGTTAAGTCTGATTTTCTGGCTGGCACGGTCGGTGCTTTAGGTCTTGCATGGCAATCATCGGGATTGCTTAGGCATCTACCCCCAACGCCAGGAGATCACATCATGGCACTGCGTCAATGCGCCATCTACGGTAAAGGTGGCATCGGTAAGTCCACCACCACCCAGAACCTCGTTGCAGCCCTCGCCGAGGCCGGCAAGAAGGTCATGATCGTCGGTTGCGATCCGAAAGCCGACTCTACCCGTCTGATCCTGCACTCCAAGGCCCAGACCACCGTTATGCACCTGGCGGCCGAGGCCGGTTCCGTCGAGGACCTGGAGCTCGAAGACGTCATGGCGGTCGGCTACGGCGACGTCAAGTGCGTCGAGTCCGGCGGTCCGGAGCCCGGCGTTGGCTGCGCGGGCCGTGGTGTCATCACCGCGATCAACTTCCTGGAAGAGGAAGGCGCGTATGACGAGGATCTGGACTTCGTGTTCTACGACGTACTGGGCGACGTGGTCTGCGGCGGCTTCGCCATGCCGATCCGCGAGAACAAGGCTCAGGAAATCTACATCGTCTGCTCCGGCGAAATGATGGCCATGTACGCGGCCAACAATATCGCCAAGGGCATTGTGAAGTACGCCAACTCCGGTGGCGTGCGCCTTGCCGGTCTGATCTGCAACAGCCGCAACACTGACCGCGAGGACGAGCTGATCGAGGCTCTGGCCGCCAAGCTCGGCACCCAGATGATCCACTTCGTTCCGCGTGACAACGTGGTCCAGCACGCCGAGATCCGTCGCATGACCGTGATCGAGTATGACCCGAAGGCCAAGCAGGCTGACGAGTACCGTGCCCTGGCCCGCAAGGTCGATGCCAACCGCAACTTCGTCATCCCGACTCCGATCGAGATGGAAGAGCTGGAAGACCTGCTGATGGAGTTCGGCATCATGGAAGCGGAGGACGAGTCCATCGTCGGCAAGACCGCCGCCGAGCTGGCCGCCGAAGCCGCTGCCGCGAGCGCCTAAGACCCCTTTGGTTATCGACTAACCCTGATGCGTGTCGTCCGCGGATTGGCGGCGGCGCGCAAGGAGATTCGCCATGACAGCTCTGACTCGCGAAGAGACCGAAGCCCTCATTGCCGAGGTGCTTGAGGTTTATCCCGACAAAGCCAAGAAAGACCGCGCCAAGCATCTCGCGGTCAACGATCAGTCCATTGAACAGTCCAAGAAGTGCATCACGTCCAACCGCAAGTCCCTGCCGGGCGTGATGACCATTCGTGGTTGCGCCTATGCCGGTTCGCGCGGCGTGGTGTGGGGCCCGATCAAGGACATGATCCATATTTCCCACGGCCCGGTCGGCTGCGGCCAGTATTCCCGCGCCGGTCGCCGTAACTACTACGTCGGCACTACCGGCGTGAACACCTTTGCCGAGATGAACTTCACCTCCGACTTCCAGGAGAAGGACATCGTATTCGGCGGCGACAAGAAGCTCGCCAAGCTGATCGAAGAGATCGAAGGCCTGTTCCCGCTGCACAAGGGCATTTCCGTGCAGTCCGAGTGCCCCATCGGTCTGATCGGCGACGATATCGAAGCCGTGTCCAAGAAGGCTGCCGCCGCGATCGACAAGCCGGTCGTTCCGGTCCGTTGCGAAGGCTTCCGCGGCGTATCTCAGTCCCTGGGGCACCACATCGCCAACGATGCGATCCGCGACTGGGTGCTGGACCCGCGTGAGAACAAGGCGTTCGAGTCCACCCCGTACGATGTTTCCATCATCGGCGACTACAACATCGGCGGTGATGCCTGGTCCTCCCGCATCCTGCTGGAAGAGATGGGTCTGCGCGTGATCGCTCAGTGGTCCGGCGACGGCACCCTGGCCGAGATGGAAAACACTCCCAAGGCCAAGCTCAACCTGCTGCACTGCTACCGCTCGATGAACTACATCAGCCGCCACATGGAAGAGAAGTACGGCATTCCCTGGATGGAATACAACTTCTTCGGTCCGACCAAGATCGAGGAGAGCCTGCGCAAGATTGCCGCCTTCTTCGACGAAAGCATCCAGCAGAAATGCGAGCAGGTCATCGCCAAGTACAAGGCTGAGTACGAAGCCGTGATCGCCAAGTACAAGCCGCGTCTGCAAGGCAAGCGCGTCATGCTGTACGTCGGCGGCCTGCGTCCGCGTCACGTGATCGGCGCGTACGAAGACTTGGGCATGGAAGTGGTCGGCACCGGCTACGAGTTCGCCCACAACGACGACTACGACCGCACCATCAAGGAAATGGGCAACGCCACCCTGCTGTACGACGACGTGACCGGTTACGAATTCGAAGAATTCGTGAAAAAGGTGAAGCCCGACCTGATCGGCTCCGGCATCAAGGAAAAGTACATCTTCCAGAAGATGGGCATTCCCTTCCGCCAGATGCACAGCTGGGATTACTCCGGTCCGTACCACGGCTATGACGGCTTTGCCATCTTCGCCCGCGATATGGACATGACGCTGAACAACCCGTGCTGGGGCAAGTTGACCCCGCCCTGGGCGAAGAAGCCGGAAGGGGAAGTCGGGCAGGCCAAGGCCGCGTGATGCAGGCCCCCTCTCTTGACGGGAGAGCGGGGTAGAGGGTGAGGGCGCGCCGCTTTCCCCTCTCTCGCAGCCACTGACCCGCCAGGGGGGTGAAAAACCCATCAACCTGTTCCCCTGTCCGCGAATGGGCGGCTGGGGACGAGGAGATAGAAATGAGTCAAGTTGTCGAAAACATCAAGCCTTGCTTCCCGTTGTTTCGGGATGAGGATTACAAGGCCAGCCTGAAGAACAAGCAGGACATGTTCGAAAACCGTCATCCGCAGGAGAAGATCGATGAGGTCTTCACCTGGACGACGACCCAGGAATACCAGGACCTGAACTTCGCCCGCGAAGCCCTGACCGTCAACCCGGCCAAGGCTTGCCAGCCGCTCGGCGCGGTGCTCTGCGCGCTGGGTTTCGAGAAGACCCTGCCGTACGTGCACGGTTCCCAGGGTTGCGTGGCCTACTTCCGTACTTACTTCAACCGCCACTTCAAGGAGCCGATCGCCTGCGTATCCGACTCCATGACCGAGGACGCGGCAGTGTTCGGTGGCCAGAAGAACATGTTCGACGGACTGGAAAACGCCAAGGCGCTGTACAAGCCGGACATGATCGCGGTCTCCACCACCTGCATGGCGGAAGTCATCGGCGACGACCTTAACGCGTTCATCAACAACGCCAAGAAGGCCGGTCATGTGCCGCAGGAGTACCCGACCCCGTTCGCTCACACCCCGAGCTTCGTCGGCAGCCACACTACCGGCTGGGACAACATGTTCGAGGGCATCGCACGCTTCTTCACGCTTAACAGCATGGAGGGCAAGACCCCCGGCAAGAACGGCAAGATCAACTTCGTGCCGGGCTTTGAGACCTACCTGGGCAACTACCGGGTCATCAAGCGCATGATGAAAGAAATGGGCGTCGAGGCGACCATGCTTTCCGACCCCGATGAAGTGCTGGATACCCCCGCCGACGGTCAGTTCCGCATGTACGCGGGCGGCACCACCCAGGATGAGATGAAGGATGCGCCGAACGCCATCGACACCATCCTGCTCCAGCCCTGGCAGCTCGAAAAGACCAAGAAATTCGCCCAGACAACCTGGAACCACGCGGTACCCAAGCTCAACATTCCGATGGGGCTGGAGTGGACCGATGAGTTCCTGATGAAGGTCTCCGAGCTGACCGGCAAGGAAATTCCGGCCTCCATCGCCAAGGAGCGCGGTCGCCTGGTGGACATGATGACCGACAGCCACACCTGGCTGCACGGCAAAAAGTACGCGATCTACGGCGATCCGGACTTCGTCATGGGCATGGTCAAGTTCCTGCTGGAAGTGGGTGCGGAACCGATCCACATCGTTTCCAATAACGCCAACAAGCGCTGGGGCAAGGCGGTTGAGAAGATGCTGGCGGAAAGCCCCTACGGTGCGAACTGCAAGGTCTACGTCGGCGCTGACCTGTGGCACCTGCGCAGCCTGTGCTTCACCAACAAGCCGGACTTCCTGATCGGCAACTCCTATGGCAAGTACATCCAGCGTGACACCGTGTACAAGGGCAAGGAGTTCGAGGTTCCGCTGATTCGCCTCGGCTTCCCGATCTTCGACCGTCACCACCTGCACCGCATGACCACCCTGGGTTACGAGGGCGCCATGTACATCCTCACCACCTTGGTCAACTCGGTGCTGGAGCGACTGGACGACGATACCCGGGGCATGGGGACCACCGACTACAACTACGACCTGATCCGCTGATACGGCAAAGGGCCTGCTGCGCGAACCGGTGGCGGCGGCGGGCGGTGCTCGGAATCCTCACGTACTCATGTACGCTCCGGTTTCTGCGCTCCGTCCGCCTTGCCCTCGGCCCGCTCACGACGGCCCTTTATCCGCACAGATCATCCGATCAACGTAAGCGTCGAGGGAGCCCCCATGGCCAACATCATGATCCGTCGAGACGACAAGGGCGGTCTCTCCTTCTACCTGCCCAAGCGGGACCTGGAAGACAGCATTGTCGCCATCGAATTCGACCAGCCGGACAAGTGGGGTGGCGAGCTCCGCCTGAACAACGGCGGGGTCTATTACATCGAGCCGATGGACGCCCCGCCCAAGCTTCCGATCAGCCTCCGCGCCAAGCGCGTGGATGGCGCGGAATAACCCTTTAGGAGCACACTCATGGCGCTCAAAATCGTTCAAATGGAATGCACCTCTTGCGGCGACTGCAAGCCGGTGTGCCCGACCAACTCCATCACCGAGAAAGGCGGCATCTTCAAGATCAATCCTGACACCTGTACCGAGTGTGAGGGGGATTTCGACGAGCCGCAATGCATTGCCGTCTGCCCCGTGGACGGTTGCATCGTGCCGCTCGCGGCATGATCCCCGGCCCGTGACGGAGGTTCGCGAGGACGCCTTCACGGGCCGCTCTTTCCAGGAGGGGAGCGCCGTCGCGCGCTTCCCGCTCGGGGCCGATGGCCCCAGGACGAGCCGGGCACGGCATGGCCGGGTCTGGCGCAACCAAGGAGCTCGCGCATGAATACCGCATCCGTAGGTTCGCGCGATGTCGCGCTGCGTATAGGCATGGCCGCTCGCACCCTGCCAGGGGTGGATCTGCGCGCCTTCATCGGCGCGCTGGGCGAGCGCTATGGCGTTCCGCTCACCGAGGAGGGCCTGACGCGCGTCACCGTCGCCGATCTGAAGGCCATCCTGCAAGGCGATGAGATCGTCGATCCCGGCATGGACGGCGAATCGCTCAAGGCGGCGGTCCGTCATCTCTGGGGCGAAGGCATCGCGGGCGGCGATCTGCCGGTCCCCGAGCCTTACGCCGAGGGCGACCTGCCTGGCTCGCTGCGGGTAGCGGTGGCCTCCAACAGTGGCCAGAGCCTTGATGGTCACTTCGGTTCCTGCGTGCGTTTCCTGGTTTACCAGGTCGGGCTGGATGCGGTTCGCCTGATCGATGTACGCTCCACGCTGGATGCTGACGAGTCCGAAGACAAGAACGCCGCGCGCGCGGCCATGATTGGCGATTGTCACATCCTTTACGTGCAATCCATCGGCGGTCCCGCCGCCGCCAAAGTGGTGCGCGCCGGGGCTCATCCGATCAAGGTTCCGTCCGGCGGCGAGGTGCTGGAGGTCCTGCCCAAGTTGCAGGAAGCCATGCAGAGCCCGCCGCCCTGGCTGGCGCGCGTGATGGGCGTGGAGGCCGCGAGCCTGGCGCGCTTTACCCCGGAGGATGACGAAGAGGACGGCCTGTGAGCGCCGCGCGTGGCCTGGAATCCGCCATGCTGGACGAGGTCCGGCGCGTGCTGGTGTCTTCCCTCGACATGACGGGCGCCGCGTCGTCCCTGCGCGGGCTTTATCCGGGTGTGCATTTCACCGTGTGCAGCGAAAACGACATGCCCGCGCGACAGCCTCCGTTCATGAGCTGTGAGGGGTTTGATCTCTATCTCGCGGATGCCGGCCAGCATTGCATCCAGTTGACCGGGAGTCTCGAAAACGCCAGCGGTGTGGTCATCGCGCTGCACGACGAGGATGACGACGCATGAATCAGGCCGAATTGATGGATGGCGCAGCCGAATTGGCGCGCCTCTGTCCCTTGATCCCCGTCGCGCCGGACCATCAATCCTTGTTACAGACCGTACATGAACTGTGGCCCCGGCTGCGCTTCAGGCGCGTGCTTGGTCGGGGAGGCTGGTATCGGCCTGGTCGCCTGCATGATTCGCAAGGGTGCGTGCTGGACGGCGACGCGGTCGCTTGGATTGAGCGCGTCTGGTCAGAGTATGGCGAAGATGGCGCGGCGTTGTTCGAAGCCTATCGGGATAAGGGCCTGTGGTTGAGTCGCTACGAAGGCCAGACCCACTTCCTGGTCGCCTCGTGCGGGGCTGGGGCCGGTCAGTTCGTCCAGCTTGAAGTCGAAGAGCTGCGCGAGGTGGCCGACCGGGCGCTCTTCGACCCGGAGCGCCCTCCGACCGAGCTTGAGGATGTGCTTGAATCGCCCCATCGCTACGCACCGCCCGGACACGGTCCGCTTGGCCAGCCGCTCTACCGCTTTCGCCGTGTGACCGCCATCGCCGATTTTCTCGCTCGCCTGCGAGGTCAGCGTCCCGAAGCGCCGCCCGCCTGCCGTTTTGTGGAGGACTGGGATCGCTCCAGCGCTGCTCCGCGTCCGTTCTGCGAGCATTGGGCATTCGCCCTGTCCGAGCATCTCGACCGATTCCGCCAGCCGGTGCTCAGCGCTCGCCCGGTTTCGCTCGATACCGGCCCCGCCATGATCGTTGCGCACGATGGGTTGGGTCGGGCGGAAGCGATCCAGGCTTTCGACAAACAGCGCGGTTACCCCGCCGCCTGGTATTTCCACATGGTCGCCGCCGCCGGCGTTCCAAAGGCCTTGTCCCATGCCGTGGGCGAAGATCTCGCGCAGGGCATGGAGTACCTGCCCGAGCGGGATGCCACCTTGCTGGCCGATTGGTTGGATCGCCCGTATTCCGCCTGAAGGCCGAGCGCTCGGAGGTGTCTCGCGGCGGTGTTTTCGCGGCGGGGTAGCGCCAACGGGCGGCAAATCACCCGTAGGAGGCCCATCCTCGGGCCGATGGGTTGCGCGTCTGCATTCCAAAACCTTCCACGATCATGGGGGATATCCGACACAGGCCGCCGCTTGTCGTGAACGCGACATGCGGTTATGGGTGAAAGTCTTTTTATAACAATATGTTGCGTGCTGGCATGTGGATTGCTGATAAGACAGGTATCCGAATCCCACAGGTCATGCAGGGGGCGTACGTGAAGGCATCCGACATCGCCGAACTCCTCAACGAGCCAGCCTGCTCCCACAACAAGAAGGAGAAATCCGGCTGTGCTCGTCCCAAGCCGGGAGCCACCGCTGGAGGATGCGCCTTCGATGGGGCGCAGATCGCCCTGCTGCCGATCGCGGACGTGGCGCACATCATCCACGGGCCCATCGCTTGCGCGGGCAATTCATGGAACAACCGGGGCACGCGCTCGTCTGGTCCCACACTTTACAAGATCGGCATGACCACCGATCTAACCGAGCAGGACGTCATCATGGGGCGCGGCGAGAAGCGCTTGTTCCACGCCATCAAACAGGCCATCGATAACTACCATCCGGCGGCGGTGTTCGTCTACAACACCTGTGTCACCGCCCTGGTCGGCGACGACGTGGATGCGGCCTGCAAGGCGGCCACCGAGCATTGGGGCGTGCCGGTCGTGCCGGTGGATGCGGCCGGGTTCTACGGCACCAAGAACCTGGGCAACCGCATCGGCGGGGACGCCATGTTCAAGTACGTGATCGGCACGGGTGAGCCGGATCCGGTGCCGGAGGCGGTGGCGCGTGACTATGCGGAGCGCGGCATCCGCATCCACGACATCAACCTGATCGGCGAATACAACATCGTCGGCGAGTTCTGGCATGTCGCCCCGCTGTTCGACGAACTGGGGCTACGGGTGATCTGCACCCTCTCCGGCGACGCGCGTTTCCGCGAGGTGCAGGCCATGCACCGCGCCAAGGCCAACATGGTGGTGTGCGCCAAGGCATTGCTGAATGTGGCGCGCAAGCTGGAGGACAACTTCGGCATTCCCTATTTCGAGGGCAGCTTCTACGGCGTGCAGGACACCTCGCAGGCTCTGCGCGAATTCGCCCGTCTGATCGGCGACCCGGACTTGAGTGAGCGCACCGAGGCGCTGATCGCGCGCGAGGAGGCGCGCATCCATGCCGAGCTTGAGCCCTGGCGCGCACGTCTGCGCGGCAAGAAGGTGCTGCTCAACACTGGCGGGGTGAAGTCCTGGTCCATCGTGTCCGCCTTGCAGGACTTGGGCATGGACGTGGTGGCCACCGGCACCGGCAAGTCCACCGAGGAGGACAAGGCGCGCATCCGCGAGCTGATGGGCGAAGACGCACTGATGCTCAAGGGCGAGGGTGCGCGCGAGTTGCTCGACACCTGCTACCGGCTGGGCGTGGACATCATGATCGCCGGAGGGCGCAGCCTTTACACCGCGCTCAAGGCGCGCATGCCCTTCCTGGACAGCAACCAGGAGCGCGAATTCGCCTATGCGGGCTACACCGGCATGGTGGAGCTGGCACGCCAGATCGCCCTCAGTCTGGAAAGCCCGGTGTGGTCGCAGGTGCGCGCCGACGCGCCCTGGGCCACGAACAAGCGCGTGGCGGGCGTGGCGCATTGCGCGCTGGAGCCGGACGACGAAACGGACGAAGAGCTTGAGCGCGAGGTGTGCGAGGAGCCCGCCCTGAATGACTTTCCCCCTCCGTTTGCCGTGAGAGGCTGACCATGACCGAGATCATCAAGCGCAACAAGGCGCTGGCCGTCAATCCGCTCAAGACCAGCGCGCCGACCGGGGCCTCGCTGGCCTTTCTTGGTATCCACCGCGCGATGCCGATGATGCATGGCTCGCAGGGCTGCACGGCCTTCGCCAAGGTGTTCTTCGTACGCCATTTCCGCGAGCCGATCCCGCTCCAGACCACCGCCATGGACCAGGCCTCGACCGTGCTGGGCGCGGACGACAACGTGATCCAGGGTCTGGCGACCCTGTGCGAGAAGTCCAAGCCCGACCTGATCGGGCTGCCCACCACGGGCTTGTCCGAGACCCAGGGCACGGATATCCATGGCCTGGTCAGGCGCTTCCGCTTGGAATACCCGCAGTACGACCATGTGGCGGTGATTCCGGTCAACACGCCGGATTTCAGCGGTTGTCTGGAGTCCGGTTACGCCGACGCGGTCAAGGCCATGATCGAGATTCTGGTGCCGGAAGACCGTACCCGTGTCGGCTCCGCCCCTCGCCAGATCAACATTCTCGCCAGCGCCATGCTGACGCCTGGAGACATTGAGGCGATCCGCGAGATGGTAGAGGCATTCGGCCTGAGTGCCATCATCCTGCCGGACCTTGGCGATGCCATGGACGGTCACTTGATCGAGGACGATTTCAACCCGTTGACCATCGGTGGCGCTCGTGTCGAAGACATCGCCCGCATGGGCGAGTCCTGCGCCAGCCTGACCATCGGGCGCTCCCTCTCGGCAGCCGCCGAGGCGCTGGAGCGGCGCACCGGAGTGCCGGACTTCCGTTTTGACACCCTGCTTGGCCTGGAGGCGGTGGACGCCTTCGTGATGGCGCTGTCCGAAGTCTCCGGACGCCCCGTGCCCGCACGGCTGGAGCGCCAGCGCGCCCAGTTGCAGGACGCCATGGTGGACACCCACTTCATGATGGGCTTCGCGCGGGTCGGCATCGCCGCCGACCCTGACCTGCTGCTGGCGATGAGCCGCCTGGTGCGCGGCATGGGCGGCGAGGTGGTGGCGGCGGTGGCCCCCGCGCGCGGCCCGGCCCTGCACGCGGTGGCGGCGGACGAAGTGCTGATCGGCGATCTGGAAGACCTGGAAACGCGCTGCCGCGAGCGCCATGCCGAACTGCTGATTGGCTCCTCGCACGTGGTGGCCGCCGCTCAGCGCCTGTCCGTGCCCATCCTGCGCGCGGGCTTCCCCCTGTATGACCAGGTGGGCGGCTACCAACGCACCTGGGTCGGCTATCGCGGCACCCGCCAGGCCCTTTTCGACCTGGCCAACCTGAGGCTTGAACACCATGCCCATCACCACGAACTCGCCCCCTACCACTCCCGTTTCCGCCAGCCGGACGCCCCCGGTGTTGCGACATTTGCGGCGAGTGGAACCGTCCACTGAGGTACTCGGCATGACTCTTCGCATCGCCTTTGCCAGCACGGACCGCCAGCATGTGGACCAGCACTTTGGAGCAGCGCTCGCCTTTGCCATCTATTCGGTGAGCGAGGATGGCGCGCGGCTGGAGGAGATTGCCGAATTCGCGCCGGAGGCGATGGACGGCAACGAGGACAAGCTGGCGCCCAAGATGGATCTGCTGACGGGGTGCGCGGCGGTCTACTGCCAGGCTGTGGGCGCCTCGGCAGTCCAGCAGTTGCTCGCGCGCGGCATCCATCCGGTCAAAGTGGAGCCGGGTACGCGGATCGCCGACGCGCTTGCCATGTTGCGCCAAGAGCTGCGCGACGGTCCTTCCGGCTGGCTGGCGAAGGCGCTGCAACAGGCCGGCAAGCCGCGTGACGCGAACCGCTTCGCCGCGATGGCGGATGAGGATTGGCAGGAATGATGACCGAGCGCGCGCGCGTGGTCGCCCTGGAGGGCGAGATCGCGATCGTCGAGGTGAGCGTCAAGTCGGCCTGCGGCAGCTGCGAGCATGGCGGCGGCTGCGGCGTCTCCAGGCTCGGTCGCCTGGTGCGTCCGCGTCCCGCGCGCTGGCGCATGGAAAACCGGGCCGGCGCCCGTGTGGGGGACGAGGTCTGGCTCGCGCTCGAAGACACCGCGCTGACCGCCGCCGCCGTGCTCGCCTACATCCCGCCCCTGTTCGGGATGCTGCTGGGTGGCGCGTGGCTCTCGGGGACAGACGCGGGCGAGGGCGTGGCGGTGCTCGGGGCCCTGGCTGGCCTGGCGCTCGGACTGCTGGTCTCGCGTTTCATGTCCCGGAGCGCGCGCCTTGCGCCGCGCATGCTTTCGACGAACGAGGCCCTCGCCCAGGGCGGGGCCCTCGCTCCTTCACAACCCATGATCTTTACGGAGAACAAACGATGAGCGACGTTGCGACCACGGTGGCCGAAGAAGGTCTCCTCACTACCGATTTCATCAAGGAAATGGTCCGCCAGACCCGCGCCCTGGACAGCTACGGCACCTATGACGGCTGGCCGGTCGAGCGCATCCTCGCGCCCTACGTCCTGACCAAGGAACAGCGCCGCGAGATCCCGGTGATCGGCGACCCGGACGAAGTCACCTTGTCCCGCGTGCGCGCCTTCTACAACGCCATCGCCGCGCTGATCGAGGCCGAGTGCAAGTTGATGGCGGTGCCGATGGTCAACATCACCCACGAAGGTTTTGGCCGCGCGATCATCACCGTCGGCAAGCTGGTGGTGATGGATCGCACCGTGCGCGATGTGCATCGCTTCGGTTTCGATTCGCTCTCCAAGATGAAGGACGAGGGCGACAAAGTCCTGTCCGTGGCGCTGGAAATCATCGGCAAATACCCGGATGTGGCCGGACTGTAAGGGGCGAGCAATGACCGACGATGAAATCAAGGCACTGGACAAAGAGGTGCGCAAGCTCAAGCGCATCGCCCAGGAATGGGCCTCGCAACTGCACGATCTGGTGGAAGACCGCTTGCCTGCGGGTTACGAGGAGATCCCCGGCATCGCCCAGTCCACCTACGACGCTTGCCAGGCCTGGGCGCAAGTCAATGCCCGGCTGATGGCCGCCCAGGGAGCGGCGTAAGAGACCCCGTCCCCGGGCCGATAGGTTTTGACGGTTGCTATAGCGCCGGGAGCGGTCCTGTGCGCGATGCCTTCGGGCCGATGCCTGGCCCGGCGGGGGGCTATGAAACATGGCCCGCGTTTTCATGATTGTGGATGTATCGAGGATTGCCTGATGGAACCCATTACCGGACTGACCCGCGGCGGCGAGGTCTATACCCCGACCTTCGTCACCGATCTCAACGCGGCGACCTGCATCGGTTGCGGTCGTTGCTACAAGGTCTGCCCGCGCGATGTATTCGAGCTGGTGGAGCGTGAGGTGGAGGATGACGAAGAAGACGAGGACAACATGATGGTGATGGCCATCGCCAACGCGCTGGACTGCATCGGCTGCGGGTCCTGCGGGCGGGTCTGCCCGAAGAGTTGCCACACCCATGCGCCCATGCCGCTCGCGGCCTGATTCCCGACGATGAACGCAGGCTCGATGAAAGACTTCGGTGCGCGCGTGGTCTTCTTTCACAAGCAGGCCACCAGCGCGCGGCTGCGTTTCCTGCGCTTTGCCCACGGCGTATTCGGGTTTTCCCCGCTGGACGGCGACATGGCATGGTTGCCGGACGCTCCGCCCCACGGGGACGGGGCGGTTTCGCCGGTGGACTGGCACCCCGCCGCGCTGGCGAGGATGTCGGCGGAATGGCTGGGCCTGGGCGTCGATGACTTGCGCGTCGAAACGGAATTCCACGGTTTGCTGGCGACCACCGCCGGGCCGCTGCGACTGTGGGCCATGGGGCTGACCATGATCGATCCGCCGTTTGCCGAAGTGGAGCGTGTCGGCGGTCGCTTCATCGCCATCACCGAGGCGCGCGATCTGCCGCCGGTGGAGCGCGAGGCGCTCCGTCTTGTCTATGAACATGTGCTCGGCTGAGGCCCGGGGGGAGTGAACTCAATGAACGTCACACGCCGAAACTTTCTCAAACTGGGGCTGGGCGTCGGCATGGGGCTTGGCCTGGGCGCGGGCCTGCTGTCATTTGCCGAGGTCGGCGCGCGCGCGGGGCTGGTGTCGCGCGAGATGTATGTCTTCGGCACCGTGATCCATCTCGGGGCCGAGGGACCCGAGGCCAGGGTGAATGCCGCGCTGGATGAAATCGAACACGAATTCCTGCGCATGAACCGTGACTGGCATGCCTGGAAACCGGGGGAGCTTTCCCGCTTGAACGCGGCGCTCGCCGAAGGCCGCGCCATGCCGCTCAGCGTCGACCTGGAGGCGCTGCTGCGTGGTGCGCGCGAGGCGGCGATGGCCTCGGGTGGCCTGTTCAACCCGGCTTTGGGGCATCTGATCGCGCTGTGGGATTTTCAGTCCGATCTCCAGCGACGGGACGCGCCGCCGTCCGCCGACGAGGTGGAGGCCGTGTGCGCCCGCGCGCCGTCCTTGTCCGATCTCGCGTTCGGCGCGCAAGGGGTGGGCAGCGGCAATCCGCATGTGCGGATCGACCTGGGTGGTTATGCCAAGGGCGAGGCCCTGAACCGGGCGCTGGGCGATCTCGCCGCGCGGGGGCTGGGCAATGCCGTCGTCAACCTGGGCGGCAATCTGGCGGTGTCCGGCCTGAGGGACGGCCGTCCCTGGCGGATCGGCGTGCGCCATCCGCAAGGGGAGGGCGTGATCGCGGCGCTGGACGCCGAGGGGCGCGAGGCCATCGTCACCTCCGGCACCTATGAGCGCTACAGGGAGTGGGGCGGCCGCCGTTATCCGCACATTCTTGATCCGCGCAGCGGTTGGCCGGCCGAGCATGTCGTGTCCGCCACCATCGTCCACCCCGACGGGGCCTGGGCCGATGCCGCCGCCACCGCCCTGGTGGTGGCCGGGGCGGAGGATTGGCCGGTCGTGGCCGCGCGCATGGGCATCGCCCAGGCCATGGTCATCGACGATACCGGCGTGGTGAGCATGACGCCGGCCATCGCCCCGCGCATCCGCTTTGTCGGGCAGCCCCCGGCGCGTGTCCGTGTCGTGTAGCAAACGCGACAAAGCTTCGGACACGTTTTCTTTCGAACAGCCCATCATGCCTTGGTGGGCTTTTTATTTTGTTTTAAATCAATGTGTTGAACTTTCCTGGTTGGCTGGCATGGTGCGTGCAAAGACTCAAGGTGTAAACGCGGTTTGACCAAGGGCCTAGGCCTGGGTGGCAAACCGCCACCCCATCACCGAGCTAGCCCAAGGAGCTTGCCATGCTGACCCTGACCCCCGGCGCCGTGAAGGCCGTCAAGCGCTTTATCGATGGTTCCGCCGACCCCGTGTTCGGACTGCGCATCGCCGTGACCGGCGGCGGCTGCTCCGGCCTGCAATACGGCCTACGCCTGGAGGCGGCCGCCAATGCGGACGACACCGTGGTGGACTGCAACGGCGTCTCCATCCTCGTCGACCCGCAGAGCGCGGGCATGCTGACCGGCGTTACCGTCGACTTCATCGACTCGATGGAGGGTTCCGGCTTCAAGTTCGAAAACCCGAACGCCAGCAACAGCTGCGGCTGCGGCAAGTCCTTCTCCGCCTGATCCACACCAGCCACGCACACCGCATCAACCAGAGGGTCGCGCCATGTGGGAATACTCCGAAAAAGTCCAGGAGCACTTCTTCAATCCGCGGAACGCCGGCGCGCTGAGCGACGCCAATGCCACCGGAGAGGTGGGCTCCATCAGCTGTGGCGACGCGCTGCGCCTGATGCTCAAGGTCGATCCTGAAAGCGAGCGCATCCTCGATGCCAGCTTCCAGACCTTCGGCTGCGGTTCGGCCATCGCCTCCAGTTCCGCGCTGACCGAGATCATCAAGGGCAAGACCCTGGACGAAGCGCTCAAGGTCTCCAACCAGGACATCGCCGATTACCTCGACGGCCTGCCGCCGGAGAAGATGCATTGCTCGGTGATGGGGCGCGAGGCGCTGGAAGCCGCGGTCGCCAACTATCGCGGCGAGGAGTGGAAGGATGACCACGAGGAAGGTGCGCTGATCTGCAAGTGCTTTGCCATCGACGCGGTGATGATCGAGGACACCGTGCGCGCCAATAACCTCTCCACGGTGCAGGACGTCATCAACTACACCAAGGCCGGCGGCGGCTGCGCGGCCTGTCACGAGGGCATCGAGGAGATCCTCGCCAAGGTGCTGGCCGAGCGCGGCGAGTCCTTCAAGCCCGCGCAGGCGACCTCGCCGGTCGCTGCGAGCGGCAAGCTTTCCACCCTGGAGCGGGTCAAGCGCATCCAGCAGGTGATCGAGGAGGTGCGCCCGACCCTGCAACGCGACCGGGGCGATATCGAACTGGTCGATATCGACGGCAAGACCATCTACGTGAGCATGAAGGGCGCCTGCGCCGGTTGTCAGATGGAAGCGCTGACCCTGCAGGGCGTGCAGCAGAAGATGATGGAGGCGTTGGGCGAGTTCGTGAAACTGGTGCCGGTGCGCGCCACCACGCCCGCCGGGGCGTGCGTAACTCCGGGGGCTTGAGCCATGAACCCGATCTATCTCGACAATAACGCCACCACCCGTGTCGATCCGTCCGTGGTGGAGGCCATGCTGCCGTATTTCACCGAGCAGTTCGGCAATCCATCTTCCCTGCACAGCTTCGGCAACAAGGTCGGCATGGCGCTCAAGAAGGCGCGCCAGCAGGTGCAGGCCCTCATTGGCGCGGAGCACGATTCGGAGATCATTTTCACCTCTTGCGGCACCGAGTCCGACTCCACCGCGATTCTCTCTGCGCTCAGGGCCCAGCCCGAGCGGCGCGAGCTCATCACCACCACGGTCGAGCACCCCGCCATCCTCAGTCTCTGCCAGCACCTGGAAAAGGAAGGCTATACCGTCCATTACCTGAAGGTGGACGGCAAGGGACGGCTGGATCTCACCGAGTACGCGAAATTGCTCAGTGACAAGGTCGCCATCGTGTCCGTGATGTGGGCCAACAACGAGACCGGCACCCTGTTCCCGGTCGAAAAAATGGCCGAGATGGCGAACGCGAAGGGTGTGATGTTCCACACCGACGCCGTGCAGGCGGTTGGCAAGGTTCCCATGGATCTGAAGTCTGGCAAGATCGACATGCTGTCCATTTCCGGCCACAAGCTGCATGCGCCCAAGGGCATCGGCGTGCTCTACCTGCGTCGCGGCGCGCGCTTCCGCCCGCTGTTGCGCGGCGGGCATCAGGAGCGCGGTCGCCGCGCCGGGACCGAGAACAGCGCCTCCATCGTGGCGCTTGGCGCGGCCTGCGAGCAGGCGCTTTCGCACATGGCGTATGAAAACACCGAGGTGCGTGCCTTACGTGACCGGCTGGAGCAGGGCATCCTTGCCCAGGTGCCGAACGCCTTCGTCACCGGCGATCCGGACAACCGCCTGCCGAATACCTGCAACATCGCCTTCGAATACATCGAGGGCGAGGCCATCCTGCTGCTGCTCAACAAGCAGGGCATCGCCGCCTCCAGCGGCTCGGCCTGCACCTCCGGTTCGCTCGAACCCTCGCATGTGATGCGTGCGATGGGCATTCCCTATACCGCGGCGCACGGCACGGTCCGTTTCTCGCTCTCGCGCTACAACACGGCGGAGGAGATCGATCGCGTCATCGCCGCCGTGCCGCCGATCGTGGCGCAGTTGCGCAAGCTCTCGCCGTACTGGGGCGAGAACGGGCCGGTGGAAAACCCCGAGCAGGCCTTCGCGCCGGTCTACGCCTGAGGCCGGCTTCCACTAACAGCAACCTTGTTTTTCGGAGTAATCATGCTTCTGTCCAACTACGAAGGCCGCGGCCTGCTGTTCAACCAGAACTTCCGCGAGCCTGCGGGCAAGCCCGGCCTGGATGCCTATCGCGGCGAACTGGTGATCCGCGAGGGCGAGGTCGGCGATGCCCAGGGGCGCCGCAAGCCGCCCAAGGCGGTGCTCAAGCAGGCGGTCATGCTCAGCAATGCCGAGCACATCCTGATGCTGGCCGGTTTCCTCGACGAGTTGGCCGAGCTGCCGGCCCTCCTCGAGATGTACGGCGCCGACCTGGCCGAAGGTGCGATGGTCGTCATGTTCGTGCGCAACCTCGGCAAGGGTGTGCAGACCCGTGTGGGTGGCGCGCGTCTGGTCCTGATCCCGCTGCTCGAAGGCATGGTCTGGAACGAGCTGCTCGACGAGCTGGTGCTGGAAAAGGGCGACTTCAAGGGCCAGAGCTCCGGCGAGAAGGTCATGACCGTCTACGAGGCCGTCGCCTCCTACAAGCCGAAGTATGAAAGCGTGGATCTGGCCGACGTGGCCGGGCTCGCGGTCGAGGTTCGCTACGAGGCGCGCGGAGCCGTGTAAGGGCAACATATGGCAACACTGCGTATACCCGGTACGCAGGTTCATGGTCGGCCCCGGCGCACCCGCGCCGGGGTTTTTTGTTCTTCACGGGTTTCCGGGGAAGGCGGCCTTGGCCCTCATGAAGAAGCGAGCCATGCCTTCACCGGGCGCCGTCGGCTGACGCTCGCGATCAAGGACGGCGTGCGATAGGCGGGGCAACAACGCTGCAGGAGCGGACCTCGGGCCGCAATCCAGCGTCCGGGATATCACGATCGAGGTCCGCTCCTGCAGGTCCGGGTTTTACTCCGGTGTGAGCCACCAGTTCATGTAGGCCGGATGCAGGCGCAAGCCGGAATCCGGGATGAACGCCCCGGATTGCACTTCGTTCCATCCGGGCTACAGGCTGGATCGTGGCCCGAGGGCCCCCTGCATTTTTTCTTGCGTGCCCGCGCGGTCCGCGATTTTGTCGCAAACCCGCCAAAAGCCGTTCCGGCACTGTGGCTGTCGTGTCTCTTCTGCCTCATGTATTTCTCAAGTTGTTGAAAAACAAGAACTGTTTTTCTGGCACCGCGCTTGCTTAGAGTTAATCAGTTGCTTGCCAGAGGTCCGTATCCACCATGTTTTCCGCTCCGGTCATCATCGACGACACCACCCTGCGCGACGGTGAGCAATCGGCGGGGGTGGCCTTCACCCTGGAGGAGAAGCTCGACATCGCCCGCCGCCTGGATGCCCTGGGCGTACCGGAGCTTGAAGTCGGCATTCCGGCGATGGGTGAGGTGGAGCGTGAAGACATCCGCGCCATTGCCAGCCTCGGTCTGTCGGCCCGGTTGCTGGTGTGGAGCCGCATGCGCGAGGACGACATCCGCCTGTGCGGCGACCTGGGGGTGGCGATGGTGGATGTCTCCATCCCCGTCTCGGACCAGCAGATCGAGCGCAAGCTCGGCAAGTCGCGCGCCTGGGTGCTGGACAGCGTTGAGCGACACGTGGCGATTGCCCGAGAGCTGGGGCTCGAGGTTTCGGTCGGCGGTGAGGACAGCTCGCGCGCCGATCCCGATTTCCTGCTCCAGGTGGCGGAGGCCGCACAGCATGCGGGTGCGCAAAGGTTCCGCTTCGCCGACACCCTGGGGGTGATGGGGCCGTTCGACGTCGTCGAGCGCATCGCCGCCTTGCGCCGGGCCGTCGACCTCGAGATCGAGATGCATGCCCACGACGACCTGGGTCTTGCCACCGCCAACACCCTGGCCGCCGTGCGTGGTGGCGCCACCCACGTCAACACCACGGTCAACGGGCTGGGCGAACGGGCGGGCAATGCCGCACTCGAGGAAGTCGCCGTAGGGCTGGTCAAGATCTGCGGGCGCCGGATCGGGATCGACCTGACCGGCTTTCCGGCCCTCTCCGAGCGGGTCGCGCAAGCCTCGGGCCGGCCGGTCGGCTGGCATAAGAGCGTGGTCGGCGAGGGCGCCTTCACCCATGAAGCGGGCATCCACGTGGACGGCCTGCTCAAGGACCCGGCGAACTACCAGGCGCTCGATCCGGTCGAGGTCGGTCGCAGCCATCGCCTGGTGCTGGGCAAGCATTCGGGCGCGCATGGCGTGATGGCGGCCTATGCCCAGCTCGGCCTGATCCTCAGCCGGGCTCAGGCCAATGACCTGCTGCCGCAGATCCGCGATTTCGTCACCCGCGCCAAGCGCGCGCCGCTGGCCGAGGAGCTGACGGCGTTCTATCAGACGGCCCTTCCGGCGGCGGCGCCGTTCGTGGGGCAGAGGGGATGAGCAGCATGAATTCCAAGACCGGCGAAGGGGTGCTGGAGAACGTGCCCGACAAGGCCCCGGGCCTCTGGAGCCTGCTGCGCGAGGACGTGACCTGCGTGTTCGCGCGCGATCCGGCGGCCCGTACCCGGATCGAGGTGCTGCTGACCTATCCCGGCGTGCACGCGGTCATGTTGCACCGCCTCGCGCACGGGCTGTGGCGGCGCGGCTGGCGTTTCCCCGCGCGGATGCTCGGCTCGCTGACCCGCTTCTTCACCAATATCGACATCCACCCGGGTGCCGTCATCGGCCGCCGGCTTTTCATCGACCATGGCGCGGGGGTGGTGATTGGCGAGACGGCGGTGCTCGGTGACGACGTGACCCTCTATCACGGCGTCACCCTCGGTGGCACCAGCTGGCGCAAGGGCCGCCGTCACCCGTCTCTCGGCGACGGCGTGCTGGTCGGCGCTGGCGCCAAGATCCTCGGGCCGATCACGCTGGGGGAACGCGCCCGGGTCGGCGCCAACTCAGTGGTGGTCAAGGATGTTCCGTCCGACCGCACCGTGATCGGCATTCCGGGACGCATCGTGCGGACCGAGCGGGAGAGCTTCTCGCCGGATGGCATCAATCTCGACCATCACCTGATCCCCGACCCGGTCGGCAAGGCCTTGTCCTGTCTGCTGGATCGGGTCAAGAGCCTGGAGTCGCGTCTCGTCGCCGCGGGGCTGGACCCCGCCGAGCCGCCCTGCGGCAGTTGCGATGGCCCCGGCGAGTGCGCGGTGGATGTGCTTGCGGAACAGCGTGAGGGGTCAGCCTGATGGATCTGCTCGATTTCGAAGCCCAGCCGCTCTACTACGACGACCCGTTGCCGGAGGGCGTCTGGGATCTGCTCGAAGAGGCCGCGGACGGCTATGCCGAAGGGGCCTCCGATGCGCCGCTGGCCCGCGCCGAGGCGCTGGCGCCGGATGCGCTCGCGGTGCTGGTGGCGCTGTATCGCAATCATTTCTATCGCCACCGCCTGGCCGAGGCCCGGGCCGTGGCCGAGCGCGCCCTCGCGGTCAGTGCGACACGCCTGGGTTGTCCGCCGGACTGGCGCGCGTTGTCGTCCGCGCATGTGGCCGGGTTTGGCGCCGGGCCGGCGATGACCCTGTTGCGCTTCCACCTGATGGTCCTCAAGGCGCTGGCCTATCTCGATCTGCGTCTGGGGAACAATACGCAGGGCGCCGCCCTGCTGGAGCACCTTGCCGGCCTGGACCCCCAGGACCGGTTGGGCGCGCGCGCCCTGCTGGACGCTGTCCGCCCGGCCCTTGACTGAACTTTACCGCCCCGAGGAGGGATCAATCATGACCACGACCGAACTTGACGATCTGCTCGATGAGCTGTCCTCCGCCGAAGAGTTCCTGGATTTCTTCGATATCGATTACGACGAGCAGGTTGTCCATGTGAACCGCCTGCATATCCTGCAACGCTTCCATAACTACCTGGAGCATGGCCTGAACGCCATACCGGCGGCCGGCGAGCCTCGCTTCATGGCCTATCGTGTATTGCTGATCCGCGCCTATCAGGATTTCGTCGAATCCAACGCCCTGTCCGAGAAGGTCTTCAAGGTGTTCCACATGCACGAGCCGCAGTCCACGTTCGTGCCGCTTGCCCTCGTTCAGAGCGCCTGAGCCTGCTCCCATGCGCTCGCGTTTCGACTACGGCGACGAGGTGCGGGTGATCCGCAATGTGCGCAACGACGGCACCTACCCCGGCATGGCGATCGGCGACCTGCTGATCCGGCGGGGCAGCGTCGGGCATGTCATCGACATTGGCAGCTTCCTGCAGGATCAGGTGATCTATACCGTCCACTTCCTCGACCAGCAGCGCAAGGTCGGCTGCCGCGAGGAGGAGCTGATCGCGGGCGACGAGCCCTGGACGCCGAGCAAGTACGAGGCGCGCGAAAAGGTCCGCACCCGCCTGAGCCTGGCGGTGGACGGCGAGGTGCGGGTGCCCGCCGGCACGGTCGGCGAGGTGCTGCGCGTGATCCGCGAGCAGGGAGGCGAGGGCCGGGTGATCTACCACATGATCTTTCCCGGCCAGGTTCTGCAAGTGCCGGAGACCCTGTTGGAGCCACTGGAGGCCGCACCGAAGACGGGCGAGGGGGCGCCGGAATGAGCTCCTCCTACGTCGAGCTCCAGGTGGCCCAGCAGTTGTTCGGGCGCACCACGGCCGAACTGGACGAGGCCCAGCGCGAGCGGGTGGCTGAGGTCACCGCACGGCGGCTGGAGCTCGAGCGGCGCGTGCTGGGCTCGCCCGAGGCCCTCGGAGTGCATGTGCCGGAAGCCGCGGTTGATCAGGCGATGCAAGGCTTGCGCCAGCGCTATGAAGACAACGAGACCTTTGCGGGCGATCTGGAACGCAACGGGCTGAATACCGAGTTGCTGCGCGATGCCTTGCGTCGGCAACTGGTGATGGACACGGTCCTTGAGCGGGTGGCCGGGGTGGCCGACGAGATCAGCGGGGTGGACATCGAGCTGTTCTACCGGCTGCATGGTGATCGTTTCGTCGCGCCCGAGCGACGGCGCGCGCGTCATCTGTTGATCACGATCAACGAGGACTACGCCGAAAACCGGCGCGATGTCGCCCTGGCGCGCATCAAGGAGGCCGCCGCTGCGCTCCATACCCAGAGTTTTGCCCTGGTGGCGCAGCGCTACTCCGAATGCCCGACCGCCATGGACGGCGGCATGTTGGGCGAGTTGCGGCGCAACATGCTGTATCCCGAGCTGGACGAGGCGCTGTTCGCACTGAAGGTGGGAGAGACCTCCGGTGTGGTCGAGTCCCCCCTCGGCTTCCACCTGATCCGTTGCGAGGCCGTGTTCTCCGAGCTGCGCGAGTCCCTCGAACAGGCGACCCCGCGCATCCGCGAGTACCTGCAGACCAAGCGGGCGAACCAGCGGCAGAAGGCGTGGCTGGAACAGCTGATGGCGGATGCGGGGCAGGGGGCCAGCCATGTCGCGTGAACAGGCTCAGGTCATGACCCATGCGCTGGACTGGTCGGCCTATGCCCAGGTCGGGCAGGGCGATGCCTACGCGGGCATCCCGAAAAACGGCGGCGATTATGCCCGCGCGGTGGCGCTGTGCATGGGGAACCGGGCCTGCCAGCGCAAGGACAAGGGAGTGATGTGCCCGAGCTTCCGCATCACCGACGACCCGCTCCATTCCACCCATGAACGGGTCCAGGCCCTGAAGGCGGCGCTCAACGGCGAGCTGGGGGACGATCCGTTCGACGATCCGCGCCTGTGGGAGGCGATGGATCTGTGCGTCGCCTGCAAGGGTTGCAAGCGTGAGTGCCCGAACGGGGTGGACATGGCCGCCCTGAAGGTCGAAGCGCGCGCCCAGCGCAATGCGCGGCGTGGCGTGCCGTTTCGCGACCGGTTGATCGCCGGGCTGCCGCAGCTTCTGCATGCCGTGCCGGGACTGGGCATGGCGATGCGTCTGCGCAACCGCCTGCCGTGGGTGCGCAAGCTGGGCGAACGCCTGTTCGGTATCGCGGCGCGACGCGATCTTCCGGAGCCTGCGCCGCGCCCCTACGCCCATGGGGGCAGCTTCGAGCCGCAGGGCGAGACGGTACGCGAGGTCGTGCTGCTGCTGGACACCTGGACTCGGCACTTTGCCCCCGAGCTTGCCGAGGACGCGCTGGCGGTGCTTAACGCGGCCGGTTACCGGGTCTGGCTGGCCGAGCCGGCGGTGGGGGACTCCGACCCGGACCGCGCACTTTGCTGCGGTCGAACCTGGCTGGCCGCGGGCATGGTGGAGGAGGCGCGCGACGAGGCGTCCCGCCTGGTCGCGGCACTGATGCCGCATGTCGATGCTGGCCGTCCGGTCATCGGCCTCGAGCCGTCCTGCCTGCTGGCGCTGAAGGATGAGTACCGCCAGCTCGGCCTGGACAAGGCGCAGGTGGACCGCCTCGCGAAGCAGGTCTACATGGTCGAGGACTTCCTCGCCGCCGAACATGCCGCCAAGCGTCTCAGGCTTGATCTGCAAGCCTTGCCGGAGACCACCGTGCTGGTGCACGGGCACTGCCACCAGAAGGCTTTCGGTGGCATGAAGGCGGTGCGCAAGGTGCTTGGCCTGATCCCGGAACTGCGCTTCGAGCTGCTGGAGACCAGCTGCTGCGGCATGGCCGGCGGATTCGGCTACGAGGCCGAGCACTACGACGTGTCCATGCGCATGGCCGAACAGGATCTGCTGCCCGTCGTGCGCGGCGCGCCCGAGGGGACGGTCGTGGTCGCCGACGGCTTTTCCTGCCGCCAGCAGATCGCGGACGGCAGCGGACGAGCGGCGCGCCATATGGTCAGTCTGATCCGCCTGGCCCTGCGCGAAACCCCACCCAACCCGATGCCCGCGACAGAAGTCCAGGCACGTCCGTCCATCTGAAGGAGAATCCCATGCCCCGTCCCAAGAAACATGTCCTCGTCTGCGTCCAGGCTCGCCCGCCGGGGCATCCGCGCGGCTCCTGCCAGGAAAACGGCGGCATGAACGTCTACAACAGCTTTGCCTCGGCGTTTCAGGAGCGCAACCTGTGGACTTCCTTCCTGCTCACCAACACCGGCTGCCTGGGGCCCTGCCATGATGGTCCGAGTGTGCTGGTCTACCCCGAAGGGAGCCTGTACCTCGGCGTGCAGCCGGATGATGTGAAAGAGATCATCGACGAGCATCTGCTGAATGACCGTCCCGTCGAGCGCCTGCTCGCCTCCGCCGAGGTCTGGTGATGCGTACCGACTTCGAGATGGGCGACATTGTGTTCGCCAGCGAGGATATCTACAACGAAGAGGAAAGCAGCATCCCGGGTTTGGGGGCGGGCATGCTGCTCGCGCCAGCGGGCACGCGTGGCCTGGTGGTCAGTTATGGCCACGCGGAGGCCGACCCGCGCCAGTCGATCTACCTGGTGCGCTTCGAGCAGGCCAGCGGCGACATGGGGCCGCCCATCGGCTGCCTGCCCGAGGAGCTGACCCAGGACGAAAACCGGGCCCGCAGCCTTCGCAAGGGCTGAGCAGCGGGACGGGGCGTTGTCGCCGCCCCTTGTACCGGGGTGCTGACCAGCATGCTGAGAGGGCCGCAAGGCCCTTTTCCCGTTCTTGCCCCGCGGAACCCGTGCATTGAATAATGCATCAAATACGACGCTTACCCGTTCCTTCCGCACCGCGATCCCTGCAAGACCGGGCAAGAACCTCGAGTCATGGCATGGTGCGCCATAAAACATCACAAGGTTGGGCCGCAAATGCTGTTGATGATCGACAACTACGACTCCTTCACCTACAACATCGTCCAGTACCTGGGCGAGCTGGGGGCGGAGGTCGATGTCCGTCGCAACGACGAGCTGAGCCTCGAGGACATCGAGCAGATGGCGCCCTCCCACCTGGTCATCTCGCCCGGCCCCTGCACGCCGAACGAGGCGGGCATCTCGGTGGCGGCGATCAAGCACTTCGCCGGCCGGCTGCCGATCCTGGGCGTGTGCCTCGGGCACCAGGCCATCGGCCAGGCCTTCGGCGGCCATGTCATCCGCGCCAAGCAGATCATGCACGGCAAGACCTCGCAGGTGTTCCACGAGAACCAGGGCGTGTTCGCAGGCCTGCCGAATCCGTTCGAGGCCACCCGCTACCACTCGCTGGTGATCGAGCGCGAGACCATCCCGGACTGCCTGGAGATCACCGCCTGGACGCAGAATCCCGACGGCTCGTTCGAGGAGATCATGGGCGTGCGTCATCGCGAGTACACGGTCGAGGGCGTGCAGTTCCACCCGGAGTCCATCCTCACCGAGCATGGGCATGACATGCTGAGGAATTTCCTCGCTGTGTCCGGCGGCCGCTGGTAAATGCCCGCCTCGCACCCCTTGCGGGTGTCGTTCATGGTCGCGGCGCTGGCCATGCTTGCGCCGTTCACGCTCGATACCTACCTGCCGTCCTTCCCCGCCATCGCGGCCGATCTTTCCGCGACGCCGCAGGAGATGCAGCGCACCCTGAGCGACTACCTGTGGACCTTCGGCGCGATGATGCTGGTCTACGGGCCGCTGTCCGACGCGCTGGGGCGGCGCCGGGTGGTGCTGGTCGCCCTGCTTGGCTATGCGCTGGCCTCGCTCGGCTGCGCGCTGGCGGATGACATCGACACCCTGGTGCTGATGCGAGCGGCGCAGGGCATGGCGGCGGGAGCGGGGCTGGTGATCGGCCGCGCCCTGGTGCGCGACCTGTTCGAGGGGCCGCAGGCGCAGAAGGTGATGGCCAACGTGATGCTGTTCTTCGCCATCGCCCCGG